>PBOB01000078.1 GCA_002724185.1 Acidiferrobacteraceae bacterium | reverse complement strand
TCTACATTAACCATTTTTCCGCCTCCAACTAAACAGTTATTGGATTCAGGATTCGTGTTTGTTCAGAAATTTGAGAAAAATTTCAGCTCTGCGGTTATGGCCCGCCTGTTGAAACATTGCACAATCTTCCGCCGCTAAACGCCCTTCTTCTTCCTTGGAGAACACCGGATCATGTAATTCTGAATCCGGCAGTATGGCATGCAAGGTTTGTCCGACTAACAAAGGATGCACATCATCATCACCGGGAATAATCACAGCTGGTACTGCAATTTGCTCCAATTGCTCTTGCGTAGCTCCAATCACTGGATCTTCGCCAGTAAAAAACGTGCGCCACCGGGCCATGACATCTATGAAATCGTCAGTGTCCATCGAAAGAAGGCTGTCCAGATTAGCCGGATTCTGTCTTATACGCTCAGCAAAGAAGTCTGTTTGTATCACTCCTTGCATGCCCTCTCTTTTGGCAATTTCCATGAACTCCTCGTAGTAGCTATAGCCAAGTTGCTCAGCAGCTGTTGCCCCTCCAGTTATATGCCAGAGCAGTAGCCCTCGAACCGAATCTGGATGGCGGATAGCAAGCATAAGAGAAACCCTGCAACCAGCGGATCCTCCTCCAACATACGCTGGTATCGCTTGAAGTTGAACAAGTATATCGTGAAGGTCATCTGCCCATATTTCCTGTTCAGACAAATCCCCAGAGATGACAACATCTGAGGCTCCACAATTTCGCCTGTCATAAATTATCACTCGATATTCGGAGGCTAGGATTTCAGCCAAGGCACGCACAGCATTCATATCGTACCGAGAACCGGGGGTAAGGATTATTGGGACTCCAGTGCCCATCTCCTCATACTGTATATTCACACCATTCACTAACAATGTGGGCATGTACGACTCCTCGAAATCATTGACTACACTATACGTTAAATCCTATCCAATGCCGCTGAGATGTCAGGTATAGAAAACCTCACGCGAATTTTTCATACGGTACTAAACCGGCCTTGGAACTGGTTGGTACAGGCTAAAGGAGTAGGTCAAGTAGGGCATATAATAGAACATTATTTGTTGAAGGTTAGCTGGATTGTCTGTTTCAATTATCATTATACCGGGTGTTTCGTTGAGAGGTTGCCCAACGGGAACATAGGACCCAATAAGCTTCACTCCTATTGACTCAAGAAATCCCGGGAATTCTCGCACTTTCACTTGAAGGTCGGGGTCCGGTATTAAGGACGACTCCCATTCACCTGACATGATTTTTTGGTCCCGCAGCGTTATCCATGACTCAGTCTGCTCGAAGTATCCGATATACGTAGACATAATGCTCTCCTTTGATCGATTCGTATCATTTTCGACCTATCTTGATGCATCTTAGTGAGGTATCTTATTATAAAGATTGTACACTTGTTTGGTCTTCCCACGTGGATTTCGATATATTAATCGCAACATTAATTTCTGATACACTCATGGAAAACGAAACTATCAGAGAAATCAATTTAATGAATAATTCCGAGATTTGCTTTTTGCCAGCAACAGAATTAGTTGCCAAAATACACTCTAGGGAAATATCTCCCCGAGAAGTAATGGAGGCACATCTTGAGCAAGTGGAGGCCGTCAACCCAAAAGTAAATGCGATAGTAACTTTCCTACCAGACCAAGCCCTTGAGATGGCAGATCTCGCCTATAAGAAACTAAGCCAAGGTGATGAGGTGGGATTACTCCACGGGCTTCCTATCGTCCACAAAGATCTGTTCCCAACAAAAGGAATTCGTACAACCTACGGCTCTCCAATCTACACCAACAATATCCCTACCGAAAATGCCCTGATTGTTCAACGACTGCACAACGAAGGAGGCATACCAGTTGGCAAAACGAACACTCCTGAATTTGGAGCAGGATCCCAGACCTATAACGAAGTTTTCGGGGAAACCCTCAACCCTTACGATATAACAAAAACCTGTGGTGGGAGCAGTGGGGGAGCTGCAGTCGCTCTCGCTACAGGCATGAGTCCCTTGGCAGATGGCAGTGACATCGGCGGCTCCTTAAGAAACCCCGCAAGTTTTTGTAACGTGGTTGGATTACGTGTATCCCCAGGAAGAGTACCCTCATGGCCAAGCAATACATCATGGATGCCTATGTCTGTACAAGGACCTATGGCACGCACAGTTGCAGATGCTGCCCTAATGCTTAGCGCTATTGCAGGACCTGATTCACGCGTCCCTATTTCCATACCTGAATCTGGGAAGAGTTTTCTTGAGCCTCTGGACCGAAACTTCCCAGGTGTCCGTATTGGATGGAGCCAAAGCCTCGGTGGATTGCCGATTGACCCCAGAGTTGTCACCATTATCAATTCCCAACGCAAGATATTCGAGTCTATAGGGTGCCTGATAAATGACAGCGAACCTGACTTCACTGACGCTGATGAAGTGTTCAAGATATGGCGAGGGTTTGGCAGCGCGATAGCATATGCAGAACTTCTACAGACACACCGGGATTCGATTAAGGAAACGCTCATCTGGGATATTGAGCAGGGATTAGGTTTGAGCGAAAAGCAAATCCGCTGGGCAGAAACAAAGCGTATGGAAATTTTCCAGCGAATGCATGACTTCATGAAAACCCATGATTTCTTGATCTGCCCAGTCAGCCAAGTGCCACCATTTGATGTGAGCACCCGTTATATTACGGAAATTGATGGACAGGCTATGGAAACATACATTGACTGGATGAAATCTTGCTATTACGTCTCAATTACTGGGCACCCGGCAATATCCGTACCATGCGGATTCACTGAAGATGGATTGCCCATAGGAATACAAATTGTAGGTCGTTACCGCGACGAATTCGGTGTGCTTCAACTTGCCCATGCCTTTGAACAAGCCACCTCCTACTGGAAGATAAGACCACCCATGCTGTAGCACCTAATCAATTGGGCGGGTATCGCCAGCTACTCTTGACAAAGCAAGTAGAACCTATAGGGTTAAACGATCTTTTAAGCACGTAGTAGGTGAACATTGAAAATACTTCTCGTCTTCTGCCATCCAAGGGAATCTTCACTAACCGGGGAAATCGCGCGATCTTTCCAATTGGGAGCCATCCAGGCCGGGCACGAGGTAGAGTTCGTTGATCTTTACCGTGAGGACTTTGACCCCATCCTATACGAACATGATGAACCCAGTGATGGCACCCTGGAAAGCTATTCTGAGGACATTCAAACAGAATTTCTTCGCATCAACCGCAACGAAGCTGTAGTGATGGTGTTTCCCGTATGGTGGTGGTCAATGCCAGCAATGCTCAAGGGTTGGATCGACCGCGTTTGGAACTACGGACTGACGTACGGCCCTGCCAGTCATAACATAAAAAAAGGTCTCATAATCGGTCTAACGGGAGCAACGACAAAAGATCTCCAAAAGCGTGACTACGACACCGCAATCAAAACAACCCTAGATATTGGGATCTTGGACTTTAACAGCATCCCTTCGACACAAATGGTTATCATGGATGGCACAAGTGAAGGGGAATCCTACCAAAAAAAACATATCGAACTAGCGCATTCGATAGGCCTGGAATTCTAGTTCAGCAGCTTATCAGTATCAAATACTAATCACTGCATAGTCCCAAAGCGCGAGAGCTTGAACATCGAAATATCAATATCGCAGTTCCTTTGAGCAACCAGATCTCCTATCGCCTTCCCAGTTATCAATGCAAGAGTAATACCCTTATGGCCATGGCCCGTGGCTAAATATATACCATCCAAATCAGGAATTTGACCGATTATCGGAAGATCATCCGGGGTACTTGGGCGAAGGCATGCCGTTGTACGAATAACCGACGCTGCTTCAAGTGGAGGAATCATATCTATAACCGAAGCAACTATGTCCCGTTCAGCCTCTTTAGTTGGGAACGGGTTAAATCCGACTGCTTCGTCAGTAGTACCCAATAACAAAGCACCGCTGGCTTTGGGCAACATGTAATTAGCGTCATGAAAAATACTGTAGGATGGCAGCCCAAAACCTGATGGGAGAGCAGCGTGAACTATTTGCCCTCGAAGGGGCTTCATCGGAATGGTAAATCCTAAGGAAGCGCCTAACGCCACGGCCCACGGCCCGTTTGCTATAACAAGATTAGTCGTTTGTATAGTCTCGCCACTTTCCAACTCGACCTCAACGATCTGTCCCGGCAGTTGGACAATTTTTGCCGCGTCCCCGGATTTTACCGTGACTCCAAGTTTCTCTGCTGCCCGGAGCATTGCGAGGCAAAACGGATACGATTCTAACTGCTTCTCAACAGTCTCCACAGCTCCAAGTGCCTTGTGACTCAACCATCCGTATCGGGACTTAAGTTCTGAAGGCTCGACCCAATTAGCCGAAAGGCCGAGCGATTCTTGCCACTGCACCTGATATTGTAAATCTGTAACATCAGATCGGTTTAATGCAGGTCGAACCTGAGTGATGTCCGAGAACAGATAATCAATTCCACTTGTGTCCATGATCTCGTCCGCAAGTTCATGATGCATTGCTATCCCCTGCAGAATGAACTTCGTATACATATCCGAATATTGATGCCTGCCCACAGCGGCCAACTCTCCAGCAGCGTTGCCAGATGCCCCGCTTCCTATACCATCACGCTCTAGAATAACAGCCTGTATACCATGGTGTGCGGCAAGAAAGTAAGCAATACTGCAGCCTATAACTCCCCCACCAACGATTACCACATCATGGGCACTCTTCCCTCTTGTTGGCATAATTGTTCTTTCCCCAGTCAACGGTTATCGCTGCGCCTTTTACTTTAATCAGTTAACCCTATTATAGAGGGGCCTTAACTCGTTGCTGGCTTTGGAATACCGTTTGTAGCACGCTTCCCTGTTTCTGGTAAAAAAAGACCGGCAATGACTAGTGTAAGTGGAACGAGCGCTATTATACAAAACGGAACGGTATAAGATCCTAAGGAATCAGTCAGTGATCCAACAAATATAGGTGAGACTACTCCAGCAAAATTACCCATAGTCAACACAGCAGCCGTCACTAGACCAACGCTGCTAGATTTAACCCCAGGCAACTCCATTGGAATCGTTAACGCTGCAACAATGAAAATACTAAATATAGCGCCTAAACACATCACACAAACGGTAGCAATAATTTGACTAGGCACCAAAAAAGACCCTAACGCGAATACGGGAAGCGTTAAACCCGCCATGGTCAACATCGGCTTACGCTTTCCCAATCTAGATTGTATAAGTCCACTGACCGGATTCAAAACGGCAGCCATCAGCGGCAATAATGCCACTACCAAGCTGGCTCTTTCTAAGGGAATTCCCCTCACTTCGTTGTAGTACGCCGGCAACCATGAGCTGAATCCAATAAACACCGCAAAGGCCCCCGCCATCCCTGCTGCCAGCAATAAGGTGTTTCCGTTGAGCATGAACGGTATGTTGTCTCTTATTTAAAATGGCGGTTCCAAAGTTGTTGAGCTTACATTACTCCGCCCCCCCATCATCCAGACGAAGGCACCTATTAAAGGCAATACCCCGAAGGATAATAAGGTCATCTCCCAGCCAATGAGGTTTGTGACAGGCACCGCGACAAACACTCCTACGGCCACTCCCAGTGAGCGACCCGCTTCGGTAATTCCATTTAACAGTGGTAACTCACTAGGTTTGAACCATTCCATAATGATCGCGCTTGTCGCAGGAATTGCTATCGCCACTCCCATACCAAACACCAGCCTGATTATGACCAACAGTATGAAAGAATCGGTCAGAGGAGTTAATAAATGGGCTGACATAAGAACACCGGCCACTGTCATAGATCGCCTAGAGCCCATTTTTGCAATCAACAGTCCTCCTGGTAAGAGAGCCACCGTTATCACGATTATTGTTGCTGAAACCAGTAAGCTCACTGCACTTCGACTGATCTCAAATTCATCCATAATGACCGGGAAAAGTGGAGTGGGAGACATGAAATTCAGACCCATTCCAACCTGCAAAAGCATAAGCATAGCCTGAATTACCCACCGATGCGGACTGTATTGTTCTTCTTGCATTTGTGCAATTCCTGTTAGGAAATACGAAATATCAGACAGTGAAACTCTGTATGGAGTGGCGCGCCCGGAGGGATTCGAACCCCCGACCCTCGGTTCCGAAGACCGATGCTCTATCCACTGAGCTACAGGCGCATCTTAAATAGCAGTACTGTGCAGCAGAACCACAGGAGAGATTATACCATTCGCAGTAGGAATGTGTCTGTCTAAAATATATTTCATGATAATAGTCGCTAGATCTGCGGAAAAATTGTATGCTTGAGCTATCGAAAATTTGAGGATGTACCATGGGAAATGACAACAGACCAACTGAATTAGAAGTCGCCCAGTATGTGGAATCACTAACGAACTGGGGACGCTGGGGTGCTGAAGACGAACTCGGCACAGTAAATTTTATCGATCATGAAAAGAGGAAGCAGGCAGCTAGGCTAGTACAAAACGGAGTTGCCATATCATGTGCACGACCAATCGTAACAGGATCAGCAATTGACGCTCCGACCCCTCCAATCCATTACATGACCGGATCTGGAGAACTATACGCCCTAGAACCCGAGATCGAAACACAGCATGCAGGTGATTTCATCGGCATGGCTTTTCATGG
>PBOB01000077.1 GCA_002724185.1 Acidiferrobacteraceae bacterium | reverse complement strand
TCGTAGGTGTTGGTGAATCAGGACTGGATTATTACAGATCAAGTAGTGGGCTCGATATGCAAAGAGAGCGCTTTCGCTCACATTTACGAGCTGCAAATGCCTGCCGACTGCCTATCATCGTACACACGCGGAATGCTAAGAAGGATACTATGAGTGTAATAGCAGGTGTTGGAGGAGCAAATGCTGGCGGTGTAATGCATTGCTTTACAGAAGACTGGGAGATGGCTCGTCATGCCCTTGACTATGGCTTCTACATTTCATTTTCTGGTATTGTGACGTTCAAGAACGCACACGAGCTTAAGGATGTAGCCAAGAAGGTCCCGGCTGATCGTCTGCTTATCGAAACAGACGCACCGTATCTATCCCCAGCTCCAAATCGTGGCAAACGTAACGAGCCCGCCTATATAGCTCAGACTGCTAAATATATAGCGACACTAAAGAATATTGCAGTAGAAGACCTAATTGGTTCAACTTGTGAGAACTTTTTTAGTCTGTTCTCTAGGGCTACTAAATTGGATTCTCAGAATGATTTTGGTCGCGTGTTATCCGAGCTATGAGCGGGAGGCAAGCGGTTATAAGGGAGTCTAACCAATAACATGGCACTATTATGTCGCATAATACCTATTATGTTAAATAGGACTATCCACACATATTTCATTGATCTGCTTTTGCATTGGAAAAATGATGTTTGACGTGACGTCGGTCCCTGGCACACAATCAGCTTATGCGGCAAATCGGTGCATACACGCAACATTGTTTGTAACTACAAAAGAGGTATGAAACATATCATGGCAGAAAAGACAACAAGCACGGGCGAAACCAGTGGCGCGGCCAGCCCCACTGCGCGCGAGAACGGAACTAGACGAAAATCTGGAACGATCGGTACATCAATAACGATTCACGGGGATGTAACTGGTGAGGAAGATTTAATTGTTGACGGAGTAATTGAGGGTACTGTCAACCTTAAGGACAATAACCTGGTGGTAAGCGAAAACGGAAAAGTAACAGCTAATGTTAACGCGCGGGTTATCCGTGTTGACGGCGAGGTCAAGGGAGAGTTAAGAGGTAGCGAGCAAGTTTCTATCAGCCCAAGCGGCAAGGTTAGTGGCGATATCAGAGCGCCTCGTGTAGTCCTCGAAGACGGATGTCAGTTTAAGGGATCTGTCGATATGGACTCTGACAAAGTTTCGGCATCTGGCGAGCGGACTCGAACTCCACGCCTACGACCAGGTGGAGCCCGCCCTATCCGACCAGGGCGCGATCCAGCGGACGTTTTGCGCGGCTAGATCTTCCAACAATAGCAGTCTAGCTGCGTAGCCAACATTCAGAGCAACACAGTCCGTTAGTGGGATCTGTTGCTCTGAGTCGTGGCATCTTCGATTTCGGCATCACTCGAATGTTGCTCACCGGCGTCGCCCTGGTACCGACCTGTTAGCTTATTTTCCGGCACTGGACAAGATAAATCATCCGGCACCCTTCTCGCATCTTGCACAAAAGGCCTTACCGGCCCGCATATTAGTTCCGGATGGTCATAAATGAGCTCATCGCTTAATGGCACAAAGATAAGATGTGGCATGCCTAATTCTCCCGAACTATCTAGCTTTGAATATAGTGATGTGGTCTGTCGATAGCTGGTCAAAGTTGTGGCAAAAGCATGGTTCATGCTAAATAGTTACACACGACTGCAAGATAGTGTACCCTTCCGTGCTGATAGTAACGTGCCTACTTCAATGGAGTTTTAAAGATAATGTCCAAAGTTATTGCTATCGTTGAAGATGACCTCGACCAACGAGAAAACTATGCCGACGTTCTTATTGAGCATGGCTATGAAGTTCGTCTTTACTCATCGAAACACGAAGCTCTACAAGGGTTTCAAAATGCCCTCCCTGATTTAGCCTTGCTAGATGTGATGCTCGGCGAGGATATGGATGGAGGATTCGAACTTTGTATGGCGCTTCGAACAAGAAGTCAAACACTACCCGTTATCTTTCTGACAGCTCGCGACAGCGATGCCGATCTCATTTCTTCGCAACGACTATTAGCATGGGACTATATTATTAAACCAGTCAACCTACAGTTTCTCGTTGCTCGCGTTCGCGTATTATTAACAATAGCTGATAACCTGCGTGAATCAGATAAAGCTGATTCGCTCCACCAAGTTGGTAACCTTGAAATCGATGAGCGTGGCATGGCTGTATCCTGGAAAGATCAACTAGTTAGTCTGACACTGACTGAATTTTGGATAGTAGAAGCTCTAGTCCGACATCCGGGCCATGTAAAGAATTATGACGCTCTAAATGAAGTAACGCGACAAGGTCTTGTAGAGCGCAATACAATCAATGGTTACATTAGGCGCATCCGCAACAAATTCAGGACTATTGATCCGACGTTTAACCACATTCAAACGGTGCACGGCACCGGGTACAAGTGGGCACAAGATTAAGCGATTTGAAAAAAATGAAGGGGTCGCATCAGCCCGATCAATCTGTTGTCTCTCGCATCGAGGACGCCAATGACACAGAACTCTTTTTCCCCAAGACACACCCCAGGCCTGGCTTAAAGATTCGCACAAAGCTACTGCTCCTAGTTTTATCACTACTTGCCATACCCTGGATGGGTTACAACTCTGTTCGCACAATGGAAAGATTTCTGCTTGAAGGTCAAATGGAAGCATTGAAGCTCACCTCTGAAGGAATCGCAAGTTTACTAAAGGATCAAGATGATCTATTTTCAAGCCAAGGTGGCGTACCGGAGTTTCTTATTCCGTTTGAGCCGTTACCCATCGCTCTCGGAGAAGCTATACCATTCGAATCTTCGTTGAATGAATGGGCAGCTGGACTGGAAGATTTACGACCTTATACGGGTAATCAATTTTTTGAATGCGAGTCTTCTTATGAGCCTAACTCCTTTTCGGTCCGATATGCAGCCGGAATTCATAATTCAGACTTCTACTTCCTTTTCTTAATTACTGACGACATATCTATTTTTCGCGATCCTGAGCGCTTATCCTTGGATCATAACGACCAATTACGGTTAACCATAGAAAGAAACGACAACTCTATTTTGCGTGTTCTGTTTACTGCAGCAGAGATAGGGCGAATGAGCATCTATGAAATGAAAGACGATTGGCGATATACAACTACCGGGCAAGCAATTCGCGAATCTGTTGCTGATGTTTCACCTACCGAGCGAGGATACGGCATAAAAATTAAAGCGCCTCGAGAGTTTATTGGTAACGCTCGGCGAATTACCTTCGATGTGATTGATGTAGATGATTCAGTATCACGAAGAATTGACAGCATCATTAGTACATCGCCAGAACCGGCTGCTTATGCTGTAGGCAATGTCAGGCTCATCTCACCCGAGTTGGATCGGCTGATCGAACCACTCTATTTGTCCGCATCTCAAATTACTATATGGGATCGTGACTTCCAATTACGAGCCGAAAGAGGAACGATTATCCCAGATGATTATCGGTCTTACCTAGCGAGCGACACTAACTCTAGCGGTTGGGCAGGAGCTGTACAGAAAATTAGGATGGTGGCTGATCGGATATTAAGAAGCCCTCTAATTGACCCAGATGAATACCCTGAAGAATCTAGCCGAGAGGATCAACGACTGCTATCTGAGATTTTTGAGACTGGAACATCCATGGCAGAGAGGCGAAGATATGGCAGCGCAAAGATAATTGCGGCTGGCCATCCTGTTTGGAATCAAGATGAAGTTGTTGCATCAGTTGTTATCAAACAAAGTGGTAACAGAATCTTATCACTTCAGACCGATACACTCAGACAGTTCATATTGCTATTCCTTGGTGTTTTCCTCTTTTTAGCCATGACGATCCTTCTATTCGCTCAACGGTTGGCCTATCGAGTAACACGACTTCAACGGGAAACCGAAAGAGCAGCCACGCCGGAAGGACGTTTGCGTAGAACATACATAGGCAAAGGCACTCGCGCTGCTGATGAGATTGGTGATCTTAGTCGGAGTATTTCTCAGATGCTCCAAAATTTAGGACAATACACTAGTTACCTTGAGCGTCTACCCAATACTCTTGCTCACGAGATGCACAACCCGTTAAATGTCGTAAATTCGTCATTAGAGAATCTTGAGCGTAGCCACCGTGAACTAATTAGTAACGAGTACCTTAGCCGGGCTAGAAATGGAATTGTCAGATTGCGAAATATTATTACAAGCCTTACAGAAGCAGCTAATCTTAAGGAGGGACTGGAAAATGAGAAGGAACAGATAGAATTATTCGATCTAGTAAGCCTGGCTAAAGGTTGTGTCGAAGGCTATAAATCAATCCATCCAAAGTTCCGTATATTATGCGAGGCGCCGAGCAAATCAATTCTAGTGGATGGCTCACCAGACCACATTGCCCAAATGCTTGATAAATTAGTTGACAATGCAGTAGCTTTTGGTCAGTTTGGTGGAGACATAATTATTCGTATCTCGCGCAACGACCAGACAGCAATCTTATCAGTGCTTAACTGGGGCTCTACCCTACCCAAAGATATAGTCAATCGATTGTTTGAGCCGATGGTTTCAAGCTCAAAAGACGCTAGTCGCTCTCACCTAGGTCTAGGATTATATATTGTACGTATCATAGTCGAGTTTCATGGAGGAACTGTTCGGGCCATGAACAGGGGAAACACTGAAGGAGTTGAGGTTCAGGTTACCCTACCTTTAACAGGTCGGTCAGACTAGAGTTCTACTTGCAATACTCCTTTTAGAATCTCTGCAATCGACTTCTTCCCATTTTGCACTTCCGCGACGCTCAACCCTTGCAGCTCATGCGGAAAGACAAGCCACTGATCTGTCTCATGAATAAAGTAGTCAGGCGTTATATTTGTTGTATTCTTCGCTGGCTTATACCAGGGTGTTGCTATCCTGATATCTCGAGGACAGTTTTTTCGTGCACGCCCCTTCAATTCTTCAATCACCGTTGCAATACTCTTTCCAGTATCGAATACATCATCTACCACCAGCAACGAATCGTCGTAGTTAATGTTATCAATCAAATAGCCAAGGCCATGAACTTGAACCTTGTCCGATTTCTGATCTATGCCTACATAGTGCGATGTACGTATTGCAATATGATCTGTTTTTATACCGGCATAGTCCAGTAGTTCTTGTACAGCAATGCCTACAGGGGTGCCACCACGCCATATTGCAACGATGTAGTCCGGTATGAACTCACTATTAAGTATTTTCACGCCGAGCCTAAAAGAGTCTAAGAGCAATTCTTCCGCACCAATAAATATCTTATCTTTCAAATTTTCTATCCCTCTATTGATTACCTTCAATATTCTTTGGCGTAACTAGGGCAAGAGCTCCTAACATAACCAGCAGAGATGCCCATACCCAAAGCGAGTGTCGATCATTAAATATAAGAATACCCCAGCCAACACCCGAAATAGTGATTATATATGCGGTTTGACTTGCAAATACTGGGCCTGCTCGCAATATTAGCAGCACAAAAGATCCGTAACATAATACACCAATCACCGATAATGCAAAAATCGCCCAGTCTTCCCTACTCCAGGGAATTTCCATTACAAAAAACGTACCAGTGCCCAGCACGAATGGGGTCATCATAAGTGTTGATGCTACACTCATTCCCCATAAAATTACGTATGCATTTGACTTCGCTGGCACTCTACTTGCAAGTATTATGTTCTCAGCTGCATAGCATGCCGTTGCAAGGAGCATCACAACAACCCAAAGAACAGCAGCACGTTCCGGCAAGCTTTCATTTGGCACTATCAGAAGCATAACTGAGATCACCCCTAAAAATACCCCTACAAGACGGCGCATAGATTTCAACTCCAGGCCACGCATTATCGCCACTACATATGTCATGATTGGTATCGTAGCCATCATTATGGCTAGGATCCCCGGAGAGACAACGCGAAGAGCATAAAAATACAGAACACCTGGAATTGCCGTACCTAGTGCACCGCAAATAAAATAGACATATAGATGATTTCGATCAGTTGGAACTTTCCGCCGGGCTATTAGCACATACAAAGTCAGAAGCACTGTACTGACCAATGAGACCATCCAATTAATAGCTAGCGGATGACCTCCACCCTCTAAAGCTATTTTTGATAGCGAAAAAGATCCGCCCCACGCAACACCTAGCACTAATAGCAATAACCAATATTTAATATTACTATCTAAACACTTCAACGCTACATTGACTCCGTTGCTAGCAATATACGATAGACTCTACACGTCCTCATCCTGCTTCTCGTTATAATTATGACAACGCTAATCAGTAGCAAAACAGATACATTGTGCACCTGTGACCCCTTCCCCGCAACTATTCATCGGGGTATGTCTGTGTATAGCTCTATTGAGTTCGCTATCGTACAATAAATACAATAAAATAATAATCCTTACTAAGATGAATACAATTCTTGCTATCTAAATCAAACTCAGAGAACTATCATATTTACGAAACCGCGCGATCTGAACTTCCGAAACTCCTTGATATAAATAATGCGGCGGTCCCAGCGGTCAACTTTCTCGATCTTTATCAATTAGAGGATCTTTACGCGAAATCACGGTATTTTTTTTCGGTTTCGGTAAAAACGGAATTAGCTGGTTTTGTTGTAGCGCTTCGCGACAATTCATCATATAGAAGCGTTAACTATCGCTGGTTTAATACACGGTATTCTCGTTTTCTTTATATAGATAGGATCATTATAGTGCCGCAGTTTCAACACTGTGGTATAGGGCACCTATTATACAACTGCCTTACTCAAGCAGAACAGAATTATTCCGAAATGCTCCTTTGTGAAGTTAATTTACGACCGAAAAACACTCCGTCACTACGATTTCATGAAAAATATGGTTTCCAACAAGTTGGAGCCCAAACCACGGAGGATGGCGCGAAAGAGGTAGCAATGCTTGGATATCGAATTCATAACTAGAGTGTTGGCGTACATTACTTCTGCTGCCATCACAAAACTCATCAAGTGTGCGAAGATTAATCAGATAATCGCCTAAATGCCACAACGTGGTCGACTTCCAGCTGTATCCCTATTGTTTGACCCACACTATAGTTGGTGTGGCTTGGGAAAAGACCTAGCAGGACACCACCTAACTCTGTCTCTAATGTATACAGTATCTCAGCACCCTTAAATGCTAGCCTGACAACTTTAGCTAGGATTTGTTGATCTGAGCTGGGGACAACATCATCTGGTCGAATTAAAACCTCTACCGCTGTACCGGAAGCTAATTCTAGCGGATGTGATGCCTGCAACTCACCAAAACTAGTATGGATAACTCCTGGTGATATTACAGTCCCTTCTACAAAAACTCCATTGCCTATGAAATCAGCTACGAAACGATTAGCAGGTTGATGGTACAGATTATACGGCGTATCCCACTGTACAATTTGGCCATCGCGCATGACTCCAATTTCGCTTGCAATCGCGAAGGCATCATTTTGATCATGTGTAACCATAATGCATGTGATATTGTTTGACTTTAAGAAATCACTAATTTCCTGGGTCATCGTCTCCCGTAGCTCTAGATCAAGACTTGAAAATGGCTCATCCATAAGCAACAAAATAGGTTTTATAGCCAGCGCTCTTGCCAACGCGACACGTTGTTGTTCTCCCCCTGAGAGCTCATGTGGATGACGTTCACTATAGGCACCAAGACCCATTTGATCCAGCAGTTCTAAGACTTGCTTCCTTCGCCGATTACGTGTCAATTTACGGAGACCTGCTCCAACATTCTCAGCAATTGTGAGATGAGGAAATAGCGCATGATCTTGGAATACCATACCAACACGTCTTTGCTCTGTTGGTAACTCATATCCGGGATTACTGACAATCGCCCCATTGATGCAAATCGTGCCACTCGAAAGTCGTTGAAATCCTGCAATTGCACGTAGTATTGTTGTTTTTCCTGACCCGCTTGGGCCAAGCAAGCATACCTGAGAGCCCTCTTTAACTTCCATGCTCACCTGTCGAATAGCAGCTCTTGGGCCGTAACTGCTACTAATCTTGTCGAGACTCAATAGGCTCCCATCAACGGAAGTGGTAGTGCTCTCTTGATTGTTTGTCATTTCATTTATACCTATTAACGCAGTCGAGTTGGGCTTTTATCTCGCGACCTTACAACAAGATGACACAATAGCACGACGGGTATGACACCAACTAACACTATCGTCAATGAACCAAGCGCGGATTGCCCTAACATTTCATCTGAAGCAAAATAGAAAACATGAGTTGCCAATGTCTCAAAACCGAATGGCCTAAGGATTAGTGTTGCTGGTAACTCTTTCATGCAGTCGACAAAAACAATCATCAGCGCTGTGAACAGGCCACCACTAATTAGTGGAACGTGGAATCGTACCATAGTGCTTCTGGCTGAATATCCGAGAGTCCTTGCCGCCATATCTACCGTGAGAGCAACACCTCCAAGACTCGATTCAATTTGCCCGACTGCGATTGTTAAGAATCTAACAATATATGCAAATACTACAGCGGCTACTGTTCCGCTGAATAAAAGCCCCGACGATAGATTAAAATGTTTTTGCAAAAACGCATCCACTGCATTATCGATAAATCCTAATGGCGTGAGGATTCCTACTGCTAATACTGCTCCTGGAATAGCATAGCCAAGTGTTGCAAATGTTGTAGAAATTTGAATAATTTTCCCATCTTGGAGCCGTCTGCTGTACGATATGAACAACGCTAGAGCCACTGTTAATAGTGCCGCCATTCCAGATACCGTTAAACTATTGGCGGCAAGCTTTTGAAAATGCGGGGTCCACGACTCGCTAAAATAGATGATAGAAAGACGGGTGAGCACCAATACCGGCAGTAAAAAGCCACATACTACAGGAACTCCGCAAATCACAATAGCAAGAGCACCTCTCCACTTGTTTAAACTGTACGTAGGCAGTGGCTTATACCTACTTGAAGATTGTTGATAGTATCTCCGATTCCTACGGCTAGCTTTTTCGAACAGTATCAATAAGACCACAAAGAAAACAAGCATTGTGGCAATTTGTGCGCCAGCTGCAAGACTGCCCATTCCCAACCACACATCAATTATGCCTGCTGTTAAAGTCGGCACCGAAAAAAAGTCGACCGTCCCATAGTCGTTTAAAGTCTCCATTGATGCAAGAGCTATTCCCACAACGATTGCCGGACGAGCGTTAGGAAGAGAAACTAGGAAAAATGTCTGCCAGCTAGTTCGTCCTAATGCCCGACTTATTTCTAACGTGCTAACAGACTGCGTGAGGAACGCAGATCTTGCTAGGAGATATACATAGGGGTATAGAACGAACGCCATAAGAATAATAGCCCCCCCAATACTACGCAAATTGGGAAACCAGTACTCAGCTGGACTTGACCATTCAAAGTGTAATCTAAGTAGTGACTGGACAGGTCCTGCATACTCAAGAAGATCTGTATAAGCGTAAGCAATGACATATGCAGGGAACGCCAAAGGCAGAAGAAGAAGCCACTCGAAGATTTGCCGCCCAGGAAAATTGCACATAGATACAAGCCAAGCTGTTGATACACCAATTAGAGCTACCAAACATGCCACACCTATTAGTAATACAAATGTATTTCTTAGATAGAACGGAAAGGATGTTGTTAGCAAATGCATCCAGATGTCCGGCGCTGGCTGAGCAGCAAAGCCAAACACCGCAATAATTGGTAGCGACACGATTGCCGCTAGGAAGACTGCACCTAAAGTCCACCAGTTCCACCGCCATAGGTTGGGTTTTAGCATTAGGGCTACGGCTACCATATAATAATAGGAATCATTCTTAAGAACAATATGGTAACCTCTCGGCTGGAATACGTAAACAGCAATAAACTTTATTCGTGATACTCAAAATACCAAGTCTTGAAATATGCCGAGAACCACAAAAGACAACAATGGTAAAAGCGAACCATCTTTATACTTTCAATTTACCCTCCTTAACTAAGCGAAGATAACAACGGATATGGTTAACGTATTAGCTGTTATACCTGCTCGGGGCGGCTCTAAGGCTATACCCGGAAAGAATTTAGCGAAGCTAGGCGAATACAGCCTCCTAGAGAGAGCTATCTTTGCTGCGATGGGGTCTAAGGTGATTGATCGTATCGTGGTTTCTACTGATTCACCAGATATAGCAAAAGTTGCTAATCAATATGGGAGTTTTGCACCAACACTTCGACCTGCGGATCTAGCCTTAGATGCATCGACTACATTATCGGTAATGCAGCACGTACTTACAGACCAACATCAAACTTTTGGAAAAACCTATACCAATCTCATCTTATTAGAACCAACATGCCCTTTTAGGCTGCCGACCCATATAGACCAGGCTTTTAAGCAAATGACAAATACCTCGGCAACAAGTCTTATGTCGCTTGTTGAAGTTAGCGACGCGCATCCGATACGTATCAAAAGGGTTGATGGCGCGCTAAATGTTACCCCGTATTGTATTGAGGAACCTGAGGGGCTGCGTCGACAGGATCAAGATACGGCTTATATTAGAAATGGCGCGGTGTACATATACCGAACAGATCTGCTTTGGTCTGGCGTGCAATGGGGCTCAAATGCTACGGGCTACATAATGAATCGCGATTTGTACAGTATAGGCATTGATGAACCACTTGATTTAATTGTCGCAAAAGCATTCTACAGGGACTGTAAAGACAAAGGGATTTTGAATAAAATTGAATGGATTCCAGAAGCTTATAGACGTTGACCTTATGGTTTGTTGTAATACACTGCCTCACTCCGGCTAAGCTTTCAAGTTTTTATGAGGACTATATTGATAACACAGTTCACAAATCTAAGGCCTGCATCACCGACATGAAAATTCTATTTGTTGGCCTAGGCTCCATTGGCCAGCGGCATCTTCGTCTAGTACGTCAACTCAGAGGAGATGCTGATCACATTATTGCATTCCGGTCATCTAAGGAATCTAACGATATAGTATTAAACGACAATATGGAGGTGTTACATGGAGAATCTCTCCGCACACGATATAATATTGACGAATACATAAACCTCCAGACTGCGCTAGCTGCAAAACCAGATCTTACATTCATCACCAATCCGTCCTCCTTTCATCTCGATACAGCTATTGCCGCTGCTAAAGCTGGCAGCCATCTTTTTATCGAAAAACCTTTAGCAGTAACCACTAATGGTATTGAAGAACTAATCCAGATCGTTAATCAAAAAAGATTAGTTGCTCTTGTTGGGTATCAGCAACGCTATCACCCGATCTTTACTCAAGTAAAGTCCTGGCTGAACGATAGCCGTATTGGTAAAGTGTTGTCTGCTTATATTGAGAGCGGTGAATATCTACCTGACTGGCATCCGTATGAAGATTATCGGGCCACCCACCCTGCAAGGAAAGAACTCGGTGGCGGTGTAATTTTTGGGGTAAATCATGAACTTGACTATGTTATCGACCTCTTTGGGTTTCCTTCGAGAGTTTTCGCGTCCGCCAATCAAAACAGTAACCTATCAGTTGACTCTGAACATATTGCAGTTGTTGTAAGCTTATTTAGTGTAGCTAGCGGCTCAATACCTATAACGGTACATATGGATTATTTGCAAAGAAACCGAATAAAAGTTGGTAAGATATTGGGTTCCGAGGGCGTCATAACATGGGATTTTTATAATAACCATACTTCTTTATATGATATTGGACTTAATAAATGTGTTGAGGCTTGGTCAGATCCGAATTATTCACGAAATGCAATGTTTATTGAACAATTAAGACATTTGTTTGCATGCATCGAATCAGGAGCATCGCCGAGAGTACCACTGAGTGAAGCTGAACTATCCGTTAAACTTGGATGGCATGCACGACAATCTATTGCAACATTGAAAGTTATCGAAACATAGAATGTCAACAAGAGAGAAATTTGAAATTCCAGGACGAGTCGCTATAGTGACTGGAGCCAGTGGACTTTTGGGACAGCAACATACAAAAGCAATTGCCGAATTTGGCGGGCAACCAGTATTAGTTGATGTTGATGAAAAAGGGCTTAATCAACTGGCTGAAGAAGTATTGAATATCTACGGAATAAACTCCGAAATTCACCACTGCGATATTACTTCTACCGAAGAGTTAATCAATGTAAGGGATAATTTAGTCACAAAGTTCGGGCGCATTGATATTTTGATCAACAATGCAGCTGTGGACACTAAAATGGCTGACACAATGCCGACCGAAAATCGACTCGAGTCTTTCCCCGTTAAAACGTGGGAACACGAATTATCTGTTGGCTTAACAGGAGCAATGCTATGCAGTCAAATCTTCGGACCTGTGATGGTATCAGCAGGAAAGGGCGTAATACTGAATATCTCGTCGGATTTAGGTCTTATCGCGCCAGATCAGCGCCTATATGAAGAGAGTTCATTGCCGACCAATAAGCAACGAGTCAAGCCAGTTACCTACTCTATTGTAAAACATGGGATCCATGGACTGACTCGCTATTTAGCGAGCTATTGGGGAGATCAAGGAATAAGAACAAATACGATTTCACTCGGAGGAGTTTATGTGAACCAACCAGAGCATTTTGTTAAGAAATTAGAGCGACTAATTATCTTGGGCAGAATGGCAGACCCAGAGGAATACCGAGCTGCCATTATTTTTCTTGTTTCAGATGCCTCCGAATATATGATTGGCTCGAATCTAGTTATTGATGGTGGACGGACTGTTTGGTAATACGCATAGGAGAAATGTATGCCTGAGAACATGAATAGTCAGTGGAGTGAGCTAGAGCGCGCATTTAGTAGCGAGCGCGATCAATTTGCTCACAAGGTCGATCTTACCCAATATATAGATGACCCATTCCTCTTCACAAAGCGTCAACGTGTTACTGACTTTTTGACACGCATTGAACTATTCAAGAAAATAGTATCAGTAGAGGGTGCGGTTGTAGAATGCGGAGTCCATAAAGGTGGGAGTCTTATGCTATATTATCATTTAGCGAGCATACTAGAACCATATGGACTAAAGCGACAGGTGCTCGGTTTTGACTCATTCGAAGGGTTTCCTGGAACCTCGTCCAGCGATCCACAAATATTGGATAAAGATATATTTGCCGATACAGACTATCAAGTGCTCGCTGACGCAATTCGAATTCATGATAAAAACAGAGCTTTGCCACATATTTCGCGATGCGAAGTCATTAAAGGTGACGCAACGCAAACAATCCCAAAGTATAAAAGCGAAAATCCTCATCTTGTGGTCGCTATGCTATATCTTGACTTTGACCTATATGAACCAACAAAAACAGCGATTGATGAACTGTTACCACTTGTTCCTAAGGGTGGAATTGTGGCGTTCGATGAGCTTAATACAAAAAAGTGGCCAGGCGAAACTATAGCGCTAAAGGAGAGTCTAAATCTGGCGCAAGTCAAACTACAAAAATTCTATTTTGATCCCTGGCCATGCTACTTCGTTGTAGGAGAATGAAGAATTATCTTTCTGTATACCTAAATTACTAACCTGTAGTATGCACACCGCTAGATTGAGCGAATAATTTAATGTATCTCGATAGCTTTAAGAACGTCATCTCTGAATACCGAATTCTATTCAAAGAGCATCGATCAATCTGTCGGCAAGCTCTTTCCCACTCTATGTACATCGACTTACCTCTTATTTTGATCTCCCAAGAACGAAGATCAGGCGGCACACTACTTTCACAACTTCTTGATGGACATCCACAGCTCTATGTTCACCCCGGTGAACTTAAAACAGGCTACCCCATAAAAACAGAATGGCCGCCAATCGATACAAAGGAAAAATGGACTTGGAACTACAACTTAATCCATGACAAGAAGGCAAAGCATCTCGATCGAGGATATAAAAAAAGTGAGCTTAGTGATAGATACTTAGAGAAATATCTACCAACGTTTGTCACTAGGCACTTATTTAAGCATTACTGGGACACTACAGTGCCAACTACTCATCGCGATGTTTTTGATATCTATTTCACATCATATTTTGGATCGTGGCTTGATTATCACCCCTTTATAAATGGTTATAGGCCGAAGAAATATACTGCAGCATTCTGCCCTGCCCTAATGAACACCAAAAAGAAAATTGAACATTTCTTTGACCTTTACCCTGAAGGGAAACACTTGGCTATCTTAAGAGACCCAGTAAATTGGTATTTCTCAGCCAAGAATCATGGTGAAATGAACGCGCAACCCGCGTTTCATAGTGGGCTCGAAGATATCTTGTCGAAATGGAGTGAGGCTGTTTCCGGAATAATTCAATCTAAAAAGCAATTTTCACAAAACGTTACTATTATTCGCTTTGAGGATCTAATCACAAAAACAGAGCAAGTCATGCATATAGTAGCCAGTAAACTAGGGATAGATTTTCACGATTGCCTGCTTACACCTTCCTTTAATGGGCGCCTAATCGAATCGAGTAGCAACTTTTTCAAAGGCCTACCGGGGGAAATTGATAAATCATCCCTTTCTCATCATGTTGGTAATGTTACTGATGACGATAACATGAAGATCTCGGAATTATGCCGGGCACTACACTACGACTGCTCCGAGCTAGCAGAGCGTTGTTAAAAGTTAGATTCGGAATATTTCCTAGAAATCGGGTTGCAACGCAACTTATTTGCGTAGTCAAATACGGTTATTGCACCATTACTATGCAAGTGATGGCTGCCCTGCGCTGCGGGCGAAAACTTTGGTGAAATTGTACTTACCTTGACCTCGGAAAACTTATCTGGCGTCAACTCATCAATTCTATTAATTGCAGTTCCTTGACCATAAATCCCAAATCCATGCTGCTGCGAAACACGGTAGATGATATCTCCATCGTAGAGTATTCCTGCGTTCCTTGCACGCATTGGATCTACAATAACTGGATTCATACGATGGGACTCCCAAATGTGCCCCAATGGATTATCAGAGAAAAAGATAAATAACATGGAACTATGATCACTGCCATCAAAGGGGTCTATATTTGTAAGCATCCACCATCTATCATCATGAGGAAAGATCATAGTATCGGTTGCACTAACATCATCCAACAACACTGCTGTCAGTTCCCACTTTAGAGGAAATTCAATGTTTCGATATAATCTGATATCGTTTGTACCTTTTGTTTGTGGACACATGTAGTACTCATCTTTGAACGTAAAGATATATGGAAAGGATAGATGGAACTCTTCCTTAATCGCCTCACCCAGTCTGATTACTTTATCGTCACTAATCTCGTACACTGATATCGCAGCTAAATTTTTCGCATAGTCATAATCTTCGACAAAGCAATAGTCGGTCGCATTGTTCCGTATAATAAACGGGTCTGCTAGAAAATGATTACGTGGATTGGGTATTCGTTTAGACTGCCGCATTACTAGCTTATGCCAGTTAGTCGTTGCAAAAGAGACATTCCAACTATCCCGCCTGCAGAAAATTTTTTGATCTATCAAAGTTCTAGTGAACCTAACCATAGTTCGGCATACGTATCGAATCTGCGTCCATACATTCGGTCGCGTAAATAATTTACCGTCGTATGGGTACGAAGACTCAAGATATATAAGTGTATTTGTGCTAGCAATGTCACAAAGCAGCTTCTTCAGAAAAAAATTGCTTCTAAGATAAAGATTTGCTTGATTGAGGAGGTAAGTGGGCTGAGTGGTGAAACAGCCTCTAGCGAGAACATTGCCTCCATCAAGATCCTCTGTTAGCTGCTGCAGCGTAAAACCCGTTGTTTCGTCCCGATAAAACACCTCCCAAAACGCAGGAGGACTGCCTCGATAAACTCGGTTATCTGCATGATGAAAGGAAACTATCCCATGCTTTGCTACCGACAGTATTTCACCTCGTAATATTCCCGTACCACATCGGATAAGCAAATCAAAGTCAAGGGCTCGTATCTTCTCAAGATCATCATTATCGTATTGAAAGATATTCCCAGTTTCCGAGACAACTGGAGTAATCGACAGGCTGTCCGATATAATGCTATCGACAGCTTCGTACTGGAAATGATCCTTAACAATTCGATAACGACGGCGTAACAATACTAATTCCGCTTTAGTTAATAGCGCGAAAACAACTGCACTAGATAGCCTACAAATCCCTTGCCGCTTAATCAGTCTAATAGCCCTCTGGTATCCTGATACTCTCTCAACTTTCTGGATTAAAACATGCGATATGTCAATATTTCTCTGACTTCTAGCCCATTTGGCTAGATCCATAACATAGGGAGAGACATTCCTACTATCTACTATAAGACCAATCTTTAATGCACGATTCATATGTTAATAGTTATTGACCTAGACAGACGACCAACCAGTCACGCCGATAGTCATACCTTCCTTTTATGTATCAAATAAGCACTTAATCAAGATTACTATATCATCTGGCAAGAACAAACACATTGAGCCTCGGTCATCAGTAACAAGTTTACCGTCTCTCGAGCAAAAGTGTGCTCGTATATTTAACATGTAAGTTTTTAATATCTAAACAACACGGAGAGACCGCCCTCAAGAGAACAATAACCGCATCAAACTTCAGATTGAATCAGCATGTATTTTAAACGTTTG
>PBOB01000076.1 GCA_002724185.1 Acidiferrobacteraceae bacterium | reverse complement strand
GACCCAGACCAGTTTGAGCCAAACGACTTCTTTGAGTCAGAGGACACGTGGACCAACCTTAACGATGTGTGTTCCTGGTGTGACGATTGGAGTTATAGTCTTGAAATTTGCCAGGGAGATATAGATATTTTTGAGGTTGAGGTTGGCTATGGCGGCGAGATCGACATTGAGATCATAAGAAATAGCAACGATGACAGAGATGGCATCCTTACAATGTGGGACCTGAGCCTTACAGAGTATGCGCTTGACGATCTCTATACAGCAGATGAGGGAGACACCCTCCACATCTCCTATCAGCACCTGGCGGGAGACCACACCGGTCCAAAAGAACCAACCAGAATTGTCTGGTCTATTGAGGGTGAAAACTCCCAGTCTTATTTTGACTATCAGATGAACATTACATATAGTCCGCCAGAGCCTTATGAGTATGTGATCTACAATGCGGCCGATGGCTCCGTTGTAGAGGACTCTGTCTATGGCTACAACTATACCCAGATGCCGCTGGTAAATGGTACAGAGTATAGCTACTATGCTGTCTCGATCAATGGAGACCGTCTTGTGTCTGACCACACGGACACGGTTAGTGCGAGCCCAAGAGCCGACCAGCTCTTTCCACCAGCTGATCTAGTTGGTGAGGCCTGGCTTGAGTCTGTAAACCTAGATTGGGTTTCACCTCCTGCACTAGATCCGGGTAATGTGATCCAGTCTGCCTACGAGATAGACATGATCCCATTTGTTGCGACAGGAAACACGGCAAACGGTTTTGAGAACAATTATGATAATTGTTCTGACAATAGTGAGTCACCGGATGTGGTGTATAAGTACACACCTACGGACAGTATGCTTATTGATATCAGTACCTGTTTGTCTCTGTTTGACACAAAGGTCTATGTCTTTGAAAACAGCACAAACACAATGATATCCTGTAATGAGGACGCTGGTTTCTATGACTACTATGAGTGTGGATACTACACCTCATATGCAGACACGGTAGCGATGAACCCTGGTAACGATTATTATATTGTTGTAGATGGCTGGGGCGGTGATGCCGGATTCTATACCCTGCAGGTGTTTGCCCATGGTGACACGAACTATACCGAGGGCTGGGACTATGATATGGTCTCGGTTGATCCAAACCATGATCCAGAGCAGAAAGCCCTGGCGGTTGAGGAAAACCTTAATAATCTAGATATGCCAAGTGGCTCACGGGAGTTTATTGACTATCAGGTTCTTAGAGAGAACAGTGGTGTTTGGGATGTTATCGCAAACACAACTGAGGAAATGTACTCGGACAGCAATCTTGCAACGGGCACAGGTGAAACCTATTCCTATAGGGTAAAGGCTGTTTACGACGGAGGAATTTCAGATCCTACGGAAACAGTAACCGTAACACCTTTTGCTCCGATTACTATCCCAACACCAGTAAACTTTACGGCCAGTGTTAATGGTTGGATTGTTGAGCTGGACTGGGAGATGCCGGATGTTGGCGGTGGTGACCTTGCCTATTCTGAGAACTTTGACGATGGAACCCTGGGAACGATGACCTCAGAAGACCTGACCCCTGATGGTGGTCCTGTTTGGGTTGCCGGTACAACAGAGGATGCAACCTCAACATACTGGTCTCCACCAGATCATGGTTCATTTGCGTTCTACAATGATGATTTTCATGAGTATAATTATACCTACACAGACGCAAGACTAACCTCTGCGCAGGTAGATCTGGGCGGCTTTACTGAGGCCGAAATAGCCGGACTATCTCTCGTTGGTGATCTTTATTTCACACAGCCTTCGGGCCCTTGTGCGGATGAAGGCACCTACGCAGAAGAGCTTGAGCTTATGGTGAGCGTTGATGGCGGAGAATGGGTGTCTAGGGGACTAATCAACTCAACCGCAGGTTGGGATATGATAGAGCTTCCTCTTGGACTTCCTGGAACCGCAAGCTCGGCCAAGATTGGGCTAAGGTATTCAGACTGTGGTGGTAACTGGGGCTATGGTGTTGCCGTAGATAACTTCGCGGTTATGATTCCACCAGAGCTGGATCTAGTTGGATACAATCTTTATAAGAATGGTGAAATGATGGCAGATAGCCTGGCTGGCGAAGGATTTATGGATGTTGTTGATGCAGAGGGAACGTACACCTATGGGGTTACGACCTTGTTAACAATGTACGGTGAGTCCGTAACAGCGGGCCCAGCTGAGGTAGAGGTTACGGCCCCTGCTCCTTCAATGAATCCTCCAAGAAACCTAAGCGTTATGCCTGATGGTTTGGCCGCTGAGGTTGAATGGGATCCGCCTGCAGGTGGTGACCAGTGGATCGGCCATGATAACGGTATGATCGGAAATGCACTAGGAGGAGAAGATGCCTTTGACTTTCAGGTAGCCACGCGATTCCCTGCTCAAGATCTTGTTGAGTTTCAGGGTAAGCAGCTGCAGGAGATACAGTTTATGGGCGGTTCAAACGTTAGCGCATCATCCTATTATATTCAGGTATACGCTTTCGCACCTGGTGGAATGGTTGATAGCACAACGATGATCTATCAGTCTGAAATTATACCAGGATCTGATCTAGAAGAGCTAGAATGGAACTATCACGTACTAGAAGAGCCTATTCCTATGGTCCTTGGAGCTGAAATGTGGATCGCACTGAGGTGTATATCTAATGGCAGCGACGGAGGAACATATCCGGCGGTAGTTGATAATGGTGAGACACACAACGGTCTCGGGAACATGATCAACGGATTTGACAGTGATGGATGGGTCTCACTTCAGGATATATTTGGACTTGAGGGGAACTGGATGATTCGCGGTTTTATCTCCTGGCCAATTACAAATGTTATATCCAACACTAGTTTTGAGGGTTGGCACCCTGATCCAGCTGGAGGATGGCAGCATTTTCCAAACGAATTTCATCGAATGGGATCTGATGGAGTACCATACGGGAATATGTTTGTAGACCCTGATGGTGCCGGTATCTATGGGTCGCCTGATGGATCAGTTCTTGAGGTCTATGATGGTGGACACGCTCTTAAAATGTGGGGAATGTATGCCGGTGGAGAGAACATGTGGGGATCTGTCTATCAGACCTTTACCGCTGAAGAGCTTGGTGGTGCAGGTGCTATGTTTGACGTATCAGCCTATATGATGTCTCACCTACATGATTGGATCGGACAGGGAACAAATAGTGCGACCGTGTTCGCTTCTTATTGGGAAGGTCCTTATGGTTATACTTATATGGGAGCTGACTATTCTGAACCATTTAATGGTACATTTGCAGGAAGCGAGTGGCATCACGTGGGGACGATGATAGAGATACCAGAGGGTGCAACCTATGTGAACATTGGTATAGAGTTTTTCCAGCCAAATAATGATCAGCACGGATCTATCTATTTCGATAGTTTTGTTGCTGCTCCTTATAATCCGGCCATAGAGGGATCTGTTCAGCCTGTAGCATTGACTGAGATTTCCAGAAAGAGAACCGAAGGTATCTTTAGAGACCAAGGCAGACCTATGATGCTGTTCGAGGAGTATATCCCCGAGGATAGCTACAGAGATGCCGCGTTTGATTTCCTTGGATATCGGGTATATCGTGACGGTGCTGCTCTTGACACTCTAGGTATGGGCGAGCGCTGGTACTATGATATAGTCGGTGAATCTGGTCCTGTTGAATATCATGTTAGCGCGGTCTATGAGGAAGATGGTACCGGAACGATCAGTGAGTCAAACTCAGAGATGGTCACGGTAGACCTTCAAAATGCACCGCCAGAAGCGGTGAACCTGATTGCTCCTGAGAATGAAACAGTTCTCACACTTACAGCGACTAATGTTACTAGCGCTGACCTAATGATTATTTGGTCTAACTCTAATGATCCTGATGGTGAACAGGTGGAATACACGTTAGAGCTATGTGCTGCAGAGTATGATGATTGTCTGGACATAACAACGACAGGCACAAACATACTTATTCCTTATGAGGACTTGTATGCCCTGATTGCAGACTCAGTTGATTCTGATTTGAACCCAGCTCTTACCATGTTGAACATAACCTGGGACGTGTGGGCGTCAGATGATTGGGTAAGTGTTTCTTCTGAAAATGGACCATTTAGCCTTGTGGTAGACGCTGGCTGGATGTTAAGCACTGAGGAAGAGATGATTCCTGAGGTGTTTGCACTGCACAATAACTATCCAAATCCGTTTAACCCAATTACAAATATCAGATATGATATTCCGGAGGTTAGCGATGTCAGGATAGATATTTATAATATTAATGGGCAGAGAGTGCGCACCCTGGTGTCTAGAGAACATCAGCCTGGTAGATATAAGATACAGTGGAACGCTACGAATGAGTTTGGCTCACCAGTGGCCTCAGGTATGTATATCTATAAGATACATGCGAAAGATTTTGTTTCTGTAAAGAAACTGTTACTGATGAAGTAATATATTCTTTCGACCTAGTTTCTTAATAAATAAGGGGCCTTTATTGGCCCCTTATTTATTTATACTTGACTAAAATTTGTCGGTAAAATTGAATAAGTAAATTTATTCTCTTATATATAAATAGGAGTCAATTATGCAAAAAAACAGTCTAAATAAAGTTATTCTTATTGGAAACCTTGGACAAGATCCTGAGGCTAGATTTACGCCGCAGGGTACGGCAGTGACCAACCTGAGTGTTGCAACCAATGAATCATGGAAAGATCAAAACGGGGAGACGCAAGACAGAACAGAGTGGCACAGGGTGGTCATGTATGGCCGGATGGCTGAGACAGCAAGCGAGTACATGAAAAAAGGTCAAATGGTGTATGTAGAAGGCCGCTTACACACGAGGGAGTGGGAAGATAAAAACCAGATCAAACGTCGTACGACAGAGATCAGCTGTGATAACTTCACCATGCTTGGCAAAAGGTCGGACAACACAGGATCGGGTCGCGTGGCTCCGGATGCTGCTCCAAATCCAAAATCTGATTCTGACTCAGATGACGATCTTCCCTTTTAAGAGTAAATAGTAAAACCCACATATAACGAATTAATGCATGGAAAACATCGGGCTTCCAAAGTCTATTAAACCTCGTCCGTATTGGGTACAATATATTTCTGCCTATATTGTGTTTTTCTTAGGGCTCTTTGTGGGCAAGATCAAGGTACAGGGCAGGCGAAACATTCCAAAAGAGGGGCCAATTGTATTGGCCTCGAACCATTTTGCTTATTTTGATCCGTTCTTGCTGGTCTATGCGATACACCGACCGATTGATTTCATTATGCAAAAAGAACTCGGGATAGAGCCCCATTTTTTGTTTGCGCCAATGATATACGGGGCGATACTGACAGACAGAAACAAGGTCGGGCCGTCGATAGTTAAGCAATCATTAAACGCGATAAAAAAAGGTAAGATTCTCGGAATTTTTCCAGAGGGGGGTATCACAAGCACCACGTTAACAGAGGCAAAACCAGGTGCCGTCTATCTCGCCTCTATCGCAAACGCGACCGTGCTTCCGGTATCGGTCCGCGGTGCCAGCAATGCATGGGATAATATTTTTAGGGGCGTACGATCTAGGATTCATGTTAATATCGGAAAACCTTTTGGACCGTTTGATGTTAAAGGATCTAAAGAGGAAAAATCAAAAAAGCTAGAAACGGCTAGCAGGGAGTTAATGTGTAGAATCGCGGCCCTTCTTCCAGACGAAAAACACGGTGACTTTTCTGGTGACCCAAGTATCCCTGTTTATCAGAAAGAAAACGGACTACAAAGCATTTAATAATAGAACGCTATTTATAATCGGACAGTATACTGCTGATGCAGCAGGTTAGTTTCTTGGCAAATGGAATATGTAAAAACTCATTGGGACCGTGCGCATTAGACTTGGGACCCAGAACCCCTGTGATCACAAACTGGGCCCTTGGAAATTGTTCACCCAACATTGCCATAAACGGGATGGTCCCGCCCTCACTAATTGAACACGGGGGCTGCCTAAAATATTGTTTTGATGCTTTTTCTATTGCATCTAATAGCCAGGGGCTTGTCTCTGGCGCGTTCCAACCATCAGCCGCTTCTTCAAAATCTAGTTCCACGGTTGCACCATAGGGGATATTTTCATTTAGAGCATTTTCAATCGCTGACTTTGCCTCTTGTGCATCAACCATCGGCGGGATGCGCATCGACAGTTGCAGGGTTGTATACGGCCGTAGCACGTTTCCTGCGTTTGCAGTCGGTGGGAGGCCGTCTGAGCCAACAATAGACAGTGCGGGTTTCCAGGTTCTTCGTAAGACTCCTTCGATCTTATCATCTGTTGATGGTCTCATTTTATCTTTCCAAGGAAATTCCTTTACCACTTCATCGCCCAAGATAGATACCAGCGTTTGTGTCTCTTTAATCCTATGTTCAGGGATTTCTGTGTGTAATCTGTCTAATAGAATCTCACCAGTGGTTTCATCTTCAAGCTTGGACAATAATTGCCTGGCTATTCTAAAGGATGATGGAACATGTCCGCTGGCTCCTCCCGAGTGGACGCCTTCGCTAAGCACCTCTACTTTCATTGAAAGCCCGATCAGCCCCCGTAATGATGTTGTTGTCCAAAATCTGTTATAGTCTCCGGCACCAGAGTCTAAACAAACAACCAGATCTGGGGTACCAATTTTATCTGAACAAAGATCCATATAGTGTGGCAAATCAGGGGAACCACTTTCTTCAGAAAACTCAATTAAAACCAAAATTCTCGGGTGGTCTAATCCTTGATCTTTTAGCGCATGAATACTTGATATAGAGGCAAACAGTGCGTACCCGTCATCGGCTCCTCCGCGGCCATAGAGTTTGTCGTTCTTTAGGACCGGGGTCCACGGCCCTAGGCCATCTGCCCAGCCATCCATCTCTGGTTGTTTGTCCAGGTGTCCGTACATTAAAATATTACCATCTTTCGTCCCAGGAACATCAACCATTATAATAGGGGTTCTTCCGGGCGTTCTTTCAGTGGTCACTGTTGACCCTTCGGGTTTGTTCTCGTTTGCCCAATCTAGCGCAAGGTTTAAGACCTTGTCCATGTGACCATGTTTTTCCCACTCGGGGTCAAAGGATGGAGACTTGTTTGGTATTTTTATATATTCAGTAAGTACTGGAATGATTTTCTCATCCCAAAATGTGTTTACAGCATTAAATGATAATTTATGATTCATCACAGCCCCTATTTTAATAAAAGAATTTTTTGTTTGTTTGAAACCTGACCATTGGAAATCACTAAAAAATATGTTCCAGAGGGTACAATGTTCCCGTATTTGTTTTTACCGCCCCATGTAAAAGAGTGAGACCCCGGCTCAATTATTTCATTAAACAACTTTATAATAGAATGGCCGTTGGTGTTAAATATTTCTGCCTCATACATATTTGGTCTATCAATCTGGATAGGAATCTCAATGTTATTATTAAATGGATTTGGATATGCTTTTCCTATGCTGAACTCATTTAAAATAGGCGGCTGTTCGGTTGAGGCCATTACCTGTTCGAAAGTTATTGACTCCAGGTTAAAGCCGGGCTGGACGATCTGGATCTTTAAAAATATTTCGTTCTCACTTATATCTATAGAGGGCAAAAGAATATCTTCCCAGTTGTACCACCCGCCCGTTGATGGCACATTAACGACACCAACATTTTGACCATTTAATTGTGCAAAAAACATTCCACCACTGTTTTGGGCTGAGACACTAATTTTTAGATCATAGGTTCCGGCTTGTACACTTTCAATTGTATAGCCGAGCCACTCACCGGTCTCTGTCCACCCGATATTATACGGGTGCCCATTGGGGTTGTTGTTTTGCTCTATGTCTACGCCATCGTTTCGATATGCCCACCCATCATTGTAGCCGCCGTCACCATTATTATAATAGTCGCTATCGGTATAGGATACGCCCCATGTTCCTATGTCGTACTCTACCGCGGGGAAAGTCCCGGGGATAGAGTGAGGCCGATATGGCTTCGATATAGATCCATACTCAGGATCGGTCAGCGATGCGATTACCCCCGGCCGGGTAATACAGTTTTCAATTTTTAGACTGTTTGTGAAAATTAATAGCGCGGCCTCAGCATATGTGCTAGAAGGCTGTGATCCGCTACCGCTCCAGTAGTCAATAAGTGTTTGATACTGAGGCTGAACAACCACAGAAAAGGGGCTTGTAATTTTTTCGACCTTTTTGTGGGTCCAAAAGTTCCAGCCGATATTATTATCCTCGAGAAGGCCAAAAACCTCCCAATACCAGGCGCTAGAGTTTTCACCCGACTCACCCATCCAAAGAGGAATATCATAGGTGCTGCTCATGCTTAAATATGACATTATCGTT
>PBOB01000075.1 GCA_002724185.1 Acidiferrobacteraceae bacterium | reverse complement strand
GGTGCTGTAAAAGGACACTCTTTCAAGACGTTGTTAAAAAAGAATCTTAACCCACCCTTGACCACCAAGTAATTCCACCAATCAGGAACAGTTTGCATATTAAAATCTTCTACTTCTTCAGCTTGATGTAAAAGCCAGACACCAACAGCGTGATGACCACTGCGGTGTGTGGCCGGTAACAAAATTTTTCTTACATTTTCGTACATTATTCTTTTACCGAGTCAAGAATCAGAGATTTGTGAATATCTCATTGCTCATCTCCAAAATCTCTTGATTGTCTTGAATTATCTTTTTGTATACTGGGTGATTCTCCATCTGTGAATACCTGTCGTTCACCTTCATCATCGAGGCGCTCTTCAAATACTCCATCTTGTCAAAAGAGCTTCCGCCCCCAAAAGGAGAACCTTGATCTATAGCCGCGTCAGTAAAATCTAAATCTAATCTCGCCGCCAAATCCCGCCTGTATTCCTCACTAGTAAACCACTGATTAAATAAGACATACTCTATTCCATTTGGCTCAAAAAAGAATTTGCAGTGATCCTTGTAAAGATTAATCTTATTGTCGTTGATTATACTATCATACCGCTTTCCGTCCCTACCGGCCATTTTTATACAGCTTGCAATCCAATTTTTAAAATCTCTTAAAACAACAACTAGTTTCGTATTAACTGCAAACACATCTGAAGTTCCGCAGGACCAGACAACATCCTTGAGACTGTGTTGTTCGTGTGTACCAATTATTAAATTAGTAGAATTGGCTTCACAGTAGTCTTTCATGATCTGAGAAACGTTGGCTTTGTCTGGGTGTTGATTTTCGTCTCTTACTAGGGGGTTATTTAAAAGAAAGCTTATACCCTGTTGGGTTTCAAGATAAAATAGCCACTGGGTAATAGTTTTAAGCTGGAAGTATGGAATGCCTAGTTGTTGGTGCATTAACCATATAGCAATAGCATGGTGGCCAGTACGGTGCATGGACGCTATCATTATCTTGGGGAATTCGAACATTACTCATCCTTGACAGTGTCCGGGGTTAGGAAAGGTTGATCTACGAGCTTATCTTCGTATTGATGCCATTCAGATAGTCTTTCTTTTTCTTTGTTAATGGATAGACGCATCTTTTCCATTTCTGTTCCTATCTCTTGTCTAATATCAGGGTTGGTCATTAAGTTTGAAACCCAAGATATGAATGTCTGTTTGGAATCTTCCAGCCGTTTGATTCTCTGTTCTCTGGTAGCCTTGAGATCTTTAAGCATGGCGGATTTTTTGACTTGTAGGTCTTTGTAATCACGTCCTAGAGCTTCTTGGGCTGCTCTGGCTACAGCTATTTGTCTTTCAAGATTGAATATGTAGTCTCTGTCTTGGTATTCAATTGGTCTACCCTTCTCTTCTGTAATCTGCTCTTCGTATGTATCGATGTCTTCCATGTTCGTTTGTTGATTTTTTAGAGCGCGATTCATGAGGACTTCTAGTTTGATGGCGTCTAAGACCTGAAGCTCTTCAGTTGGTAGAACGTCGTCTCTGAATTGGCCTATGATGCGACCCCAATGGTATAAAAGCATCTCAAGTTCGTGTTCGTTGAACTGGCCTTTGAGGTCTTCCCAGTAGGGACGGTTTTTTAAATCATAGAGCGCTTGGATTCTTTTCTTATCTTCTATCGATTCACCAAGCTTACTCTTGATAAAGTTCTCTACGCTGTAAGCATCACGATTCAATTTTAAAGCTATTTCTTGATAGCTTAAAGTTTCGTGATTCTCTGTAATGAAAGAGATCTCTGTTTTTGAAAATCTACCCTTCTTCATTGGTGCTCCTTAAAATGGAGAGTATCTCTTGGTAGATTTGTTCTCTACGGGGCTTGGGGACGTAGACTCCGTCAAGCATTCTCAGATAGTCTGCCCTGTATTTGATGTCCAGACTCTTGTCGATCAAGCCGAATATCTCTGTATTGGCTATACGATCAATAAAATCGTCTGGATCTTTCATATTCTCTTCGTACTCATCCCTGATATTGTCAATATTTAGCGGTTCCATAAGAAACCTCTTAGCATTGTTAGGGGAATTCCAGTCGGTTTTGGTAGAATCCCCTTCTTTACGAAAGAATTTGTCGCGTTTAAAGTTGCTTAAACGGTTTTTTACATGGACAGCCAGAAAATTTTCTAACGGACGCTCTTCGTCATACCTTTCAAGAGCCTCCATTGCGATAATGAAAGCTTCTTGTCTGATATCTTCTGACTCGTAATAACCAAATCGAAATTTATAAATATATCTTGATATAACTTTATTTATTGTCTCGATCACTTGGTCTTCGGTCATCCCTTTTGGAATTTTCATCAGCTTTTAATATTGCCTTAGCCTGTTTTGGATCGGGATCTTCCTTCTGAAGCTCTTCTTCAATCTCCTTTTCCAACTCAGCACTGGCACGCATAGCTAATTCTGCTTGAATTCTTTTCATGGTTTACGGCCTAAAATGTGTGCGGAAAAATTAAAAGTCGCCATATTATATTATACACATGAAGTCTTTGAAAGTCACACTATGAAACTCACAGAAAAAGAAAAAGATTATATTAAAAATCTGTGTAACACATATACAGACGAAAGAATCTCAATAGAGTTGACCAGAATCAGGTATGAATTAGGAATAAAGGACAGCGTTAGTGTGGATCAAGTGAGGAAAGGGCGATATTCAATGGGTATAGCTAAGGCTCATGGTAGGAGCGTATGTAAAACCGTAAACAAAAAGGAATCAGAAAATGAGTGATCTATATTTTGAGATCCCCTTGGGGGGCGTGACGGGGGCAGGGCAGTATGTAAAAGTTAGCCCGGAAGATTATGCATGGCTGAGCAGGTATAGCTGGCATATCAATAAGCAGGGCTATGCCATTACAAAAATTGGGGGAAGGCATAAGTCGATGCATAGGATGGTTGCGGGCACTAGTAGTCCGTATATCTTTGTAGATCACTTAGATAATGACAGGCTGAACAACACTAGGGCCAATTTGCGGGAGGTGACTCCGAAAGAGAACGCCAATAACATGAAATCTAATGTGAAAATTGAGGCTTTTGGGGAAGAAAAGAATGTGGGCGAGTGGGTGGAGGATGAAAGGTGCGAAGTTAGCTACGCGGCATTTTATAATAGGTTGAATAAGGGGATTGATCCTGAAACGGCGATGAAGAAAAAGGGGAACAAGCGGGCGCTGGGTGAATGAAAAGGGGCATATAGGGACAGTTTAGCTAATACTTTTATTGATGGGCGTGCCAATTTTGTTAGCACCACCCCGGCTTTTTCTCCTTTTTTACCCTTTTTACCTATCCAAACAGAAAACCCCACCTTACCTAGACTACCTAAAGTGCCTTTTGCGCCAATTGCCCGAGCCAGTGGTGCATAATGCTACACATGTCAGGGTGGCAGTGTGCCAGTATGACAGTGCCAATATAGCATATGTCTGCCATTATGACAGTTAGGCGTATATAGTGATGTGCGAGGTTTTGAGCCTTTCAGGTAAGCCAACTTGGATAGATTGTCCTCTTCAATCTATCCAAGTCGAAGATGGGCGTAAGTGAGCATGTGCGAGGTTTGAAGCCTTAGATAGTGTGTGGCTTTTTGCTACACCCTAAGCCTAGTGATACCAACGACTTAGGGCGCGGCGCGTTTGGCTGTATATAGCGTTGTGCGAGGTTTGGAACATTAGATCGGGTGATCCGATGTGGCTAGGTTGTCCTATTCAACCTAGCCACATCAAAGGCGGCGATAAATGAGCATGTGCGATCTTTTACAAGTTAGTTAGCGTGTGGCTTTTTGCTACACTCTAAGTCCAGCAATAGCAACGAGTTACGTCGCGTCGTGTTTGCCCGTATATAGCATTGTTCGAGGTTTGAAGCACCTGTTTAGGTAGAACGATGAGGCTAGGTTGTCCTACTCAACCTAGCCTCATGAAGTGCGGCGGATCAAGGGTTGCGAGACCAAGAAACTAGGGAACTTTTTTTGTAGCATAATGCTACACTTTCAACATGCCCAGATTGAAGGGCTTGAAGCGTTTGAATCGGGGGAACTTTTGGGTAAGACGACGCGGGTGTATTGTCTTTTACAATCCACCCGCGTTGAGGTGCGGCGGATCGAGGGTTGAGAGCGCTTGAACTAGGGGAACTTTTTGTGTATCATTTCGCTACACTTTAGAGTTGCCCGGATTGAAGGGCTTCAAGCATACGAATCGGGGCACTTTCAGGTAGGACGACGTGGGTGAGTTGTCCTACTCAACTCACCCACGTTAAAGAGCGGCGGATCGAGCGTTGCGAAACCTTGAAACTGGCCAACTTTTACTGTTGCATAATGCAACACTTTAGAGATGCCACAATCTAAGGCTTCAAAACTCGAACAGCATTAGGTAGGACGACGTGGCTATCTTGTCTTATTCAAGCTAGCCACGTTAAAGTGCGGCGGATCGAGTGTTCGGAGACCAAGAAACCGGCGAACTTTTAACTGTTGCATTATGCTACACTTTAGAAATCCCATAATCTAATGCTTGAAAATTCGAACAACGCTTTCAGGTAATACAATCAGGGTCGTTTCGTGCCACCTCAACGACCCTGATCAACGACGACATAACCGGAGCCACAGGCCATGACCAACACACTCATCACCGCCGCCATGCTGACCGCCATCGTCCTGCCCATCATCATCCTCGGTATTCAGGATGCACGGGCACACTCGTGGCGCAAGTAGGGTTGACAGTGGTGGGGTGTTGGTATACAATACCCGTACACAACAACGCACTAGGGAGAACAACATGAATTGGTTTCTGATCATCGCGATCATCGCCATCATCATCGACGGATGAGGCGAGGCGCTCACAGCACACAAGGGCGAAAGCTCCCCAAGCTCCGGGGTCGGCCCACCGTGCAGGGCGGGATGAGGTAGGACGATCAGCGTCGTTTCGTTTCACCTCAACGACGCTGATTGACGGCGACGTGACGGAAGCTAGGCAAGATAGGGAGTTTGGTATGAATACGCTATTTCTGGTCGCTCTGGCAGCTATCATCTACGAGGGGCTTTTGGGGGGATAGGCAGACTTGGCAAGATGGGTAAGCCCGGCCCAATGGGGGGTCGGGTAAGACTATCGGCGTCGTTTCGTTGTAGCCCAACGACGCCGATGAACGGCGGAGTGTGTGAAGCTAGGTAAGATAGGGAAATTGGCATGAATACGCTGTTTCTGGTGGCTTTGGTAGCTGTGGTATATGAGGGGCTTTTGGGGAACGCGGACTGGTAGGCAAGCTGGGTAAGCTTGGTAAGCTGGGCAAGCCCGGCCCTCTAGGGGGTCGGGTAAGACAAGCTGCATGGGTGTGTCTTTCCACACCCATGCAGCTTGAAGGCGAAGTGTAGCATAATGCTACATGTTGAGACTCAGTCTCAATAAGGAAATTTTCCGATTGGCACGGGTTTTGCTGGGGCCGTTTGGCACGGTAGTTGCACTGGAAAAAAATGGGCCAAAGTGACTAAAGTGGATTGACGTAGGTGGCCGATCAACTACAATGGAGACTCACAACAACGCAACGGAGACAACACAATGACGACCACAACAATCGACGCACTGATCGCACTGACCGCACTCGCACTGATCGTGGTTCCGATGGGGCTGATCGCAGTGCAAGACTTCTGCCGCTTCAACCCGTTCAAGTCGCGACGGCGGTAGGGTTGACAGCGGGCGGCGGTTTGCTACAATGGACAGATACAACAACGCAACGGAGAAAACGACAATGGGATTCTCAGGTTACCTCGGACTGCTGATTGTGCTCGCTTTCGTCTTGGGAGACTTCGACTAATGCGGATCTGCAAACGATGTGACGAGACGAAACCACTCGACCACTTTCCGATCAACAACACACTGCCAAGCGGCGTGTTGCGGAAACACACTTGCAACGATTGCCGGGGACACCAACGGAAAGTCCGGGCAAGACTCCATCGGGAGAATACGAAACCGACCGACGCGACGTGTCCGATCTGCAAACGGAGCGGCGGCAAGATCGTACTCGACCACGACCACGACACCGATGAGTTTCGGGGCTGGTTGTGCAACGACTGCAACAACGCACTTGGCAAGTTTGGCGACAGCATCGACATGCTGCGTCGGGCAATCAATTACTTGAAGGGATAGAGAATGACAAACGCACAAGACTGGGAACGGCGACGCAAACGATGGGCCGACTATAAGGCTCGGGTCGCCAAGCGGAAAGCGGACGAGGCGAGCGGCGTGAAAACCGACAAGCCGAAACCGACCGGCGACGGGCCGAGCGGGTTCGACTATTGGCACGACACGCACCGGCATTGCTGAGATCAACCGCCGCGCGGAAGTCAAGCCCAAAACCGGATTTTTCCGAGATCGGGTAAGACGAGCCGCGTGAATGGTCTTAGGACATCCACGCGGCTCCACAAGAAGGGGAGGCGTGAGCCAGCGATTTTATAAATTAGTAAATTGGGGGTTGACACGGGAGAGGCGAGTCGGTAATATACTGGCATACACATCACACATGGAGAATGACATGGGCTTCTCAGGTTACCTCGGACTTATCATCATCATCGCTTGGCTGCTTGGCGACTTCGACTAGCGGTCGGAGGTCGGGTAAGACAAGCAGCGTTGTTAGCGTTCGCCCGTCTCACGCTAACAACGCTGCTCCACAACAACACCCCCTGTGAGTCAGAGAAATGAAGACCGTGATCGCGACAACCGCACCGACCATGACATGGTGCAAGGCTAACGACAGAGAAATCACCATGTGGCATCGGGGTACAAGCTGGTACATCGGCATCCGGCATGGTGATTACAGCAACACCATTCTCCACTGTGGAAGTGAACAGTACATCCGTGGGGTGTGGCGACGGAGATACGTGAAGCGGACGGTTGACACTCGTTGGCAGTCCTGATACAATACCTACATACACACGGGTGACAAGCTCCCCACTCAACGGGGCCGACCCAACACACTTACCTTGAAAGGGTAGACACAATGCGATTCGACGACACACGCGACAACATCACCGACACCGAAGATACCATCATCGAGGCCGACAACCGCGAGACGGCGGGTTGGTTCTTCGATGCGGTCGTGACCGATGAAGACGACATTGAGGAAGATGATCATCAGCCATCGGAGTATGACGAGTGGCAAGATTACTTCGGCGGTGACGAGTACTATGATCACAGTGAATCCGTGTGGGGTGAGGGCTACTAGTGGATACGATGGTGCAAGTGGCGGCGGCGGCTTTGTTGTTTATTGCGGTTTACAAGTGAGGGCGATATGGGCGTGATGTATGTGATAGCGGCGGGAGTGGCGGTGTACCAGTTGTTGGTAAATCTGGAAACGCTGTGATCGGCGGGACGCGGCGCTGTTCAGGTAGAACAAGCAGCGTCGTTTCGTCCTAGGTCAACGACGCTGCTCCACAACGGAGCGACTCGTGAGTCAGTGTGAAAAGGGCAATGGAGTAGTCTGATGCACGACATGTGGTTTACCGATCTGGTGTTCGCCGTGTTTGGCGGAATCGTTTGTGCTGACCTGATGGACCGACTTATCTGGCGGCTGACCAACAATAGGGGTTGACAGCCGGGGCGAGGTCGGATACAATACACGCACACGGGTGACAAGCTCCCCAAGTTCCGGGGTCGACCCGCCGCGATGTTCAGGTAAAACAAGCGGCCTTGTTAGCGTTCGCAGTCTCACGCTAACAAGGCCGCTCCACAACGGTGCTGCTTGTGAGCCAGTGAGAAAAATGG
>PBOB01000074.1 GCA_002724185.1 Acidiferrobacteraceae bacterium | reverse complement strand
GGCGCGATCTGGGTTGACGAAGCCTGTGTGGTTGATGGGCCGATTGTGACGTCTCGGTTTCCAAACGATCTTGGCCCCTTCTGCAAAACCATTGTTGCAATGGTGATTGAACAGCGTAGAGCCTAACCGCCGGCCCAATTAATAGGCCGGCGGTTGTTTACTCAAAAACTTCCTATGCTCCAGTGAAACGACGCGGACGAATACGGGCGTTGGGAATAAAATTCATATTGACATGATCCCGAACCAGCCAACCGATCTGGACATGGTTAATGGGAACATAAGCTCCATCGTTCCACATTACTTCCATCATTCTCTGATAGATCCGGTCGCGCTCTGCAGCATCGACTGAAGTCATGGCCTGTTCATTTAAGCTAGTGTATTCATCACTCCTCCAACGCTCCCAGTTCCAATCGCCAACTCCGGCTGTGGTAAACCACTGAGTAGCCCGATTGGGGTCCGGGGACGACGTCCATTGCTGGAAAATCAACTGAAGGTTTTTCCAGTCTTCCCCCTGAGATTCCTGACCGAGGTTCCAGAACGTTCCCCCCTCGTATTGAAGCACTTCAACGTTGATACCAATCTGTGCAAGCTGTGCTTGAATAATTTGGCATGCAGCTACTTGCGCATCCGAGTTCAACACGGTGATGTTTGTATCAAACCCATTAGGGTGGCCTGCTTCGGCAAGTAAGGCGCGAGCCTTATCAAGATCTGGCTTGGGACGCTCTACGTCCCAGTACCCTTCAAGGCCAGGCGCGATAACGCCGGTTCCAACAGCGGCGGCTCCAAAATAGGCGCCCTCATTGACTTCCCATGGGTCAATTGCTGCCTGGATAGCTCGACGGACACGAATGTCATCAAACGGTGCATGATCCACATTCATACCCATCCAGGTAAATCCAGTGGTGTTTGCTGTAACAAGATTGGTGTTTTCCGGAACATTTGCCTTAAATTCCGGAATAGAACTCTCGGCAATATCGGTGGCATCGAGATCGCCGCCCAAATACGCAAGCTCAGCCGTCTTGTGACTAGCAACATGTGTGAAATGCAGCTCATCCCAGTAAACGTCGTTGACACCCTCAAGCCCAGCTGCATTTGGGTAAGGTGTGTGCTCTTCATTTCGCACTAACACAACCGTACCAGTAGTGGGCGAGAAATCACCAATCTTATAAGGGCCAGACCAGGCAGGCGGTTCAAACGTAAATTTTTGACCCTCAGTTTCCTCCATGGCTGCTTTACACAAAATCGTTGCCATATCACGGGGCAATGTATTTGAAAATAAATTTGCCTGTGGTGCTTTTAAAACAATCACGCCATCCTGTGGCCCGTCGACAGCAACTTCTACTAACTGCGTCCATTCCATTCTATTTGTAGAGCCCTCCGTCCATGCGATACGCTCGATAGAATATTTGAAATCCTCCGCTGTAACATCGCCATATCCGCCGCTCCACTTAATTCCCGGTCGCAATCGGAAACGAAGCCGAGTAGGAGTTTCATACTCGATCATTTCGGCAGCACCTAAATGCCAACCCCACTGATCACCACTATCGTATTCAACGAGTCGTTCGAAAAGCGCATGCATAACGACCGTGTCTGTCTCAGAAATCGTAACAAGCGGGTCAAATGAATAAAACTCGTTTCGGACACGAACTTTTAATATCTTCCCATCAGCGGCCCATGAAAAATTTGCGCCAGCAAACGAAAGGGCGCCAGCTGCGCCAGCTGTTTGTAAAAACTTCCTTCTACTCATCCGGATTGGGGGTAACATATGTGATTTCCTCCATTAATTGAAAAGCGCGACGTGAAACATAATTGCTGTTCCAGTTTGTACCCTAGATAACCTGTACTTATGTACACTATAAGTAACACTGTTAGTTGGTCTCTGTCAACACACCATTCTGCCTGCGCTCAGCACCAGATGTACATGCATAGCTCTAATTCTCGTTAAAAATCGCTACCGGATAGTGGCAAGAGAATGAATGCCCGTGATCTGCAGATGATTCTCTGGGTGCTGTGCTCGTACATAGAGACTGCGCTATGGGGCAACGAGGGTGGAATTCGCAACCCGCCGGCCTATCCATATTTGATGAAACCTCGCCTTTCAACTCAATTCGAGACCCTTTCGAGTCCGGATCTGGCTCAGGACTAGACGACAAGAGCGCCTGTGTATAGGGATGACGTGGGCGCAGAAAAATTTCCTGGGCTGCACCCTGCTCAATGAAGCGCCCTAAGTACATGATGGCCATCCTATCCGCAAAGTGCAGAACAACATTCAAATTATGGGTAATTATAAGAACAGATATATTTTGCTGCTGCTGTAGCTCTAAGAGTAAATTTAGAACTTCGCCTTGAACAGAAACATCCAGTCCTGCAGTCGGTTCGTCCGCAACAAGTAGTTTTGGTGACAACGCTAAAGCACGCGCGACTCCTACTCGGCGGGCTTGCCCACCACTCAGCTGATGGGGATAACGGTTCAAAAACTCAGAACCCAGCCCTACCATCTGCAATAGTTTTATTGCCTCATCTTCTATGTTTGTGTTCCTTATTTGATGAATAAGGAATGGCTCGGTGATAAGACGCTTAACAGTTAGCCGCGGACTGAGAGACCCGGCGGGGTCCTGGAACATCATACTCATATTTCGTCTGAATGATTTATAACCTCTTTTCGACAGTCCCCTCAATTCATGGCCTTGAAAGCGAATAGAACCCGAATGAGCTTTTTCTATTCCCATGATCGCTCGGGCAAGTGTCGACTTACCTGATCCTGACTCACCTACCAACGCAAACGACTGGCCTTCCTCTATAGCAAAAGAAACGCCACATACTGCGTTCAGGTATGGATCTTGGCTCTGCATAGCAGCACGCCACGATGGCAGCATACGGTAACGAACACTTAAGTCTTCAATTTCTAACAGTCTTGACATGCCAATCTCAATAAAGATGACAAGATACTGAGTGCCCTGTGGATACTTCGGTCCTTCTGGGAGAATGAGTTTCACATTTATCAAACGCCGAATGGCATCGATTCGAAAATATGCAACCACCGGGCAGATTTCCAAGATCTGGCAGGTCTCCCGGAATGGTTGGGAACTTTTTCTCAGCAGACCGCACAATTCGTGCGGGATCACACTCTAATAATTTTTGTGCATAAGGATGCCGGACATTGTAAAAAAGATCGCGGACAGGGCCTTGCTCTACTATCTCTCCAGCATACATCACTACTACATAATCACAAAGGTCTGCTACCACCCCGAGATGATGAGAAACAAATAGAATTGAACAGCGCGATTGTTTCTGTAGCTCCTTCAGCTCGCGAATAATTTGCACTTCAAGTGTTGCATCTAATGCCGTTGTGGGCTCATCAGCAATAAGTAGTATTGGCTCCTCTATCATAGTCATTGCAATTGCTATTCTCTGCCGCATGCCACCTGAAAACTGATGCGGAAAGGATGACAATCGCGCTTCTGCATCGGGTATGCCAACTTGGGAAAGCGCATCTATAGCGCGCTGCTGTTTCACCTTTTTCGCAACAGAATCGCGATATTGAACATCTATTAATTGCTGGCCAACCGATATCACAGGATTTAGAGAAGTTAATGGGTCCTGAAAAATCATTGAAATCTCATTGCCACGCACTGATTGCATTTCTCGCTCAGTTAATTCAAATAAACTACGATCCTCGAAAACGATATCGCCACTAACAATCTTAGAGTTTGGTGCTAAAAGTCTCATAATTGATAGTATGAGTGTGGATTTACCACATCCAGACTCACCGACAACACCGACTGTGCCGCCTCTCGGAATATCTAGATCAATATTACGAAGTGCACGGATCGTACGCTTTCGCGCACTAAACTCAACGCTTAAATTCCTAATCTGGAGAACAGGGTCTGATAACATCGTCGTTATGACTCTTTCCTGAGTCTTGGATCAAGGACATCTCTTAGAGATTCCCCAAGAAACGTAAACCCAAGGGTCGTGAGAATGATCGGCGCACCTCCAAAAATAAGTGGCCATGGAGAATTTCGAATATATTTAAAGCCATCATTTAGAATATTACCCCAACTTGGTGTGGGTGGCCTGACACCAAATCCTAAGAAACTAAGACCTGCCTCCATTGCTATAACAACTGGAATTTCCATAGCAGCTAGAATCATAATCGGGCCAAGAACATTCGGCAAAATATGAACACCCATGAGCCTGGGCAAACTTGCGCCCATTGCAATTTCCGATTGTATGAATTCACTGTTCTTTAGTGTCAGCGTCTGCGTACGGACGGCTCGCCCAAATAGTGGAATCGAGATCACGATGATAATCAATATTATCGTTGTCAAGCTCGGACCTATTAGCGTAACTACAGCGAGAGCGAACATCACTACTGGAAATGAACGGAGAGTATCAAATAAAAGCAACATACTATAATCTAACCAACGTGGCCCTATGCCGGATGCAATGCCTAAAACTAACCCTATACCTGCCGATATTGAAACTGCCACAAGAGCAGCAGTCATTGCTATACGACTACCGGCGATTACTCTTGAGTATATGTCTCTACCCAAATAATCAGTTCCTAAAGGATAAGCTAGCGATGGTGGCATAAACTTATCTCTAATAGACAGCTTAACAGGATCTACTAATATTAATGCATCAGCCAGTAAAGCGCTCCCGATAACTAGAACAACGATTAGCAATCCAACAATACCGAGAGGCTCTCGGCGCAAGTGAGCCCAGATCTCAATTAACCCATCTAAGCGTTTGTGAGTTCTCGCCATCAGCCATTTACCTATCAAATACACTCATTACAACCGCTCTCGAATGCGAGGGTCAAGCAGAGCGTTAACGATATCTGATAAAGTAGTCGCGACAACAAATAGAGTTGTAGTAACCAACACTGTACCCATTATCAGCGGAAAATTCCTTTGTTGAACAGCAACAAAAATCAGTTTACCAAGTCCTGGTCTTGCAAAAATAATTTCAGCAAAAACAACTCCTGATAACATAGCGCCGATGCCAATACCAACAATCGTTACAGCTGGGAGTATGGCGATGCGTAGAACATACTGGTAATGAACGACTCGTTGAGGTAACCCATGAGCTCGGGCATGACGTACATGATTTTCTGCTAACACTTCAAGCATCGAGGCCCTTACAATTCTAGCAAGGTAGCCGACCCATCCGAGCCCGACAGTAAACGCTGGCAATACGAGATGGTGTAGCTGCCCGGCGAAGCCTTCTCCACCGCCAATCACTGGAAACCAACCAAGGGTGACAGCGAATAAAAGAAGCGCATACAGTCCTACTACAAAAGCTGGCATCGCAATAAATGCTACAGATAAGATACCGGCAACCTTATCGATCCAGCTATCTGGTCGCAATGCAGAAAACACTCCCAGAGGTATTCCTAGCGCTAATGACCAGGCAATCCCAGCACCTACTAAAATCAACGTATATGGAACCACCGATATAATAATCCCTGCAACAGGTTTTTCCTGAAACACATCAGTACCAAGATCACCGGAGAGAACTCTCCCGAAGAAAGATATAATTTGCACAGGGAGGGGTTTATCTAGACCCATCCGTTGATGCAGTTGTGCGATAAGTTCTGGAGTTGCCCTTGGCCCGAGCATAACTGTGGCTGGGTCTCCGGGTACCGCATGAATCATGAGGTAAAGCAAGGTAACTGCTAGAATGATAATAACTAGCGCCAACCCTATTCTTTTAAGCACATAGACTAGCATTTCTTACTTACTCGGCATGAGACCTTCAATTATTTCCTAATCTCTAATAATATAGCAATTCTAGTTGACACAACGAGAACTATCCTATTGATTACTATTTCAACCCACATCACGCTCCACAAACAAACAACTCCGTCTAATAACTAAGAATTGGATCCAAGCCACTAGCAATGATACATATACAATGTAAAGGCTCAGCCTACCAGATTGGCAAACAGCATGGTCAATTCTGCCCCGAAGCTATACGTACATCATACAAAGCATGGGCGCCAGTAAATGATCTCAATACTCGTGAGATGCAACGTGAGATCACACTAGCAGAGAAACGATTAAGTGAACGTTTTCCAGAGATTCTTGAAGAAATGCAGGGGATCGCGGATGGTTCAAACCTTAGCCTCAATCAAATACTCTGTATGAACTGTGAATTTGAAATGGTTTCAACAGCACACCTGTTGCCAAGTTGCTCTAACATTGGATTCAAAACATCTGAGTATGGCGTATTACTCGGGAAAACAGCCGACTGGTACCCAGATAACTCACACGAGTTCACCATGTCACAACACTTTATCCCGACCTGCGGCAATGGTTATGAATTTCTCAACTTCGGATGTGCAGGAACACTCTGGAGCGAGGGAGGCCTCAATAAATCCGGATTAGCTATGGTTTTAAACGGATTACCAACGACAGGCAGCTCTACTAATAGCGTTCCTACTCTCGCGTTGACCCGAGGTGTTCTGCAATGGTGCCGAGATGTCAAGGACGCAGTAGACTGGCTAGATAAATATGATGTCTTAAACTGGGGATTCAACCTAACACTTGCAGATAAGTCTGGCGCGCTCTGCTATATCGAGGTAGCCCCAGGGAGGCAAGCAGTATTTTATCCCACTAAAGACTATGTTATTCATACCAATCATTGCTTGCAAGAAAGTGTCTTGGAACGTCAGTTAGCTCCAGACGAGACCGCTCTTATTGGATACCCAGATCTTCTCCACAATAGCAAAGCAAGGTACGATAATTTGATGCAACTTGTACCTAAATCACCCCGCTCCTTAGACTCCATGATAGCTATCCTACGTAATCGCTCGACAGCGGGCGCAATCAGTCAAGCGGGGGAGTCCCATGGACTTAAAACTGTTTATGCAGTAATAGTTGCGCCTGAAGCTGGAATACTTTGGGGGAGCAAGGGTTTTCCACCTGAAAGTCCTTTCGAATCACATCAGATATAAGGAGTCCTAGATGAACATATTGATTACCGGCGGTCTTGGCTGGTTAGGCAAAGCTATTACTGAGACAATTAGCCAACATCACGAAGTCTGCGCATTTGATCTTGAAGCTCCTGATGTAGAGCGAGAAACAGTCAAATTCACTGGACAGACGCTTATGGGGTCAGTCACAGATTTTGATCAGGTCCAAAACGCAGTTAAGGGTAAAGACGCAATCATTCATGCTGCGGTAGCGAGCACTGTGACACGAAATCAATACGCAGACGTAAGTGATGCGATACCATTTGATGTCAACATAAGAGGAACATGTAACGTCTTAGAAGCAGCCCAGCGTGAGGGCATTAGTCGGATAATTCAGATAGCCTCAGCTGAAACACACGTAGATCACCCCGTTGGTCACTTTCTGGACGATAGTGCACCTTATTTCGGTTTAGCAACATACTATGACCTAACCAAAGCCTTACAAGAAAATATTTGTCGGTGGTTTGCACATCATTATAGCCTAGAAATCGCACTTCTCCGCCTCGGCGATATAGTTGATGTCGGTAGCGGACATGCTAAAAAGGGCGAAGACTCTTGGAACGGAAGTATTGATACTGACGCTTGGATCGATCGCTATGATGCTGCGAACGCATGCCTTCAGCTGTTACAGCATTCTTTCGAAGGAGTTGAAGTATTTCACCTTGTTGGGGCGCCATCTGCATGCGACAAGTTTGATATAGCTCGAACATTGCAATCTTTAGACCTAACAATAACCACCGATATTGATAAGCGCCCTGCCAGTAAGCGCGTTTAATGAGATGTGAGGGTTTATGGAGCATCCCCAATTAGAGCTAGGTGTCGCTCGAGAAGACATTACTCCAACTAATGCAGGCTACTTGGCGGGCGACGTGCTTAACGGTGAACATGCCATCTCAGCGATCCATAAACCGCTTTACGCTCAAAGCCTCTTCTTAACAGATGGGTCTACCAGGTTCCTTCTCACGACAATTGATGTCTGTAAAGTGAGTGAAGCTATGGAAAATGAGGTCATATCATCATTGAGTTGCCAGCTTGATCTGACTCCAGCCCAAATAATGATAGCAGCCTCACACACTCACTCGGCTCCACAGACAATAGATTTAGACGCTGTGCCTGGCACGTTCGATCAAGAATTTGTTGCACTTGCAATCAATGGTATGATCACCTCCGCCATTTCCGCAGTTAAGTCCACAGAACTAGTAACACTTAGATATGAGACTGGGCGATCCCATGTAGGAGTTAACAAGCGCCTACTAACCCCCTGGGGAGTCATGATGAGCGCCAATCTATCCGGGAGCTATGACCCAGAAGTGGGCGTCCTCATCGCCGAACGAAAGCCATATACACCCGCTGCGATTCTCTGTTGCTATGCTAGCCATCCTGTTGGACATCTTCGAAGCGAGATAAGCAGCGACCTGTCGGGCTATTTCCGCGATGAAATAGAAAATACTTTTACAGACTGCATGGCTTTTCATGTTCTCGGCTGCGCTGGAGATGTTGCCCCACGGGCTCGCTGGGCCAACACTGATTATGAAATCGGTAACCCACACTCAGGGGCTGGGCGTCGCTTGCTCCCAGAAATTCAGAGTAAGAATTTCATGAGTAACATCGGTAAAGAGCTCGCGTCTATTGCTACATCCTGTGTTCATAGAGCAAGTTCCCCTCTAGCATCGATCTCACTACATACGATAAAACGGAATATTCCGCTACCTTTACAACAACCAGTATCTGAAGATGTACTCTCTTCCGTATTGTCTCTGCCGTTCAGTTATCGCCACTCTGGCTGGGCCAAAAGAATGCTTAAAAAATATGAGAATCGCGAAGAGTTTGAACAACATCAATCATATTCAATACAGATTTGGTTTATTAATAGTAACTTCTTAATTGTAGGGTTAGAGGGAGAAGTATTCTCCGATATTGGTATGCGCATCAAGCAGTCGCTACTTCCAACCAAATCACTTGTTATTGGTCATGCTAACAGCTATAAGGGATATATCCCTACAAAAACCGCTATTCAGGAAGGAGGATATGAGCCTGAATCGTTTTATAACTGCGACCTACCCGCACCATACCGGCCTGAGATAGAAAACATCCTAGTTGACACAATAATCGACGAGGTAAGAAAACAACTATATGGACTGGAAACCAATTAAATATCCAATTGGTGATCTTAAGCTTGAATCGGGAGAGGTCATCCAAGACTGCCAGATTTCAGCATGCATCCATGGGGAACCATCGCAAGCATTAAATAATGTCGTTCTTGTTGCCGCATCACTAGGGGGAAATCATCGCCGACTGGATTTTTTGATTGGACCAGATCGCGCGCTTGACACTAATCGCTATTGTGTCATCGCAACCGATGCACTCGGAAATGGACTATCTTCTTCACCAAGTAACAGTACGTTACAACCTGGCCACACATTCCCAAAATTTTCAATAAGAGATATGGTGGCCTCTCAGTCGCAACTGCTTGACCTGCTTTCAATCTCCCGTCTGTTCTGTGTAATTGGTGCTTCTATGGGCGGCATGCAAGCACTTCAATGGGCTGTCAGTCATCGCAATCGAATGGATTGTATTGTTGCCTTAACGCCAATGGCACAAACCCCTGCATGGTCACAAGCGATCACGTTAATCTCTCGTCAACTCCTAGGGGCTCATGATATGTGGCAGGATGAGCGCACCTCAACTGAAGCGTGGCGCTGTTGGATCGCTCTACTCGATGTTATTGCCGGTAGCACCCCAGCTACAATTTCCAAGCGACTGCGAACCAATGAACTTCAAGAACTCCTAGAAACTGAAGTCAAAAGCCTAATAGCTAACCCACCAGACCCACTAGATTGGATTTGGCAAACACTTGCTTACGACCAGTACAATCTTGGCACGACACCTGGAGTCGAGGGAGGCACTACAGCAGCACTAAATAGTATTTCTACCCCAACGTTAATACTGGCGGCTCCTGGTGATCTAATGAATCCAGAATCTGAAGCGATGTGGGCTGCAGAACATATACCAGGCTCGACGTATTGCGAAATTCCATCTGAGAAAGGGCATCAAGCCGCAACATCCATTGGAGCAACAGAAGTTAACTTTATGAATCGACGAATCGCGACGTTCTTGGACGAACACTTTGCTAGTTAGCAATAGGCCCTCTCCAAAATATTACTCCGCTCTAATGCGACTTTAGAATAAAGTTCCTGCGTTTCTCTGCTTTCTGGATCACGAGGCGTTGGCGCTAGATAAAAATTTCTGTGGTCATCCCGACCACGCACAAGATACGCAGTATCTGGTCCAAGAGTTTGCCTAATCTCTGGTGCAATATATGTAATGTTGCACCCAATGCGAATATCGTCCGAAGTGTTTGGTTCAGAGGAATGGATAACACTAATATCATGTAACGACATTTCGCCAGGCTGCAAGTCGATGCCAACCACCTTGCTGCTACTAATATTCAAATCAATTTCTTGTCCTCGAGATAACATATTGCCCTCAGCATAGCGATTAACATGTTCAATCTGTCCGTCGCAATGAGTGCCAGGCATCATCAATAAGCAACCATTTTCACGGGTACTTTTCGTGAATGCGATCCAGGCTGTGACAGCACGCTCTGGTCGCAATCCCCAGAATGTTCGATCCTGATGCCAAGACGTATACTGTTTGTCCCCTGGCTGCTTGATAATGAAACCACTGTTCCACACTAAAATATTTGGACCAATGATTTGCTCTACGGCATCCAAAATTAATGGTTCTTGTACGAGTTCAGCTATCCATGGCATCAACAAGTGAAGCTGCCAAATATATTTATTCGATACTGATGGATCTCCAAATTTCTGCATCAAGGTTCGATACAACAAATTGCGATAGTTGGAAATCTCAGTGTTAGAAAATACGCGAACCGGCGAAAAATATCCGTCACGATCGAATCTAGCAGCCATCAAGTTCATTGGTGATAAACTAGCGGAATTGTCTCTCAATTAAGAATCTCAGGTATGCTCGAGATTCTAGCGCTGAACCAAATCTAAAGGAAGCCATTATGCACCTACTGCATCCAGATCAATTACCAACAGAAGTCTGGGAGGGTTTTCCGTTCAAAGCTCTGCTCAATCCCGATATTGGTGGAGGATTAGGGGTCTACCTACTAACTATAAAAAACTCTAACCCTCATGCGCATGACGATCTTGATCAAATTTATATTATCATCGATGGCTATGGGCAAATGAATATAGACGGTCAAACAAGAAAGATTAGACCCGGAAGTCTCGTCCACATTCCGAAAGGTAAGATGCATTCATTAACGCCCGCTGGAAATGGTGTCGTAACCGTATATTCGATTGAGTATCATCCCAGATGAAAATTTCAAACATAAATGGTTATGTCATTAGCTTCCCTCAGAATCCACCTTGGGGCTATTCAAAAGGCTGGGTCACTTCAGCGCCGACGCTTCTTATAGAACTTTCGACAGATAGCGGGATTGTAGGATGGGGAGAAGCGTATGGCCCACCCAAGCCAATCTATGAAGTAATTCAGTCTTTTTTCTCCGAAAGTATCTTTGGTATGGATCCGTTTGAGACTGAGAAACTCTGGGGCAAGCTCCGACATGAGATTCGAGATCACTCCCAAGGGGGTGTCGCGATGGCAGCTATTTCTGCCATAGATATTGCCTGCTGGGATATTAAAGGAAAGGCGCTTAACACATCGGTCTGTAGCATGCTCGGAGGAGCGGTGCGTACCGAACTGACCTGTTATGCGTCTGCTATTCGTTATACAAAAGACCCTGATCAGTCGGATTCCCTAGTAGACCCTGTGGTTCCGGCTAGGGTTATGCTAGATCAGGGTTTTTCGGCCGTTAAACTAGCCATTGGCATGCTTAGTATTGGCGATGATTTAGCAAGAATAAAAAGAGTCAGAGAATTTCTTCCCTCTGATATTGGATTAATGATTGATGCCAATCATGCATACACTTCGAGAGCTGCTATAGAGTTGGCCAATAAACTAGAGGCAATTGATATTTTTTGGCTCGAAGATCCATTAGCGCAGGATGACCTCCCTGGGTATCACTCTCTCCGACAAGCCACTTCGATACCACTTGCTGGAGGTGAAACGCTATCAGGCAGGCCAGCATTCCGGGATATCTTACTAGAAAATGTTTTTGATATACTAATTCCAGAAACAGGACTTGTTGGGGGGCTAACTGAGGCCAAGAAGGTTTTTGACATGAGCGATACTTTTGGTGTCGAATGCACGCCTCACGGCTTTGCGAGCGTCATTGGTACAGCAGCAGCTATTCAGCTTGCAGCCAGTCATGCTGCAAATCCATTCTCAAGTGGCTCAAGATCACTACCGGTGGAATGGACACCTCCCCCCCTAGATCGATTCGGTAATCTGGCGCTTAATCCACTCCGCTGTCAGGATGGAAAAGTAGCCGTGCCTTTAGATCAACCAGGCCTTGGTGTAGAAATTGATCGCGATGCTTTAAGAGGTCTTATAAAAAATGGCTGACATGTGCCATGGCTGATCTTTTTCTACGCGGCAAATCCGCTATTGTCACAGGTGGCGCGTCCGGCCTAGGTCTCGAAATCGCAAAAAGTTTTGCTAAACACGGTGCAAATATTGCTGTGGTTTCGTTAACTCAGGCGAATCCAGCAAAGCTTGATTCAGAATTGAAATACTTTGCATCCGAAAATGAAATTCAAAGCACCAAAAAAGAGCTTGAATCAATTGGTGTAATGTGTCTCGGATTTGATGGTGATGTAAGCCGTCAGGAAGATGTTGATAGAGTGATGAAAACAAGCTTTGATACATTTGGGAGTATCGATATACTGATCAACAATGCTGCGACTAATTGTATACATACAATTCTTAATCACGACAACACTGCATGGAAGCGGATCATCGATGTCAACCTTTTCGGCAGCTATCTATGTGTGCGCGAAGCGCTTCCATTTATGATCCAGTCGAACTGGGGTCGAATTATCTCAATCGCATCAACTAATGCTCATGTTGGAACTGCAGAATACAGTGCGTATGTAGCATCAAAGCACGGCCTACTGGGATTTAATAAGTCTCTAGCACAAGAAGTAGCAGAACACCAGATTACTGCAAATACTATTAGCCCTGCCGCAATTGAAACACCCTCGGGACTAATGCATCTGGCGAAGTGGGCCGAGCGTGAAGGTATAGGCGAAGAAGTTCTACGTAAACAATACTTGGATACTTACCCGCAAAAGCGATTTGTCACAGCAGGTGAAGTTGCTGCGTTAGCTACATTTCTCTGTCGAGATGAAGCAGCTGCCATCAATGGCGAGGACATCGCGATCACTACGGGTGCACCTTTTTAAGGAGGATGTGGCAAATGGACTTGGGACTACAAGGTCGGCGAGCAATTGTAACTGGAGGCAGCAAGGGTATTGGCAAAGCAATTGCCCACGAGCTCGCCCTAGAAGGCGCAGATATCGCAATCTGCGCTCGTGGCGACACTGAACTGCAGGTCGCTGCCAGCATGTTGCGAGAGAAGACGCAAAGAAATATCTTCGCTATGTCGCTGGATGTTACGAACCGCAGTTCTGTTAATGACTTTATCGAGAAAGCCGCCGAAGAACTTGGTGGACTTGATATTTTGATCAATAACGCCGGCAGCCCCGTAACCGGCACATTTGAGGAGGTTGATATAGAGCGATGGCGTCAAGATCTCGAGGTTAAGTTGTTTGCGCCAATTTACTGTATACATGCCGTGTTACCTTACCTTAAAGAAAGCGATCAGCCAAGAATAATCAATATCAATTCAATTGTAGGACGGCAATCAACACCTGAGTACATTGCCAACAGTACCGATCGAGCAGCGTGTCTAGGATTTAACAAAGTCCTATCTGATAATCTTGCAAAGTACGGAATTCTTGTAAACAGCATCAACCCGGGCAATGTTAAAAGCGAAGCATGGGACAGCACGATTGAGTATTTCTCTCCAGATCAAGAGCTCGAAGATTGGTATCAAACGGTATCCCAAGATACACCTTTAGGACGTGTCGCGGAAGCCGAAGAAATCGCTGCTTTAACTGCCTTCTTAGCAAGCAAACGGGCGGGTTATATTACAGGCGCCTCTATTGATATAGACGGTGGCCTAACGCGATACATTTAGCGCTCCATCGATCGAAACTATCAGAAAGAATCTCCTAAGGTCGTCTATCATGCCACAATTAAGTTTCACCGCTCGATATTTCCGTTTCGTCCCAGAAGGTAAGTCGCTCGGACGCAAAGAGCATGAGTTAAATTTGGACAAGGCTAAAACAGCGTTACTTGCAGTAGATGTTGGAGGCATGGGCCACGAACATATGCAAGAAATAGAAGCCAAAGTTGTATCTGAAAGTATTTCCCCATCAATAAATGCAGCGCGTACATGCGGAATACCCGTCATCTATGTCAATAATTCCGCACCTAAAATCGCAATCGCTCATTCTGAATTGGCGAAGATATGCAAACGAAGCTTTGATCTGAATTGGGAAGAATGGGGCTCCGAAAATACGGTGGACCCCAAAGAATATGTCTACGGAGATTCAACCGCACTAGCCATTCCGGATCAGGTTGCCCCTCAATCGCAGGACTATTTTCTGCGTAAACACGCTTACAGTGGTTTCTTTGAAACAAGACTCGACGGATTACTGCGTAACCTCGAGGTTAAATCACTCATCTGTCTCGGATTTTCTCTCGATGTTTGCCTGGGCTCTACAATGGTTGACGCGATGAATCTTAATTATCAAGTTGTTCTACTCCGCGATGCTACCCTGGCCCAAGAGCTTCCTGATGACTTAGAAGACTTATCATTTACAAAACGACTTATCACGCTCACAGAATATTCGATCGGCTTTACTGCTGCTTCAAATGATTTTATCGCCGCGTGCGATGAGCTACACGATTAATCGACTGCGAAAAAGAATGCATTGCACATGTCTAACAATAACGATCAATTGATTCGCCAATTTCGTCGAGATGGTTATTTTATCAAGGGAGATCTCTTGCCCCAGACTGACTTAGATCCGTTAATTCAGGACATAGAAGCTGGAATTGAAGACGCCTTAACGAGCCAAGAGCTACCTTCCGACATAACAACTACTTCCAGCAACAGATTTGAAAAGCGACTATACGAGCTTGAAAATCAAATTGAAGACGGATTTTTCGTTCGACAATCCGTAACTGGAAAACACTTAAAGACATCAGGCTTATTGCGCCTTGCAAACAACAAGCGGATCTTAGATCTTGTTGAAAGACTAATTGGCCCAGAAATTCTTTTTCACCCCCAATACAACATTCAGGCGAAGATGCCATTTGAGTGCAGTTCCAAAATTCCCTGGCACCAAGATGTTTGGTTCCTCGATCGTGAAGCTCAGACAACACCCATGGTAAACCTATGGATCCCACTCGTAAACACAACGCTTGATAATGGCTGCCTTGAGCTCATCCAGGGAAGCCAAACGCAAGGCCTTAAGAATCACCAGGCGCTCGTGGGCTATCCTGAAGACCACATAGGAATTTCTAATATCGACCTACCGGCAGGTGAACGTATCGCTTGCCCAATTAATAAAGGGGCCGTGCTTTTTTTTCAACATAAGACCGTCCACCGGTCTCGTCCAAACCGGACCGATACCATCCGTTGGAGCGTTGATTTACGCTATTCCGATGCTAGAAGACCGACGGGGCGCAATGTGCCAGGGCTACTCTTACGAAGCGAACAATCACCAAGCTCGGTGGATGCATCACTATCTAAATGGCTTCAGTTAATGGAATCAGTAACCGATCAGCCCTATATTTGCTGACGGCTATAAGATAATATTTTCCCTGAATCCTAAGAAACCATTTCATAAAGATAAACCAACACAGATGGTAACAGACAGACGAATTTCCCCGATAGCAGGGCTCGGACTTGAAGGCTACTCCGACAAACTCTCCGTGAAGTTAGCCGACAGCGTAAAACTGATGGTTGGCGGACCAACAAATGAGGCAAACCTGGATATAGTCCGATTGATTCATGGCGATGAAAATCCAGCAGGCCCGGGATACAAAGCTAAATCGGTTGATTGGAGCTACCCAAAAACTCTCAAGATTGAACAACAATCGATCAATTACGGCTCATTTATTGAAATCCCGCATGATGATTCCCTGAATCCTAGCTCCAATTTCACGATCGCAATGTGGTTTCATCCCACACTAACCCCAACTGGATGGCATAGCTTAGCCGCAAAATGGGGTGTGGACGAGTTTTCGTACGGTCTTTTTTATGCCGGCGACCGGTTCGTTACAGCTGTGCTTTCGCATGACGGTAAAACGGGCGAATGGTTGACTGCGCGAGAGACAGCACATACAGACTGTTGGCATTTTGTGGCCCTTACTTATGACAGCATCACCGGTCAAGCATCGCTCTACCAGAGAGTCGGCGAAAGCTCGTCTCAAACCGAAACAAGGAGCTCTAGCGGTGAACTCTCAAAAACTACAAAACAACTTAGAAAAGGAGTAGTTTTTCCAGTGACGGCTCCGCTTTATTTTGGAGCACTTCCCGACTCGAGAGAAGAAGGCAAGCACTGGGCTCACTTCACAGGAAAAATCGGACATCCCGTTCTATTTAGTACATCACTTAGCGAAAAAGACATTACTAAACTGTCGCGACAGAGAGACCTCCCGATGTCTTCAGATCTACTCGGTTGTTGGGATTTATCTGTTGGCGTTGATACATCTTGTGTCACCGATGTGTCACGAAACAGCAACCATGGCCGAGTCGTGAATATGGCAGATCGCGCTGTCACCGGACCATTCTGGTCAGGAATGCCTTCGCGGCTCTACACAGACGCCCCGAGGGACTACAATGCTGTTTACTTTCATGAGGATGATCTCGAAGATGCGGGATGGAAAAGCTCCTGTGAAATCACTGTCGCCAACGACGCAAAATCGGGTATCTATGCGGCTCAGCTCAGCACTAAGAGCGACGAGGTCTTTATCCCGTTCATTGTAAGTCCTCAAAGTCCGACCGCCCCAATCGCCCACATAATCCCAACCTTTACATGGCAGGCCTATGCCGGCAACAGATCTGTCTACAGCTACACAGAGGACGGTGTACTCGATAGTGGGCTAAGCCTATATAATGTTCACAGCGACAGATCAATGCTGTATTACCGTACACGACTTCAGCCAACACGAGCCTGGAATCCAAAAGCTGGATTTCAAAATTGGGGAGCCCACATGATTACGGCAAACCTATATCTCATTGATTGGCTTGAAGAAAAAAAATTCAGCTACGATGTCTATACCGATGAAGACCTTCACTTAGGCGGAGAAGAACTTCTCTCGCAATACGCATGCGTTATTCTGGGCAGTCATCCGGAATATTGCACACAGCAGATGATAGACGCAATCTCTTCATATACCAATAATGGCGGCCGAATTTTGAACTTAGGGGGGAACTCCCTCTACTGGGTAGTTTCACTTGACAAAGAACGGCCTCATATCATGGAGCTTCGAAAAGGTGGTGAGGGTGACTATGGCCCAACCTACCAACCCCGCCCTGGAGAAGCACAGCATAGTACAACCCTTGAATTGGGGGGATTGTGGTCACGCCGCAGAATTTCGCCAGCTCAACTGCTTGGCGTCGAATTTTGCGCTAGTGTCTGGAGAGACACTGAAACACCAGACGGCTATCATCGCACGAAGGAGAGCTATGACGCTCGTTATGATTTTATATTTGAAGGCATTGAAAACGATTCGGTCATTGGGAACTTTGGATTAAATCTTGGTAGCGCAGTTGGTTTCGAAATGGATGCAGTACACCCCCATCAGGGCTACACCGACACTCCACCAATTGTACTTGCTGAGGCAAAAAGCGCCGATTTCTCAGTGCCGCGCCAACCGCCCATTTCCCCGATATCACATATCGCCATCTGGCCACGCCCTTATGGTGGTGCGGTCTTTTCCGCGGCATCTGTAACGTGGACTGGTAGTCTTGCGCATAACAGCTACAACAATAACGTATCAAAAATTACTGAGAACGTACTACGCCGATTTATTGAAACCCCCGAGGGGGGGGACATAATCAGCTAAGCTTCTTCCTAACTGGATGGAGCAAATCACCATAGATTCCCGCCATCAACCGTAAGGTCCTGTCCTGTTATCGAAAATGCATCGGCTTGACACAGAAACAATGCTAAAGCCGCAATTTCTTTCGCTTCGACATGACGTCTTTGTGGTGTTCTAGCAGCTGATTCAGCAAGATACTGATCAACGGTTTTACCTATACCTTTCATTTCTAATTCCAGCGTCACGGCATTGATCGCCTGCTGGGTAATAACTGAACCCGGGCTAATTGCATTACAGCTTACACCACTTGGTGCACCTTCTAATGCCACAGCACGTGTAAGCCCCAAAATACCGGACTTGGACGCACAGTATGCAGCACGTGTTTTCTCACCGATTGATGCAGCAGTAGATGCGATATTAATAATACGCCCCCAATCTCTGTCCATCATTCCCGGCAAGGTGCGCTTGATCATCCGATAGGCTCCATTCAAGTTAACATCAACGATGCGGTGCCAAGCCTCGTCATCATGATCAACCATTGACATTGATAAACTTGAACCAGCCCCATTAACTAGAATATCAATTTTCCCAAATTCATTAATTGCCGATTCCACAATGGCATCACATGACTCATTTCTGGAGACATTTAGAGCGTGTGCTTGAGCATGCACGCCGAGCGCTAATATCTCTTGTCGCGTTTGCTCAAGATCATCTTCGGTGACCACAGTGTGGCCTTCCCTTTTGACATATTTTTGTTTTACTTGCTCAGTTAATGACCCAATGATAATGTTCGCACCAGCACTTGCCATAGCCAAAGCTGTAGCTCTACAAATGCCAGTAGCGCCACCTGTTATCAACGCAGTTCTGCCTGAAAGAAATTGATCGCCCATTATTTCTTGCCTCCGATATTGTTCAACGTAATAACTTACACTACCGTGACCAGTCTAATATGTTAATCCTCCATATAGAGTCTCATCTATTGGCACAGCAACGACAGTTAGTTGCTGCTTCTTAACCCAGTCACCGACAGTCTTGGATATCTCCTCCAGCGTAGACACATTCACGCCCCGCACCCCAAAGCCGCTGGCTACTTCTGCCCAATTTACGTGAAGAAAATTAACTCCTCTGTGAGGTAAGTTTCTATTCCTCTGGGCAACCTTAATTACAGCTAGAGATCGGTCGCAGAAGACAATCAAAAGCGGTTTCACAGCCATCCGTACTGCGGTCTCCAATTCCTGAACCATCATCCCAAATCCGCCATCACCAATGATGCCAATTACAGGCCGATCTGGTCGCATCAACGAAGCGGCTAGGGCCGCAGGCACCCCGTAACCCATCGATGACATGCCGTTTGACACCAAAAAGCTACCTGGGAGAGTACTTCGCCAAGCCTGCGAAGTTAACATTTTGTGAGCACCAACATCAACTGAAACGATAGTCTCCGCTGGTAAAACCTCCTGCAATACCTGTAGCACATGAAATGGCGATAGCCCAGAATGACTTGATGCTTGATTCGGCTCGATATCTAGCTTTACATGACGTTGGACGTTTGCGATATCTGTGTGGCGCCACGAGTGAACACTATCGTAACTGTCTGCCAGTCGTATGGCCAGATCACCGACCTCCCCCGTGCATTCAATAATTGGCTTGAAGTCTCCATACGCGATGGAAGCATTTGCGATTGACAAAATAGGTCTATCAAAGTGCCAAGACTGAGCTGACTCAACGGTATCAAATCCGATCGCAATAACAACGTCACTTTTCTCTATACACTTAATGATATGTGCATCACCGGCAGCCGAAGCGACTACGCCCAGGAAATTTTCTGCATCTTCATCACCAATGCCTTTGGCCTGCGGCAGAACTGCAAAAGGAATACCCGTTTTTGAAAAGAAATGCCGGACCGCTTTGGCATCTTTCTCTGGATCTAACCCTATACCAACAATTCCAACTGGAGTGGATGCTTGATTAAGAATTTTGGCTAATTGATTTAATCTATCATCAGACGCATCAGAATTAACCTCTTTGTAATGCAGTCTATCGGAATCACAATCTGCCTGGACGGCAATATCGGTTGGCAGAGATAAGAATATCGGTCCTTTTGGGGCGCGACGTGCTAACTGAATCGCCCTAGATATTGTTGATCTGGTATTAATCCCGTCAAGCGCTTCTGACCATTTGGAAACGGGTTCGAAAATGTCATTAAGCCGAATATCCTGTTTCTGATTTCTCGCACTAACGTCGCTTGTTGCACGGGCAGATATGGCCAACATTGGATCTCTATCTAGGAACGCCGAGCCTATACCAATCAGTAAATTGCATGCCCCAGGGCCCAAGGTGGATAAACAGACTCCGGGCGTGCCTGTTATCCTACCAATAGCTCCAGCCATAAATGCAGCGGCTGATTCATGACCAACCAATATAAACTCAATGTTATGGCGAGCGAGCGCTTCGATTAGATCAACAACTTCACCGCCTGGATGGCCAAACACATAACGGATTCCAGCCGAATGCAACTCGCTTGCGAGTATATCGGCGCATGACTCTACTCTATTCATTTCGTAGCATTACACATTGAAATAGTTGTTTAATATACCTTAGTCTTAGCTCGAAGCATTAAGCTCACCAGCGAGGCAGCAATGGTACATGTTGTGATAATAGGGGATCCCCGGTGATTGATGTTTCCTTCGCGTCTCGATACTTTCTAGCTAACTGACTAAAATCCTTAAGCTTATCTTGGTCAATGCTAACGCCAAGCCCTGGCTTAGTTGGCACCGCCATTGCCCCGTCCTTGAAACTCAGTGGTCCCCCTTCAATAATATCATCAACTAAGTGATGGTAATGTGCGTCTGCAGCATGCGTTAGATTAGGAATTACTGATGCCAAATGAAGCTGCGCGGCCATCGAAATACCAAGCTCTCCCTGACTGTGCATTGATACATCGACCTGAAATGTCTCCAATGTGGCCGCCGCATGGCACGCTTGCCGAAGACCACCATAGAAATGGAGGTCAACTAGAATTACATCTACTGCTTTCAGCTCAATCGCAGATGCAAAATCATCAGGCGTTGCGACGGCCATATTTGACGCGAGTGGAAGCCACGGGCATTTGCTATTTACTCGCGCCATGCCTCTTAATCCCCAAACTGGATCTTCCAGATACTCTAAATCTAGTTCACGCATTTTCATCGCAAATGATATCGCTGTACCCACAGACCACGCACCATTGGGATCTACTCTAATCTTGGCCTTGGGGAACTTGTCACGCAACTCCCTAATGGTCTCGAGCTCTTCGTCTGGATGTAGCACGCCAGCTTTAAGTTTTAGAGTCTCAAATCCATGCAAATTGACTTCCTCGATTGCGTAGGCCGACATATCTTTCGCGTCACTAATTTCTCCTGTTTTGAGTTCATTGGAGTATCTATAAAAAAGATATGCGGCAAGAGGAACGTTTTTTCGAATCTGGCCTCCCAATAAATCACAAATCGGTCGACCAATAATTTTTCCTTGAATATCCATGCATGCCATTTCTATCGCAGCGAACGCATGGTTTACGCTTCCAAATAGTTTAGCTTCTACTGGATGGCCTACTTGCCACCGTAAACGCTCGGTGTTAAATGGGTCTGCACCTACTACCAGTGGTATCAATTCCTTAAGACAAGCCTCACGACTACCACCAGCATTGCATTCACCCAGACCAATTAACCCATCTTCAGTCTCTACCTCAATCACCAATCGATGAATGGCAGTATCGACCCCCGTTGAATACCGCAAGGGCGCATGGACCGGTATGCTAGCAGGCGTAACTCGAATATTCGCAATTTTGGCTGAACTGTCATTCATATGGTATTGGAATTCTTTCGACTAAGGTAATTTCGCTAAAACGCGGTCTACCACTCAGAACCGCCCGTGAGGGCGATGGCCTGCCCAGTCATGCTGCGCGCAGACTCGCTCGACAAATATAGCATTAGATCTGCCTGCTCATCAGGTTCCGTGATTCTGTTCATTGGATATTTTGCAACGGTTTTTGCCCAAAGTTCCTCAGGGAGAATACCTTCTCGACTCGCCTGTTCATTGATCGCGAACTCTGCTCTTTCTGTTTTAACCCATGCCGGACAAATTGTATTTACAGTTATACCGCATCCGGCAACCTCCAAGGCTAGGCCGCGAGTTAAACCAAGCAAGCCTGTTTTAGCGCTACACTTGGCAGTCCAGCTAGGCTCGCAGCGGAACGATGAGGTCGCCGCCACAAATATTATTCGGCCCCACTTTCTCTGAATCATCGATGGCAAAACAGCCTTACTGCAGCGGTAACAGCCATTTAGGTCTGTATCAAGAACGCGTATCCACTCTTCTTCAGGCTGATCCACAACGTCGCCAAAATGTGAATACCCATGTGAGCAAATTAAAATATCAATCTGGTTAAAACTATTAATCGCGTGATCTACCATAGACTGAACGGAATTCATTTGCCGCACATCCACATGGATCCCTATAACATCAAAACCCATTTGATCTAACATAGGCACCGCAGTTTCAAGTTTCTGATCATTGCTAGTTGAGATACATAATCTGGCCCCCATCTCTCCAAAGCGTTTGGCAGTGGCCAACCCTATACCGCTTGCCCCACCTGTGATAAGCACGACTTTTCCATCAAGTGACATCGTTATTCTCCAGTGTTAGCCATTCAGAACAAACCGACGATACCAATTGTAAATAATGGGCTATTTGTCCAAAACCATTGAGTCTAATCGAGAAACGATGAGCAACCAAGGCATGCTCTATACAGGCACATCTCTACGCGAGATAGAAATCCTATTCAGATACTAGAGTAAATAAACAATTACCCGTGCATATTACGATAGAATTCTAGACACTATTATCCGACTGAATTTCCTGCTTCCTTGCATCAACATACTCATTAATTGCTTCTTTGCGGCCCTGATCTAGCTCGGGGGCCTCAAAATCTTCGATGATAGACTGCCATATATCGGTAGCCCGTTGAGTGGCATTTTTTGATCCAGACTCAACCCAACTTTCATTATTTTGCCAGTCGCTCAAAATTGGATTATAGAAAGCACTCTCATAACGCTCTAGCGTATGCTCAGTGCCAAAAAAATGCCCTCCAGGCAGCACCGAGCCAATGCTATCTAGAGCTAGCTCTTCTTCATTTATGGCAGGCTTAGACAAGAACGAAGATAAATGCTGCAGTATTTCAACATCAATTACAACTTTTTCAAAAGACGCAACTAAGCCGCCCTCGAGCCAGCCAGCAGCATGATATAAAAGATTTGCCTTGCCAAGCATCGCGCTCCAACATGACATCTGAGTCTCATAAGCCGCTTGTACATCTGCCGTGTTTGAAGCATTACAACCACTACTTCGGTACGGTATTCCATATCGACGCGCCAATTGACCGCCGGCTAGATTCGCCTTTCCATTTTCTGGAGTTCCGAATGTTGGTGCTCCTGAACGCATATCTACATTTGATGTGAAGCCACCATAAACTACTGGTGCCCCAGGGGAAAATAGCTGGATCATTGCTATACAAAAAAGAGCCTCCGCATTCTGCTGAGCGAGTGCCGCCCCCAAAGTCACGGGAGCCATTGCACCCATGAGAGTAAAAGGTGTCACGATTGTAGCTTGACCATATTCTGCCAAGGCAAGCGCAGCATCTGACATCGCTTCATCCAACTTACGCGGAGAATTAATGTTTATATTTCCCAGAAGCGATGGACTAAAAACTAGCTCATCTAACGATAATCCTCGCACCAAAGCTACCATTTCAACAGCATCTCGAACGCGATCGCGCCCTATTGGAACAACTGCAAACACCTTATCACTTAATGTCAGCGACGATCGATACGTATCAAGATGTCTAGTATTAGGTGGGAGGTCGATAGGCGCAATTGTTTGATTGCCAAAAAAATGAATTACGTTAAATGCTTGGCCAAGTTTTACTAGACTCTGATAGTCTTCAAAATTTGCTGGACGGCGGCCTCGAATACAATCATGAACATTGGGTGGGCCTGATACCATGCCAAAATGAATTTGATCGCCACCCAATTCTAACTGACGGTTAGGATTTCTCGGCGTTAGGGTAAACGAGCTTGGCGCGCTGTCAATGAGCTCCGATATTGTATCGCTACTTACTCTAACAATAGAGCTATCATTATCTACCTTAGCCCCAACTTCTTTAAAACGCTCTCTAACTTGCTGACTTAGCACCTCTATCCCATACCGCTCGAGTATTGCCATAGATGCATCGTGGACTAAATCTAAGTCCCCATCTGTCAATGGCTCTAATGCAGAATAGGCAGTACGGATCTCTGCCCAAGGCAGCTGCTTGAACACCTCTTCGCTGGACTGAAGAGCCCGCGCTTGTCGGCGCCGACTAGCTCGTTTAGTTTGTCGGCCCAAATTCGTCGTTCCGTATATCGAGAAAAGTCATTAGCGCTAAATCCATATGGTCTAATAATGTTATTGGCATGATTTCTGAGAACTCTACTGAGTCACAATTCATAATAAAATAAGCATATAACAGAACTTTGCTATGTTGTTAATATAATTTTCCCAATGTGCGTACTGCTCTCCATTAGTCGATGCGCATCAGACGCGCGGGAGAGCGGAAAAGTTTTGTAGATTATTGGCTTGATCTTTTGTGCTTCTAATAATGGCCAAACGAATTTACGTAGTTCGCTTGCGATCGCACCTTTTTGAGATACTGTTTGTGGCCGCAATGTAGAGCCAGTGAAAACAAGGCGTTTGGTCATAATAGGTCTAAGATCAAGAGATACTTCACTAGATGTAAGAAAAGCAATCTGGACTAGGCGCCCACCAACAGCCAATGACTGTATGTTTCGTTCTATATAAGATCCACCTACCATATCCAGAATTAACTCGACGCCATTGCGTCCCGTAAGTTCAGAAACCACCTCAACAAAGTCTTCTCTTCTGTAATTGATGCTTCTCAAGGCCCCCAATTTATCACATGCCCTGCACTTTTCATCAGAACCTGCAGTTGCAATAACCTTAGCCCCAAAGTGTTTCGCTAATTGGATTGCAGTCGTGCCAATACCGCTAGAACCGCCATGAATCAAGATGCTTTCACCAGCCTGCAGCGAGCCTTTTTGAAAAACATTAGTCCAGACTGTAAAGTAGTTTTCTGGAATCCCTGCAGCCTCGATGAGCGTCAGTGGTGATGGACTGGGCAAACATTGAGGAGTTGGAGCTACACAATATTCAGCATAGCCACCACCAGCAACTAACGCGCAAACAGTGTCATTTAGTTGCCAATTACCGCAGTTTTCCCCAACGGCAGCTACAGTGCCAGCAACCTCTAACCCGGGCACCGTAGATGCATTAGTAGGTGGCTTATACCTTCCCTGGCGCTGAAGGATGTCAGGGCGATTTACTCCCGCCGCAGCGACTTTGATCAGGATCTCGCCTCTGCTTGGAACCGGTATTGGACCCATGGTAGAAGACAACATTTCGGATCCACCCGGAGCCGTGATATCGACATAACACATTTCATTAGGCAGCTTCATTACCGTGATATCAAAACGTTATAAATAGTCTCATCCATCAATAAATGTCAGTGCTGATCCCTGCGGAAGCGTTTTCCCAGTAACCATAAAAACTGCTTGTCTGGGGTCCCTAAGGCATATCATGCGAAATTCATCTGAGACTTGAGAGCGCCGAAATATTTCAGGCATCGCAGCTCTCAACTCCGCTTCGCTTATCACTTCAAACTGATTTCTGAGTTCCATTTGATCAAGCATGTCAAAACTATATTTGCTCTTCTTGTCAATAGAATCATTTAGCTCGCACTCTAGATCGGGTTTGCTACCTCCGCGAATAGAGCTGCGTATCAATGATTTTTGACGCTCAAGATCGCTTCTAGAAAGGCTGTTCAGCCTCTTTCGCGCATCATGAAGCGGAGTACTATCAAAACATCGATCAATCGTTAGCCCGCTGGCCGTTGTCATTGTATTTTGATCGGCCTTTGCCATGAACTTTGGTAGATCATGGTGAAATAGATCTTCGATTTCCAGGTCTACTAATGGCCACAGACGTTCTGCTCCATCCTCCGTAAAGACATCGCGATAGAGCACTTCAAGTTCTATGCCAAGATCAATACCACTCTTCTGGAACTTGGGGTGTGATATCCTGCCTAGGATGGATCCGTAAACCTCAGTTGCGTGTCTGAAGTATCGAACTGATTGTTGGAGGAGAACGATAAAAGGCGAATCAGGGTCTAACATTTGATCCTTTATTTGTGAAAAAAAGTTGTAAGTCTGCTCAAATCCACGAACCACTTCCTCTGTGTAGTCTTCTGGAAGAAGCGCTCTATTACCAAGGTGCGGAGCATTGGCGGAGTCAAAGGACCTATTTATGTTTATAGCTCGATAGGTCATTGCATCAGTGTTGATGTAGGCATGCTTAAGTATATTTATTTCAGCCTTTTTATGGCCGCTTGCTCCCATGCCTGATATATCAACATAGCTGCCTCTGATTTTTGTTAGTTTCGGAAGGAAGTGTGACGTAAGTACTGAGCGCTCAATTGACTCCGAGGTAAAGCCGTCACGTTTTTTGTCCTTTTCAATTGACGCTGATCGATGCTGCGCTATCGTTTCACAATCAATTGGTATTGGATATTCTCCCATCGCTACGACATTTTCATGATGAAAATCTACACTATCCAGTATGTAAAACAATGCCAAAAGAGCTCCGCATCTTAGATAGAATGCAGAGGCTTGGCTGTTAGAATCCATTGGCGTGTTCTCAGCGAATTCCATCCATCCGTAATGCGATTTATGAACAAATTTTAGTATCTTAAAGTCGTATGGCGCGCCACACTGATTAAACCATCCAGCAAGAGCAAAGTACCCCACATCCGCTGAAATGTCTTTTGGTTTATAGATAATTTTATGCCCGGTATCAAATTCTAGTAACGCTACAGTTCTGCCCTTATCATGAGCGTCCGATAATCCAGGAAGAATATTAATAACCTGAGCACCCTTAGGAATGCCAAATACATCTGCCAGAGCTGATTCATCCTCAAACAGGCGACGGTGTTGTTCAGCAGTACCACTTATCCACTGCTCGACGCAATGCACTAAATGCCGCGCAAAGACGGGATAATCACAGCATAACCTCTTTAATCCGTCATTGAGAAGGCCAGAAACAAATTGCCTGTAGTATGTCCTTGATCCCAAATCATTTCGGATTCTCCTATACTCCAATCCCTCTAACTGAGTTAAAGCTAAATATGAATTAAATTCGAGCTCCAAAATTCGACTGCATGACTCAGCTAGACGAACCAAAAGAAATCTATCAAGATCCACGTAGGCAGAGCCGGCAAATAAATGCGCTTCACGTGAAACTTTCCTAATAAGCCTTATTTTTGAGAATTCTACAATTGGAACAAAAATTTCCTCAAATGGAACTGGATTATCTGGCGTAAGGTAGGGCAATTTAGAAAGATTGTCGTCTCTTATAATCTCATGATCAAATTGCCGAATCGCCTCCAAAATTTCGTTGAGCGTTCCCAGCCATTTTGGTGTCTCATCGAGCCAAACCAGATTATCGGTCAGGACAGTGTCAATATCATCATCTTTGAGTCCTGCAGCTGCTAAACGCTGCTGAAAAGACATGTGATTACCATTAAAAGCTAACTCGAGCCACTTAGCCCGTCTAGCTATAGTGGTCTTCGAGGGTCTACCCACGCTCTTTCTATCTAACTGTGAAGTTCGCCTAAGGCGCTCTTGAAGAGACAGAGACTGCACTGCTATATGCCTTGACTCAAGTAAACTCAACATTCAATTTCTCGCCTAGCTGGCTTTGCATAAAGATATCTAACATATTTTCTGAAGGGTTTTTAGCCTTTGGCTAACGCTTTATATCAAAGACCCTCTTGGGATCTATATCAGAAACATCTCTTATTAACAACAGTATTCTGTTCGACAACTGTGTTACAGTTAGAGCGCATAAATATCGGGCCGAATTCTATGAATCAGTCTATTTTTGATATGGAAATCCTGCTGCCCCCGGTTGTTGTCCTACCCACCAATCTCGAAGAGTCGGTCGACTATGTTGGAGAGCAAACTCTTGATCTAACGCTGCACCAGAATTTCTTTGTCTATCTCGCTCTTCACAAATAAAAACTTCTCCAACGCCTCAACACTCTGCGCATATTTATTCCACAAGTGCAGATAGAAAACCTAAATTCTGGAGTGACTTGAGGCCTCAGTTCAGTAAATTATTTAAGTTCGGGTGTCCAATTCCGGCCACTGCTTCTTCAAAAGCGCTACCCACTATGAGAACTGTTGATTCCTCATCGTTCCTTCCTAAAATCTGCAACCCCGCAGGAAGCCCCTTGGAGGTCAAGCCCATGGGAATAGAAAGCCCACACAATCCTAGATAATTTCCGGCTCTAGTAAAATGGGCCGGAGTAGAGTCTTCGTCGACCGACTCAAGCCGTATAGCTGGATATGCTATTGTCGGTGTCAACAAGCCCGTCAAACCTCTCATTGAACTAAGAAACTGTTTTTGATGTATTTTCCTATTTAGTAAAGCTTCGATATAATCTTTTGCTGAAATATCACGTCCACTCATGATCCTTGGTCTAACATTTGAATCTGTCAAATCAGTGGCGTTCTCGTACATCTCGCCATGATGGTGATACCCCTCAGAAAAGATAATCGTTCCAGTAGCAGCTTTCATCTTGTCAAAGCTAATCGGTGGATTAAATGTAGACAATTCCGCTCCTAAATATTTAAGAGTTTTGAGCGCTTCATCATATAGATCGAGCACTTCTGGGTCAACAATTGCTCGCTCTTTTGCGGACAAAACTCCAAAGTGCATACGCTTTATGTCGATCTCCTTACACACCATAGAGCCATCGGTCTCAACCATCATTGTCTCTATTGCAGTAGGGTCTAGACCGCGCATAATTTCATACATTAAAGCAACATCACTTACACATCGACCCATCGGTCCAACTGTATCTAAGGTATGTGACAGGGGAATGATGCCTTCAGTTGAAATTGCCCCTTCCGAAGTCTTTAAACCAACAATTCCACACCATGCCGATGGTATTCGAACTGAACCACCAGTGTCGGTCCCGATAGCACACGCCGCAAGCCCTGCTGCAACCGCAACACCCGACCCGCTTGAGGAGCCTCCCGGTGTTCGCGCGATGCTACTGTCCCATGGATTCCAAGGAGTGCCAAAATTTTGATTCGTCCCCCATGCACCCATTGCAACCTCAACCGTCTTTGTCTTCCCCAGCAAAATACCACCAGCACGCAATAGTCGTTGGGCAACCACGCTGGTCTCTGTCGAGATAGAGTTAGCCATTGCGCGAGACCCACCAGTTGTGACTCTGCCCTCAATATGTACAATGTCTTTAAGAGCAAATGGTATACCGTAGAATGGGCCAACAGGATAGGCGCTATCAAATACCTCTCCTGCAATCGCAGCCATCTCTTTAGCACTAGTACTATAGACTTCCTGATATGAGCCTAACTTCGCATCAAAAGCCGCAATCCTGTTGAGATACTCATCAACGACCTGTGTAGGATGGAGTAATTTTTTTCTATATAACTTTGCAATGTCAACAATCGACATGAATCCAATATCAGACATATAGGTTCCTAATTTAAGTATTTGGTGATATCTATCTCGTTAAAACCAACTCCGGCCATATTTGGCCAGACTCTCAATGTCACTCGCTTTAGTGAATTACTCCAGTAACAATGCAACATAATATCTTAATAGTGACATTAAAACCAAAGGCTTTATTATAGCTACTAGAATTGTCCAGGCACGAACCCGACCTTCATACTTGAGGAATTTAACTTTGATCCACCAAGCCCCAATTTTGAGGCCCGTCTAATGCAAAACGTTAAAATTACGAGAGCATTAATTATGGACGGCATCATCGAGCGCATGGCGAAGGAATCAGTAGGTGATGATCCCGTGACAACAGACATTGAACGAAAGACAGCTATTGATCGAATTCTCGAAAGTACTCCAGTTGGCAATCCAACTTGGGTATTTGGATATGGCTCACTTATTTGGAATCCAGCAATCCGCTACTGCCAGAAAATGATCGGTACTGTATATGGCTACAGACGCACATTCAGTTTATGGTCAACTATAGGTCGTGGCTCATCAATAAGTCCCGGATTATTGCTTGCGCTTGAGCCTGGCGGCTCTTGTAAAGGAGTGCTCTATCGGATCAGAAAAAACGATAGGTACCACGAACTTGACATTTTATTTCGTAGAGAGCTTGTAACGGCTGCTTACAAACCAGTGTGGGCAAACGTCAGGACAAGCAAAGGGCGTAAGCTCAAAGCAATTACTTTTGTAATTGATCGCTCGCATCACAGATATGCTGGGTCACTTGCCAAAACAACAGTTGCTGAGATTATCGCGACAGCCGAAGGCCCTCTTGGTTCTTGCGCTGACTATCTTTATCGTACCGCCGAGCACTTAGAAACCCTTGGTATACCTGATACGCAATTAAATACTCTTGCCAGAAAGGTTAGGACGCTCTCAAGCCGCTAAGGCTGCTGTACTCTCGTCGCAACTAAGCTCAGTATAAAGGCAAAAATATGGTGATCGCTGGTAATCCGACTAAAATACCCAACCCTTCCAAAGGTAGCCCGCCCCGCCAGTAATCACCAAAGCGATAGCCGCCGGGACCCATAATAATCATATTGTTTTTATGTCCAATTGGCGTCAAAAATGCACACGACGCGGCTACGGCGACCGCCATGAGGAACGGATCTGGATTCACCTGTAGACCTAACGCAATATCAACCGCGATTGGAGCCGCAATTAGGGCGGTTGCTACATTATTTAAGATATCAGATAAAGTCATTGTAATCACCATCAAACCCAGCAAGATGACATAAGGAGACTGGTCTCCAACAGCAGACACAACGGCAGTGGCTATTATCGTTGCCGCACCGCTGCTATCCAGAGCTGCGCCTATCGGTATAAGCGATGCAACTAAAACGATGACTGGCCACTCAATCGATTCATAGAGCTCTCTTAGGCCGACTAAGCCAAAGACTATGTATAAAACAGCAACGCATCCTAGTGCTACCGAAAGCTGTACTAACCCTAAGCTAGCCGCACCTATCGCTAATATAAAGATTCCTATTGCAAGCCATGTTTTGTGTCGTTGAATAATGCGAAGGCCGCGATTGGCTAGCGGAAGACACCCAAGCCAACTTATCGCTGTATTCAACCTATCTTCCGGGCCCATTATTAAGAGTACATCACCAACGCGGGTTTTTAAACGTCGCACGCGCTCCCTAAAAGGCTTCCCTTGGCGAGAAATGCCGAGCAGCATAACACCTTGTCGATAAGCTAGGCGAATATCTAGCGCAGAACGACCCAAGATTCTTGATCCATCCGAAACTACTACTTCGATTAATTGCTGCGGCTCACCTAATATCTCAAACCCTGGTTTTGTGTTGGTAAAATCAAGACCCACCTCACCTACAAAGGATTCTGTGTTGGATGCCGCACCTTCAATAACAACAATATCGCCCTCCTCTATATGAGCGTTTCTTGCTCCCCCGCTTATTCTCTTACCTTTTCTAATTAGCCCAAGAACCGTTACATCGTGCTCGTCAGCCGATGGAAACATTTGATTGAGTTTTAGCCCGATATAACTTGAACTTTGTGTTATTCGGGCCTCCACTATATAGCCTGCAAGATTAGTTAATTCTTTTCTTGCATTTCTGTTTGTCGCGTTAGCGGGCAACAACCGCCAGCCAACAAAAGTGATGTATGCAATTCCCACGATAGCGACTAGACCACCAACAGCTAAATAGTCAAACATACCAAAGGATTCGCCAAAAGAATCTTCACGTATAGTGGCAACGATAATGTTTGGCGGCGTTCCAATTAGCGTCATCATACCGCCTAGTATCGTAGCAAATGATAATGGCATTAAAGTTAATGCAGGACTGCGTGCTGCTTTCCTAGCAGCTTCGCTATCAACTGGCATCAATAATGCAAGTGCTGCCACATTGTTCATCACAGCTGACAATGCAGCACCTAGTGTTGACATCAGGCCTATGTGTAATGTTACTCTTTTTGTCTGCTGGCTTAGTAGGCGACCAATAAGCTCAACTGCACCGGAATTCGCTAAACCACGACTCACTACAAGCACAAGAGCAATGATTATAGTTGCAGGATGGCTAAATCCAGAAAACCCAACTGCATATGGTATAACTCCGATGAGAATACCAAAAAGGAGAGCGGCAAATGCAACAATGTCATAGCGAATTTTTCCCCACAACAACATACCAAACACGCCAACTATCAAAAGCATAAGTAAGGCATGCTGGCTTGTGAAGTCCATTGGCGTTTCTTTACAATAAATAGATTAGGGGTTGATTCTTGCGTATTAATTGATCCACGTCTAATGCTCCTATGAGCTTAACGGTAAACGAGTCTTATCATTTCTTTCTTGATATGCGATCAACGCAACTGCAGTGAAAATAATAGCACCTCCTACCCAGGTTTCCCAATCTGGAATTTCTGCGAAAAAGATATATCCAAACATAGAAGCCCATATGATTTTTGTAAAATCCACAGGCAAAACAACAGTCACATCACCCTCTCTCATCGCGCGTGCAAGAGCGATATGCCCAACGCTTGCCAATGCTCCAATCAGTGCTAACCAGGCTAGATGCTCCACGCTTGGCAATGTCCAAAATCCTAACGCAATTATGAGTGTTACAGGCATCATAAAAATGGTCGAATACATCGTTGTGGTGACAGTCGATTCTGTCGTTGATAGTATTTTCACAATAATCATCGCAGTTCCCCACGAGGCAGCGGCCACGATAATTGCTAGCGACCCCATATTAACCTCAATCAGGCCAGGACGGAGAATAACAAGCATCCCAATAAGCCCGCTGAGCAATGAAGCTATTCGCGCAATATTTAGACGTTCCGACAAAAATACAAACGCCAAAATACTCGCAAAAAGTGGTGCCGAAAAGGAGATTGACATCGCTTTCGCAAGAGGAGTAACGCTCACTCCAAAAAAGAACAAAAGCACTGATGTAACATGGAAGAGGCTACGAAGAAAATGGAGTGGGAGTCGGCTAGTTCGAAGTGGGTCAATTCCATAACGAACTAAAATAGGAAGAAAGAAAACAAAACCAAAGAAGGCGCGGAAAAATGCTATCTCAAATGGGTGTAGATCTTGACTAATATATCGAACAGCCGTAATCATAGAAGCCATACAAAACGCAAAAACTGACATGTATGCAATGCCGCGCATATCAATGCCTATCGTGTGCGTAACAAATAAATCTAATTAAAACAATACTAGCTTTACTTTGAATGATTAACAATCGCGCATCGAGGACCATCTGTTCTATAGTACTCATTAAATCCAACTAAGATTCATTTAAAACAATTCTAAAGCCAACTTCCGATGCAGCATCAATAAGCCATAAGCTAAGATAATCCGCGTAACTCCTTCGAATGTATAGCCTATAAAATAATAGACCCAACTTCGTATCGGTATGACAACTAATTAACGTGGGCACGCCAGCGAGCAAAGTCTGAGCGCACATTTCAGTCGTGAAGCTTTGCTGATGAAAATCAAACATACTACCATGCATTAGTATTGTCTGTGCTTCTTCGCCGCTTAACTGAATTATTGTTTGAGCATCAGAAAGATCAGTAAGCGCATGGTGCAGCAAATGCAATCTAGAGCATGCTTGGGTAATCAAATTGCTCTTATCACGCCGAGCTACTAGAAGGCGCTCATCAGGGCCTAACCAATAACATTCGTAGTCAGCATGAACACTGAAACGATTAGAAGACAATTCCGCAATTGAACCAAAGAACGGTTCGGCATGATTGCTTGATCTGGCAAGCATGCTCATATCACAGCGGAGATTAAACTGAACTTTCTCAGTGATCTCCTGCATCTCGACACCACAACTACCGTCGATACCAAGCGCCTCGCGCGGTACAACAAACTCCGCTAAAGATGATTGGATGTAGATATTATTGTTAGTCATTTGCAATTAACAGCAACACTATGACATCTTCGACCAATCACTATGCTTCTTGCCTTTTATTCTTTGGGTCATAGAAATTTGGCGACCTAATAGTTGCTGGCACAATTCGCCCATCTATTAGGTGCGCATAAACTTTACCTCCATGCCTCTTGATGCCTCCTTTAACTAACGCTAAAGCGATTGATCTATTTAGCTCCACGCTCATATAGCTGGAGGTGACGTGTCCAACCATATCTACTGGAATAGATCTGTTTTGCTCATTAGTAAGTTGTGCGCCTTCTGGAAGTATCAGGAGTGGATCATCAGTCTCCAGTCCTACGAACTGCTTTCTGTTGTCTCTTTTCATATCCTCTCGAAATAATGAGCGTTTACCAATAAAATCCTTATTTTTGCTGACGATCCAATCCATACCCAAATCATGAGGCGTTACCGAACCATCAGTGTCTTGCCCGACTATGATATAACCTTTTTCTGCCCGCAATATATGCATAGTCTCAGTCCCGTAGGGAGTGATATTGAGAGATTCTCCAAACTTCATAATAGTGCTCCACAAGCTGTAGCCGTAGTTAGCAGGCACATTAATTTCATAGCCCAGCTCACCACTAAAACTAATACGGAAAATCCGAGATGGAACGCCAACATAGCTTGCAGACACAACTGACATAAACGGGAAGACTTCCTCAGAAAAATCCAAATCAGGATATAGATTTGCCATTAACCGGCGACTATCAGGACCGGCTAAACTAACAACTGCCCACTGGTCTGTCACCGAGGTAAGGTATACCTTCAAATCAGGCCATTCGGTCTGAAGCCAACGCTCCATCCATGTGAGTACAGGCCCTGCACCGCCAGTGGTAGTTGTCATTAGATAATGATTATCGCCAATCCTTGCCGTGACACCGTCATCCATTACCATGCCATCTTCCCCAAGCATGAGTCCATACCGGCAGCGCCCCACGGGTAGCTTAGACCATGAGTTTGTATAAAGCCTATTCAGGAGCGTAGATGCATCTGGCCCTCGAATCTCGATCTTTCCGAGTGTCGATGCGTCTAGAGCTCCGACTCCGCCTCGAACAGCAAGACATTCGCGCTTCACCGAATCATCCATAGTTTCACTGTCTCGCGGGTAATACCATGGCCTCTTCCACTGTCCTACATTCTCAAATGCAGCACCTGCCATGACATGCCACTCGTGTATTGGACTCTTCCTGACCGGATCAAATAAATAGCCGCCAATTGATCTCCCACTTATAGCGCCAAAGGTCACAGGCGTGTAGTTGGGCCGAAACCGAGTAGTCCCTAACTCGCTGATATCCACTCCGAGATATTTAGCTACAATGCCAGCTCCGTTGATATTGCCAAGTTTGCCTTGATCAGTGCCAAAGCCAAGAGCGGTATAACGCTTAACGTGTTCGATGGCTGTATAGCCCTCACGCACAGCTAAACGAAGATCGCTAGCCGTTGTGTCATTCTGTAAATCAACGAAGCTCTTATCATTATGTAGATTCAATTGCGATGGAGGAACTTCCCACATTGGCTTCAGGGCTTCACTGCTTTCGGCTATAGTAAAGGGAATATCGGGTATCTGACCAAGCTTTAAATCGGCCCCTAGTGCAGCACTCTTACCAGCCTCAACTCCATCAACAAAGCATTCCCGTAGTGCAATATGCCCCTTTGCCGCACCAACTGATCTCTCACTCTGAACTGATTTTCCCGGAACAAACATTCCGGCACTCTGGTCATATTCTGGCCGACCTCCTGATTGAGCATGAAGATGTACCACGGGATTCCAGCCACCGGATACACCCAAAGTATCGCACTTCAGCTCCCCTTTATTTGTTAAAATCAAATCACCTTGGCTATTCGCCCTTGCGAGCTGCACCTTTTTCAATCCATTGAAGCCACCTCTTGCAGCTACTACAACATGATCATCATAAATTGGTATCCCAGTCGATCGTGCTCGTTCAACAATGGTACTTTTTGGATTTTTCCTAATATCCACAATCCCAACGACCTCACCACCTGACTCCACTAAACTGAGTGCAGTATGGTAAACCGAGTCGTTGTTTGTGAAGAATGCTACTTTGCTCCCTGCGAGAACCCCGTAACGCAAAAGGTAAATTCGGATCGCAGAAGCCAGCATTACGCCCGGAATATCGTTGCTGCAAAAAACTATAGGCCTCTCGATTGCACCAGTAGCAAGTATTACTTCCTTAGCTCGCACTCGCCATAAACGCTCACGCCTTAATCTTTCGTTGTGATGCTCTAGATGGTCTGTAAGTCGCTCGTTAATGACCACAAAGTTGTGGTCATAATAACCAGTTGCAGTTGCGCGTTTAAGCAGTCTGACATCCGGATAACTCCTTAATTCAGTTATCACATCTTTTAGCCAATATTTAGCGAGTTTGCCGCTAATGGTTTCTGTTTTAGATAGCAAGCTCCCACCAATTTCTGATTGATCGTCCACTAGTAAAACGCGGCCACCACTCCTAGCAACAGTTAGCGCAGCAATTAGGCCGGATGGTCCGCCTCCGACCACTAAAACATCGCAGAAGTAATGCATTTTGTCGTAGGTATCAATATCCTGCCCACTTGGTGCATATCCTAGCCCAGCCAATCTTCTGATACGCTTCTCATATCTATGCCAAAAACTCTTGGGCCACATAAATGTCTTGTAATAAAAACCTGCTGGAAGAAGGCCTGAAAAAACATTGCTAATGGCAAGCGTGTCAAACCGTAGCCATTTTGATGGAGTCACTGAATGCGCAACAAGTCCCTGATATAATTCAATCTGAGTAGCACGTAGATTTGGGACGCGTGTATTATTTGCCCCTATCTCTACAATTGCATTTGGCTCCTCCGACCACGCGCCGACTATCCCACGAGGCCGATGGAATTTAAAACTCCGCCTGATCACTCTAACATTGTTTGCAATCAATGCAGAAGCAAGCGTATCGCCCTCGAAACCCCAATACTGACGTTTATTAAACGTAAAAGAGATTGGCCGTGTCCTTTTGACATGACCAGCATCGGGAGTGCGGAGCATCTGTGTCATCAATCTAATTCCGGAGGGTTAGCTCCCATTTCATAGTAGGCGATAAACTTATAGGTCACTGTATCTCGTATAGCATTGAACCACCTTCGGCAGCCAAATATGTGACACCATTGCTCGTAATGTCGCCCACAGGGGTTCTTCCGAAAGAAGAGATAGTCCGCCCACTCTATATCATCTAACGCGTCTGGCTCTAAAGGGCGTGAGATATGAGCTTCTCCTCCACAACTGAACTCACTTTGGTCACGTGGTCCACACCAAGGGCATTCTATCTGCAGCATCTCAATAATTTCTCATCAATGCGCCACTCCCGCTGCCCCATGTTCATCAATTAATGCTCCAGTATTGAATCGCTTGATTGAGAATGGTGCATTTAGTGCGTGCGGCTGACCTGTTGCTATCGTATGAGCAAAAACCCAACCTGAGCCAGGCGTCGCTTTGAATCCACCTGTCCCCCAACCACAATTAATATATAAGCCTCGCACATCGGTTTCCCCGATAATCGGGCATGCATCGGGGCATACGTCGACTATGCCTCCCCACTGACGTAACATCCGAACTCGACTAAAAGCCGGAAACAATTCGACAATGGCGCTCAAATTTCCTTCGATAATCGAAAAACTGCCTCGTTGTCCGTAGCCAACGTAAGAATCAACTCCTGCCCCGATAACCAGTTCTCCCTTGTCTGATTGACTAATGTATCCGTGTACTGCATTTGACATGACAACAGTATGTAGAATTGGTTTTAATGGTTCCGACACTAAAGCCTGTAATGGATGACTCTCAACAGGAAGTCTCAGTCCTGCCATCTCCGCGACGGTACTCGAATGCCCAGCGGTTACGATACCAACATTACTTGCATTAATAGTGCCGCGACTGGTATACACGCCAGATACCCTACCTTCATTTCTCTGTATTCCTGTCACCTCGCAATTCTGTATTATGTCGACACCAAGTTGATCAGCTGCGCGAGCAAATCCCCATGCAACAGCATCATGCCGTGCCACACCACCGCGCTTTTGCAGAGATGCCCCCAAGATAGGGTAACGAGCATCAGGAGAAGTATCCAATATTGGAACAAGGCGTGCCACATCTGCTGTTGTCAATACCTCGCTATCAATACCATTAAGATAGTTCGCATTGGATCGTCGCTCAATATCCCGCATATCTTGGAGAGTGTGTCCAAGATTTAGTACACCACGCTGGCTGAACATAACGTTATAGTTGATATCTTGGCTTAGGCTCTCCCAAAGTTTTAATGATTTTTCATAGATGCGTGCAGACTCGTCCCAAAGATAGTTAGACCTCACAATTGTTGTATTTCGCCCAGTATTCCCCCCACCGATCCAGCCCTTTTCTAGAACTGCCACGTTACTAATGCCAAAAGTCTTAGCTAAATAGTAAGCTGTAGCTAAGCCATGACCGCCGCCACCAATGATGATCACGTCATAAGCTTTCTTTGGATCCGAACTACGCCACGCTGCTTGCCAGTTTGCATGGGAGGTCAATGCATTACGTGCAATGCTAAATATTGAATACTTCTTTTTCATTTACTAGGCAGTAATGGTAACGTCGACTTGATAATCTTGTATGTAGGTATCGCACAAACTTACCGGGATAGCTGAAAAAGGGTTGTTCATTAATCCATCCTATAAACTGGAAATCTTGCGCATAACTTTTTGACAGCTGTACGAACATCGTCAACAACAGATTCGTCCTCCATGTGATCTAAAATATCGCAGATCCAGTTCGCAATCTGACTCATTTCGCGTTCTTTAAATCCCCGTGTAGTACCGGCAGGGGTCCCAATTCGAAGCCCGCTTGTCACAAATGGAGATCGTGGATCATTAGGAACTGAGTTTTTGTTAACCGTTATGTTGGCTCGACCGAGAGCTGCATCCGCGTCTTTGCCTGTAATATCTTTATCGATTAGGTCTAGCAGAAATAAATGGTTGTCAGTTCCCCCAGATACAACCGAGTAACCTCTTTCCATAAATGTGGCTGCCATATGCTTAGCATTAGCTAGTACCTGCTTTTGATATGCTAAAAATGATGGCTCCAGGGCCTCCTTGAATGCCACAGCCTTGCCTGCGATTGCATGCATAAGAGGGCCTCCCTGAGTGCCCGGAAATACTAACGAGCTAAGTTTCTTTTCAATTGTTTCGTTGGAGCGGGCCATGATCATTCCACCGCGCGCGCCTCGCAATGTCTTGTGAGTCGTTGTTGTTGTGATATCAGCAATTGCAACTGGGCTCGGATAGAGGTTCGCAGCAACTAGTCCTGCAACATGAGCCATGTCAACCATTAGATAGGCGCCAATGCTATCAGCGATTACCCGAAATCTTTCCCAATCTACTACTCGGCTATAGGCCGAAAAACCCGCTACTATCATTCGCGGCTTGTGCTCCTTCGCCAGAGCCTCAACCTCATCATAGGCTATCTCGCCACTTGATTCGTCTAATCCATACTGGACCGCGTTATAAAGTTTGCCAGAAAAATTAACTTTCGCGCCATGCGTCAAGTGTCCACCATGAGCGAGGCTCATGCCCAAAACGCCGTCATGAGGTTCTAGTAAAGCCATGTACACCGCAGCATTAGCTGAGGAGCCCGAGTGGGGTTGCACATTAACATAGGGAGCGTTAAATAGTTTTTTTGCGCGCTCAATTGCGAGTGATTCGGCAACGTCAACATGTTCACAACCGCCATAGTATCGACGTCCGGGATAACCTTCTGCATACTTATTGGTTAATACTGAGCCTTGAGCCTCTAACACGCGTGGGCTGGTATAGTTCTCGGACGCAATTAACTCAATATGCTCCTCCTGACGACGCTCCTCGTCCTGTATTGCTTGAGCTAGTTCTGGGTCGATATCTGCTATACAATCACTTTTTCTAAACATGGTTTCCGCCCTTAATAGTGTGGGTGCCTACAACACCAATGAGTTCCCTATAGCTTATATTATAGCAAGGCAAAAACCGGCATTTTGCTGACTTTAAACTAGCCACTATAAACTAGGAGACAAATTAGTAATTTTATGGGCTATCGCCCATGTTTTGTTCTCCATGGCCTATATTAAACTGCCTTATAGCTTCGAGAGAAAGTCCACTGTGATATCGAACTTGGTGCTCACCATACTGCCACGTTTCGCCTGCCGGGCATGACAATCGAGCCAGGCATTTATCAGCACATCGAGATTGGGGTAATGTTCGATAATTTATACAGGCATTAAGGTTAAAATCATCATCGCTGTTTACCGCGCTAGCCGGACATTGAACCTGGCATGCCCTTTCGTAACAGGTGTCGCAAGGCCGGTCACTTCGAGTGACAGGGCTACTAGCCAGAGGCAAATCAATCACTAGTGCTCCTCGGCATGCGAACCACGTTCCGTACTGAGAATGTATATCTAAGCCTAATGGCGAAGCATGACTCCATCCTGCCTCTCGGCATAACCGCTGCAATGGAACAATTTTTGATCCAGGGTATAACCACTGGATCGCCGGCTCGCCCCAGTATAGCTTCACTGCTTGTCGAATGGTTTCCTCAGCATAAGTATCAATCGGATCGGGACGACTAAACTTATCTTCGGTTAAAAGATCCCACAACGTAGTCCCTGCTGAGCCAAACAACACCACTCTAGCATCCACGGGCAGGAATATGTCTAGATCGAAAAAAGACTTGCGAAGACTTGCAATCCAGCTAGACGGATCCATAATTGAAAACAAATTAAATCCGCGCTGCTCTAACCATGCCTCAATACATTCGGTTGGTTTGCTCAATAATTCACCTGTGATTTCTTTATATCCTGTACAAATTTATACTATCCGAGCCTACTTCCATAACGTTATCGCGAAATCATGAAAACTATCGCAATACATGGCCATCGAGGCGCACGAGGCTATGCTCCTGAGAATACGCTAGCTAGCTTCCAGCTGGCAATAGAGCAAAATGCTAGCGGTATCGAACTCGACGTAAGTGTAACCCGTGACAAACAGATCATTATATATCACGACCCATATATTAATCCGGATACAACGAGAGAGCCAAATGGTACAGCAGTGCTGCATGATAAATGGCGCATCTACGATATGCAGCTCAAGCGTATACAGCAATTTGACGTTGGATGCACAGACCCTACTAGCAATTATGGATCCCAGTTTCCTAACCAAATTCCAGTGCCGGGTCAGAAAATACCAACACTCAGACAATTATTCATTTGGCTTGAAAGAATTGATTCTCCTGAAACTGTAGTAAATATTGAAATTAAGTCTGACCCTAGAAAGCCACATTGTTCGCCACCTCCCGCTGAGTTTGCTTCTTTAGTCTTGGAGGAGATTCGGCGTGCACCTACGACGAATCCTGTATGGATCCAGTCGTTTGACTGGCGTTTGCTAAGAGAGGTTCAAATTCAGAATCCACGAATCCCCACTGGTTACCTAACTTCACAACAACCGTTTTTCGACACGGTTACTGCATCAGAACACGGACAGTCGCCCTGGCTTGCAGGCTATGATCCTTACAAATATAACGATTGCCTGCCCCGGGCTATTTATGCAGCTGGAGGGCACTATTGGGGACCTGATTATCGAGACCTTAGCGCTGAATTAGTCGCAGCAGCACAGAGCAACTATCTAACTATTCATGCCTGGACAGTCAATTTGTACTCAGACGTCGTTACATTAGTCGATTTAGGTGTCGACGGTATTACATCAGATTATCCAAAGTCTGCGATAGAGGCGTCTAGCTGTATTGCCGGAAATTCGGAACGAAATTCTGCTCACAAAACAAACGTTACGCAGAGATAACAGCTAATTCAGGATTACATAAAATGCCCAACATATTTGATATTGGTCTGGACAAAAATATCGCAAACTATACTCCTCTATCTCCTTTATCCTTTTTATTGCGATCTGCCTTTGCATTTCCAGAACATCCTGCGATCGTCTACGGTGATCTATGCCGAAGCTGGTCTGAAACAGCAAACCGCTGTCTTCAGCTGGCATCAGCACTTAGTATTCTTGGCATCGGAAAAGGCGATACTGTATCCATCATCGCCCCTAACATACCTGAAATGTTCGAAGCTCATTTCGGTGTGCCGTGGACGGGTGCAGTTCTGAATGCATTAAATACTCGATTAGAGCCTGCTACGCTTGCATATATCATTGATCACGCGGAAACGAAAATTATTCTCACTGATGCCGAATATTCATCAGTAATTAGTCAAGCAATGGCCCTATCCAACAACAAGCCACTAGTTATAGATATTATCGATCCGAGAGCTAATTGTGATGCCAGAATCGGCTTAACCGATTACGAAGAATTACTGTTAATGGGCTCCTCAGATTACAAAGCTAGAGGACCAAAAGATGAATGGGACGCAATAAGCCTTAATTACACCTCTGGGACAACCGGGCAGCCTAAGGGGGTAGTCTACCATCACCGAGGCGCCTACCTAAACGCTATTAGCAACGCTATTGATTGGAATATAACAGCGCACCCAAGATACTTATGGACACTGCCAATGTTTCACTGTAATGGTTGGTGCTTTCCCTGGACTTTAGCGGCACTAGCCGGCACCAACGTATGCATGCGACACGTCAATGCAAAAGATATCTACGAAGCTATAGCTACTCATCATGTAGAGTACTTTTGTGGAGCGCCTGTTGTTCTTAACTTAATAATTAATGCAATGGCTAACGAAATTCGCGAATTTGAACACACCGTTAATGTAATGACCGCAGCGGCACCGCCCCCCCCGTCCGTCTTAAGTGCTATGGAACTAGCAGGCTTTTCCATGACGCATGTATACGGCTTAACAGAAACGTATGGACCTGCTGTAATTAATGCCTGGCAATCACACTGGGATGATCTCTCTAAAGACGTTCAAGCACAGCTCAAGGCGCGACAAGGCATCGCATACAGTTCTCTTGATCATCTCCAAGTACAAAATCCCGACACTCTTAGTGAAGTTAAACATGATTCGGTCGAGTTAGGTGAAGTCGTTTTTCGCGGTAACATTGTAATGAAAGGTTATCTTAAAGATGCTGCTGCTACCAAGAAGGCATTTCACAATGGATGGTTCCACTCGGGTGACATTGCGGTAACTCATCCTGATGGATACATTCAACTCAAGGATCGATCTAAAGACATAATTATTTCAGGCGGTGAAAACATTTCCTCTATCGAGATTGAAAACGTGCTGTATACCCACCCGTCAGTACTTGAGGCTGCTGTAGTCGCGCAACCCGACATTACATGGGGAGAGCGGCCTTGTGCATTTGTTCAGCTCAAATCTTCTTTTACAAACACTACGGAGGGAGAGCTACTTACACATTGCCGAAACATTCTTGCGCATTACAAATGCCCTGATCGAATAATCCTACGTGAATTACCTAAAACATCAACCGGGAAAATACAGAAATACAAGCTACGCGAGATTGCGAAAGACAACAGTAGCGATTAACCGGGCAATTGTAATAGCAAGGCACCCCAATAAAAGGGGCGCCTTGAAAGTTTGATACTTAGGAACTGCCGCAGAGCCAGCTGAGTACAGCCGAATCGCAAGCTCGTCCTGCTGTGTCTGATACCGTTGCACACCCTGTCAAGAGGCTTGTTGCAAGTATCAGAGCAAACACTATCTTCCTCATCACTATATCTCCTTTAAGCCAAATACGAAATCTAACACGAGAACATGCCACCTCGCCAGAAAACTGTCTATTACGGGGTTAGCCGAACAACTCACTATGAACGGTCAATAACGTCCCAATTGAGCAATTCATTATTGATTATATACCCTAACAGATATCAAAAATGGATCAATAAGGGCGGTTTATCAAGTATATCCAATAGACTTTGTAGAAATTTACTAACTGTGTCGTCTCTAACTACAGCTCACCCAGAAAACAAACCTGGATCAACTTGCTCAAGATTACTCGACTTCATTAGTTAAAAGATGTAAATACGTTCTAACCGTTTGCCAGCTTCTTGGTGCTAGGAGACCCTAGCCCGGAGGACTCTCTGCTACTATTACCGTTTCGACTGCGAAAACCATACCACTCCCCGGATCGCCGAATCTCTACTGATTTATCTATAGCGCAAAACTTATATCTTGCTCACTGGGTTTCCATTACCGCACCCAACAGGGTACTCTTAACTCTTATACTTATCATTCGTAGAAACACAATGACTGAAAACATACAATCCATGCCTCGAGAATCAATGGAAGTTGATGTAATTGTCGTAGGAGCTGGCCCAGGAGGGCTGGCGACTGCATGCAAGCTCATGCAACTTAGCAATGAACTAGATGCTTCTTTAACTGTTGTCGTTTTAGAAAAAGGTTCTGAAGTCGGCGCACATATACTATCCGGCGCCGTAATCGAAACAACTGCTTTGGATGAACTCTTCCCGGATTGGAATAGCTCAGAAAACATTGCAGAAACTAAAGTAAGCCGTGATGAAATAAATTTCTTCCTAAGCAAGAAACGAAGTCTCAGGTGGCCAGCAGCTATTGCCCCGAAAACAATGAGGAACGAAGGAAATCTAATATGTAGTCTTGGCCGAATTACTAAGTGGCTGGCAAAAAAGGCAGAAGAACTTGGTGTAGACATTTATCCTGGGTTTGCTGCTACCGAGGTATTATTTGGTAACAGTGACGAAGTTGTGGGCGTTGCCACAGGCAACATGGGCGTAACGGTTGATGGCCAGCAAAAAAATACATATCAACCTGGCATGGAACTGTACGCTAAATACACTATTTTTGCGGAAGGATCACGAGGGCAGCTTGGAAAGCAAATGATAGCTAAGTATGAGCTAGATAAAGACTGCAGCCCGCAACACTACGCGATTGGCCTCAAGGAGTTATGGGAAATCGACAATTCTAGACATGATTTAGGACTTGTCACGCACAGTGTCGGCTGGCCGCTTTCGGAAACTAATTCGTCTGGCGGATCTTTTCTATATCATCTGAACAATAACATAGTCTCGCTGGGACTTATCGTTGATCTAAATTATCGTAATCCATATTTGAGCCCGTTTGACGAGCTTCAACGGTACAAAACCCACCCTAAGGTTTCAAATATTTTGCAGGGTGCTAGGCGTATTGGCTATGGGGCTCGCGCGATAACCAAAGGTGGATTTAATTCTCTGCCGAAAATGTCCATGCCTGGCGCATTCCTGATCGGATGTAACGCTGGTACGCTAAATTTCTCTAAAATAAAGGGTACGCATACTGCTATGAAATCTGGGCTTATTGCAGCTGAAATCGTGTTTAATGAACTGCATTCGACGAATACTGGGGGGAAAGATCTGCATCAATACCAAGAAGCATTTCTGTCATCTTGGGCTGGGCAAGAGCTCTATCGATCACGAAATTTTGGTCCTGCTTTACATCGTTTTGGAACATATATCGGTGGAGCATTTAACTACATTGATCAAAACATTGCGCGTGGAAAATTACCTTTTACCGTATACGATAAAACCGTGGACAAGGATAGCTTAGATGAAATCGTTGAAAGCGCAAAAATAAACTACCCTAAACCAGATGGTGCCACTACATTTGACAGAAATTCTTCTGTGTTCTTAGCGAATGTCTATCATGAAGAAGACCAGCCGGTGCACCTACAACTCACAGACAAAACTATCCCTCTAGATGTAAATCTTCCAAAATACGGCGAGCCCGCTCAAAGATACTGCCCGGCTGGCGTCTACGAAATTATTGAAGACCCTATAATGCGTTTTCAAATTAATGCTCAAAATTGTATTCATTGCAAAACTTGCGACATCAAAGACCCGACTGGAAATATTACATGGGTTGCGCCCGAGGGCGGCAGCGGGCCAAGCTATATCGACATGTAGCTGCTTTAATCACAAAATTTCCTAGCATTAGTAAACACCTCAAGCCAAGGTGTGTAGTCGCCCCACTCTGAAGGATGCCATGAACAAGTAGCTGTTCGATACACCCGCTCGGGATGTGGCATCACAATAGTGGATCGTCCGTCTCTGCTACAGAAACCAGTTACTCCAACAACCGAACCGTTTGGATTAAAAGGATAATCTGTCGTCGCCGAACCCCAATTATCAATATAGCGCATCACTATTTTCCTGTGATGGGATAGGTAATCATGATCGCTATCATCCTTAAACGAGACTCGACCCTCACCATGTGCGACAACTATTGGCAACCTACTTCCTGATAACCCTGGAAACAGTACTGACGCTGAATCCAATATCTCTACCATAACCACTCTAGCCTCAAATCGCTCCGAGAAGTTCCCGGTAAACGCTGGCCAGTGCTCAGTGCCTGGAATTAGGTCCTTTAGCATAGATAACATCTGACAACCATTGCAAACTCCAAAAGAAAAAGTGTCTAATCGCGTGAAAAAAGATTCGAATATATCTCTTAGATTAGGATCATTCAATATAGATTTTGCCCAGCCTGCACCTGCACCTAGAACATCACCATAAGAAAATCCCCCACAGGCCACCAATCCAGAGAATTCATCAAGCGTCCGAATGCCGTCCTTTAGCTCGCTCATTGTCACATCAACTGAACTGAATCCAGCAGCATCAAACGCAGCAGCCATCTCAAGATGCCCATTTACACCCTGCTCTCTAAGTATTGCTATGAGAGGGCGAGCACCTAGCGATAAATAGGATACTGGTGGTGATAATCGGGTTAAACGAGAATCACAAACTGCATTAAGACCGGGGTTATTCCAGTCAAGAATACTATCGTACTCATTCTTAGCGCAGGTTGAATGATCCCTTAAGGACTGTAGTCTCCAAGCGGTTTCTGACCATGCTTGGTGCAACGTCTTGCATGTATTGCGATAAATTAACCTGTCCCTAGAATAAATTGATATGTCTTGGTTTGTCTTTGAGGGCTTGCCAATTATATGGGCGCAATTATCAATGTTATAAGATTCTAGTATCTTGAAAGTTCGGTCTACACTAGTTGCATCAATTTGTAGCACGACCCCAAGCTCTTCGTTAAAAAGCTCCGAAATTGGTTCAGACGACTGCAAATAGATAGCAACGCCACAACGAGCCGCAAACGCCATTTCGGCTATAGCAGTAAAAAGGCCTCCATCGGACCGGTCATGATAGGCAAGAACATGTCCTTCTGTAATGAGCGAATACAGCGCCACAGAGAAATTTTTTAACAGTCGCGGGGAATCTATGTCTGGTGTATCGCTCCAAAGTTGATTAAATACCTGACTCAAAGCAGAACCACCGAGTCGGGTTTTTCCTAGCGAGAGATCGACAAATAGCAGCACTGATTCTGTGGTCATCTCTAATTCCGGCGTCAAGGTCTTTGTGATGTCCGACACTGGAGCGAATGCTGTTACAATCAAAGAAATTGGAGCGACAACTTCATGCTCTACTTCTGACTCCATCCAGCGCGTGGCCATTGATAACGAATCCTTTCCGACGGGAATGGATACCCCGAGGTACTTGCATAAATCATCTGTAATTCCCTTAACTGTCATGAATAGGTCATAGCCATCCATCTCATGGTCTGTAGCGGCCATCCAATTTGCCGAAATCTTTATGTCACTAAGGCTATCTATACCTGCTGCCAATATGTTTGTAATTGCCTCCCCGACGGCGATTCGACCACTTGCGACAGGATTAAACAGAGCGATGGGGGGTCGCTCACCTATTGCAATGGCCTCACCAGCCTTTCCAACAAAGCTAGCCGATGTTACTCCGACATCAGCTACCGGTGTTTGCCATGGACCCACAAGTGGATCTCTGACTACTCTCCCCCCGACGCTTCTATCATTAATCGTAATAAGAAAAGACTTGTCAGCTACTGCGGGGAGCCGAAGAACTCTTTCAATTGCTTCATCGAGCGTTATCATTGAAAGATCAACTGGATTATTGCTTATAGGCCCACTAAATACTTCCATAATCCGTTGTGGAGCTTCACCAAAAAGAAAATCTAGGTCGAGGTCCACCGAACTTAAACCCCTATCTACCATGTTTTCTTGTTGCTTCAAGTTAGTCACGACTAACTTGCGCTCTTGGGTAGCATTACCAACTACTTTATTGGGGCATTTTTCCCGCGCACATATTTCCTCAAAATCAGGCAACCTGTCAGGTGCAATTGCGATTACATATCTTTCTTGGGCCTCATTACACCAAATCTCCATTGGAGACATGCCTGGGTCATCACTCGGAATAGCATTCATATCAAAAATAGCGCCACGCCCTGCACTTTCAACTAACTCAGGAAACGCATTACACAACCCCCCGGCGCCAACATCGTGAATCGACAAGATCGGATTACTTGCGCCTAAGGCAATGCAGCTATTAATTACCTCTTGACATCTTCTTTGCATTTCTGCATTCCCACGCTGAACAGAAGCAAAGTCCACTGCTAAACTGCTCCCGCCAGAATCTAGGCTTGAAGCTGCTCCTCCGCCCAGCCCGATTAACATGGCAGGACCACCTAGTACAACTAACTGCGCCCCACCCGGTATAGCCTTTTTTTCAACATGACGTTCTCGAACATTTCCCAAGCCGCCAGCGAGCATTATTGGTTTGTGATATCCGCGGCGACTATAGGGAGCAAGCAGGTCTGGGATTACTTCTAGAGTTCTAAAGTAACCACCAATGTTTGGCCGACCAAATTCGTTATTAAAGGTTGCAGCTCCAATCGGGGCATCAAGCATTATCTGTAACGCACTTGCACCTCTTGGCGAGTTTAGTGGCTCGCATTCCCACGGTTGACGCCACCCAGGAATATTAAGATTTGATACTGAAAATCCTGTTATACCCGCCTTCGAGATACCACCTTGCCCGGTTGCCGCTTCATCACGAATTTCGCCGCCAGCACCCGTCGCTGCACCTGCAAATGGCGAAATGGCTGTTGGATGGTTATGTGTTTCAACTTTCGCGACGATATGCACAGGCTCGTTAACATAGCGATATGCTCTGTCCGTCGGATCAGCAAAGAGCCAACAATCTCCTTTGCCTGATATGATTGCTGCATTGTCAGAATATGCTACTAGTGTCCCATTATCTATTCCGTCCTGAGTTGAACGGATCATATTAAAAAGTGATTTATCGTATGCGTTTCCATCGATCACCCAGTTTGCATTAAATATCTTATGTCGACAATGTTCCGAATTGACCTGGGCAAACATCATCAATTCAGCGTCAGTTGGATTTCTGCGAAGTTCTCGATATCCATCGATAAGATAATTAATCTCATCTTGTGAAAGGGCGAAACCGAACTCTTGGTTAAGTGAGTCCAAAATACCCTCCTGGGTAGTCAAAATATCTATATGCTTCAATGGACGTTGCGACACCATCTTAAATACCGTTTCTAACTCCGATGGGTGCAACAGTACCGACTCTGTCATCGGATCGTGCATGAGGTGCAAAATGGAGTTTTTGTCCAGCATTGAGTCGCACTGGATATGCCACCTAATACCACGCTCTACCCTGCTAATACCTTCCACAGAACATCGACGAAAAATATCTGATGCTTTGCTAGACCATGGCGTAATTGTGCCGATCCGAGGCACTACAAAGATTTGTATATCTTGCCTGTCCAACTGCTGGTAGAACGAGGTAGAGTCCGCACCAAGTAAGTCCTCTAACACATACTGAGTCTTTGGCGGAAGACTCGCAGGCCCATCAATCAAATAGATAAAACTGCCTGAAATAGCTCGAACTGACGTTGATAGCCCTTGAAGCGCTGCAAGTCTTTTCTTAAGCCGGAACTCTGATTCTGCAGAACCACCCTGAAGTATCAGCACTGGCTATCTTTTAGTAGACACACTTCACTCTGGCATCGCTTCTAAGTCAACGCCTAGCCGAAGCGCAACTTCTTCGTATGCTTCGACAACTCCTCCGAGCCCTTTACGGAAACGATCTTTATCAAGTTTGCGCCTAGTGTCACTATCCCATAAACGACAGCCATCAGGTGTGAATTCATCACCTAGTAAAAGCTTATTGCCAAATCGTCCATACTCAAGCTTAAAATCAACGAGGATCATTCCATTTTGTGAAAACAATCGGCTGAGCACACTATTTACTCTAAACGTTACTTCTTTCATTACCTCAATCTCCGACAGAGATGCCCAGCCAAAGCTTTGAATATGGTAGTCATTAATTAGCGGGTCATGTCTTGCGTCATCCTTAAGGAAAAACTCGAAGGTTGGCGGTGAAAGTTCGAGCCCGTCTTCTACACCATAACGCTTACATAGCGAGCCAGTTGCAATGTTCCTTACTACACATTCTACTGGAATCATATCAAGATGCTTAACAAGTGACTCTGTAGGGCTTAAGAGTTTCTCAAAATGCGAGTTAATACCATTGTCTTCTAATACTGACATGATAAATGCATTAAATCGGTTATTCACCATACCTTTACGGTCAAGCTTCTCAATTTTCTCACCGTCAAATGCTGACGTATCATCGCGAAACTCCATAATTAACAAATTCTCGTCTTCAGTCTGGTATATGGACTTCGCTTTTCCAGAATACAATATTTCCTGTCTATTCATAAGGCTCCAAATTGATTGTTTATGGTTAAGTCGGGGGCTCCTAAGCAGCGTCTGTAGATTGCATAGCGGCTCTGACAACACTGTGGTATTGCGCATCTAAACTTATCAATGGTAAGCGAATTGCATCATTAATTAATCCCATCTGACTCAAGGCCCATTTAGCTGGGATAGGATTAGATTGAACAAACATTGCAGCATGCAAATCTCGCAGGCGATTATCGATATCTAAAGCATTATCCTGATCTCCCGAGACTGCAAAATGACACATTTCGTGCATCATCCTCGGCGCAACATTTGCTGTAACAGAAATCGTCCCACTCGCTCCTGCCAACATTAGTTCACACGCAGTCCCGTCTTCTCCAGAGTAAACGAAAAAATTATCAGGGGCCCGCTCAATAAGGTCTCTTCCGCGATTAAGGTCATTTGTAGCATCCTTTATGCCAACAATATTATCCAATTCTGCGAGACGCAATGTAGTATCGTTGTCGATGTCTGCACTAGTCCGGCCCGGTACGTTATAAAGAATCTGTGGTATGTCAACAGCTTCTGCAATCGATCTAAAGTGTTGATAGAGCCCTTCCTGCGGCGGTTTGTTGTAGTATGGCACCACCAGAAGACACGCTGTAACTCCTGCTAACTGTGCGGATTTCGTTAGCGCTATTGACTCAGCTGTCGAATTGGAGCCGGTCCCACCGATAACAGGTAGCCGACCATCCACGGCTTTCACTGTATGGGCAATAACTTCAGCATGTTCTTCGGGATTTAGGGTCGCAGATTCCCCTGTTGTGCCAACCGATACAATAGCATCAGTGCCTTGGGTGATATGGTAATCAACTAACCGCTCTAATCCCTTCCAGTCAATTGCTCCGTTTGGATGCATCGGAGTGACCATTGCTACTATGCTTCCTTTAATCATCGTATATCATCCTGACCTATAAATAACACTTTTCGAGTCCGATGTTACTGCTTGCATGGCATATCTGACAAGAAAGTAACACTACACCGGCCGCGCTTTACCAAAAACAATGGTAATCTCACCATCTTGCCAACCCGATGAGGTAGTCTACAACTACGTCGGGGTCATAGCTATCAAGGAGGACGTAACAATGTCGATTTTTGAGCAGGATCTTGAGCAAAATCGCGCAAATTTTGAACCATTGTCGCCGGTGAGCTTTCTCCGGCGAGCAGCAAAAATCGCTCCTAACCATATAGCAATCATTGATGGTCATCGTGAATTCTCGTACTCGGATTTTTGGCTGCGCTCAAACCAGCTAGCGGCAGCACTCAGTCAGCGAGGCATTGGTGCAGGAGATTGTGTCGCAATTTTAGCCGGTAACATTCCAGAAATGCTGGAGGCGCATAATGGCGTACCTATTCTAGGCGCAGTTCTAAACTCTTTAAACTATCGGCTAGATGCTGCAACTATTTGTTTTATCCTTAATCATGGAGAGGCTAAAGCTATAATAGTAGACAGCGCCTTCACTAACTTGTTAGAGGAAGTCCTGACGCTCTTGGATAGAGAGCTACTAGTCGTTATTGCTCATGACCCAAATGAACAAGCGACTTCCCTAACTAATCACCTTGACTATGAATCCCTTCTCAAAGAAGGATTACAGAACTTCTACATTGATCAACCAAAAAATGAGTGGCAGGCAATTTCTCTATTGTACACCTCTGGAACTACCGGAGATCCCAAGGGATGTGTCTACCATCATCGAGGAGCATATCTTAATGCACTCGGTAATATGCATACACTTGGACTGAACCAAGACTCTATTTACCTATGGACACTTCCCATGTTTCATTGTGATGGCTGGACTTTTACATGGGCAGTAACTGCAGCTCTCGCTACTCATGTCTGCCTCCGACATGTGGATCCGGGAATCGTGTTTCAGATGATCAAAAAGCATTCGATAACTCACATGTGCGGTGCGCCCATTGTTCTGAATATGTTAGCGCACGCCTCTCCTGACCAAAAAACGACCTTTCAACAAGAAGTCCATATAGCAACAGGGGGTGCTGCCCCCCCGTCAGCAGTTATCGAGTCAATGGAAACACATGGGTTTCGTGTTACTCATCTTTATGGTCTTACTGAAACCTACGGTCCAGCAACAGTTTGTGTTCCGCAGCAAGATTGGACAAATTTAGCAGGCAGTGAAAAAGCACAACGTATGGCAAAGCAAGGTGTTCACTACGTAACACTTGAGGACGCAACAATTAAGAATGTTACAACTATGGCCAACTGCCCCACAGATGGCATCACTATGGGTGAAGTGATGATCCGTGGCAATACTGTCATGAAGGGATATCTAAAAAACAAACGTGCAACCCAGGAATGCTTCGCTGGTGGCTGGTTTCATAGCGGAGACCTCGGAGTTCAACATCCCGACAACTATATTGAAGTTAAAGACCGCTCAAAAGACGTCATCATATCAGGTGGCGAGAATATATCGAGCCTTGAAATTGAGGAATATCTGTATAGACATCCGGATATCCTTGAAGCAGCTGTTGTGGCGCAGCCTGACGAAAAATGGGGAGAGTCACCATGTGCGTTTATAACTCTACATGAAGGATCTACTATCAAAGAAGAATCTATAATCGAATACTGCCGAGACAATCTTGCTCGCTATAAAACTCCGAAGACAGTTATTTTTGGACCTCTCCCAAAAACATCAACCGGAAAAATACAGAAATACTTACTTCGACAGCTTGCTGCTAAAAGGGAAAGCTAAAATCTCGCTGTACGTATCCATACAACGATGCACGAACATAGGTTAGCGTTTCGGATTAGATCCTCAGCAGCTAAACTCTAGCACTAGAGAGGAATATTGCCGTGTTTCTTTTTAGGATTGTTAAGTTGCTTTCCAACTAGCAGCTCTAAACTCCGACAAACTCTTGCGCGAGTGTCATGTGGCGCAATTATGTCATCAATAAAACCTTTCTGTGCAGCATAGATTGGATTTGCAAATTTGTCTCTATACATGTCTGTATGCTGAGAAATTAACTCTTCGCTATCTCGGTCGTCGCGGAAAATAATTTCAACAGCACCTTTTGGCCCCATAACTGCAATCTCAGCACTAGGCCATGCAAAATTAATGTCACCTCTCAAGTGCTTTGACGACATGACATCATAAGCTCCTCCGTAAGCCTTTCGAGTAATCACTGTTATCTTTGGTACAGTGCATTCAGCATAAGCGTATAACAATTTAGCTCCATGTTTGATAATACCGCCGTGCTCTTGTGCCGTGCCGGGAAGAAAACCTGGGACATCGACTAGCGTTACGATTGGAATTTGGAAAGCATCACAGAACCGGACAAAGCGAGCCGCCTTAACAGACGACTGAATATCAAGACATCCAGCTAATACCATGGGCTGATTGCCAACAATACCGATCGTGGCTCCACCCATACGCGCGAATCCAATCAGAATATTTCCAGCATAGTTTGGTTGGATTTCAAAAAATTCTCCATCATCTACTATTGTATTAACGAGATCTTTCATGTTATACGGCTTGTTTGGATTATTTGGTATTAAACTATCAAGTGACTCGTCCTTCCTATCTTGCGGATCATTACATTCAAGCCTCCTAGGCTTCTCCCGATTACTATCAGGAAGATAATCAAATAACCGACGAACAGAGGCAAGCGTTTCTATTTCGTTTTCATAAACTAAATCAGCTACTCCCGAAATAGTTGAATGGGTAACCGCCCCACCCAACTGTTCATGATCTGTAGCCTCATGAGTGACCGATTTAACAACTTCTGGTCCAGTCACATACATATAAGATGTTCCTAGGACCATGAAAATAAAATCTGTTATCGCGGGAGAATATACAGCTCCTCCGGCGCATGGACCCATAACAACTGAAATTTGTGGAACCACCCCTGATGCCAAGACATTTCGCTGAAATATCTCTGCATACCCTGCTAGCGATTCAATGCCTTCCTGTATCCGAGCGCCACCAGAATCGTTCAATCCGATGATTGGAGCTCCTAGCCTCATTGCATGATCCATCACTTTGCATATTTTTTTTGCGTTCGTCTCTGATAACGAACCTCCCAATACAGTGAAGTCTTGGCTAAAAATAAAGACTTTGCGCCCACTAATAGTACCATGACCAGTAACAACACCATCTCCAGGAACTTTATTATCACTCATTCCAAAATCATTAGATCTATGCTCAACGAAGACATCCCATTCCTCAAACGACTCATCATCCAATAGGACCACTAATCTCTCGCGCGCTGTTAATTTGCCCTTATCATGTTGCGCGTCTATCCGATTTTTTCCACCGCCATTATGTGCAGCGTCTCGCATTTTCTGTAACTTAGAAATGATCTCTTTCATTCTTGCTATGATCCGTCTAATCCGCTAAGCAAAGAAATTACCTTTCTTGCGGAATTCAAAATTGATGTGCCTGGGTCGAAAATTACTGAGACACCACTATCATACATGTGTTGATGATCCTGCTTAGGTATTACCCCTCCTAGCGCTACTAGAACATGCCCGCAGCCCGAATAAGTAAGCGCATCCATCAGCTCTGGTATTAGGGTCATGTGTCCGGCTACTTGCGACGAAACACCGATAATATGCACATCATTTTCAATAGCTTGGCGTGCTACCTCTTCGGGTGTTTGGAAAAGAGCTCCTATATCAACATCAAAACCAAGATCTGCAAAGGCAGTAGCAACTACCTTCGCTCCCCTATCATGACCATCTTGACCTAGCTTTGCGACTAAGAGACGGGGCTGCCTACCAAACTTCGCAGCAAGTAGCGCGACTGATTGACGAAGCTCATCAAATTCAGCGTGATTAGAAGACATCATACCGTAAACTCCACTTATAGATCGTATCTCCGCACGATACCGCCCAAATACATTCTCCAATCTCTGCGAAATCTCGCCCACAGTAGCACGCGCCCGTGCAGCGTCTATTGCATACTCTACCAGGCGCCCATCATCTTTACCCGCTGAATTTTCGAGGGCGACAAGGGAGCTATTGCAGCTGGACTCATTGCGTGTAGCGCGAACCAGCATTAATTTTTCAATTTGCAGTCGTCGTACTTCTTGATTATCGATATGCCTTATGTCCACTACTTCCTCATCTGGAAGCGCGAAACAGTTCACTCCAACTATGGATTCGTCCTTCTGATCTATACGGGCCTGTCTCTGCGCAGCTGCCTCCTCTATCCGTAACTTCGGTAAGCCATTCGCAACAGCGTTTGTCATTCCACCAATATCTTCAATTTCTGAAATTAGTTTTTGTGCTTCTGTGACAATAGAATGAGTTAACGCTTCAACATAATAAGAGCCTCCCAAAGGATCGACAATTTTTGTTAAGCCCATTTCTTCGCGCATTATTAATTGTGTGTTTCGTGCAATCTGTGAAGCAAACTCAGTTGGTAATCCCAAGGCTTCATCGAAACTATTTGTATGTAGGGATTGAGTCCCGCCTAAGACCCCTGCCAAAGCCTCAATAGTTGTACGAACAATATTATTATATGGATCCTTGCTAGCAAGACTTACTCCGGATGTTTGACAATGAGTTCGGAGCATAAGCGAGCGACGGTCTTTCGCCTGAAATTCTCTACTAACTAGCTGGCTCCATAATTGTCGCGCGGCGCGCAACTTAGCAATCTCCATGAAAAAATTCATTCCAATCCCGAAAAAGAATGATAGGCGTGGAGCAAAATCATCTATATGAAGGCCAATTGCGAGCGCTGCCCGAATGTATTCAAGTCCATCCGCTAGCGTATAGGCAAGCTCCTGCACGACTGTCGCACCTGCCTCCTGCATGTGGTATCCAGAAATAGAAATCGGATTAAAGCGCGGCATCTCACCGGAAGTAAATCTGATTATGTCTGATACTATGCGCATTGATGGCCCAGGAGGGTAAATATAAGTATTACGGACCATAAACTCTTTCAAAATATCGTTTTGTAAAGTTCCCCTAAGATGATGCCTTTTTGTATTCTGCTCCTCAGCCGCTACGACATACATCGCTAATATCGGTAATACCGCGCCATTCATTGTCATCGAAACCGAGATTTCATCGAGAGGAATTCCTTCAAACAAACTCTTCATGTCTTCTACACTATCAATAGCTCCCCCCGCCTTACCAACATCTCCTATCACTCTTTCGTGATCAGAGTCATAGCCACGATGAGTGGGTAAGTCAAAGGCCACTGATAACCCAGTCTGCCCGGCTATGAGATTTTTTCGATAAAAGGCGTTTGATTCTTCGGCTGTAGAAAATCCAGAGTACTGCCTTATCGTCCAAGGGCGTCCGACATACATGCTAGCTTTAGAGCCGCGAAGATATGGAAATGCACCGGGCCAAGTATCCTGGTGCGCAATATTCTCAAGATCTTCCTTAGTATATAGCGGCTTTAACGTTATGCCTTCAGGGGTATTCCATGCAGCCTCCAATAAATCCTCTTTGCCAACCTCAGCTAGGAAGCGCTTAGTCCACTCATCACGGTGCTTTTTGTTATATTCCGTCAATACCTCTTCTCCAAAACTCTGAATACCTGCTGCAGGCCGAAGTTACCGTAACCGGCTAACACTAATTAAACAATTATTCCCCATCCAATACAAACAATCCGCTGGAAATACCGCTAATCAGTCCTACCATATTGGAAACGATATCCGTATCATAAGTGTTTTTCTGGATGCCAGCGAGCATCCTATTCCCATTCGGCAGGGATTATTCCAGATCATCGGAGAAATTATGAAATTCGAAAATATTGCAACCGCGGTACATAACAAAGTTGGACTAGTGACTTTAAATAGACCAGATGCTTTGAATGCACTATCTGATGCACTTATGAACGAACTAGGGCAGGCTGTTCGTCAATTTGATGACGAAGAGACAATCGGAGCGATTGTAATAACTGGAAGCGAAAAAGCATTTGCCGCTGGTGCTGACATTAAGGGTATGGTTGATAAGAACTACGTGGACGCCTACCTAGGCGACTTCGTTGGCGAGCGCTGGAATGCTATCGCGAATTGCCGTACGCCTACTATTGCTGCTGTGTCGGGATATGCATTGGGAGGTGGCTGTGAACTTGCAATGATGTGCGACTTCATTATTGCTGCGCAGAATGCAAAGTTTGGTCAACCCGAAATTAAGCTAGGAATAATTCCTGGATCTGGAGGCACACAACGCTTAACTCGGCTTGTTGGAAAATCAAAAGCTATGGAAATGTGCCTTACCGGAAGAATGATGGAAGCTGACGAAGCGGAGCGCTCAGGCCTCGTGAGTCGGGTCGTCCCAACAAATGAACTATTGCAGGATGCGCTCCGCACAGCGCAAGAAATTTCCAACCTTTCTCGCCCCTCAGTACTCACGTCAAAAGAGGCGGTCAATCGGTCTTACGAAACTACACTATCAGAAGGCATCAACGCTGAGCGAGCACTATTTCTTTCGTTGTTTGCAACTAATGATCAAGTGGAAGGTATGACAGCATTTATTGAAAAACGCGAACCCAATTGGAGCAACACCTAGGAAGATTCTGGTGAAGATTAACGGCGAACACTTCCGATCTATCTGGTTTGACCATGATTCTGAGCAGGTTATGGTAATAGATCAGCGAGAATTACCTTTTTCTCTAAAATGTATATCTCTTAATACAGTAGACGACACTAGCATCGCCATAAACCAGATGGCCGTTAGAGGGGCACCGCTTATCGGAGCAACAGCAGCATGGGGCATGTGGTTGGCCACAAAGCATGATCCTAGCGATAGTAATATCATGCAAGCCGCGGAACAATTAGAATCGACACGACCTACCGCTATTAATCTTTCATGGGCTTTAAATAGAATGCTGACAATCATTCTAGAATTGCCTCAACATGAGCGCGCGAAGGCTGCAAAGCAACATGCTGAAAAATTGTGCGATGAGAATGTTGAAACCAATAAGCGCATTGGAGACTACGGACTTGCGCTGTTGAAAAAGATGTTTGCAACTACTGTGTCTATAAAGCCTATAAATATATTGACGCACTGTAACGCAGGCTGGTTAGCAACGGTAGACTGGGGCACGGCCCTAGCGCCTGTATTCAAAGCCCACGAAGCGGGTATTGATATCCATGTTTGGGTTGATGAGACTCGTCCTCGCAATCAGGGGGCATCCCTTACAGCCTGGGAACTCCAAGCACATGGCGTTGCCCATACTGTCGTAACCGACAACGCTGGCGGGCATCTAATGCAAGAAGGTCAAGTAGATGTTTGTCTAGTCGGGTCTGACCGCACTGCTAGAAATGGTGATGTTTGTAATAAGGTCGGCACCTATTTGAAGGCATTAGCTGCTTTCGATAATGGTGTGCCGTTCTATGCCGCTGTTCCAAGCTCAACTATTGATTGGTCATGTCAAGATGGGGTTAATGACATACCAATTGAACATCGCCCGGATAGTGAGGTACGATTTGTAACAGGGATAACTAATAAAGGAATCATTGAGCAAGTACGCATCACTCCGGAAACAAGCTCGGTAGCCAACCCAGCGTTTGATGTAACTCCAAGCAGATTGGTTACGGGGCTCATCACTGATCAAGGAATTATTGAAGCCAGCGCTGAAACACTTAGCAAAATATGTCCAAGGTGGGCAAGCAATGCTCCCTCGTGAATTTTTCTCAATAGGATCCTCCCTATCCTCGAAACATATCATGCCGTATAGTTCGCAGGTCTAAATATGATTGGTTTCTATGTCTCAATCTAATTCTTGCTTTAGATGTACAGGAGTAGCTAGGGCTCTCTCTCACCGTAGGCGCCCCAAGTCATGGCCCTCTCTCCCTCGTGATGTCTTAGTCTGTTTCTTTATATTTTTTGCTTCTCTAGCCTTCAGCTTTCGCGCGGAAGGCATTGAAGGTTCCGGACAGCTCACCGTCACTTCAACTAGCATGTATACCGCTGACCTTATCAATAAACTAGTTGACCGATATCACTATAGAAAGCCAAAACTAGACGACAGTCTTTCATCTAAAGTCTTCGATGAATATCTCAGTAATCTCGATCCCGGTCGAAGCTATTTTCTTGAAAACGATATCCTACAATTTGAGAGGCTACGCTATCGTTTTGATGATCTTCTAGAAACGCGAAATCTGGAGCCTGCATATGCTATGTTCTCAATGTATAAGAAGCGAGCCCTTAATAGGGTAGGCTATGTACAAAAGGCGTTGGCAAACGGTTTTGATTTTTCCACAAGAGAAGAGTATACGATTTCTCCAGATAGCCGTGATTGGTGCAAAAATATTGATGAATCTGACGAACTATGGCGAAAGCGCCTAAAGCACGAATGGCTGTCTCTAGCACTGGCTGGAGAAGAACCTGATGTAATCAGGACGACACTTCTTGATCGCTATAAAAATATGGATCGTAGGCTAGCTCAGATTAAAGAGAATGACGTTTTTGAGTTGTTAATGAACACATATCTTTCAACAATTGGGCCCCATACAGCATTCTTTTCTCCGCGAGAAACGGAAAATTTTAAAATTCGTATGAGTTTATCGCTGGAGGGTATTGGTGCGGTTCTTCAGACAAATGGGGACAACACCTTAGTTTATAGAGTGCTGCCTGGTGGTCCTGCTGGTATAGCTGGAGAGCTCCAGAGTGGCGACAGAATTGTTGGTGTTGCGCAAGGTAGTGACGGCAAAATGGTCGATGTCGTTGGATGGAGGCTAGACGATGTAGTAGACCTAATTCGCGGCCCTAAAGGTACTATCGTACGGTTGAAAATTCTTCCTCAAACTGAGCCTGCTGGCGGTCTGGCTCATGTCCTACAGATTCGCCGAGATACTATTAGGCTCGAAGAGCAGGCAGCGCGCAGCGCAGTAACAACTGTTGCAAGACTCGGGCAATCACTCAAAATAGGAATTATTACTATTCCAACTTTCTATATTGATTTCGACGCCAAAGCTGCGGGCGATAAGAATTATCGCAGCACTACACGTGACGTCGAACAACTATTACTAGAACTACAATCTGAACAAATAGATGGAATAGTTATCGACTTACGCGGCAATGGTGGGGGCAGCTTAACTGAAGCTGTATCTATGACTGGGCTATTTATTAGATCAGGCCCAGTCGTTCAAATACGAAATTCAAGTGGCAAGATCGCCATTCGCAAAGATTCAGATCCTATTATTACTTATTCAGGCCCTCTAATGATTGTCGTAGACTCTGAAAGTGCATCAGCATCGGAAATATTCGCGGCAGCGTTGCAAGACTACAATCGAGGTTATATTGCTGGTCAACGAACATTCGGAAAAGGAACTGTCCAAAATCTAATTGATCTAGACCAGTGGATAAAAGATGAGAGCGCTCCGCTTGGACAACTAAAAATTACTACCGCGCAATTCTTCCGAGTGAATGGTGAAGGCACGCAGTACCGAGGAGTAATCCCAGACTTTTCTATACCGCCTACAAAATATGTAAAAGATCATACAGAAAGCGCTCACGCCAACGCATTACCTTGGAGTGCTATCCGGCCTACTAGCTACCGACAATCTAATCGGACGAAATTAGCGCCTACAATAATGACTCGAATTAAAGAACAACACCTACAAAGAATAAATCAGAATCCTAGCTTTAACTATTTTAACTCCAAAATCACTCTTGAGGCCGAAGCGGCTGAACAGACAGTGTTTTCACTTTATAAGCCAGCACGAATCCTTGAGAGACAAAACCAGGAAGAGCAAACGGAATTACTCACTCTTAAGTTCCGACAGCATATGCAAATTAATTCTTCCGAAAACATAGATTTAGAAGAGCTCGCCCGTGAAACAACAATGCAGGAAGCTCTAAATATACTCGGAGATATAATTCAAATGACAAACCAGTAATTACTGGCCTGCTACCATACATTACTATTTGTCATAACCTCCCACTCGATAATGCTTCCAAACTTCACGAAACGTATCTGAAACTAAGCTGTGCTTATTTTGAGTCATGTAATCAACCATGGTGACTGAGTACCATTCTCCCCGCTCCATCTCCAGGTAGTTTGGCTTTAATAAATCATTGGTAATCAAGCGATATACCCACGAAAACTCCATGCCTGTAACTTTCCCTGCACCTAATTTGAATAGCTTCGACGGAACTTGTGTAATATGTATCCCAATCTCTTCCGCCATCTCTCGTATACAACAGTCGTCATATGACTCGCCGTAATCGACATGGCCAGCCACAGACGAATCCCAGAGACCGGGATCGTTATCTTTATGTAAACCACGCTTCTGTAAGAATATCTCACCCGAATAATTAAATACGAGTGCATGAATCGCGCGATGACGAAATCCAAAGCGATGCACTATATCTCTTCGCCCTCTTCCTACAACTGTATCATTCTCATCGACAATAGGAAGAATTTCTGCGCTGTCAGAGTCTGCATATATATTCAGCTTATGGACGCTCACTAGTCATAAACTCACTATTTCGCACTGGACCGCTGTCGAGTCCTCCAATGCTCATCAATCCAAATAGGCGCTTCGCTAGGACTTAGCAATTCATTGCCAAGTATCATATCGGATACACGCTCGGCCACCATAATAGTTGCTGCATTAAGATTGCCATTGGGGATCGTTGGAAAAACTGAAGAGTCGACAACCCTTAGAGAGCCAAGGTGCTGGACAAAACAATGCGAGTCCGTTACCGCCAAAGGATCGTTTGGAGAACCCATTCGACAGGTACATGACGGATGATAGGCGCTCTCACAATTTTCACGAACCCATTGGTCAATCTCGCTATCAGTTACTATATCTGCGCCCGGCTGTATCTCATCACCTCGATACTCTAACATCGATGGCTGTGCAATAATTTCTCGAGTAAGATGAATACATGTCCTAAAGTCGTAGCGATCCTGATCATTTTCAAGATAGTTAAACTGAATCGAAGGATGGGCGCCGGGTTCTTTGGACGTAATAGCCACACGACCTCTGCTAAGTGGACGATTTGGCCCGACGTGCACTTGAAAGCCATGGCCTCTGAAGGCCGCTTGACCATCATATCTCATTGCTCCTGGTAGAAAATGATACTGTATATCAGGCCATTTTACGCCCGCCCGAGAACGAATAAATCCGCAAGATTCAAAGTGGTTTGTGCTTCCTAGCCCACCCTTAAAAAGAAACCACCGCAGACTGATCGCCAGCTTGCTCAGCACATCTAACTTACCATTCAGTGAAATCGCCTTTCGACATTCGTGCTGGAAATATATCTCCAGATGATCTTGCAAATTCTTCCCAACGCCAGGTAAATCATGCACGCATTCAATTCCATGATGTGACAGCAGTTCTTTCGGACCAACCCCTGATCGTTGAAGCAACGCTGGAGAGCCTATAGAACCCGCGGCTAATATGACCTCACAATTGGCTAGCATTTTTTTGGTCTTACCGTCACAAATATACTCTACGCCAATGGCTCTCTTGCCCTCAAACAACACTCTTACGGCCAGCGACTTCATAATGACAGTCAAATTTTTTCGGCTCATATTTGGCCGAAGATAAGCATGCGCTGTAGATGCTCTTACGCCGCTTTCAATTGTCATGTGCATCTGACCAAAGCCTTCCTGCTGGTAACCATTGTAATCGTCAGTTACTGGATATCCAGCTTGCTGCCCAGCCCGAATAAACGCTTCATACAGTGGATTCAACTGCATATCATTACCCTTGCAAACCATAAGTGGCCCATCCCCACCTCTATAATCATTCGCACCATCGATCCACGTCTCCGCCTTCTTAAAATAGGGCAAGCACGATTGATAATTCCAGCCATCGGCGCCCTCCTCTTCCCAATGATCAAAATCCAACGGATGACCACGCACATAAACCATTCCATTAATTGACGACGAGCCGCCAAGGGTCAGCCCTCTAGGGCAATCTATTACTCGTCCATCTAAAAAGGGCTCAGCTTCAGTTTTAAAGCCCCAGTTAAACCGTTTCGAGTTCATTGGTATCGATAGAGCGCTTGGCATCTGAATAGTAAAATTGCGATCGCTCCCGCCAGCTTCAAGCAAGGTAACTTTGACGGTTGGATCTTGTGATAACCTTGCTGCCAAGACGCAGCCCGCAGACCCTGCGCCTACGACAACATAATCTGTAGTTGGCGGCATATGCCATTCCTCATCTCAATAAACATCGATAGCCTGTATGGCCTTATATACGGTCAACAGCCTGTTACGAGAATAGTTTTGTCATAATTAGCTTACCATTCACCAACGTTTGGCATCGAAATCCACGGCTCGATTAATGGAAGAGCTTGCCCCTTTTGCAGTAATTCGATAGAAATATTATCAGGCGACCGGACGAAGGCCATCCGGCCATCACGCGGTGGTCGATTTACGGTAACACCACCTTTCATGAGACGATCACATGTTTTATAAATATCCTTGACTTCATATGCTAGATGGCCAAAATTTCGACCGCCTGAATATTCCTCAAAGTCCCAATTGTAGGTAAGCTCAACCTGGGCGGATGTATCATCGGGGGCGCATAGAAAGGCCAATGTAAATCGGCCGACGTCATTATCGCGACGATACAGCTCAATAAGGCCTAAATTGTCACAATAGAATTCCAGTGATTTGTCGAGGTCACTCACTCGGACCATAGTATGCAAGTATTTCACTTGATTTTTCCTTTCTCCAAAGCCGAACTTACTAACTCACTAATTAGATCATGATATGCAATACCATCATGCGCCAATAACTTTGGATACATACTTATGGGAGTAAATCCGGGCATTGTATTTATTTCGTTTATTAAAAGGCGCTGTGAATTTCCTAACAAAAAATCAACTCTCGCGAGACCGCTACAGCCAATTGCGCGAAACGCTCTGAGCGAAAAGTCTTTCGCTGCAGCAACTACCTCTGACGGTAAATTTGCTGGGATAATTAATTCAGCGCAGTCGTCAATATACTTTGCTTTGTAACTGTAAAATTCTGAACCCGGCACTATCTCACCAATTGTAGATACGGTTACACTGTTCCCAATACCAAGAACAGCGCACTCGAGCTCTCGCGCATCATCTACGCTCTGCTCCACGAGCATCTTATCATCATAAAAGCTGGCTTTAGCAAAAGCTTCAAGTAATTGCGCTTGGTTTGTTGCCTTTGAAATGCCTATACTTGAACCAAGGTTTGCCGGCTTTACAAATACCGGATATCCAAACTCTTTCTCAATTCTAGATATGAAACTAGGCTGCTCATTAGCCCAATCTATTCGGTTAATGGCTATATGTTGGGTTTGCGGCAAACCAATAGCTTCAAAAATTAATCGAGATAACTGCTTATCCATTGCCACCGCAGAAGCTGCAACTCCAGACCCAACATACGGCACATTTGCCATCTCTAACAAGCCTTGTAGACTCCCATCTTCTCCATACGGACCATGGAGCGCAGGGAAGACTACATCAAACCCACTCTCTTTGACGACATCACCCCTCTGATTCACCAGATCCCCACTATTGCAATCTAGGTGCACGACACATGATTCCCGCTCAACTACCGATTCGTGATCAAGTATCGATATATCTGATCCTTTGAAGTGCCAGCTACCATCTTGACCTATACCAACGAGCACGATTGAATATTTCTTAAAGCTCAGAGCTTTACATATTGCTCGTGCTGAGATCACTGAAATCTCGTGTTCAGCAGAGCGACCGCCATAAAGCACTAATACACGCACTACGGGCCTCACTGATATTCTTGAGACCGATGGTAGCGAGTCTCGTAACACATCAACATAAAAGGGTATTCTGCGGATTATTCGCTATGTAACTCCTGGTATATTCCGCAAACGCTTTCTGGGTTAGGCGTGTCATCTCACCACCACCGGCCGGAAAATTAAGCATGGTCCCATCCTCGAGAGTCAATTCAGAACATGGCATGATGCCTCGAGTAGTACTACTCAAGAAACATTCACTAGCATCACGAATTAAATCAATATGTAAATCGGCCTCGTCACTCGTCTGGCCAGCAATCTCCACTGCTCTATGAATATGTCTTTTTGTTATCCCCCTTAAATTGCCACGTACTGGCGTCAATAGCTTCCCGCCTATGACAAACCATGCATTACTGTTGGATGCCTCTGTTATTACTCCATCGCTTGTCACGAGGATCGCATCATCTACCCCAACTTCATTTCTAACTTGGGTAATAGCAAGAATATTATTAAGATAGTTTCCACCTTTAATATTCGGATCCAACGCATCAGAAGGATTACGGCGAACTTTTGATACAGACAGTCGTATTCCGACACTATAAAGCTGCTCCTTAAAAGTTGGGAGCTCCTTAACGAGAATCACTGTTAGACTTTCTATCCCAGCCGGAGGATAAAGGTCGATGGGACCCACTCCGCGACTCACCTGAAGTCTGATAAATAATTGTCTCGTCGGTTGAGCTCTGGTGGCTTTTATAGTAGCGCGGATTTGCGACAGTAACTGATCACGACTATCTGATATATCCATGTGAACTAAACTGGCTGAATTTGCCAATCTCTGCAAGTGATCTTCGAGAAATAGCGCAACTCCATCCACTATTCGAAAAACTTCGTAGACTGAGTCACCGTACAGAAATCCTCTATCAATCGCTGGGACAGTAGCTTGGCCTATTGGACAAATCTTACCTCCTACGCTAGCCATTTCTTCGAAGTCATTCATCAGAGGTCCTCGTTATTACTCGCTTGCCTAATTCCTGCAGGTGGGACAAAGGCACACTGCAATCGTGATTAAATTCTAGCGCAGCGAGTGCTGTTTTACTTCGGTTTATAGCTAGGCCATCATACATCAAAGAGAGATTTTGTCGACTCTCGCGAACATATATCTAAATAAAATAAAACCGGAACCAACAAGAATACATTGTCCTGATGGTTCCGGTAAGTATTTAATGCCTGGCAGTGTCCTACTTTCACACGGGGAGACCCCGCACTATCATCGGCGCTGGGCGTTTTCACTTCTGAGTTCGGAATGGAATCAGGTGGTACCCGCCCGCTATTGCCGCCAGGCAAACTATTTACGGCACTAAATTAGCCCGTAATTTATTAGGAGTGACGACGGTGAATTGTTGAACTGGTAACCAGCACTACAGTCTTCTTGGGTGTTATATGATCAAGCCTCACGGGCAATTAGTACGGGTTAGCTACATGCATTACTGC
>PBOB01000073.1 GCA_002724185.1 Acidiferrobacteraceae bacterium | reverse complement strand
ACCTCTCGTACCCCTACATCGTCGAGAACAGCCACCTGCTGGTGCTCTACCGGCCCAAATATAACTCGTCTTATCATCCATAATGTATAGCCTGCACCCAGAACTAGAGTCATACCTGCCGCTAAAGCTAGCCAAGCATTTTTTTGAAATGCACCCATTACAACTAGAAACTCACCAACAAATCCAGATGTTCCGGGCAATCCTACATTGGCCATTGCAAACAACAAGAAAAACAGAGCTAATCTCGGCATGGGCTTAGCCACGCCACCAAAACCCTCTATCTCTCTTGAATGTAATCGATCATATAGAGCGCCAACACATAGAAATAGTGCCCCAGAAATAAAACCATGAGAAACCATCTGGATCAAAGCGCCTTCAATACCATGAATATTAAATATAAAAAATCCGAGCGTCACAAAACCCATATGTGAAATTGAAGAATAGGCAATCAACTTCTTCATATCTGTCTGTACGAGCGCTACAAAAGCAATATAGACTACCGCGACTAAGGACAGCGTAATCATCAGACCTGCTAATTGATGTGATGCATCCGGTGTAATCGGCAGGCTAATTCTAAGAAAACCGTATGCGCCCATCTTTAACATTACGGCAGCCAGAATGACAGAGCCTGCAGTTGGCGCCTCAACATGCGCATCTGGCAACCACGTGTGGACCGGCACCATGGGAACTTTAACGGCAAACGCCGACAAGAATGCAATAAACAAGAGTATTTGACTACCTTCAGATAGTGGAACGTTATGAAAATCTAAGATGCTAAATGTATTACCTGATACGAAATATAAATATACAAAACCAAGCAACATAAGCAGTGACCCAACAAGGGTATAGAGAAAGAACTTCATAGCCGCATATACACGATTATCTCCGCCCCAAATGCCAATGATTAGATACATGGGTATCAGCATTGCTTCCCAAAACAAATAGAACAAAATCGCATCAAGCGCGCAAAATACCCCAATCATCAAACCCTCCATTACAAGGAAAGCTGCGAAATATTGGTGGACACGCCGATGGATTCCCTCTAGACCAGCAATAACCACTACTAGGGATAAGAATGTCGTTAATATCACAAAGAGAATAGATATTCCATCAAGCCCAACAAAATATTCGATATTAAGCATTTCAATCCACATAAATCTTTCGACAAATTGCATGGCAGCTGTGCCGGAGTCAAAATCCCAGTAAAGCAAAAGACTCAACAAGAAATTAACAATTGCTAAAACAAGAGTAACAACCTTAGTAACGATAACTGACCTACTGATTGAATGAATAGAGAGGACTACAAGACCGCCGACTATAGGGAGCCAGATTATTAGACTAAGGAGTGAAATCTGTAACATGCTTCCTATCATTCACTTAGCTAAAAAAGATAAACCAAGACATAATCGCAACAAGCCCGACTACCATAACGAAGGCATAGTGATATACATATCCACTCTGAAGCAATCGAAAAAAACCAGAAAGCCGACCGACAAATCTAGCTGTCCCATTTACAAGTGTATGATCTACTACCAAACGATCCCCAAATTTCCACAACACATGACCAAGTGCGCGAGCACCATCAGCGAAGATGAGTTCATATAGCCTGTCTATACCATATTTGTTCACCAGAACTCTGTAACCAAGCTGAGATCGGTTAGCTATATTTTTTGGAGTACTTGGATACCGATTGTACAACAACCACGCGGCTATCGTACCTGCAATCGCTAACCAAAATGGTGGTGTTACCCATGCATGGCTAAGCATATATATTGCTCCATGGCTAGCACCTTCATGAACACCGCTGACTACAGAGGCTCCTAATAGATTGCCAGACAAAACCGGGTCCACTAGAACTAAGCCTGAAAATAATGAAGGGATAGCTAGCAATATTAATGGAATTGTTATTACCCACGTTGACTCATGAACATGATTGCTATTTCCGTCACTTAGTCGTGATTCGCCGTGAAACACTAGGAAAATTAGCCGGAATGAATAGAGGGCAGTCAAGAAAACTCCGGCGATCATCATAAAGTAAACAACAGATCCAACCACTGAATGAGAAACTAATACGGATTCTATAATGGCTTCCTTCGAGAAAAAACCAGCGAAGGGAGGAATCCCGACCAATGCCATAGTGCCAATGAGCGCGGTGATGTATGTGAGAGGCATGCGCCGCCACAACCCGCCCATACGCCGCATATCCTGCTCATGATGCAAAGCAACTATTACAGAACCGGCAGCTAGAAATAACAGCGCTTTAAAAAATGCATGGGTTGCAAGATGAAATATGGCGACGGAATATGCTGAGACACCAAGTGCAACTGTCATATAACCCAATTGAGACAGCGTCGAATAAGCGACAACCCTCTTGATATCATTCTGCACCACCGCTACCAATGCCATCGAGATAGCGGTGATTGCACCAACCAGAAGCACAGTTATCAATGCAACGTTAGATTCCTCAAATAATGGGGACATGCGAGCTACCATAAAGATTCCTGCAGTAACCATAGTCGCCGCATGAATTAATGCTGAAATGGGTGTCGGACCTTCCATTGAGTCCGGCAGCCATACATGCAAAGGCACTTGAGCTGACTTGCCCATTGCACCAACGAATAGAAGCAAGCAAATAATAGTTAGCCACTTCCATTCGTTGCCAAATGGCCCTTCAACGGTCGCTGTCGCATACTCCGGGGCACTTGCAAAAACTGCCTGATAATCAAGTGTTCCAAAAAGAGACAGTATTGCGGCGATACCAAGAAGAAACCCTAGATCTCCAACACGATTGACCAAGAACGCTTTCAGACTTGCAAAAGTCGCAGATTTGCGCTCGAACCAGAATCCAATCAACAAATAGGAAACAAGACCTACCGCTTCCCAACCAAAAAATAGGAGTAAAAAATTGTTCGCTGTCACCAGCATCAGCATGGCAAACGTGAAAAGACATATGTAGCTGAAAAATCTCTTGTATCCCGGATCTTCTTTCATATAGCCAACGGTGTATATGTGGACCATAAGAGATACGAACGTTACAACCACCATCATCAAGGAGCTTAATTGATCAATCAAAAAGCCAACACTAAAATTGATAGTGTCACTTGCCCCCCATGTATACAAGATCATATCTAAACGCTGGCCTTGTATCACCAAGACTCCAACCCACAATGATCCAAGGAATGAGATGGTGACAGCTCCGATAGTGATTAAATGCACTACGCGGCTTGTAAGATAATTTGACCCTAGCCCTGTAACTACTGACGCGACAAGACAACTCGTAGGAATCATTAGCACCAGTAGCTCAAGAGTCATACGATTAGCCTTTTAGTTGACTCAGATCTTGTACATCAATGCTTTGTCGATTTCTAAAAACAACAATAAGTATTGCGAGCCCAATAGCTGACTCTGCTGCTGCTACAGTCAATACGAAAAACACAAAAACCTGTCCTGCGGCATCGCCCAGGTAGTGCGAGAACGCGACAAAATTAATATTTGCTGCAAGCAATAACAACTCAATGGCCATTAGCAGAACGACTAAGTTTTTCCTATTAAGGAATATCCCTATGATGCTAATTGAAAATAAGAGAGTACTTAGCATCAAATAATGAGACAGTGGGATCATGATGAACTGCCTCGATTAGATGACCTATTTGTCTCAGAGTCCATCTCAACAATCTTGAGCCTCTCCTTTTTTGTAACAGTTAATTGCTGGCTTGGTGATTGATAATGGGTTTTTGGCCTCTTTCTGAGCGTCAAAGCTATAGCGGCAATAATCGCTACCAATAATAAAATGGCTGCTAGCTCAACGATATAAACATAATCTGTATAGAGCAAAATTCCTAGCTCTTTTGTATTCGAGTATTCTGAGTCGTGACCAACAGGCCTTGGCACTCTGTCCAGGTCAAAAGAGCCCGCCATAACCACAATGCCTAGCTCAATAACCATAATGACGGCAATGCTACCGCCCGTGAACAGGTAACGACCGAAACTTTCCCGCATCCGCGTAATGTCAATGTCTAGCATCATGACAACAAAAAGAAACAACACCATTACAGCCCCAACATAGACGAGAACCAAAACAATAGCCAGAAATTCCGCTTCCAAGGTAATCCATATGCATGCAGCACTAAAGAACACAAGCACCAAATAGAGCGCCGCCTTGACCGCATTACCAACAGTCACTACTCTGACTGCAGCTACTATGAGGATCAGTGAAAAACAATAGAATGACACTTGAAGAAAGGACATGTATTTAATCTTCCTATGATCTCCGCTTATCTATATGCTGCATCGGCTTGCCTATCGGCAGCAATTTTTGCCTCGTATCTATCACCTATATCAAGAAGATCATTTTTAGTGATGATATGGCCCTCACGCTGCTCAAAGTGAAACTCATGGATATCGGTTAATACGATGGAGTCAACTGGACATGCCTCCTCACAAAATCCGCAATAAACACACTTAAATAGATCAATGTCATATCTCGTCGTGCGACGAGTATCGTCATCACGCACTTCAGATTCAATTGTTATTGCCAGCGCTGGGCATACTGCCTCACATAATTTGCAGGCAATACATCGCTCCTCACCATTTGGATAACGTCGAAGAGCATGCAGGCCTCTAAATCTTGGCGATTTTGGAATTTTCTCCTCGGGATATTGCACTGTAATTTTTCTACGAAAAAGGTAACGACTAGTCACGCCTAGCCCCCGGACAAGTTCCACTAAAAACCAAGTTCTTACTAAATTTTTTAGGTTAGTTAGAATCATCGCTAACGAAATACAAAATGGATTGGCGACAAAACCCTCGCCACTCCAATCACTAGGATCCATATTAACGTCACTGGAATAAATACTTTCCACCCCAAGCGCATGATCTGATCATAACGATACCTTGGGAAAGTAGCGCGGAACCATAAAAACAAGAATGCAATAACTGCCAGCTTTCCAAAAAACCAAATCGGTCCAGGCACCCAAGTAAGTGGCGAAAACTCAAATGGTGGATGCCAGCCGCCGAGAAAAAGCAATACAACTAAACTAGAAATAAGGATCATATTCGCGTATTCAGCCAAAAAGAAAAGCGCGAAACCCATCCCGCCATACTCTACATGTGGACCCGCGACTATTTCTGATTCACCTTCAGCTACATCAAAAGGAGAGCGATTGGTTTCTGCCACTCCAGACACCAAATAAACCACAAAAAGTGGAAAAAGCGGGAAGATATACCACTGGTGAATCCCGCCCTGTTGACCTAGAACTATTTCTCTAATATTGAGACTACCCGCGACCATCAATACCCCAACTAACGCAAAACCCATGGCAATTTCATACGCTACAATCTGAGCAGCAGAACGCATCGCGCCTAGAAAAGCATACTTTGAATTAGAGGCCCAACCAGCAACGATAACTCCATATACTCCAAGTGAAGTCATTGCGAGAACATATAAAAGACTAGCATCAATATCAGCTAGGACTAATGTGTCACTAAAAGGGATAACTGCCCAAGCGGCAAATGCGGGCGCAACTGAAAGTATAGGGGCTATAACGAACAGATACCGATCTGCGTTTGTGGGAATCACGATCTCCTTAAATAACAATTTGACCGCATCCGCTACAGGCTGTAGCAATCCGGCCGGCCCTACCCTATTCGGCCCAACCCGAACATGCATATATGCTAAAACCTTCCTTTCAGCATAGGTATAGTAAAGTACAACCAGCATCAACGGACCCAAAATTGCAATGATTTTAAGACCCAACTGAATCAGCAGGGGCAAGCTATGCCATAGTGACGTTAACGCCCCCATCATCTATGAATTAAGGTCCAACCAGACGGTCTGGCTAGCTCCTAAAGATACAGTTTCGACGCGGCCAGCAGGTATGTAGGCGCAATTATCCAAAACGCGTGCATCTGGATATATTGGCAATTGAACAGAGCCACTTAGGCTTCGAAAAGTCGCAACATGCCCAGGCTTAAACCCCAGCTGCTCACATCTATTGGGGCTAAGACCTACGCTCGTCGGTATATTATCCTTTGTTTTTTGTAGCGAGACAGCACGTCTTACAGTTGGATCTACGGAATAAAGGGGTACATCGCACACTCGCAAAAATATGCTATCTTCTAAATCTCCAACGGCTCCACAACCTTCAGCTCGACCTACATAAGATAAGTCTGATGAATTCTGTAGCATTACCGCGCTATCTATCGGAATCTCGCGAGCAATATCCTCAACAGCAACATAATCGAAACCATCTAATCTGAGCAAATTACCCAAAACACGCAATATTTTCCAGCCTGGACGCGCCTCGCCGCGTGGGAGCACAGCTGCATTAGAGAACTGAACTCGCCCCTCAAAGTTAACATAACTACCAGAGTTTTCTGTAAACGATGCAAGAGGCAAAGCTACGTCTGCTTGAGGAGGAACTGCGGAACGAAATACTGAAAAACTCACAACTGTTTCTGCTTTAGTAAGAGTCTCTGCCAAAGATCCTGGCGCTGAATAATCTAGATCCGGCTCCAAGCCGTACAAAACACAACCACTCAACGTGCCTGTCGACATCTCAAGAGCATTATTGCCAAGAATGTCTGCACTCTTACCGCCTGCTTCGCGATGAGGAAGACATCCAGCGATCCAACCAGCTACGCTATTTGCATCCGACAGCGTTATCACTCGCACACCAAAGCTTGTAGCAAGCCACGAGGCCATCGCTCTAAGTGATGAAGCAGTAGGGTCATTAACAGCCACTTGTCCTAGCATTACAAAGGCAGAATTTGGATCTCTCAGTAAAAGTTGCGCTATAGCATTAATAGCGTCTTGATCACTAGTAGTGTTAACTAGAGATGTGATCTCGAATGGGGCATCGCAATTGCCTATCTCAGCCATTCTGACAACTATCCCAGCTAAAGTAGATGCCATCCGATTGGGCTCTACCACGTACTCATGGCTAATTGCGAAATTAGCGTCATAACGCAGCGGATTTAACGACGCGACACTACCCCCATTTTGCACCATCTGGCGCACCCGAATCGCGACAAGAGGCAATTCCTTCCTCAAGTTGCAACCAACTAATAGGGCCGAAGAAGCCCTAGGGATGTCACTAACCGCAATTTGGCTGCCGGGGAAAAGAGGCGCTACCGCATCGTCTCTGAAGTCTTGCTGCCGAAGCCTGTGATCAATATTTGAGCTTCCAACTCCCCGCATAAGCTTTTGCAATAAATAGAACTCCTCTAGAGTTGCGGTGGGAGTACATAATGCGCCAATAGATTGGCCTCCAGTTTTATTGATAGTTTCTTTCAGAATTGCAGCTGCTTGTGTTAGAGCATCTTTCCAAGTCGCTTCCTCCATTCTGTCGCCGCGTCTAATCAATGGCTGGACCAACCGATCATCTGAATTTACTGCTTCATAGCTAAACCGATCGCGATCAGAAAGCCAACATTCGTTAACCTCTTCGTTATGGCCTGGCAATACACGTTTCACTTCGCCGGCTACGCTTTGGGCAATCATATTAGAGCCTAAGCAATCATGCGGACTAACAAGCCCTTGATTGCTCATTTCCCACGATCGTGCTGAAAAACGGTAAGGCTTGGACGTTAATGCGCCAACCGGACAAAGATCAATAACATTACCTGATACCTCACTATCTATACTTGCCTCCATAAATGTGGTGATCTTCATATCTTCACCTCGACCAATAGCGCCAAACTCCATCAAACCCGCGACTTCTTGGCCAAAACGAACACATCTAGTGCAGTGGATACATCTTGTCATCTCTGTCTGTATAAGCGCTCCAATGTCTGGATTATTTACTACACGCTTTGCCTCATTAAATCTTGATACGCCATCACCATAACCCAATGCCTGATCCTGCAATGGACATTCTCCACCCTGGTCACAAACAGGGCAGTCAAGTGGATGGTTAATTAACAGGAACTCCATGGTGCCTTTTTGTGCCTCAATCGCAATCTGCGATGATGTTTTTACAACCATTCCATCGGTAACAGGTGTGGCGCATGCTGGCAATGGCTTAACTGCCTTTTCAACTTCAACAAGACACATTCGGCAATTAGCTGCTATTGACAATTTCTCATGGTAACAAAAGCGCGGTATATATATTCCAACAGAATCTGCCGCCTGGATAACCATTGAACCAGATTCAGCTTCAACGAGCTTATCATCTATGGTCAACTTAATTTTAGACAAGAATCTTTCCCATTTTGATCTATGCTGCCTGTCGGCTTGATATTTTTGCCTCAAACTCGTCTCGGAAGTGCCTCAGAAAACTCTGAACAGGCCATGCTGCTGCATCCCCTAACGCGCATATAGTTCGACCCTCAATGCGACCCGCGACACTCTCAAGGAGCTGCATATCATTGGGTTGTCCCTCTCCGCTGCGGATTCGTCGAATAGTCCTGTAGAGCCATCCTGTACCCTCACGACAAGGAGTACATTGGCCGCAAGACTCAACATAGTAAAAATAGGCTATACGCTCAAGCACTTGAACCATGCAAGTAGTATCGTCCATTACAATAACTCCGCCAGATCCGATCATTGATCCGGCTTTCTGTAAAGAGTCGTACCCCATGTTGCACTCAATAATTTTTTCTGCTGGCATTACTGGCATTGATGAGCCGCCTGGAATTACAGCCTTAAGCCGACGCCCCTCAAGTAGACCGCCTGCAAGCTCTAATAATTCACGAAAAGGTGTGCCCAGTGTTACCTCATAATTGCCGGGTCGCTGTACATGTCCAGAGACAGAAAAAATCTTGCTGCCACCGGTGTCCGAACCACCTAAATCTCTAAACCATTCGGGGCCTTTTCTTAAGATTGGCGGTAAAGATGCAAGAGTCTCTGTGTTGCTAACCGTCGTAGGGCAGCCAAATAAGCCAACTTGAGCAGGAAATGGCGGCTTAAACCTAGGCATTCCCTTCTTGCCCTCTAGTGACTCTAATAAGCCAGTTTCTTCCCCGCAAATGTAGGCTCCTGCGCCACGCTGACTATAAATCTCACAATCAATACCAGACCCCATAATATTTTCGCCAATTAAGCCATGTAGTCTGGCTTCATCAAGAGCTTGCTCAAACCTTTGCCACGATTCGAGAAACTCACCACGAATATAGTTATATGCAACCGTTGAACCGGTTGCATATGCAGCAATGGCAATTCCCTCCACAACCTGATGAGGATTCAGTCTTAGAATGTCACGATCCTTAAATGTGCCTGGTTCGCTCTCATCAGAATTGCAGACAATATACTTTTGCCCTGGTTTATCACGAGGCATAAAACTCAGCTTTAGGCCTGTTGGAAAGCCCGCACCTCCTCGCCCGCGAAGCCCGGACATCTTGATTTGATCAATGATATCGCCAGCTTCAATTTTTCGATCAATTACCAGGCGCCATGCCTCATAACCTCCGTTACGGCAATAGCTCTTATAGGTCCAGGACTCAATCGACTCAGAACTGGGTAAACATACGTTACAATTTCCCATATAAACTTATTCCAATTCCGCTAAAAGGGCATCTACTTTATCAGCTGTTATATTCTCGACATACTGATCACCACAAATCATCATTGGGGCGCCACCACATGCTCCTAAACACTCCGATTCAAAAAGCGTAATACGCCCATCTGAAGAGGTACCACCACATTCAACATTAAGCGTTGACCTAATGTGGTTCACAATATCTTCCGCACCTCGCAACATACACGAAACATTAGTGCATACTCTCAAGCAATGACGTCCCGTTGGCTGGGTATAAAACATGTCATAAAAGGTCGCTACCTCATAGACCTCTATTGCCCTCAGGTTAAGATAGTCAGCGATCGCACGCACCACAGCCTCTGAAATCCATCCATGTTTTTCTTGGCAGTATCGAAGCGCCGACTTTACCGCAGCTTGACGAACCGGATACTTGCCAGCCTCTTTATCAATCTTATTCTTAATTTCCTGACACAAATGGAATTCTGCTTTTAAACTTGTAGCGCTCAACGATCGATTTCTCCAAAAACAACGTCTTGTGTCCCAATTATTGCAACCATATCAGCCAACATGTGACCACGTGACATCGCATCAAGTGCAGACAAATGTGCAAAGCCAGGAGCTCTAATCTTTACTCGATAGGGTTTATTGGCCCCATCCGACACTAAAAAGATTCCGAATTCACCCTTCGGTGCTTCTACTGCAGTATAGACTTGCCCTTCTGGCACGCTATAACCTTCAGTAAATAGTTTAAAGTGGTGTATTAACGCCTCCATATCTTGCTTCATCTCAGTACGCGCTGGGGGTGCTAGCTTGGGATTATCTACCATCACTGGTCCCGGGTGTCCATTTAACCATCGGATACACTGCTTGATAATCAAATTAGACTGTCGCATCTCCTCAACACGCACGAGATAACGATCATAGCAATCACCTGTACTTCCCAACGGCACTCGGAAGTCAAGCTGATCATAAACTTCGTATGGTTGTTTTTTTCTAAGGTCCCACTCTACCCCAGAACCGCGCAACATAGGACCGCTAAATCCATACTGCATAGCATCTTCAGGAGTGACTATCCCAATATTGACTGTTCGTTGCTTCCAGATACGATTATCAGTCAACAACGTTTCATATTCATCAATACAGGCTGGAAATCGGTCAGTAAACGCTAAGAGAAAATCTAACATTGAACCGTCTCGGTCACGATTTCGCTCTTCGGTTTTACTGGAAGCCTTCCCATCCCGAGATTCATATTTGGGCATCTTATTCGGAAGATCTCTATAGACGCCTCCGGGACGGTAATAAGTCGCATGCATACGCGCGCCTGATGCAGCTTCATAGCAGTCAAGAAGGTCCTCGCGCTCACGGAACGCGTATAGAAATACAGCCATTGCCCCTATATCAAGCGCATGAGCTCCGATCCACATGAGGTGATTCAATATGCGAGTTACCTCATCAAACAGAACCCTAATATATTGCGCCCTAAGTGGCACCTCAAGCCCCAAAAGTTTCTCGATTGCAAGCACGTAAGCATGCTCATTACACATCATTGACACGTAATCAAGACGATCCATATAACCAATACTATGATTAAATGGCTTGGTCTCCGCCAATTTTTCCGTCCCACGGTGCAATAATCCGATGTGTGGGTCAAGACGCTCAATCACTTCACCGTCCATTTCCATAATAATACGCAAAACACCATGGGCGGCTGGATGCTGCGGCCCAAAATTCATCGTATAGTTACGAATCTCTGCCACTGTAACCTTCATCTCTAATTATGCGTGGTACAGTTACTCTAGGCTCAATAGTAACTGGCTCGTAAACAACACGCTTCTTCATTTCATCATATCGCATTTCAATATGCCCAGAGACCGGAAAATCCTTGCGAAATGGATGTCCGACAAAGCCATAATCTGTAAGTAGTCGCCTTAGATCGGGATGACCGGTAAAGATGATACCAAACAGATCAAACGCCTCACGCTCTAACCAATTGGCAGATTGCCAAATATTAACGATAGAGGGCGCGTAAGGGCTATCATCATCAAGCCATGTAATCACACGCATTCGATAATTTAAAGTAACTGAAAGCAAATGATAAACAACTGCATACCGTTTCTTGCTCGATTTTTGTCCCGATTCGCAACCATACTGAAGATAATCTACCGCGCAAAGATCGATTAGCTGTTCAAATACAAGTTGAGGGTCATCTCTAAGAGCCAAAAGACAATCGTAAACATTACTAACACCGACAGTCAGGTTAGGCTCAGCAAATTCCCAATCTAGGTTGGCTTCATAGCGATTTGCGATGGCCTCCATCGCGCTAGCTCTAGAATCAGCGATTGTCATAATTAGATTTTACAGATTATCGCGCAATGGTTTCGGTACGGCGAATCTTTTTCTGCAATTGCAAAACACCGTACAAGAGAGCCTCTGGAGTCGGCGGACAACCTGGGACATATACATCTACGGGGATAATACGATCACAACCCCGAACAACCGAATAAGAATAATGATAATAACCACCCCCGTTCGCACATGAGCCCATAGAAATTACCCATCTTGGCTCGGGCATTTGGTCATAAACTTTTCTTAACGCGGGCGCCATCTTATTAGTAAGCGTTCCTGCAACAATCATTACATCGGATTGTCGCGGACTTGGTCGAAAAAAAGTGCCGAACCTATCAAGGTCATACCTTGATGCGGCAGCATGCATCATTTCAACAGCGCAGCAAGCTAAACCGAAAGACATCGGCCACATAGATCCAGTCCGAGCCCAATTGATCAAGTCATCTAGCTTAGTAGTCGTCCAGCCTTTTTCTATTAATCCGTCGATAGCCATTAGAATTCTAATCCCATTCGAGAGCTCCTTTCATCCACTCGTAAACAAACCCAACTACAAGTACGAGCAAAAACACTATCATTGCCAAAAAACCAAATATTCCTATCTCATCCAATACCACGGCCCAGGGGAAAAGGAAAGCGATCTCAAGATCAAAAATAATAAAGAGAATTGCAACAAGATAATAACGAACATCAAACTTCATGCGTGAATTCTCAAATGCTTCAAATCCACACTCGTATGGTGACAGCTTTGCCGAGTCTGGCTTGTTCGGCCCTAACAGCCGACCAGCAGTCAAAGCGACACCGCCGATCACAAGGCTAGTGAGTATGAATAACAGAATTGGTAGGTAGTCGCCCAGCATTGGAGGTTGATTGGGTAACAATAGGCGCCATAGGTTGAACGCATATTGTAATTTCCGGTTGATTCTAGGTCAATCAACCCAACGAAAAAGATTTAAGACTACGCTTAAGGGGCTCCTGGGTCTATCAACTGATAGGCCATCTAAAATAGCCTATGCAGGCATTAACATATGGTGCCGAAGGCCGGACTCGAACCGGCACGGCTTGCGCCACGGCCCCCTCAAGACCGCGTGTCTACCAGTTTCACCACTTCGGCAAAAATTCCGTTATAGATTGAATACTGCTTTATCTCGGGTATTTTATACAATTATTTCTAATCACTTGAGGGTGTCACGGGAATATCTGACACATCATTAGACTCCTTGACTGGTGCGGTGGGTATATCTGTCCCAACACTGGGCTCTTCTAATTGGGAGGTGACGCTAGAAGCGGTTTTGCCAGCTTGAGTATATAAATATGCTAAACCCAGAGCAGTGGCAAAAAAAACTATTGCCAGTATGCCCGTTACACGACTTAAAAAGGTTGCGGAGCCCCGACTCCCAAACAACGACTGAGAAGAGCCTCCACCAAACGCAGCGCCCATATCAGCGCCTTTCCCTTGCTGAAGCAGCACTAGAACAATAATAGATACCGCCGAAATTAAAAGAAGTATAGTAAGGATGCTAATTAACATGATCTAGTCATACCTGCGTTGCTCTACAAATTTCCCTGAAATCGTCAGGATTCAGTGAAGCCCCGCCAATCAGGCCTCCGTCAATATCACCCATTACAAAAAGATCCCGCGCATTATCAGCTTTTACGCTCCCGCCGTACAGAAGCAGAGTATTCTCCGCAAGCGAGCTACTGTACTGTTTGATCAATTTTCGGATAAGTCCATGCACTTCCTGCGCTTGGTCAGGTGTAGCAGTCTGGCCAGTTCCAATGGCCCACACTGGCTCATACGCTAATATAGCATTTGGAAAGATGCCTGGCCCTGCTTCATCAAAAATTGTTTGGACTTGTCTCTCCACGACGGAGTTCGTGGCGCCTCTTTCGCGCTCAAACTGCGTTTCACCAACACAAATAATTGGCCGTAGACCAAAAGAATCTGCCAAAGCGGCCTTTTTCCCAACTATCGTATCTGTATCACCATAGAGTGATCGACGTTCAGAATGGCCTACAATCACATAACGACAACCTTGATCCGACAACATGCTGCCCGAAATTTCTCCGGTATGTGCCCCACTCGTATTTAGGTTAAGATTCTGCCCACCAACAGCAACCTTACTACCTGAACAACCGCTGATCACTTGCTGAATTAGTACAAATGGCGGGCATAGCACTATGTCGACTGCCTCTGTCTCAGCCTGAGAAGTAATAGCGCCACTTATTAAAGCACCAGCCTGTGCTTTGTCACCGTTCATCTTCCAATTACCTACCACCATACTTCGCGTCATTGCAGCTCCTCTGTCTAAATAATGCTGTGTTTAGCCAACAACCAACTATTAGCTCCCAATCTTTATACTAGTTAATACGTTCGCTAGCTGTTGTCCAAAGCCTGCAACTTCTTGCTTGTCTTTCCCTTCAACCATTACGCGTATCACCGGCTCTGTACCAGAAGGCCTCAACACTACGCGACCGCCCGAGCCTAATGATTGCTCTACTTTGCGCAAAGCCTCCTGCACAATCGGCATCATGATAACCTCGTTCGGCAATCGCTTGCTATCAGCCAAGGGTACGCTGATATTTGCCTGTGGAAACTTTTCCATACCGATAGCTAATTCTGAAAGGCGACGGCTACGAGAAACCATAGCCTCTAAAACATCAAGAGCCGCAATAATTCCGTCTCCAGTGCTACTCTTGTCTAGACAAAGGATGTGTCCCGACGGCTCACCACCCAATACCCAACCATTTTTTCGCAACTTTTGGTGAATATATCTATCACCTACATCGACCCGTTCAAAGGGGATTTTCTTTTGTCGGCAGGCAAGCTCGAGACCCAAGTTAGTCATGCTTGTACCCACTACCCCGCCTCTCATTAAATTATTCTCCAAGCGGGTAGAGATCATAATGTAAAGAATCCTGTCACCATCTAATAGCTTTGCGTTCTCGTCAACCATGACAACGCGATCTCCATCACCGTCTAATGCAATTCCTACATCAGCATGATTTTCCGCAACCAAACGTTGCAAAAACTCTGGCTCAGTCGAACCACAATTTTCGTTGATATTAAATCCGTCCGGCTCTACACCAACAGCAATCACCTCTGCCCCCAACTCCTCAAACACTGAGGGTGCAATGTGGTAGGAGGCGCCATTTGCGCAATCCACAACTAACTTAAGCCCAGAAAGAGATAAATTTGATGGAACAGTACTCTTGCAGTACTCGATATATCGACCTGGCGCCCCCGGAAATCGTTCTGCCTTTCCGAGCTTAGCAGCTGACACAGTTCGCATCGGCTCATCCATTAATCTTTCAATGTCTGTTTCGACACTACTTGGCAACTTACTTCCATCCGGCAAGAAAAACTTTATGCCGTTGTCATAATATGGATTATGCGAGGCGCTTATGACGATACCTGCGCGGGCGCGAGCTGTTCGAGTCAAATATGCAATACCTGGAGTAGGCATTGGTCCAATAAGTGAGATGTTCATACCAGCAGATGACAAACCAGCCTCAAGCGCGGACTCAAGTAGGTAGCCTGAGACTCTCGTATCTTTACCTATAACAATCTTTCCACCGTTCCCTCCACCCATTACTCTGCCTGCGGCCCAGCCCAATTTAAGAACTGAATCTGGCGTGATTGGCGGCTCTCCAACCCGGCCACGCACCCCATCCGTACCAAAAAGTTTTTGACCGTTCCTAGATTTCATCAATCAACTCTGCAGATCTAGCTATCGGAGAGAGAATGCCAGCATTGGATCAAATCCTTGGTTTGAGAAACATCATGGGTGCGCACTATTTTCGCGCCCTTTTGGACTGCATAAAGTGCTGTGCCCGCACTACCTATGGTCCGATCTCGATCAAAATCCCCCAATAATGAACCAATAAACAGTTTTTGAGAGAAGCCGACGACCATGGGTAAATCTAATTCAGCAAATGCATCAAGCCCAAGTAATAACCGTCTATTGTGATCCATACTCTTGCCAAAGCCAAATCCTGGATCAATTAGCAGCTTATCTGAAGATATACCGATAGCTTGACAAGCCTTCAGTCTTTCATCGAAGAAGTCACGCACTTCATTTACAACGTCCTGATAATACGGGGAATCTTGCATCGTCATAGGCTCACCTCGCATATGCATCAAGCAAATTGGAACACCCAGTGATAGGGCAATCTCCGGCGCCCCATCCACTTGCAGTGCGCGAACATCGTTGATCATCCCAGCACCCGCTTCAACGGCAGCCTTCATGACTTGTGGTTTTGATGTGTCAATAGAAATAGGAACATCTATCAGCTTCGCTAGTTGCTCAATAACAGGAACTACTCTTCGAATTTCCTCAGCTGATTTAACCGGAGCAGAGCCGGGCCGCGTTGACTCACCTCCTATGTCGACAATGTCAGCGCCATCGGCTACTAGTTCTTCACCGCGACGAACAGCATTAGTGACAGACACATAATGACCGCCGTCAAAAAAAGAGTCGGGTGTGACATTTAGAATCCCCATTACTGCTGCTCTGTCGAGCGTGATGACTCGACCAGCACAATCAAGTCTCACAGATACTAATCCATGACTCAGACAGAATCGCTAGCGGGTGCGTCCATCTTAGGTCTTAAGTCTACCGTATCATCAGATGCCGGCGGTTCACCGCCGTCGCCTGACGACCCATCTTCACTTGCAGGCGAAGGCGTCCGAAGGTCTTGCCCTTCCATTATTTGAGTAATCTGGTCCGACTCTAGTGTTTCCCAATCCATTAGAGCTTTAGCCATAATTTCGACTTTATCGCGATTTTGCTCGATGATGTTGCGAGCTCGATTATATTGCTCCTCAATTATCCTGGTAATCTCGGCATCAACCTGCTCAGCAGTCGCATTACTTAAGTTACGATGCGTAGTTACATCTCTACCCAAGAAAACTTCCGACTCATTGTCACCATAAACACGAGGGCCTAGTTGATCGCTCATTCCCCATCTCTGAACCATCTTTTGTGCTAATTCAGTTGCTGTTTCGAAATCATTAGCCGCTCCAGTAGTCATCTGACCCATAAATAATTCTTCCGCTATTCGCCCACCCATCAATACAGCTATACGCGCCAAAAGATGATCTCGATTATGACTATAACGATCCTCTTCCGGTAGCTGCATAGTTACACCCAGTGCTCGACCACGAGGAATGATGGTTACTTTATGTACAGGATCCGTTTGGCTTCTAAGAACCTTAGCGACAACAGTGTGGCCTGACTCGTGATAGGCAGTATTTTTTCTTTCTTCCTCTGGCATAACAATAGAACGTCGTTCAACACCCATCAGTACCTTATCTTTTGCTAGCTCAAATTCTTCCATCGTTACCATTTTTAATCCCGCACGTGCTGCAAATAAAGCTGCCTCGTTTATCAGATTCGCGAGATCCGCTCCCGAAAATCCGGGGGTGCCACGGGCGATAATGCTCGCATCCACATTCTTTCCAATTGGCACTTTTCGCATATGCACTTTCAGTATTGCCTCTCGGCCTCTGATATCTGGAAGTGGAACGTGAACCTGACGATCAAAACGACCTGGTCGCAACAAGGCAGGGTCTAACACATCTGGTCGATTAGTTGCAGCTATCACGATAACACCCTCGTTTCCATCAAAACCGTCCATCTCTACCAATAGCTGGTTGAGCGTTTGCTCACGCTCGTCATGACCACCACCCAAACCCGCTCCACGCTGTCTACCAACCGCGTCAATCTCATCAATAAATATAATGCAGGGCGAGTTCTTCTTCGCCTGATCGAACATATCTCGCACTCTAGATGCTCCAACGCCAACAAACATTTCGACAAAATCAGAACCTGATATCGTAAAGAATGGCACCTTCGCCTCACCTGCAATAGCTTTAGCTAGCAGAGTCTTTCCTGTTCCAGGGCTGCCTGTCATTAACACTCCCCTCGGTATCCGTCCACCCAATTTTTGAAATCTCGATGGGTCCCGGAGAAATTCAACTAGCTCTTGCACCTCTTCCTTGGCTTCATCGACGCCCGCTACATCAGCGAAAGTAATCTTATTCTTATCTTCTGTGAGCATTCGTGCCTTACTCTTACCAAAGCTTAGCGCACCGCGACCACCTCCTCCTTGCATCTGCCGCATAAAGAAAATCCACACACCTATTAGGAGCAATAAAGGAAACCAGCTAATAAAAATCTGCATCAAAAGAGAAGGGCTCTCCTCTTTCATTGCTCTTATCGCTACACCAGCGCTTAATAAATCATTAACAAGGTCTGGATCTCCCGGCGAATAGCTAACGATGCGCTCACCTGAATAGGTTCTAGCATTGATGGCACGGCCCTCTATAGTTACCTGCTCTATTCGTCCCTGTTTAACTTCGTCAAGAAACATCGAATAGTCTACTTCCCGTTCACTACGGGAATTTTGTGGGGCAAAATTATTGAAAACCGCCATAAGCACCATAGCGATCACTAACCACAAAATTAAGTTCTTAGTCAGATTGCTCATGTGATATTCACGTTTTACCGGTCAATTAATATCTCTTGAAGTGCCGAGGCCACACTAATGTTCTCTTGATAGGGTCGATTTTGATGTTTTTCGTTGCCCAAAACAAGTTTCTTCTATACTACAGCCATAATTCTTAAACTATTCACCATTATGCATGCCTCTGGCCACCAAATAAAATTCAGCGCTATCTGCTCGCGAGGATCCAGGTTTTCGGACTACGCACCGCTGAAAAAACGACTCCAGTTCCCTGCGAAAAATCTCGGCTTCAGAGCCTTGAAATAACTTAACCACAAAAGTCCCTCCAAGGCGCAAGCTCTCCACTGCAAACTTGAATGACGCTCGAGCGAGCGCTACCGAACGCGCCTGATCGGTATCTCTCACACCACTAATATTGGGGGCCATATCAGATAAAACAAGGTCGATTTGACCCGAACCAACAAATTTTAGTATCTTATTTCGGACATCTTGGTCCGTGAAGTCACCCTCGATAGTGTGCAGACCAGTAATCGGCTGTATCTTTCTTAGGTCAACTGCTAGGACACGACCGTTTGGTTGACTTCTCTGTATTGCAACCTGCGACCAACCTCCAGGCGCCGCGCCCAAATCAACTATTTGATCTCCTGCTGAAATTAGATGATCCTTGTCATCAAGCTCAATTAGCTTCCATGCAGAACGAGAACGATATCCAGCCTTATTTGCTTTTTTTACGAACGGATCTCTAGCCTGTCGGCGAGACCATGAATTTGCGGCCATTCTAGGTTTTTCACTCATTTTCTTCGGTGTCTGAATAGATTATATCCATACGCGCCTTTCTATCGAAAATAGTTTTTCACAGTAAAAACTAATAGGCAAGCATTACAGAGTCTGGTATCAACGCCGCTCAATCAACGAAGTCACTCGCCATAAGCCCTCGCTTAGACCAAGTTGATGCAACCTCCCTCCCGAAACCTCCAAAGCATACATGTAGGGTTTGTGACTTGTATATTTCACATATCTATTCTGATGCATTGTTCGTACCTCAACTATCCATCCCTTGTCGCTAATAAATGCAATATCTAAATCAGTCCTTACGTTTCGCATATGAAAAATATGTCTCGCACTACGTGGAAATATGAACAAAAGGCCTGCCTCTAGGACAATGTCCGCGCACAAGTGCTGCAATCCGAGCTTTCGTGTCTCAGAGGTATCTGCAATCTTGACATTAATAGCATGCGTAGCACCGTTATTAGAACGCAAAATGATTGTATCCTCCTGCATGTTCTGCCACTCCGGCGAATCTCGCTTGCATAATGGGCCAGATTCAGCAGCGCAACTACCGGCAAGAAGTAGAGCGCTCAAGAAAAAAAAGAGTCGCAATACTTTCAAGTGCTACAATGATGCAGCAATGCGCGCTCTAACCTGGTGTGCCACTTCTAGAGCCCTGACACCCTCTAGCCCTGAAACTAAAGGCGCCTGTCCAGTTCGAACACACTCGATAAAATGCTCAAGCTCAGCATCAAGTGGGGGGCGAGACATTACGTTAATTGTCTCGGACAACATTGGCGCGAACCCACCTGTCTTGGGTGGTTCACCGGGACGCGACACATCAATCTGCTGGTCCTGAAAATTCAAAGCAAGATAGCCGGTCTGGCCAAATACACGAATTCTTCTAAAGGTATTTTGCGACACACGACTAGCCGTTACATTAGCAATTGCGCCGTTTTCAAATTCGAGCCTTGCATTCGCTATATCGACATGTCCTGTTATAACCTGCGCTCCAACAGCTGATACATATTTCAACTCCGCCGACACGAGAGACAAAACAATGTCGATATCGTGAATCATTAAATCAGTAACAACATCGACATCACTGGCGCGCTCAACAAATGCGCCAAGTCTGTGAACCTCTATAAATCGCGGCTGATCGAGCTCTTCCGAAAGTCGAATTACTCCAGCGTTAAAGCGCTCAATATGCCCAACCTGCAATATTGTGCCCGATAATTCAGCGCACTGCACAATTGCACGAGCATCTTCTAGGGAGTGTGCAATTGGCTTCTCTATCAGCGCTGGAATACCATCAGCGAGAATGGGTTCTGCAACTATCCGATGATACGGCGTTGGCACAGCAATACTTACCGCATCAACACGACCTAAGAGCGATTCTCCTGGTGAGAAAACCTCACAGTTGTGTTTGGAGGCTGCAGCACTAACAACAGGCTCCTCAATGTCAACAAGCCCCACTAGCTCCACATCAGACATCCGAGAATACGCCTCAGCGTGAAAAGAGCCAAGATGGCCTACACCAATAACGGCAACTCGTACCCTAGATGACATCGACTATCAACCTCTCATTTGCTTGAAAAGTACAATAACTGACCGAACTCGACTATCGATCAACGAATTCTACTGTAACGCGCCTATTTCTCTTACCTTTCTTTTCAATCTTACGCACGTAAACATCACCAATTTCAGCAGATGAAGCAACGTGTGTTCCTCCACATGGCTGCAAATCTATACCTTCGAAGCTCACAAGCCGCACACGACCAGTTCCTGTAGGTGGCTTTACTGACATCGTCCGGACTAAATCCTTACGTTTGTCCAATTCTTCGTCTGTTATCCAACTCAAACTCATTGGACGATCCATCTTGATTAATGCTTGCAGTTGCTGGGTAATCTTGTCTCTATTTATTGGGTCTGGTAGGTCAAAATCTAATCGTCCACGATTTTCGGAAATAGACCCGCCACTAACTGGCGCAGGAATAACAGCACACAGCATATGCATACAGCTGTGCATGCGCATTATCTTATATCGACGAACCCAATCTAGTTTAAGAGTTACAGGGTCTCCGATGTGAGGAAGTTCTATGCCGATAGCCGCAACATGGTAATGTGCTGGATCAGCAATATTCTTTCCCTTATAAGTGTCCTCAATAGTAATCTCGCTACCATCTGCGCATATCAATACCCCAATATCGCCTGGTTGACCGCCACCTTCTGGATAGAATACTGTTCTATCCAGAACAATTTTATTTTCAACTATATTGAGAATAGTAGCTTCGCAGTGAGTAAGGTACCCATTCTCACGAAACAACTCTTCAGTCACTATCTGCTTATCCATAAGCTACCGCCTGATCCTCTTTCCCAATTCATCGTACATCGGCCGAAGGCTCGCTGTAACTGGAAATTGCCGCCCTGCGACTTCGATCGCAAATTCACCTGACATCACAAACTCGTCATCGACCCCACCTTCATGACGAACATAACCGAGACTAACGCTACCACCAAGGCTATGCCCGTACATTCCTGATGTTGTGTGCCCCACATGTATTCCATTACGCCATATTGGCTCATCGTGATACAGCATTGGCTCTGGATCATTAACTAAAAACTGGACCAAACGTCGTTCCGGTACTTCATTGCGATGGAGTTGCAGCGCATCTCGCCCTATAAAGCCGCCCACTTTGTCCCATCTCACAGCAAACTCAAGACCTGCCTCGATAGGCGTGTCCTCGTCAGTGATATCGTGCCCCCAATGTCGATAACCCTTTTCTATTCTTAGGCTATTTAAGGCATGATAGCCCGCAAGCCTAAGGCTATGAGCTTTTCCAACCTCGATTAATATGTCAAAAACTCCGATCGCAAATTCAGCAGGGATATATAACTCCCAACCTAATTCCCCCACGTAAGTGATACGAGTTGCACGTACTCTGGCATAGCCTATATCTATCTCTTTTGACATTCCAAACGGAAATTTTTCATTTGAGAATTCGCTATTACTTACTTCCTCTAAAAGAGCTCTAGAATTTGGCCCCATAATACTCAACACCGCCCAACTAGAGGTAACATCGGTCAAAAACACATGGGAGTTTGCTGGTAAATGGTCGCGCAACCAGTAGAAATCACGACCTTGAGATGCTGCTGCGGTGACGATCAAGTATTTATCTTCAGTTAAACGAGTAACGGTTAAATCTGCCTCTATACCACCTCTTTCGTTGAGCCACTGAGTATAAACCACACGGCCAGGTGACACAGCTATTTCATTGGCTGACACCCAATTCAAAACTGTTTCTGCGTCGCTTCCTTGTAACAAAAACTTACCAAATGAGCTCAGGTCAAACAACCCAACAGCTTGCCTTACAGCATGGTGCTCTTGAGCGGAATATTCGAACCAATTCTGACGACCATAAGAATAAACATAAGTAGGTTTGGCGTCACCAGGAGCGTACCAGTTTGCTCGCTCCCATCCAGACAGTTCCCCAAAACATGCACCTTTGTCTGCAAGCCTATGATGCACGGGTGATAAACGAATATGTCTAGCACTAGTAGGGCTGAAAAATGGCCAGTGCATTGCATACAACAATCCTAATGTTTCTTTTGTTCGTTCTCTCAAATAATTGCTATTCTTTTGAAATGGCATCATACGTTTGATGTCGACGTCCCATAAATCCATCGGGGGATAACCGTTTACTATCCAATCTGCTAAAACCTTTCCAACTCCACCTGCTGACTGAACGCCGATCGAATTAAATCCTGCTGCTACAAAAAAGTTATTAAGCTCTGGAGAAGGGCCTAAAAGATAGCGATTATCAGGTGTAAAGCTTTCAGGTCCATTAAAAAAAGTCTGTATCCCCACCTGCTCCAGTATAGGCATACGCTTTAATGCAAGTTCGAGATGAGGCTCAATGTGATCAATATCAGGCGGCAGTGTTTCGAACTCAAAATCATCAGGTATGCCATCCATACCCCATGGTTTAGCCGCTGGTTCAAACATGCCTACCAACATTTTGCCTGCGTCTTCTTTAAAGTAGTTGCACGCTGATGGTTCTCTTAGAATAGGCAAATTTGTAGGCAAATTCTCTATCGGCTCGGTAACAACGTAGAAATGCTCAGCAGCATGCAGAGGCACGCTCACTCCACACATCTGTCCAACATCGCGAGCCCACATACCTGCACAATTAACCAAAATGTCGCAATTTACTACCCCCCTGTTGGTAATTACTTTTGATACTATCTTTTTGTCAGTAATTATGTCAGTTACAGTCACCTCTTCAAGAATCTGTGCTCCGCCAATACGAGCACCGCGTGCTAGCGCCTGGGTCGTATCAATTGGATTTGTTTGCCCATCTTTTGGTAAAAAAACTCCCCCTACGATATCCTTTGTCTCGATCAAGGGATACAGCTCTTTAGCCTCTTTAGGCGAGACAACATAAGCTTCCAGCCCGAAACAACTCGCCATAGACACACCGCGGGCTAGCTCTTCAAAACGTTCGCTGTCAGTCGCAATACTTAGAGAGCCATTTTGCCGGAACCCAGTAGCTTGGCCTGTTTCAGCCTCGAGACCTGCATACAGATCGGCGGTATACTGCGCCAGTTTAGTAAGATTATGGGTAGCTCGAAGTTGGCCAACCAACCCCGCTGCATGCCAAGTCGTTCCGGAAGTTAAACGCTTCCGTTCAAGCACGGTTACATCATTCCAACCACGTTTCGTTAGATGGTAAGCGACACTGCAACCTACTACTCCACCACCAATGATTACGACCTGCGAGTATTTCGGGACTTCACTTGTCACATTTTCCTCCGTAGGCAAAAGCATAGTTGAAGTTTACTCGTCATAGCTTACATGATACTGATCTAAGTCGGTATACTCGATCTTTTCAATGAGAGATAGACTACAATACTTCTTTAGTCATAATGATTGTTGGCGCTAAACAGAACTTTGACAGAGTCCATGCGCTATCGAAATCTACAATATCATGCTATTAATATAGGCCTTATATGCACAGTGATTTCGACATAATTCGGCGCACAATACAGTACCTGGATAGCCAAAATAATGCCTCCCCACGGGTCGCTAACGTTGCAGGCGCAATCGGCAGGTCTCCAGATCAGTGCAAGGAGATCTTCTCCAGGTGGTCAGGTATAAGCCCCGACCTTTTTCTAAGCCACTTAGCATGCCCCCCCTTCAAGCAAGCAATAGCTCGCAGAAAGCTAATAGCCGAGCCAAAAGATATTATTAGTCTGCTACGGTTTAGACAAATTAACAACATGAAGGTTATGTTGAAAGTCCGAAAATCACACCACTCAGATAGAATTCAAAACCTTCAATATGGTTTCCACGAAACATTATTTGGTCGCTGTCTATTGGGCGTCTCGAACCATAAGTTATGCTGGCTCTCCTTCACAGAAAGAAATGATGAAGATTCTCTAAATTCTTTAAGAGCGCAATGGCCGAATGCTACATTAAGTTCTGAAACTATCCATACTCAACAATTCGCAAACCTTATGACTCACGACGCAGCAACCCAAACAAACGGCTTGCTGGTGCTACAGCTATACGGCACTGCATTTCAATTGCAAGTATGGCGCCAATTAGCTGGAATACCGAATGGAATGTTTACGACTTATGGGCAGGTTGCTAAAAGACTCGGTAAACCACAGGCGGCACGCGCTGTGGGTAATGCTATTGGCGTAAACCCTATTGCATATTTCATACCATGCCATCGCGTTATTAGAGATACGGGAGAGATCGGCGGCTATCGTTGGTCTACAGAAATAAAACGAGCATTGCTAGCAAGGGAGCATGCGAAGCATATCGCCGAATGATGCTGCCTCAGATTGCTTTGCGAACGACACCAGTGGATTAGAATACAAGATTAAGCATTATCAGCATCACAACTAAAAACAAAACTGTCATCATACCACCGGCGCGAATAAAATCTTTAACACGGTATCCTCCCGGGCCCATAATAAGTGCGTTAACCTGGTGCGTTGGGATAAGAAACGAATTTGAGGTCGCAAGCGCGACAGTTAAGGCAAAAACTGCTGGGTTTGCACCAGCCCCGATTGCGATGTTGACCGCAAGAGGAACCAGCAAAACTGTAGCACCTACATTAGACATAACTAAAGTGAAAAAAGTTGCGAGCACGGCTATCGCAGCCTGCAACAACCATATTGGTACATCACCCAATGAGATTAGCAGCTGCTGGGAAATCCACGCAGCTGTGCCTGTAGTTTCTACTGCGATACCTAGCGGAATCAAACCAGCCAGAAGGAAAACACTTTGCCATCCAATCGACTTATACGCTTCATCAATACGGAGAACACCAGATAGTATCATCAGCAGTGCTCCGGTCATTAGAGCAACTGAAAGCTGCACATCGGAAAATAAAATCAAACTAAGAGCAAGCAAAAATGACAAAACGGCAAAAGGAAGTTTTCTGGGTCTAGTATCATCCCTCGGAAGGTCCGTTACTACAGCAAGATTTCTCTCCTGAACCAGTGGACCAAAATCACGCCATTGCCCGTGGAGCACAAGAGTGTCACCGGCCTGCAAATAGAGCTCACCCAAATCGTTGTCAATTACCTGGTCAATCCTAAATACAGCAAGAGCCGTAGCTCCGTAACGACGACGAAGAGATAATTCTTTAAGAGTTTTTCCAATGAACGTTGAGTCTGGAGGAACAACAACCTCTGCAATACCCGCAGAGGTCGGACTTAATGTTTCACTAAAAACATCTAACTCTCGTTTGAGCTCAAGCCCATTATCGCGGCAAAAGTTCTCGACCGACTCGTACCGACCCATAATTGCAAACTCCGTACCAACATCGAGTTCCGTATTTCCTCCAGGAGCAACGGTAATTTTTTCACCAGTACGAATAGCAACAATCCACCCATTACGACCAGCCTCTTCTATTTCAGAAAAATGAGACCCAATTAGCGAACTATTCGATGCCAATCGCGCTTCATAGACATCGCCCTCAATTCCATATACTTCTCTAAAATAGGTCAGTGTGCTCCCTGATTCTTGCGGCTTATCTTTTACTACCGGCAATACAAAGCGGCCAAGTAGCACGAAATACAAAATGCCAGCCCCAATCAGAGCAAGCCCAATTGGCGTCACTGAGAATAGAGTAAAGGTGTCCATAGGTTCAATACCTTGGACTAAAGATCGATTCGACGATTCAATAAGGTCATTCAATAGAATTAAGGGGCTCGAACCAACCATAGTCACGGTACCGCCTAAAATTGCACAAAACCCCATCGGCATAAGTAAGCGTGAAATAGGCAAATTGCCTCTCCGAGCGGTCCGGGCAATAACAGGCAAGAAGAGAGCTGCAGCGCCGATGTTCTGCATAAAACTGGAAACCGCACCAACTGAGAGTGAAATCACAGAAATTATCCGCCCTTCGGCTTGACCACCGAGTTTTAAGATCTTTCCCGCCGCCTGACTCATAATTCCAGTCTTATCTAGCCCGGCACCAATAATCATGACAGCAATAATCGAGATTACAGCATTGCTTGCAAAACCATCGAAGAGATATTCTACGGGTATTAATCCATCATAACCGGGTATCATACTAGTCAGCCCAAGGAATACCATAATAGTGATTGCCGCTACATCAATTGGGACAATCTCTGACACGAAAAGGAAAATGGTCAAGCCCAGAAGGACCATTACTGCGATCATTTCTCCTGTTAATTGGACTGGCTCTATCAAAAACGACCTCAGCGGTGGATTTCGGGTTGTGCTTGAGTCGCACGGAGGATCAGACTCTCCATAGTGTCACTATAGCATAGGACAAAGGCCAAGGGTCCCAATACATGAAATACGTACTAGAATTACTCTGCATAAGTCCCTCAACGCCTGCAGTGTCGGGTGTACCACTATGAAAACTAAATACTGGACAAGCTGGCTACTAGTTCCTCTATTATGGATATTTAGTTACTTGCCTGTTGCTTGGAGCCACAAAATAGGTGGCGCTTTGGGTGCCATTATCTACAGAATAGCATCTGTACGCCGAGAAATCGCAATCCGAAATCTAGAACTTTGCTTTCCCGAAAAAGATGAACAAGACATTCGTGCGATCGCTAAGAATACCTTTCGGAACATTGCTAAAGCGACCCTAACAAGTGGTATCGGATGGTGGTCCAGTAAAAAAAGGCTCAAACGCTTAGTTCGCATTAAGCACTCGGAACATTACGATGGAGCGCTTAAATCAGACCAAAATATCATTTTATTAGCCCCACATTTTGTAGCGTTAGAGATCGGTGGAATATATCTTTCAATTTTTAATTCAATCACTAGCGTTTATCAGCACAGCAGAAATCCTGTATTCAATAAACTCATGGTACGTGGCCGAAGACGATTTGGTTTGATGCTCGTCGAACGGAAAAACGGGCTCATGCCATTAGTTCGAAACATTGTTAGAGGTTCTGCTCTTTATTACCTACCAGATCAAGACCCAGGCCTTCAATGGAATTCCAGAGGCGCTGTATTTGCTCCATTCTTTGGAGTGACTGCAGCGACATGGGCCACGCTTGGCCGGCTGGCAAAGCTAACGGACGCAACAGTTATTCCTTGTGCTACCAAGATTCTACAAGACGGCCAGGGCTTTGAAATCATCTTTAGGCCGCCACTTGATAACTTTCCTACTGGTAATCCAATCATCGACGCAGAAACTATGAATCATGCCATTGAAGAACTTGTTAGGGAGATGCCAGACCAGTACTTTTGGGTGCATCGGCGATTTAAGACTCAGCCCATAGAACAGTCAGGTAACCCCTATATAAACCCAAGAGCGCAGAGATTAGACAAACAACAGAATTAATATCAAAGTTTCTGATACGAAGTAATCATGTATTAAATTCATGCCGCCCTTTTATATACATGCTCGTGCGTGTAGCTCGTAAACCACACCACAATGCTCGCAGCCTTAAGCACAAAAGGAAGCACGTGCTACCCATTACAATGCTCGATAAAAGCATCAGCATAAACGCCACAATGGCATCATCCCAAACAAGATGGTCACCAATAGAATAATCAACAATAAATGCGCTAGACAAAACCAAAAAGAACCAGAACGATGCGAGCCTGAAATCTGACATTAGAGCTTACCTCCAACTAATCTATGTGTGTTTGACACATAATGGACCTAGCGGAGGATCACTAGATGAGCCCCTTGGGCGATCTTATAGAATCCGTGTGGCACTCAGGTCAGGTATTACCAGCATAGCTTACCGCAGCACCTTCTGAAAATACGGGATAGTCTGAATTAGTCCATCCGATAATGGTATCGTGGGCTTCCAACCCAAAGCCTGCATAGCAAGAGAAATATCAGGACGGCGCTGCACGGGATCATCTTCTGGAAGAGGATGGTATGACAAAGTGGATTTTGAAGCCGTAAGTGTGATTACTTGCTCTGCTAGCTCACGCATAGTGAACTCTCCTGGATTTCCAAGATTGACTGGACCCAAAAAATCAGCTGGAGTTTGCATCAATGCAACTAGCCCCTCTATAAGATCCGAGACATAACAGAATGATCTAGTCTGACTCCCGTCTCCATAAATCGTAATAGGCCGATTCTTTAGCGCCTGCACGATAAAGTTTGATACAACTCGGCCATCATCAGGCTGCATCCGAGGGCCGAATGTATTGAATATTCGGGCAACTTTAATAGCCAATCCGTGCTGCCTCTGATAATCAAAAAATAATGTTTCCGCACAACGCTTGCCCTCGTCATAACACGCACGTGGGCCAATAGGGTTAACTCTCCCAAAGTATGATTCGGGTTGTGGGTGAATCTCAGGATCACCATAGACCTCGCTGGTCGATGCCTGTAGAACTCGCGCCTTCAGTCGCTTAGCAAGACCAAGAATATTAATTGTTCCATGGACATTTGTCTTTACTGTCCGAACTGGATCGGACTGATAGTGCACTGGTGAAGCTGGGCATGCCAAGTGGTATATTTCATCAACTTCGACGTGAATCGGTAGCGTTATATCATGTTCGATGATCTGAAAATTAGGATTACCCAACAAATGCTTGACATTGTTCTTGCTGCCCGAGAAATAGTTGTCGAGACATAAAACAAAAGAGTCATCTGCGATAAGGCGATCGCATAAATGAGAGCCCAAAAAACCTGCGCCCCCAGTCACTAGAATTCTCTTTTTACGAACAGACACTTGACTCGTTTTGCTCCAAGTGGTGCCGGTGAGAGGATTCGAACCTCTGGCCTATTCATTACGAATGAATTGCTCTGCCAACTGAGCTACACCGGCGATTAAAGTTATTTACGTTTTTGTTTTCTGCTTACGCCCAAACAATTACTAATTTTACACCTTATTTTACAAGGTTTTTACTGGTTCCTTAATTTTATTTGTGCAATCTTAGAGGAACAACTATAGAGATATTACTGCGGTAGAACTTCTTAGTGGCGACTAATGAGGAATGTTCTAGTCGGTCTAAATGCGCTTCTGTTTTAACCTTAATCAATAATGAAACAGACAGCAAATAAGTGATCGTTTGAGATAAAACTAGAGGGTCATTTGATGGTTTTTTTAGATCAGCCATCCCGATATCAGGCAGCTGCTATTTGGACAAAATAGGTCTGTTTTCGGTCATCACATTATCGCTTCGCAGTTTTACACAAATTACGAGCCCGGCGGATCTATTCAGCGTCGCTTTCAATAGTAGTTCTAAGCTCATTCGGCAGAGAAAAAGTTATAGTTTCCCTGACTTCAGAGGCTTGCGATAACAGAGTGCCCCCTAACAGCTGAAGTTTCTTTACTACGCCCTCAACAAGCACTTCAGGTGCAGAAGCGCCGGCCGTCACGCCAACGGTATCATAGCCCTCAATCATGCTTGGCAGTATCTCCTCTGCACTATCGATTAAAAACGCTCCGACCCCAGAACGCTCCGCAATCTCTCTTAACCTATTGGAGTTAGAGCTTGTTAAAGACCCCACAACAAATACCGCATCACATAGTGACGCAAGTTTCTTTACGGCATCCTGACGATTCTGGGTAGCGTAGCAAATATCATCTTTTCTTGGAGATCGGATATTGGGAAATCGATCCCGAAGCGCCTTAACAATCTCTCTTGTATCGTCTATAGATAAGGTAGTCTGGGTAACATAGGCCAGATTCATGGGATCGCGTGGATTAAGAAGTTCTACGTCTCTCGCATTTTCAACAAGAAAAACACCATCATCCACTTGGCCTAAAGTACCCTCAACTTCAGGATGACCAGCATGACCTATGAGAACTATTTCGCATCCTTCCTCTCGAAAATTTCTAACCTCAGTATGGACTTTGGTCACAAGCGGGCAAGTTGCATCAAAGATCTTCAGATCCCGTTGTGCACCCTCATTCTGAACAGACCGAGATACGCCATGCGCACTATAGATCACCGTAACGTTGTCTGGAATCTCAGCGATCTCATCTACGAAAATAGCGCCCTTCGCTGTCAAGTCTGCGACAACAAAGTCGTTGTGCACTACCTCGTGTCGAACATATATTGGGCTCTCATATTTTTCTAGCGAGCGCTCGACTATTGCTATGGCTCGCTCGACGCCAGCACAAAACCCACGCGGGGTTGCCAACAAGATTTTCATTCCAATCAGTCCCCTTACACTCTAAAAACTATTTTTCCTCAGGCGATTGCCGAAGAGCAATTCAAAAATAAGCATCGAGGCTCCGAAGAAGATCGCAATATCAGCGATATTAAATGCTGGATACTGCCAGCCAGCGTAATGAAGTCTTATAAAATCAATCACATACCCTAAGCGTACTCGATCGATCATATTTCCAATAGCGCCAGCTAGGATTAATGCAAACGCTATTTCAGACCACTTATGCCTTCGCGATGCCTTCGAGAGCCGAATGATAATTACGATAGCAACCATCAACCCGACCACTACAAAAAATGGCGTCTGCCAACCAGACGCCTGATCCAGAATCCCAAAAGCTGCGCCCCAGTTGTATACTAGAACGATCTGAATAAATGGCAATACATCTATAGCGCTCCCCACACCGAGATGACGCTGAACTAGTTCTTTACTAGAAATATCTGCCATCAAGATCAAAACGCAGAGCGCAACATATGCTAGCTGTGCCTTTCTTCTGTAATTCACTTAGCTAAATGCCCTGACACCCAATCACGAGTGTAATCAATGTCTCGCTGGATTTGTTCTCTCAATTGGTCAAAACTATCAAAACGCTGCTCTGATCTCACCCAGTGACAAAATTCTATAGTTATTCTCTTGCCGTATATATCTTGATCAAAATCAAACAAATGCACCTCTATTAAGAATCGATTCCCGCCCACCGTGGGTCGTCGTCCTAGGTTAGCAATTCCAAATATATAGTCGGCCGAGACTCCCTTAACTGCCACAACAAATACACCCGTAAGAGGAAAATTTGCGTGACTCGGATATAAGTTAGCGGTTGGAAATCCCCAGGTCCGTCCACGTTGATCACCGTAGGCAACCTTTCCGCTGAAAGAGAACTTGCGTCCTAGTAATTTATTTGCCTCTTCTAGTTCTCCGCTCTTGAGGTGCTGTCGAATTTGAGAACTGCTCACTCTATTACCGCTAATTTGTACTGCGGGCATCCCGGTAACTTCGAAGTTATGGCATAGCCCAAGCTGCCGCAAAAGCTCAACTGATCCCTTCCTATCTTTGCCGAATCGAAAATCCTCACCGACCACTAAATCACGAACGCCAAGGCGCCGCACTAGACAGTCATACACAAACTCAGTTGCGCTAGTTTTAGCAAGTCGGCTATCGAACCGTAGGCAAATTAGTCGGTCAATGCCTGCATCTTGAAATAGCCTAGTTTTCTCACGAAAATTTGTTATGCGGGTCGATGCTTTGGTATTTCTAAAATACTCTTGAGGATGCGGTTCAAATGTAATCACAGTCGTGCGTGCCGACAACGCAAAAGCGTGTTCTCGCAACATGTATAGAAGTGCCTGATGACCCAAGTGTAGACCATCAAAGTTGCCGATAGAAATAACAGACGCCCTAGAAAGGGGTACATTTCTGGCAGATGTCCTAAAAAGCTCCATTTGAATTGCTATTTACTCAACCTATATTATGACGCCGACCAATATACCTCGAATCAATGAAATCATGCCCAGCATGGCCCTCGCTCATATAGTACCTCTGTCAAGCTGTGCCTGGTCAAATTGGGATCACCATACTCAACAAAGAAAGCGAGCTCTAGCTCAGGATACTTCCATGATAGATAGCCCTCTCCTGTATCAAAATTGACCTCCCACAGCCCTGGGACAAGCAATCCTAGCCTAGCCATTTTTTCCATCCATAGTCGCACCAATTTTTCATACTCCGACTCTAATTCTCTTTTCCGCGGGTCACAATCTAGCAGGTTTAGATATCGCAGCTGGGTTGGCTCCAGGCCTGTGATTGCGATAGCCGTTACCTTTTTTACCAAAGGTAATAATGAAATCGCCTCATCTAATGAGAATAATCTAGAATGTGACGGGCTGCCTATTTGAGGAATCAAATCACCTTCACGACTTAACTGGTTACTCATTAACAGGCCTTTGAAATATACGATGAACTTGCATGCCCATAATATATAAGCTCGCAAAATAGATTAAATGTGCAATTACAATCCACTGGATTAACATAAGCACTCTCATACCTCCTGACCGGCCGATCCACGTTGATGCATCTCCAACAAATATTTGCAGAACTACACCCATGATTAGTGAAGCTGTGAAAATACGAAAAACATAGGCTGCCCACTTATCTTTCGGGCGGTATATTCCAGAAGAACGTAGCCACCAATATAGTAGAACAGCATTAACAAACCCTGAAATCGAAGTTGCACAAGCTAGGCCAACATGCTGCAATGGCCTGTACAATAACAAACTGAAAACAAGGTTAGCAATGATAGCCCAAATTCCTGCCTTTATAGGAGTTTTCGTATCTTGCCGTGCGAAATACCCAGGGGCTAAAACTTTGACCCATATAAATGCTGATAGGCCAATTGCGAATGCAATCAAACTGTGGCCTGCCATCTTAACGTCTCTCAATGAGAATTCTCCGTAGTAAAAAAGCACAATCATTAATTGCTCTGAAAGAACAATTAACCCAACCGACGCTGGTAAGGCAAATAGCAAACTAAGCCTCAGCGCCCATTCCAACGTACGGGAGAACTCAACAACAGATCTAGTAGCGTAGTTAGCAGAAAGGCTTGGCAAAATTACGGTAGCCAAGGCAATGCCAATAAGCGCCAACGGGAATTCCATTAACCTATCAGAATAATACAACCAGGACACGCTTCCTGTTACTAGAAACGATGCGATGATTGTATTCACTAAAAGATTGAGCTGCGCAATAGAGGTGCCGAACAATGCTGGCAACATTAGATTAAAAACCTTCTTTGTTTTGCTTGCTGCGATCTCTTGATCTGTGGTGTGAGTGCGAATTCTTGGCGTCGGTAATCGTCGCTCGATCTTTAAAAATGGCAGCTGGAAGGCAAGTTGCGCGAAACCGGCAACTAAAACACCAAGTCCAAGCACTACAGAAGCATTTTGAGCCCTTGGAACAAAGAACAAGACCGCAACAATCAAGCATATGTTGAGAATAACTGGTGTTACAGCTGGGATAGCAAATCTACCCTTGGTATTCATTATCCCTGCAGCCATGGCTACTAAGGAAATGAAAAACAAATAGGGAAATGTAAATCGCAAGGTATCGATGGTGGTTTGAAATTTGTATGGGTCACTACTAAATCCCGGGGCGAGCACTGTTACAAGTTGAGGAGCTGACAGAACTCCAATAGTCGTTACAATCAACAGAACGATAGCCAGGCGACCGCACATAGAATCTAGAAATTCTTTGGCATGCTTCTCACCGCCGCTGGCTTCACATTCGGAATAAACTGGAACAAAAGCTACAGAAAATGCGCCCTCGGCAAATATGCGACGAAAAAAATTCGGGATCCGAAAAGCTACAAAAAAGGCATCAGCCATCAATCCACTGCCCAGGTACTGAGCGAACGCGATGTCTCGAGCCAAGCCTGTAAGCCTTGACAAGATCGTCATAATACCAACAATTGCAGTTGATCTAAAAAGTCTTATCGACATAAATACATCCTATAAATACATCCTATAAATACATCCTATAAATACAATATCGCGTTTTCATATTCAGCAACCCGTTGACATACTGAGTCAAAATCACAATAATCACGACCCTTGTACTAGATTTAACCATTAGGAAACCATATTGGCTAATTCCCCACAAGCTCGAAAGCGGGCTCGACAAGAAACTCGACATCGAGCGCGAAACATGGCGCAAAGAGGCTCTATGCGCACGCATATAAGGCGATATCTAAAGGCCACTGAGGCTGGTGATGTAGAAACCGCAACTAATGAATATCGACATGCAGTATCGCAGATAGACCGTGCAGCTCGAAAGGGATTGCACCACCCAAATAAAGCGTCACGGATAAAGAAGCGCCTTAATATACGACTAAAAAGCATCGCGACTGCTACTGAATCGTAGAATTCTAACTTTAGCCTCACTCTATTTGTAGAATAACAATATTATCGCGATGAATTAGTTCGGGCTCGGCTGTATAGCCAAGCATGGCCTGAATTTCGGTACTCGGTTTCCCCATGATTAGTGCTGTTTCATCCGAGCTGTAGTTAACGAGTCCGCGCGCAATCTCTGCATCATTACGCACATCAATACAACCCACTAACTCCCCACGACGGAATTTGCCATCAATCCGTATCACACCTACAGAAAGTAAGCTGCTCCCACACCGTTGTAACACGTCAACAGCTCCAGAATCGAGATAGATATGACCACTAACATGCAACTGACCGGCCAGCCACTGTTTCTTTGCAGCGACTCGCCCATTCTGAGCTCGCAGTAACGTCCCATGGTGATGCCCATCACGGATTGACTGTAGAGCCTGTGGATGCTGACCAGAAACAATAAATGTTGAGGTTCCTGAACGAGCGGCTCTCGAAGCAGCATCTAGCTTGGTTATCATTCCACCTCTACCCTGAATCCCGCTCTTACCAGCAAATGCTTCAAGTCTCGGATTTCCAGCTATATCCTCTCTGATTAGCAATGCATCATCGTGCAATCTAGGGTCTTGATCGAATAAACCTTCTTGGTCGGTCAGTATCACTAAGTATTGGGCATCAATCAAATTTGAAACCATAGCAGCTAAAGTATCATTATCCCCAAAACGAATCTCTTCCGTGACAACAGTATCATTCTCATTCACGATGGGAACAACACGGAGATCTAGCAGCGTCCTAAAAGTTCCACGCGCATTCAGATAACGAACCCGATCTACAATATCCGCGTCGGTTAACAGAATCTGAGCTGTTTGAATATTATGTTCTTGGAAAGCACTTTGATAGGCCTCTACTAGACCCATTTGGCCTATAGCGGCGGCCGCCTGCAGCTTATGTACCTCATTTGGCCGCTCTCTCCAGCTCAATCTCTGAATTCCATCTGCAATAGCTCCCGACGATACTAACACTACGTCGAAACCTGAAGCTTGTAAGTTAGCAACATCTTTAGCTAAAGCTTTAATAATAGTCTTATTGAGACCAGATACAGGATCACTTAAAAGTGCACTGCCTACTTTCACAACCCATCTCTGTCTAGACCTCGAGTTCATGCGTTAGATTCAATTTCTTCATTCGTTTTCATCCAGTCAAAAATTGCGTTAATCAACTCTGAGCACCCTTTTCCACTATTCCCAGAAATCGCGAACAAGGGGCCATTCCAGGGATACTGCTTTGCAAATGCTGAGACTAGCTCTTCTATATGGTAGTTATCTACAAGATCGATCTTGTTGAAAACAATCCATCTAGGCTGACTAGCCAACGTCTCGCTGAATGTCGTAATTTCTGTCTCAATTGTGTGTACAGCTTCTATTGCATCACCAACGCTGTTGCTACTGATATCTACAAGTTGCAAGAGTAAACGAGTTCGACTTAGGTGTTTAAGAAACTTTGTTCCTAATCCGGCGCCTTGCGCAGCTCCGTCAATCAAGCCTGGAATGTCTGCCATAACAAATCGTTCTAAACCTTGCTCAACAATCCCTAACTGCGGGTTTAGGGTCGTAAACGGATAGCTTCCAATTTTGGGTTGTGCCGCCGAAACAGCAGCAAGCAACGTTGATTTGCCAGCATTTGGAAGGCCCAAAAGACCAATGTCCGCAAGCACTCTCAATTCAAAGCGCAAACGACGTCCATCTCCTGTCTTACCTTCGGTGATCTTGTCTGGTGCACGGTTAGTGCTCGACTTAAATCGCGAATTCCCGGAGCCACCTTTTCCACCATAGGCAACTACAAACCGATCGCCAGATCCTACCATATCAGTAATAAACTCCATTGAGTTTGCATCATAAACTAGCGTGCCAACCGGAACCCCAACCTCACAATCGGCACCTGCGGCTCCCGTGCGATTATTGCTTGAACCAGCATGTCCAGGCTCTCCACGAAAAATACGCGAATAACGAAAATGTGCAAGGGTATTTAGATGTGTATGAGCAATCAGTACTACGTCCCCTCCCTTACCCCCATTGCCGCCATCTGGACCACCTTTAGGAAGAAACTTTTCTCGTCGGAAACTTAGAGAGCCTGAGCCGCCATGGCCAGCCGCAACAGTGATAACAGCTTCATCAACAAATTTCATGTTTAATCGAGTTTAATTTTTTCTTGCTCCACACAAACAAAACCCCGCTTTTGAAGCGGGGTGCGAGCTCTATTCCCCACAAGATATTAAGTCTCTGCCTGGATCGCGACCCATTTTCTATTCTTTAGCCCTCCTACCTGGAAGCTGACAGTGCCGGCCCTTAAGGCAAATAGAGTGTGATCTCGTCCCATGCCAACATTTTGACCTGGGTGAAATTTGCTCCCTCTCTGACGCACTAAAATACTACCTGCTTGCACTCTTTCACCTGCATAGCGCTTGATACCCAAGCGTTTTGACTCAGAATCTCGACCGTTGCGCGAACTACCACCAGCTTTTTTATGTGCCATTTTTTATCCTTACCTCGGCAAACTAATCACCGATATCCGTAATGCGAAGCTCTGTGAAAGCTTGTCGGTGTCCCTGAGTGCGTCGATATTTTTTTCGGCGCTTCATTTTAAACACGCGAATTTTCTTATCACGCCCATGTGCCACAACCTCGGCCTTGACACTCATGCCCTCAATAAGCGGCGTACCTACTTCAATGTCACCATCTTTCGCTATTAACAAAACCCGAGAGATCTCAATAACCTCTCCGACATCGCCCGCGAGCTTTTCGACACGAACATTCCCGCCAACACTTACTCTATACTGCTTCCCACCTGTTTCCATGACTGCATACATCGTTATTTAACCTCGGATTCCGCGAAGATTATCGCCGTTTATAACTGGATTAACCACAGTTCGGAGTCTGAAATTCTATGAAAATCCTGCAAGCTGGTCAATTGTCCGGTAGTATTCCAGGTAACCTACAGTACCTAGCAACAAAATGACAAGATTACATATTTTACCAAATCAGGACGATTTGCAACCAAAATCAGGCATCACAGTTGAAGAGATCGCAGATTCTGTCTCCGAAGACCTAGTCTCCGTAGATCGCCATATCGAAGAACAACTGGTGTCGGATGTCCCTGTAATCCGTGAAATGGGATCATACTTAGTCTCTGCAGGGGGCAAACGCATTCGACCAATCACGCTATTACTGGTAACAAAAGCTCTTAACTATAGAGGTACAGACAATATCTCACTAGCCGCTGTATTGGAGCTGATCCACACTGCAACCTTGCTACATGATGATGTGGTGGACCGCTCTGATATGAGGCGAGGAAAACAGACTGCCAATGCAGTCTGGGGAAATGCTGCTAGTATTTTGGTTGGGGACTTTATATATTCTCGAGCGTTCGAGATGATGGTAACTGTCAACCGAATGCAAGTGATGGACATTATGGCTTCGACTACTAATGCGATAGCTGAAGGCGAGGTTATGCAATTATCGAATCTCTATTCACATAACATCAGCGAGATCGAATACCTTGGAACCATCGAAAGAAAAACTGCACGCCTATTCGAAACAGCTGCAAGATTAGGGGCAGTTCTTGCTGGATCGGATTCTGCGACCGAGCGCGCATTAGCAAATTACGGTCTAAATTTAGGTATCGCTTTTCAAATATCTGATGATCTTCTTGATTACGGCCCTCCATCGCTTGCGCTTGGAAAAAATCCTGGAGATGATCTAGCAGAAGGTAAGTGCACACTACCGATCATTCACGCACTCAAACATGCCTCAAGTAGTCAAAAAGTGGTATTGCAATCTGCGATTGCAAATGGTGACCGCACCATGATCTCAGAAATTCAGCAAATTATAGAATCCGTCGGTTCTGTCGTATACGCATCTAAGCGTGCTAAAGAGTACTGTTCAATTGCAAAAGCACAATTAAGCAAATTACCGGAATCAACTTATGTTAAGTCTTTAAGGCATCTCGCAGACTTTTCAATATCAAGACTGCATTAGTATTAAACTAAAGCCTGTGGCCGAGGTTGATTCTGGTTCAGAAAAAATAACTGGAATCGAAACAAGATAAATCGGGAAGCAGCTTCCAGATCATGCCACTAGCACGCGGGAGATTAGACTGATCTACTGACAAAAGGCGCTCCGTCATGCTTTCTGAAAATTCATAAGGAAAACGAACTATTACTGATGGCTCATTTGCTACTTCATCTTGCCGACTTTCTTCATGATGACCCAGAAATTGTAGAGCACCCTTCAGCAAATCACTATCCTCTAACTGATCTAGCATAAATTCAAAGTTAATTGACCAATGCCAGTCAGTCGGGTCTATCTTTGTGTACAAATCAACTTCATGCCAATTACGTAACATCTGCTCTCTCTTTAATGGAGACTTCCAATATAGATCGCCACCAGAACAGATGTTAGCCAGAAATTGATCAGCGTACGACGTCGTGGCGATATGCAGCCTAACAGTACCGATGCTGCTCCATGAATCTGACTGCAAAACAAATATGCCGCTTTTCCAACATGCCTCTACGAGGTTTGCGATATCTTGATCTACAGTGAAACTTAGGTCATCGGCAATACTAACTGTTATCGTCTCGCGAAGTTCCTGATCTATCTTGCTAGGACTAAATGGACCGCTAAGCTTGCCATGTAGTTGCTCAAGACGCTCTAGGTCGGTTTGTTTTTCTTCCTTGCTCATATCAAAAACCTACTATAGATACCCGCTGAATTAGATACATCATTACACCGTATTGACCGATTTGTCATTACAATAGCACTATACGATAAGAGCACGTCGGGGTGTAGCTCAGCCTGGTAGAGCACTGCCTTCGGGAGGCAGGGGCCGGAGGTTCAAATCCTCTCACCCCGACCATATTTCGTAGTAAACAAGCCATTTTGGTAGACCACTGCCTCTTTGGGTTTTTCAGTGTGCTGAAAATCCAAGATTGCTGACAGCATCTTGCAGATGATCCGGCGCTAGATGCGCATACCGCTCGGTCATGGTGATGCTGGCATGACGAAGCAGTTTGCTGACTTCAAAGATCGGTGTGCCATTCATCACCAACCAGCTGGCAAAGGTATGGCGTAGATCGTGAATGTGGAAATCCTTAATCCCTACCCTTCTACAGGCCGTATTAAAAGATGTTTTTACATCCTTGATCCTGTCACCGATCTTGGCTCTAGCGGCGGGTCTCGTATGAAAAAATACCCACGGGGTATCAGGACATACTTCATCCCGTAACCGCATGCGTCTCACCAAGACCTGCCGTGCGTCCTCATTAATGGGAACGCTCTGCCATTCGCCGCTTTTGGTCTCTTCCAGAACAATCAATCGCGTTGCAAAGTTGATGTTTTCCCATTTAAGGTTCAGCAGTTCCCCTTTTCGGCAACCTGTATTTAAGGCAAGCTCAATAAAATCCCGTAAGACGGGGGATTTGTATTGATTGGCAAGCGCATTTCCTTTGCGATCTACCGGATTGTCTGCCACCTGCAATAAGGTTTTAGCTTCTTCATACGTCAGAAACCGCACTCTGCCTTTCGGAGTTTGAGGTAACTCTGCTTTAACGCAGGGATTATCAATCCGCCAATGGTGTTTCTTAATGGCGTGATTGAATGCGGCGGACAGCATCCCCACTTCCCGCTTAATTGTTCCATCACTAACGCACTGACCACGATGGATGATGTACTGCTCGACATGAGTTTCTTGGAGTTGCGTCACATCACTGTCATCAAAGTAACTAAGAAGCGGCTTACAAGCGTCTTGAAGGCGGCTGAATCCTCTACTGTTCTGCTTTGCTTCGAGATAGTTAACCATTAACTCTTTAAAACTCCGGGCTGGTTCTTTGCCAAAGATCCTTGCTTCATGGATATCTAGTTCCAGTTTGGCTCGTTGCTGTTCAGCTATTTGTTTGTCATGGGTTTTAAGAGAACGTCTAATCTGTTTTCTACCTGCTTGGTAGGTAACGCAGTAGACGCCTCCACGTTTATAGAGTCGCATAGGCTTTCTCCTTTTGAGGAAGACGCCGACTCCACGCACTCCAAATTATATCTTCTTTTTTGATTAACATATTTAAAAAGATCGGCTTTTGAAACACGAATATTTCTTCCAATTTTAATGATTGGAAGTTCACCTCTTTGGATGAGTCTTTTAACTGTGCGCTCTGAAACATTAAGCTTTGCGGCCACCTCCGGTGTTGTCAATAAAATGATATCGTCTAGTTCTTCCATCTGTGATTCGTTATTAATTGCACACCCTATGGTATATATCTAATAAGGTGTTCTACATACGGACTAAGCGAAGTGCGAAACTCGTCCGTGTAGCGGATGAGTGAGGCACAGATAGGTTGGAGGCTCCATTCCAATTGATCCTTGATGGAGAGCAGTCACGACCCTTTTGCTCCGACTAACGGACTGGACGATCTATTTTTCCAATTAACAGGAGCAGTCCTAGTTGGCGCGACATCAAGTTTCCCTTTGCATTCATCAATCGGAAACCATGTCACCGCATAGAGATTGGCTTTATTAAGACCGCCCTGTCTTGCAACGATGATGACATCTTTCTCAATGAGTTCGTTCTTGGCTTTATGCAACTGATCACTCGAGTTCCAACCCCGCTCTCGCATCGTTTTTAAGGTGGCACAAAGATCGCCGTTATTGTTGCCGCGGAACTGAGCTAATAAATCCATCAAGAACTTGGTAGCCCGTGGACTTAGAGTTTTGAAGTTGTCATGGGCTAAAACGTGATGGGGCATCATCACAAATGAATCGTTCATCCGCCGTCCTTTTTTTCCGAGCATCTGCTCGCTACGGCTACTCATTTCTGCTCCTTGGCCATAGCTTCAAGAATCAACTCAGAATGAGGTGTTAAGGCTTGGGAGAGCGTGGTGGTAATCTTT
>PBOB01000072.1 GCA_002724185.1 Acidiferrobacteraceae bacterium | reverse complement strand
CATCGACTGGCAAGTTTGACTCGGATGTTGTTTGGGCAAAGCAGCCAGAAATCAATAGAGAGATCAGGAGATACAGGACTAGCATTATGCAGCCCTGTATCTGTATGTGTTTACTGCATTGTCTGATCAAAACGACCAACCGAAACGCACTAATCCACCGCTAGATTGGGAACCAACAACATGATTGTGGTCTCGTGCATGATAAAGAAGCACTTTGACAGTGCTATCGTTATTCAGATTACTGCTATAACCCAGCTGCAAGCTGAATTCCCGCCCGCCCGGAGCAAGATCAATATCAACAGTTCTATAAACCGGCTCACCCGATGCTTGGTAATAATCAACGTGTGACAACCGAGCGATCCCGTTAGCAATCCGAAGAGGCTGGCTAACTGCCGCGTAAATCTGATCACTCTCCCTCAGGAAATCATTCTTTTTGAGCCCTACCACAAATGCATCACTTGTTAGACGCTCGCTCATTCTCAGGAGCCCAGAATCAAGATTGGATGCCCTAACATCGGATTGAGCCATAGTATAGGACGTTGACAACACCACATCTGATGCGAGATTAAAATCACTACTTAACGTCAGAGAAGTCGTCTTAAATCCTCCACCCTGCCCGAATGCTCCAGCCAAATGAGAGCCCAGCAGTCCGTCTTCCTCGTTAATTTGGCCTACCGTAACATTCCCAATCCATTTTTCGGTTTGATTGGTACCTGTTACCGACAAGACGAACGCCTCCGCTGGGGCCAGAACTCGACCTGTATCAATACCCAAATTATTTGTAGCGTAAGTTGTAGCCAAGACAATATTGCTAGACAGATCCATCTGATTACTTATATGGGCACCATCTTTAACTAGCTGTAGGCTCGGGTTAAGACCCGTGGTCGTAACATCTGATTCTGCCCTCAAAAGGGCTAATCCGCCTGGTTGATGCAACCAGGAGTCAGGCGAACTATAGCCAATTTTGGCGGTACCAAAAATATTCTCTAAAGACAGTGTCCACGAGGTATCGATAAAATTCGGCTCACCTGTAGTTTTAGCGATGCCCATAAATGACCATGTATCACCCACGCTACGAACAAGTTCCGTTTCAGATTTCTGGAGACCGGAAAAGCCCATCTCAGATCTTAGAAGAGATGACATATCACGTTGCCGAGTCATCAACGGTAGCTGAAAATCACGGTCATAGGAATCAAAAACAGAAACATATGCCGCTTGGCGAGCGACTTCCCGTAACGCATTCGATAAATGGATATTGCTCCTCGGGATATCCTGGCCAGATAAACTAGACACCACATTGAGGCCCCAAGGGTATCGTTTGCTCGCATCAGCCATATATTGAGTTCCAAGCGGTGAAAAAGCTTTATCCACCCGCAAAAAGCCCCAACCATAAATACCGTCTACACCGGGCTCGCCCAAATCATCGGCCGTAGTAAATAAAATATTAGCGGTCGCGGTCGCATTATTTTTTAGAACTGGCCAGCGGCCATGGAGCATCGCGACTGCACCGCTTACATGCGGTGCTGCCATTGAGGTGCCGCTTTTATTTGCAAATGAATGCGTGCAAGGACGTTTGGGTGTGGGGGGGTCAGTAAACCAGCAGTTCCATCCATCAGAATCTGATACGGCACCGTGAATATTTAGGCCCGGTGCAACCATAAAGAAATACTTAAATTTGTTTTTTTCCTGACACACTGTTTCGCCCGGCAAAAGAAAACACGACTCTCCAGGCGCGTTCGACCAGGGAGTGGTCACTCGATTACTATCAACCGCGCCAACGATTATTAGGTTGCTCAGATCTACTGAGGGATCCTGCGTGGCCGCAACGCTATAACTAACGTACGTGTCACTGGTCAAATAGTAGCCCGCATTTCCCGCCGCTTTGACAAATACCATTTCCTTATATTGCGGCATTACCGTATACATGCGCTCAAAGTAGTAATGGTTGAACAAATATGAGGGCGCGATGGGGCCATAACTCATATTCACAACGCGTGCGCCACGTGCATGCGCGTCCGCGACGGCAGTATCTTCCGCGTTATATGAATAACCCGTCAAGCTATCAAACATACCATAACTAAGAATATGCGTGCGCGGAGCCATGCCAGTGAAATAACCAGAAACGTTGCCACTTATACTTGGCCCCCCCTACTACCAATAATGCTCGCAACATGGGTGGCATGATCACTGTAGCCCGCAAAAGATGCACCGGGTAATCCTACCGCTGAGCAATTAGTGCCGGTCACACCTGGCTCATATTTCAAAAAACTCCAGTGGCGGCAGTCAGCGAAGCCATCGATTACCGCAACAGAGGTCTCGCCACCCCTATTGCGCCAATAGTCGTCATGAACAATCTTTACTCCCGTGAGATGCATATTCCAATAGTAAGTCCGTCCATGGGCCTTGTCTGGTTGTAATAGTAAGAGACCTAGTAGCAGGCAAGACAAAAAGAAAACAATATAGTGACGGGGTTGACCTAGCCATATAAGAATCGGGTTCACGTAAGATTCCTCCACGCACGAACATCATGTTTCCAACGCTCTCAAACTGAATATTTAATTGTTATACGAAATCTATATAGCGATAGCGCCTCCACTCTACACCCATATACAACCTAAAGCCAACGATTAAGTTATCTGCCAGACAACCGATAAGAATTTACTTTAGATAACAACTTTATCTCTTTTTTTATTTGTCTTTATTTGCAAGAATCAGTTCCGAGTATGGAACAACTTCGGTTATCGTTTTAGCCCATACTGCATCAGGCTGACGCTCCCAAGCCTCCCGCTGCCACACTCCATTATCGTCTTTATGCCACCACCAGTTCTTACCTCCAAATTCGCCCAGCCAGATATAAAGAAGGAGCACTGGCGCATCTCCCATAGTCAAAGAATGGAGACGATTTGAGGGAGTTAGTGAAAATTGGCCAGGTATAAGCTGTTGCGGGGGCGTATCAATGCCATGCTGAATGCGCAATTTTCCAGATGCGCAAAAATAAATCTCAGTTGCTTCATGTTGATGAAGAGGATAATGCAAACCCGCGCGCAGCAAAAAAAGTCCGGTCAACAACTTTTTGGAAGGAATTAGCCCGCGAGGCCCAATTACCTGCGCCGCGAACATGCCTTCAGCTAATGCATGCATATTACTTCGCATCGCTCCGGACTCTGCAGCATCAACATTATAAATCTGATACCAATTAGCCGCGTTAGCGGCAGCTTGCACTGCCGATACAAACTCTGTACTACCGTCTAGACTCGCTAATGCATCACGTAGCCATGCATTAGCTGTAGCTGTTGGTTTGTTGTGCAAAGTCGCTGTTACTGGACTATCCACAAATGAGTCTAACGTAGCCCGAAACCGAGAGACCCACTCCGCGCCATTACTAATCTGTTGGCGCATCAACATGTCAGCCTCTTCAAGTGCGGCTGACAGTTGTCGCACAAATTCTCCTGGAACACTAGATGTCATGAGACTATTACCTCTTCATTAGAAATCTATTTGATGCAATCAAGTCCGTCGCGCCTGCTGTTCAAAAAAGGAAGCTCCTGTTGGGAATTCTGGAAAGATCATATCGTAATCAGAGCAGCGAACTCGATTTGTAGACTCTCCGCGTACAATCTCTCCAGCAAACTTGCTAGGAATATGATTCGCTTGCAAAGGATATGCATCCTCAGCACAGTATTCAACAATATATAGAGTTCTAGGCGCCGACGAACGATTAGGTGCAGACCCGTGAAGCAATCGTGTACTCATTAGACAAGCTGTACCCGCCAGTCCAAAACAGGAAATCGCCTTAGCTTGAGCTCGAACTGCCACTTCCGGACTAACAGCACCAGTAAAAATTCCATCGTGCCAATGATCATACAACGGACCCTTATGGCTGCTCGGTACAATCTCCAAAGGACCGTTATCAGGTGTAAGCTCATCCAAGAAATATAAAACTGTAACCAAGTCATCATTAGTATGTGGCTCGAACATAAAATCCTGATGAAAATCAACCTTAGTAGCCATACCAGGATGTTTTAAGTTTATTTTTGCATTATTAAACTTAATATTGGGTCCAATTAGTTGTGCTACAGCATCCACGGCTGCACTATCTCGCATAACATTGAGATAGATGAGTGACAATTCAACCGGGGATGCCACCCTACGAAGCGCTGGTCTCTCAAAGGTATGACCCGGCTCTAGACTAAAACGCGGACGACCATCTGTTTGTTGGCCATAGGAATCGCTGTAATTGCGACTTTCAAGCAACCACTCATTAAGATCTCTATTTAATTTCTCAAGTGTTTGCGCATCAAGCGCATTACTTAAAAGAGTAAATCCTTGAGTCTCAAACTCCCGCACCTGAGAATCATTTAGCGGTCTATCAATTAATGCGCCCACATTAAACCTGTTTGGTTTTCTTATTCATGAAGATTGCTGTGTTAAATTTAACACCCATAATGGTAGCGTCATGACAATCGGATAACTTCATGTCTATAGTTTAGCAACAGTTAATTCTACGTAGGAAGCATATAGGACGGGAGCAGAATTTGAAAAGTGGCACCTGATTCTGAGGGAATCAGATCAATCCTTCCTCCATGCCGCTCCACTAGCTTTTTGACGCCTGTCAGGCCAAACCCGTGACTACCACTATCGCGTGATGTAGTGAAGAATGGATCAAAAATCTTGTGTATGTTTGCTGTTGGTATACCGGGGCCATTATCATGCACTTTTATGCGTATAAAGCCTTGTTGTTTCGAGTCTAAGTCAACGGTGACCATCACCTCAATATTCACTCCTCCATGCTGATACGCATTTTCGACCAGGCTAGATACGATTGTATCTAGCCACTCTTTTCGCATGGCGATATATAGCCCGTGAGCTTCTGGCTGCACAATAAAACGATAACGATCATTCATGCGTTCGGTGTTCCATTGATCTAATAAATCATCTATACCAACATGATCGCCATCTGCAATGGGCATCTCATATCGCGCCAAGATTGTAAGCTGCTTACTCAACGACTCTAGCTGCTGCATCTTTTTCTTGACCATAACTAGATGCCTATCGACTTCTTCTGGCGACATCACATCAGGATGGTTACGCACTAAATCAATAGCGCCCTCAACTGGAGTCACGATCTCTCGCACTCTATGGGCAAGTAGATTGGCTAGGTTCTTAGTATCTTCATCTCGGCGATCACGTGCCTTTAATAGGCCCGTAACCTCTTGGTAGATATCCTTAACGTCCCGCGTAACGCTTCGACTTCTCGATTGAGTCTCACTAAGACTGTGGTCTTTTGAATCACGCAGCTGGGCCATAACAGCTCTGATCGGTCGATCGATAGAAAATCTCATCAACCACCATGTAAAAATAGTCCATAGTATTAAAAATAGAGCTGCAAAATGCATGAACCCGCCCCTATTGTTACGGTAACCATCAAGGAAACTTCCTGGAGTCTGTCTTGAAACCACCGCGCCCATCACTCGATTATCTAGAATAATCGGAAAACCAACCACTACTTCAATTGCCTTGCCATGGGTTACCTGAAGCCGACGACCCCATTTCATTAACGCATCTGGAGCTTTTCTACTTTCATGCAGCGCGGCTATCGGCTCTCCTTGAAAAACCTGCTTAAGAATCTCGTGATCATCTATGTCTATTGAAAGATACATACCATCCAACGTTGCTGCGACAACAATCCCACTTCTATCAATAAGAAAAATTTCAGCCGGCGCGGATATCGAAGCCGCACGCTCCATGTCTGACAAATAAGGCTGAATTGCTTGCCCAACACTGAGTGCACACGCATCAGCTGCCTTGCCCCTTTGTGAAACATTATCATGCTCCACAAATAGTAGTGATGGCTTGGGGATTGATTTAAAGGGTTTTAGACCAGGCTGGGCGGTACCATAATATCGATCCCATTGACGCCGCCCTTGATACCGTGTGGCTTCAGGATAAGCTTCTAGGTTCCAGTTGTCTCGGCATGCTGACGGTCCTGACTTCTCTCGCTCATCTTTGAAGGCAATGCGATAGTAGACAGCCATAAGCGCTCCTTGACTCATAAGACGAGTTTCTATCGTTTGGACGATATTCCTTTCGAAATATCTAAAATAGAGAAGGCCAGCCGCTAGAAACAAAAGAATCAAAAACAAGTTGCTCACGAGCAAAACTGTACCAAGGCGTGGCCTGTATTCTCCGATCAAAAACATCTAGAGATCTTTATCAATCAGAACTTTATTTAGCTTATATCCAATTCCAGGCTGAGCTTGAATAAGTCTCTGTGCAGGACAATTAGGAGCAATAACTTTTAAAGCGTCCCTTATCCCTCTAATATGAGATCTTATACCTTCATCGCTCACATATGCATTCACTGGCCATACTCGATTTCTGATATTTTCGTAGCTAAATACTCTGCCGGTTTGCGATATCAACAATTGCAGAATATCAAACTGTGTCTTTGTGAGCTTCACTTCGTTTTGCCCCCAATAAACTTCGCGTTTATCAAGATCTAGAGATAAGTCACCAACTCTTGGCGAAACCCCCACGTTTAATATCTTCTTGATCCGAGCCTCCAACACACGCTCATTATAGGGTTTTGTAATATAGTCCTCCGCACCTAGACCCAACCCTTGAACTTCTTCCACTTCCGTATCATGCGCTGTCAAAAAAATCGTTGGCACAGGCGTGAGATTTTGAATCTTTTTATAAACCTCGAAGCCATCGTCACCTGGCATCCCAACATCCAAAAGAACAAGATCTATCTTATGATGACCGAGTTTATTCAGAGCAACTGAACCATCTTCGGCTTCTATAGTTTCATAATGGCAAACGCGTTTGAGAAAAAACGAGAGAACCTCACGAATATCGGGATCGTCATCAACAATTAGAATCGTTGTCACTTAGCTCCTCCAGGATTCTCTACTCATCCATAAGAATATCTTGATTTAGCAGTAAGATCTAGCTTTGCTAGACACTTAATTGGCCTGCACTAAATCTGCACATGAATCTATGTAGAACTGCATGGCAGCTGCACTGAATCTGTCCAGACATTCGATAAAGTATGGTCTAGATCAGATATATCTAGTTGCAATAAAAAAGATATGCATAACTCAACATTAAGTGCACTGGAACAGTTGTTGGATGATTTAATCGGAGACAACATTTCATCTGCCCTTCTTACGACCAAGCAATCCGACGAACAATTAAATCGCTATAACCAACGTAATACGGTCTGGGGAGAACTCGATACTCTAGAACAAAAACACATTTCACTCACGTAAGCAGTCCATTTTGATATTAGGGGTAGGTTGAGGCGGTGCACGGTGGCATCGATACGATGAGAAATTGCTCTCCCCTAATACATCGCCTCCTCATTTCTCATCGGCCCACCGTATTCTTTGATGCAGTTACATAAATGATAGCACTTGATTCATGCTGAATCATCAGTAACCACTATTATTCTTGATCGTCTATTTCAATGCTACCAATCGGTATCGGTACTAACTCCTCTCTACGCCTCTCTAGTTCATCGCTTGTGCGAGCATAGTCTGCCTGACCTGTATCCTCTAGTAAAATATGTGGATTGCCTTGTTCAACAAAACCTAGATATGGACCACCAAGATCATAACCAATAAGTCGCTGCAATTTCTGGGGATAACGGCAAGCAATCTTGGGAGGTGTACTGAGCAACAGCTCCTCTTCTTGTCGTAACCATCCCAAATTATAATGCAGCGCCAACCCGGTACGAGGAAAGGCTGACATGTTTGAAGCACTGCCATGCCATAAGCTGCTGGTATAAAGCAACACTGAGCCCCTTGGCATGACCGCTTGGACAAGCTCCTTATCCGATGGCTCTCGGTCATGGTCCCAAAGATGGGAGCCAGGCGCTATTTTAGTCGCGCCATTTTCTTCGGTGAAATCGGTATAAGCCCAAAATGTTGCTAGCGTAAGAGGGGGTGCAGGATGGCGAAGGGGATAGATCTCACCATCTCTGTGCAAAGACTGGGGAACTTCCCCAGGGAGAAGCTCGATAAGAGCAGTTACATGGAGTCGGAAGTTAACACAATACGGGCCCAAAACAAGATCACATATTTCCATCACTAGAGGATCTATTGCGAGCTCTTGACAAGCCGGAGACTTAGCTAATAAGTTGTTACGGCGCCTTGAACAACGACCCGCAAAATCCGTACGCCCAAGGGGTGCATCATTAAGGTATGGCTGCAGTTCATCGTGTAGAACATCCATCTGCTTAGTACTTGCTCGGCATTGAATTATCACACAACCTTGTTGCTCAAGCTCCTCTGCAACAACCTCGGCACTAGCATCACTGGTCAGGCTTGTTACATGTGGTAAATTATTCATAACCCCGGTAGATTATAACGTCCATAGCAAAATTGCGACTCACTTAGGATGCTAATCGTGAGCAAATGCAATACAACTAAAGATTTGCGGTTATGTTGTTTGCTGCGAAGATTTGCAAATTGAACAAATATCTACACCCGACTGTAATGCCAAGCGCCAAGCAAATTAACAAAGTCGACCCCTATCGGAACGTTAGCTATAAATCGCAGCCATGTACTATGAATAATTAGTCGACAATGTGATAGACAGGCGCCTTCTCCATAGTCCACTCCCCGGACTTTGCGTCATATTGCGATAAAGTGAAACAATGCCAATCAGTATCGTCTAATTTGGGATGGTCACCTCTATAATAATATCCTGGCCAACGGGTCTCTGTTCTAAATTTAGTATGGTGCGTTACAGACTCAGAAGCCAAAACTCTATGATGTAATTCCCACGCGCGCTGTAACTGATGAAGATCCTCAGCAGCGAGATGATTTAGATCTTCTTTAAGCATGTCGAGCAATTCTAATCCACGTGTTAACATTGGATCATTCGTCATATAGTTAGCACTAATACCGCCAACATATTCATCCATAATCTTCTCAAGACGCTGTAGTCCATTCAATGGCAAGATATAGCTAGGTGATACGGTCCCAGCAACGATCTCATTGCGACCGACGCGATAGTTCTCCAACGGCTGGAAAATAGCTTCTTTAAGATTCTGATATTGCATCTCGCTCACCTGAACACGATCATTCTTCAGGTCATTAACATAGTTGACCGCTGCCTTAGCAGCAATTCGGCCCTCAGTATATGATCCCGACGAAAATTTGTGAGCTGTTCCGCCGATAGTATCTCCTGCCCCAAACAAGCCATCAACGGTCATCATGCGATTGTAGCCCCACTGATACTCGGCTGGTGCATAGTCCTCAGGGCCACTCGCCCAAGCACCAGAGCAAGTTGCGTGGGAGCCCATTACATAAGGCTCCGATGTCGTTAACTCTGGATTGATATGCTTAGGATCAATGTTCTGGGACGCCCATACTACGGCCTGCCCAATAGTCATACCCAAAAAGTTTTCCCAGCCAACAGTTTCCTTATGTGGATCCTGGAAGGCCTCTTTTGTAACCATCCTAATAGGACCCCTACCAGCCTTCGTTTCCTCTAGAAACGCATGGTTACGCAGACAGGTCGGGACCGGCTGCCGATCGATATAGTCGCCCACAAGCTCCTTGGTCTGCTCATACCATTTGGATTCGTACTCATCGCCATAAGCATTTTCAGTATATGTCTTGAGATGCAAAAAATACGCACCAACTGGCCCGTATCCATCCTTGAATCTAGTGAGAACGATTCTATTCTCCATCTGTGTCATCTTGGCACCAGCCATAATAGGTAGCGCATAAGCCGATGCACTACTCCAGGGTGCATACCAGGTCCGCCCCATACCTTCACCAACAGCTCGTGGTTTAAAAATATGTGACGCGCCACCTGCGGCAACAATTACTGCCTTTGACCTAAATACGTAGAAATCACCAGTTCGCACATTAAAGCCGACTGCCCCAGCAACTCGGTTCGGCTTTGCTTCGTCCATTAACAGATGAGTAACCATGACTCGGTTATAGACTTCTGTTGCTGCTTTACGTGCAGCCTCTGCTACAATTGGCTTATAGCTCTCACCATGAATCATTATCTGCCATTTACCTTCGCGTAAGTACCGACCACTATCGGGATCCTTCATCATTGGCAGCCCCCATTCATCAAACTTGTGTACGGTAGAATCCACATGCCGAGCAATATCATAACCAAGATCTTCACGCACTAAACCCATCAGATCATTGCGCGCATATCGCACATGATCCTCTGGCTGATTCTCGTCCCACTGCATACCCATATAGCAGTTAATTGCATATAAGCCCTGGGCAACGGCACCACTACGCTCTATGTTTGCCTTTTCTACACAAACAATCTTTAGGTCTCTACCCCAATATCTTGATTCATAAGTGGCTCCACAACCGGCCATGCCGCCACCGACCACAAGCACATCAGAATCTACAAAAACCGTCTTTCGGCCGCTGAATAAACCCATTAAACCACCTCCCGCTTGAGCTGATCAGGCCGCAATGTTGGCAGGCCTCCAGAGATCTTCAAGGCATCTGGCTCATGAGCTAACTCTTGAGATTTCATAGCTTCAGCGCTTGGCCTTTCAAGGTCTGCAGGCGAAGGGATCGAACCCCATTCTGTAGTTCGAATTGGTGATACGAAGTCTTTCTCTCGCCCATCCCGAAACTTAATTTTCCAGGAGATAGTTCCCTTTGCCTCTTCCCGTAAAGCCCTCACACTATGACCAAGAGGAGCGAAATCCGCATACCCTCGTGCGTCAATAGCATTTTGCGGACACGCCTTCACACAGGAATAACATTCCCAGCACATGTTAGGCTCAATGTTGTAAGCTCGGCGATAGGTCTTATCAATATGCATGATGTCAGAGGGGCATATATCAACACAATGGCCACAACCATCGCAGCGGGTCATATAAACAAATGTTGGCATAATTCTGAGTTGCTCCTACTTATATGATAATCAAGCTAGCCTTGCTCAATAATGGCGAGGTAATCGTCGGGTACTGCCGAAAACCTCTGGTGTGTCGACTGGCGGCGGCAAATTGCTCCGAGAGCCGCCTGCATCTGCTACACGTTTTTGAATCGCTGCTGCTGGCTTGAAAAACATATGCGAAAACTTCGACCACGGAATAGATCCAAAAAGCACGACCGTAGCGATTAAATAAAATACAAGCACTACATTACTCCACGAAGCGCCTACCGCCTGAACACATCCCCAAACCAACCCAAGCGTTACACTCACAAGAAGTGCAAGAATGAATAAATCTGCATGCATCACTCGGAATGGAGATCTTCCTTCTGCAGCTACATCTACTCGTATAAAGAACCAAAACCAATAGCCACCGACACAAAGCAGGGCGCCTCCGATATACCACAAGATCGGCAGTAGAGCTGGCGTTGTCGAAGTAGCGGTTGAGTATCCAAAAACCATAATCACAGTGGTGCCTATATAGATAAGGAATCCATACATCGTAAAAAGATGTGCGACACGTCGTCGAATATTACAAAACTCGCCAGACATTACTGCGTCTATCGCTATAGATTTAGCCACAATAGCTAGTGTTTCACCTATGCCAACCGCCCTCACTCCTCGCTTCTTCTCAGCTTGCCAATTCTGAAAAAAATATTTGGCACTGCCTTTGTGCAAAATATCAAATATAGTACCGCCCGCAACAAGAACAACCATAATGACAAGATATGTCTGCATGAATACCGGTGGAACGAAGTTGGAGGCTTCAGCGAACGGATTGACCGAGAACATTATATGACCTCTCAATTAAATTAATGCTTTCTTCAGGGGGGACTGTACATGGCCCGATAGCAATTAACTAGCAGAATTAAATAATTGGCAGATAAATCTCGTTTATCAGCCATATTGCCCTACGATACACCCAAAGTAGGCTATTGAATGGCCATTAATGTATTTTTTGGTTAACCTCACAGTGTGGATAGTCAGTCTAAATCATAGTTATGACGCATCCAAGTACGGATTTCGGCATTGCCGTCTATATGATCGAAATGATCACGGAGTCTAGAATACCGATCAAAGCAGTCGCTAGGAATCCCCTCCAACTTACCACTGCTAATCCAGCCCAACAGACGCCAAAGGGCAAAATCAGCAATGGTAGTTTTACTACCAACACAATATATAGAATCGCTATTGGCGGCGACCCTTCTCTCCAATAATTCCAACCACATGGGTAAGGTATGCATCGCGATGGTTTGGCGCATATTGACTTTCTTTTGAAGATTACCTTCACTGAGAGATTGTGAGAACAATTCGGTCACTTGAGACACAGTATCGAGCAGTTCGTCGACAAGTGCTGCATCAATATCACTGTTGAGAGGATAAAATCCACTCTTCTTCCCGCAAAATCTAGCAATAGCAAGTGATTGAGCAATTACCCTGCCATCAACTTCCAAAATTGGTAATTGATTGTACGGGAGCTGATTGTTCGCTTTCATTTCCTGGAATCCGTCACTCGTAACACGAATATCATCAAACGGAATACCACCGAGAAATAATGCCAATCGACTGGTCTCTGCTCTCCAAAATGGCAAATCAAAATAAATGAAACGAATATTCATAGCGATCCACACCCTATTAAGGTCGTTAGATTGACTGACTATAATAGACAATACCGCTGTTGAATTGAACTACCGCACCAAAATATCATTTTGAGACCGGCAAAAGGAAGGGCATTGGCGTTTTTTGTTCTAAACTTCGTAATATGAAGAATTATTTTCGGGGAGAAAAATGGCTTCAAAACTTTTTGACAAAGTATATGGATGTCTAATGGGTGGAGCAATAGGTGATGCACTAGGCGGTCCTGTCGAACACCTTTCATCACAGGAGATTTATGATAAATATGGTGTGCTTGATAGATTTGTAGCCTATGACAGCCCCGCCACTATCCATGGCCACTTTGGTGACGGAGATTGTATCGGCGTTTACACAGATGACACACGCTTAAAGCATCTATATTGTGATGCTATTTTTCGGGCCAATGGGATACCGCGCACTGGAGACCTAACAGAGGCACTGATAGAAGCATATCAACATGCACCTGACGAACTCCACCAAGGATTCTTCGAAGAATATTACCTCAAATCAGTCTGGCAAGCTGACAAAGTTGTGTTTAGCGGAGAGCCGACTAATGGCGCCATTATGGCTAATTCGCCACTGGGTCTGGTAACAGCTTGCAATCCAGATAATGCGTATCAGCTCGGATTTGATCTCGGATGGTTTGCGGAAGGTTACGCGAAAACAGCGGCTGCAATCATGGCAGCGGCTGTAAGTGAGGCGATGAGACCAAAAAATAGTGTCGAGAACATCATTGACGCAGCCCGGCGATCCCATTTAGATTTTTCGTCTCGACGGGAGGGTAAATTTTGGCAAGAACTGCAATGGCGATATGACCCCAATATTACTTTCCTCGATAAGGCTATTGAGCTCGCAACACAAATTGGAAACGTCTTTGAAATCAGGGAGCCGCTTTATGAGCTACTCGAATGGGGTCATCTGTTTTCAGAAGCAACACATACCTTAGTAGTCGCCTTATCAATGTTTGTTGCTGCAAAAGGAAACATTGAAGAAACTATCATTGGAGCCGTAATGTATGGAAGAGACAAAGACAGCTATGCAAGTGTAGCTGGAGCGCTTGCTGGCGCTTATCAGGGAGTGGGGTCAATCCGAAAAGATTGGATTGAGGTAGTGAGTAATGCAAATCCTGAAGTCAATATGTCCGAATATGCGACGAAGCTGGTTGGCATTATCACTAGCAATGAAATGAAGACTAGACAAACTCTTGACGATATCCGTTCGTTAGTTTAGATGTCAAACAATATACAGTTTCATAGCGATACCGCGGACGAACTTCATGCTGGCGAAGCAGTCGGATTTTATGAATCCGACAAAAGTATTTTGCATGTTTATTCTCCAGCTACTGGACACCAGCGCATGGTTGCCAACGATGCTACCCAGGCCGAACATATGTTTCAAATGTTCGTTGCACAGATCAGCGAGAAAACTCATAAGGAATCATTTGATAGTGACTAATATGCCCATAGTGACATTGAAAAGACTAGACAAGCATGTCATGAATGCTTAGCTGGATTTCGCAAAGCAAACCAAAGGCAAAAAGTACCGAAAATGCAATAACCCCCAAAGAGCAAGCAAACTCTTTCAATAGGAATGCCTATATCTATTAACCCACCCATGACAACAGGACCAAGTGCTGAACCAAATAGCGCAACAGGCGTGACAATGCTTCTAATTGATCCGATATGCTTCACGCCATAGAGTTCCGGCCAAATCGCAGCCATGATGGGGTATGACAAGCCAGCGTTGAGTCCTAATATCAGCATGTAGGGCATAACGACCCAGGCCGCATCAACAACCGCCAAAAGTAGAAGCGCTAATACAACCGGCAGCAAAACATAAGGGGCTATTCGTCTCGCTGTAAATCGATCGATCAACGGACCAATACTCAATGTAACAAACATCGCAACCGCCGAATACATGACATAATTACCGGTTATCCAGGTATGGGTCCACCCCCTGCTATCTGCTAGGTTAATGTGATGGAAAAACATCGCCGTGACTATCACATCAGTTGCAATAAATCCTGGGATCAGTAGGTAGAATTTTGGATCGCGCAGCAGTTCGGCGCGACTCCATGAACGATTCTGACTATAGTCTTCTTTTTCTGCACTCGCCAAGTTCTCCAGATGAGCCTGATGGCGATGCTTATGGTTCTTAAGGAGTAATAAACTTATAGGAAGTAAAAACAGTATTGACAACACGCTTGCTACAACATAGGTATCCCGCCACCCAATCGACGCGATCAATGCTACAGCAAAGAGCGGCAGGAGAGATCCACCGACAGTCGCCCCCATTGACGCTAAGGATATAGCCCGACCCCTGTCTCTATTAAAGTATCTTGACATGCTCGTGGTTGAGATATGCATTGTGAGACCTTGACCCGATTGTCTCAATAAGAAGAGAGCAAAAGTTAAAGAAATTACTCCTGCAGCAACTGAGATAAATGCACATGAGATCGCAAGAAGGATAATCACATAAACTGTGTACCTCAAGAGATTCACTCTGTCGATAAAACTACCTGTCCAGGAAAGAAGGGCAGCGCTTGCTAATGTTGCTATCATATAGATACCGCCCCATTGAGTGTGGTTCAAATCAAATTCCGACTGAATTGCGGGCCCAAAAACCCCAATAAAGTAAGTCTGGCCAAAGCTTGAGCCAAGAGTCATGAGAAACCCAAAGCTAATTAGTCTTGGATCATCTTTAAGTAGACGAAAATATGAATTAAAAGGCATATGTTGAATCGCTCGCTTAATCAGCTTGCATTTGAACTGTCACTAGCAATCTTGCTCATGACAATTAAGTGGCATATATCTAATCAGCTGAAAGAACGTTTATAAAATCTGATATAAATGCGTCTTTATTGGCATCTAAAACAACCAAAGTTTCGGGGGCAGTAGAGGTAAGCCAACTCACTGGGGCACCGTCAGCGGTACAAGCAAGATGACCTCGAGTAAAGTAGCCATCCGTCGTGACTTCAATGGGGCCAATAGCAGCCTCTGTTATCCACTCGGGCTGTAGCAGCAATCCTGCGGCAAGCCCATCATGGACCGGAGACACCCTGCGTCCCCATGCATACTGATAAAAATTCATGTAAGCCTCTAAAATTGCTATTGCGAACCGGCTGCATGCGGTGTCTGATTTCCTTAAGATATCTACATGATTCTCATCTAATATAGTTTTGGCGGTTATATTCACTCCCACCATCACCATGCTTGTTCTTTGAGCACCGTACACTCGGGTAGCAGCTTCTGGATCATTTTGCGTGTTTGCATCAACCATTTGTACTGTTCCTAACGGTGGAAATGGTCCGGAACCGCCCATAATCACAACTTTGCGATAACGAGTCAGAATGTTTGGATCAATCTCTAGGGCTAATCCAACATTGGTTAAAGGGCCTAACAGCAAGAGATCATAGTAGCCTGGTGATTTGTTGCCTAACTCAACCAACAAATGAGCGGCATTGATTGCAGCAACATTCTTCGGCATCATTTGGTCTGACCAAATATCTCCCAAACCATCGCCCCCATGAACATGGGAGGCGATTCGCGCCTGACCTACAAGTGGACTTGATGCGCCTCTTGCAACTAGAGTTTCCTCCAACTGAGCCACTTCCAGAACTCGCGCAATATTCGACAAAGCGGATTCAATTTCGGTATTGCCATAAACTGAAGTAATAGCGGCTATATGTGTATCCACCTTTCCCGCTAAATATAGTAATGCCAAAGCATCATCGATACCTGTGTCAGTATCAACAACGACATGACGAACATCAAGAGCTGCAGGTTTACCCATTTAGGCATTTCCAAACAAACTATCGGGATCCACTAGAGTAGCAACAAAATATTTCAGCGCTAGCATTGCTACTTTGAACCAGAGCACTTCACATTTACTGGCATCCCACCAGAGTAACATTCTGGAGTGCATAGAATACGCGGATTATCTCCCACATAACGCTTCGCATCTTTTAGCGCATCATCAAACTTAGCCATTGTGGTATAGCCAATTGTCCGTGCAATTCCTGGTCTCTTAGCTCCTACCATGTAAATGTTAGAGCACCATTTCAACGGAACGCTTCCACCTGAGATCATCGACATGGCATGAAATGGATGATAAGTGTAACGATTGGAATAACTATAACAATACTCATTATCAGTGGAAATTCTCAACGCTTCGTCGGACATTAAAAACTCACTAGCTGAAGAATATTCTTGCAACGACTGAAATGTCTCCTCGTAGGATGGAAACCAGCTAGAATTAAACCATCCATCGCAAGATGAAATGGCGATTATCACTGGATCAGGCCGAAGAGCCTTTGCGCATCGAGAATATTGCACACCTATCGCTAAACTCATTAATATTGGATTAGTGCCCATTCCAGGACCATAATGAAAATCTCTTGGAAGACCGATTACTAGAATATCTGCTGGCTCAATCAAATCATTAAGCACTATATTTGAGCGCTGGCTAGCGAGCGGCCATGTTGCTTGCTCGACCTCAGATGTAAGTCCAGCCTTTACGTCAAGAATATCAGCAGTTCGGCCTATTACAGCATCAACGGTGTAGTAGGATTTTCCGGTCTTTTTAACAATCGACTCGCCTATGGACTTAAATTGATCCCTCATTCTAGATTTTGCTGCACCACCTAACCAATCGGGACGTAACATCGTTTTTGGCGTGTGATGACTTGCGATCGATTCACGACCCGCTAATCCGGTCGCTAGCATCTTATAACCTCCAGAATAGCCGCCGTAGGGATTTGCAGCACAGTGTCCGATAAGAATCGGTATGTCGACACTAGCAACGAAAGCATTTGTCTGAACAACATTTCCCATTTCATCGATCCCAAGATCCAAGATATTTGGGTCTTCCGCATCATGATTGACAATGCGGTCTGGCCAGAAATTATTGACTATCTCTGGACCTAGATACCATAGCCATTCCTCATACGTATTGCGTCTATGAAGACCCTGTGCGCAGACAAGAGTAATATCTG
>PBOB01000071.1 GCA_002724185.1 Acidiferrobacteraceae bacterium | reverse complement strand
GTAAGTCATTGAAAATTTGGTGGCTATGGGTGGACTTGAACCACCGACCCCGGCATTATGAGTGCCGTGCTCTAACCTGCTGAGCTACATAGCCGAAAACCATTAGCCGGTACTTCAACCTACAATTGACTATACGCTAAATCGAAAATTCATTATATCACCGTCTTGTACAATGTAATCCCGCCCCTCAAGCCGTAAACGGCCTGCTTCTTTTGCTCCTTGTTCGCCACCAAGAAGAATAAAATCTTTGTATGAGACTGTTTCAGCGCGTATAAAACCACGCTCAAAATCAGTGTGGATCTTTCGAGCAGCCTCTGGTGCGCTAGCACCGAGAGGAATTGTCCATGCCCTGACCTCCTTAGGACCGGCGGTGAAAAACGTATGCAAGCCGAGTAATCGATAACCAACCCTTATCAGTTTATCGAGGCCGGATTCTAAAAGCCCTAACTCCTTAAGAAAGATGGCCTTATCATCGCTAGACAAAAGCGCAATCTCATCTTCAATCTTTGCGCTCAGCAACAATACCTCGGACTGATCGACATTAGCAATATAACGAATTCTTTCTAATAATTGATTATCTGTATCTTCTTCCTCTCCGATATTCACTATATAAACAACTGGTTTCATGGTGAGAAGACACAATTCCATCAACGCAGTAGGCGTTGCTGATTCTGTCAATCCAGCAATCGATTGGCCCTCACTAAGCTCATTGTATGCTGTTTCGTACTGATGCAATATTCGCAGCTGCGCCTTGTCCCCTGTCTTTGCTGATCTACCCACTCTCTCTATAGCGCGCTCTAGTGTTTCGAGATCAGCTAGCGCCAACTCAGTTCGAATCAAGTCAATATCCCTACACGGATCGACCTGCTCGACAACATGCGCAATGTCTTGACTCGGAAACAATCGCACAACATGGACTAAAGCGTCTACTTCTCTTATATGGGCAAGGAAGCGATTACCAAGACCCTCACCTTTCGAGGCGCCCGGCACTAATCCTGCTATATCCACAAATTCCATCATTGCCGGTACTACTTTTTGCGGCTCCACTGCCTTGGCTATTTCTGAAAGACGTGAGTCAGGCACACTAACAGCGCCAATATTTGGTTCAACGGTACAAAATGGATAGTTTTCAGCGGCCACTCGCGACTGAGTCAAAGCATTAAAAAGTGTCGACTTTCCTACATTAGGCAAGCCAATAATGCCGCATCTAAATCCCACTTGGATCCTTCGAAGCATGCAAATCATTCATGACCAATGCATGATTACCCTTCACTATTTGGCCTATAAACCCAATGGAGTACTCAATAGAGGACAATATCTCTGATCGCTCTTTAACGGGGGGACGATGTAGCACATAATTTGTCACAGCATCTGGATTTCCAGGATGACTAATGCCGATCCGCAACCGACAAAAATTAGCTGAGCCAAGATGTTTAATCAGATCACGCAGCCCATTATGTCCGCCATGACCGCCTCCATTTTTTAACCGAACTATCCCTGACTCAAGGTCTAAATCGTCGTGTACAACCAGAAGTGCCTCGGGCTCGATTCCAAAATAGCGCATCAACGGACCGATAGACTCGCCACTTTCATTCATGAACGTTGACGGTCGAAATACCCACACGGGAGTACCATTGATATTTGTACTCCCTACCTCTCCCTTAAAGCGCGATTCCAACTTCAACTTGAGGTTATATTGCGAACACAATTCATTGACAAACCAGTATCCCACATTATGTCGCGTAGCTTCATAATCGGGCCCAGGGTTACCAAGTCCAGCAATTAACGAAATATCACCCATGGTTGAACACAGTACGCCCTATCTCATAACCTTGACCGAATTCTCTTAACTTCCTCAGTCACCTGCACCGTCTGGGGTCGGCGTGCTTGGATCACTAGATTCTGTCGATTTATCATCTCGCCCCTGATCGTCATCTTCACCAGCAATAGCATCATCTTCCGTACCACTATCCTCATCTTCAATGACGATTTTTGGTGCCGTAATAGTAGCTACAGTCGGATTGTCTCCTTCATGGATTGATGTGGACGTAAACTCAACGCCCTCAGGGAGATTTATATCAGATAGATGAATAGACTCATTAATACCAAGAGCTGAAACATCAATAGCAATAAATTCCGGTAAATTCTTCGGCAAACAGGTTATATCAAACTCTGTCATTTGATACGACAGTATCCCGCCGTCAATCTTAACCCCAGGCGACTGATCAGCTCCTTCAAAATGAAGAGGTACCTTCATGTGCAGCTTTTCACTAGCTTTGACCCGTTGAAAATCAACGTGCATCACAATGGGTCGATAAGGATGCATTTGCACCTCTCGCAATATCACCTGCTGAGGTCCATCCTTGGTGTTAAGAGAAATAATTGCCGAGTGAAATGCCTCAATGGCCAAACTATGACTAATTTCATTAGAGTCTAGAAACAACTGTTGGTTTTGCTTGCCTGCCCCATAAACCATGGCCGGGACTTGCCCTTCGCGACGCGATTTTCTGCTAGCTGTAGTACCTCTCGATTCGCGTGTAGTCGCATTTAGTTCGAAGTTAACACTCATTTGATTCTCCTACTTACCAGCGTATCTTTCACTTACATCGGTAATTATAATACTTTGTTGTGATCGTAGTGCTTGTCGAGGCCCTAATCTACAAACAAAGAACTGACTGAATCACCTGTGGCAATTCTGCGGATAGACTCCGCTAGCAAACCAGATATACTGATCTGCCGGATTTTCCTACAATTCTCCGCCTTTTGACTTAACGGAATTGAATTTGTTACAACAACTTCATCTAGTTCCGATTTCATAATCTTTTCCAATGCATCTCCTGAAAGTACCGGATGAGTACAGCATGCCTTAACTTGCTCAGCCCCAGCATCCTTTAAAGCTTTCGCAGCTTCACACAAAGTGCTTGCAGTGTCGACCATATCGTCCATGAGAACACAAGTCTTACCTTTGATCTCACCAATAATGTGCATCACTTTAGCTTCATTAGCTCTAGGCCTGCGTTTATCAATAATCGCGAGGTCGGCATTGAGTTGTTTAGCCATTGCTCGCGCCCTCACAACCCCTCCAACATCTGGGGACACGACCAATAAGTTTTCCGGCTCATGACGGTAAAGCTCGCTGTTTAATACCGGTGATGCATAGATGTTGTCGACGGGAACATTAAAGAAACCCTGAATTTGATCGGCATGCAAGTCCATTGTAAGCGCCCTATCTGCACCGGCAACACAGATCATATCAGCGACCAACTTGGCGGTAATTGCTACCCTAGCAGTTCGAGGTCTTCGGTCCTGTCTAGCATAACCAAAATATGGCAAAACCGCCGTGACGCGATCTGCCGAAGAACGTTTCAGTGCATCAATCATGACTAGTAACTCCATGAGATTCTTTTCTGCTGGAGCGCATGTCGGCTGAATGACATAAACATCCTGATCTCGAACATTCTCCAAAATCTCAACGTTTACTTCGCCATCACTGAAACAATTAACAAGCGCTTTCCCAACACTTGTACCCAAATTTCGCGCAACCTGATACGCTAAATCTGGGTTCGCGTTACCTGCAAAAATTGCAAGATTTTCTATGCTCAACGTTATTCTCACTCGTTATAGGTCGATGACTGGCTGGGGTGCCAGGATTCGAACCTGGGAATGCCGGAATCAAAATCCGGTGCCTTACCACTTGGCTACACCCCAATTTGAGGCTATATCGCAAGTGGGTGACGATTAATACCTCGGGCCACAAATCCATTGCACCCTGATGGGGCTTGACTCAATATCTCCAACCCCCGTGCACGATCGGGAACATCAATAAACAAACCGGCCCCACTACCCGTCATCTGAGCGTCACCAAATCCCCGCATCCACTCGAGACAACGACCCACAATTGGGTACAACCGACAGGTAACATATTCCAAATCGTTTCGTACCTCACCTGACATCAGATCTGTTATTGTCCGGCGCGAGGTGTCACCTGTCAATTCAAGATCAGCGAAGACCCTACTAGTCAACACTTCTACCGGTGGAACAACCACGCAGTACCACGCTTCGGGCTGATCAAAAGGGGTCAATATATCACCAATACCCCCGCCATAAGCCGACCGGCCCCCCACAAACACAGGCACGTCTGCTCCTATTGATCTGGCTATTTTGCATAGATTATCCCGACCAAGCTTGAGCTCCCATAATTGATTAAGCGCAATTAGGGTAGTAGCAGCATCTGAACTGCCGCCTCCGAGACCGGCCCCGATAGGTATTCTTTTCCTGATCCCTATATCGACTCCAGCTGTCGTACCAGTCGACCCTTGCAAGCATTGAGCCGCTTTAATACTGAGATCCACATCAGGCAAATAAGAAGTCTCGTCAGATGTAGGGATCCGACGAATGATGCCATCATCACGAGAGCAGAAACTTAGTTCATCGCCATATTCTAGAAACTGAAAAAACGTCTGTAAGTTATGAAATCCATCTTTTCTTCGACTGACAACGTGAAGAAATAGATTAATCTTAGCGGGTGCGATCCAAACATCCATGCGTTAACCAGCTTTAAGCATTTGGCCCCCACTTTCCGATAACAAGCTTTAAGTGAATAGACTTATTCGACTTATCATCATTGGGCAGATTTAAGGCAGGGAGAGAGCTTACGACAATTTTCCTAGGAAGTTCCATGTTACTAAACGATTGATACTCTTGATATTCAATCAACCAGCCATCTTGTGTAAGATTTCGCACGCGACCCAACCGATCGAGTCCGATTCCATTATGCACGCCAGGTGCAGGCAGCCCTCGCACCCAGTAGCTTAATTGAGCAAATGGTACGGACAAGCTTAGTGCACTTAGAAAAACTTCGTCGGCAGAACGACCTCTAAATATCTTTCCAGTGCCATCTTCTAGCAACACACCATCTGATCCGTCATAAATATTGATTTGACCACCCCCTAGTGGACCCAATAACTGAATCCGTTGCTCATGCTCATTATGCTTCCATATTAAACTGCTACTACCGCTTCGGCTCTCCATTCGGAATGCTAATCTTCCACTAATATCCCAGTCGACAAATTTGTTCAAGCTTTCTTGCCTATGCTGCCATAACATGCCTGGGTCTTCCGCAGTAACTGGAGTTTGCAAATCCAGTTGTGTGCAAGCAACCAGAGATAGATACAAAACCATGAGGCAAATCAGAGAAAATACGAGCCTCATGGATCCAGCCTCTCAATAGTGTCTCCTAGTACTAAATTGTCAGTGCCACCATCGTAACTTTGACCTTTCCTCCATATGCTGCGCGCCTCTTTCACCAATCCTTGTGCCCATAAGGCCTCCCCCAAATGTGCAGCTATCTCTGGATCTTCTCTTAAATCAAATGCTCGGCGTAAATTATAGATGGCTAAATCATATCTTTTCATGCGATAGTAAACCCAGCCAAGGCTATCTAGAATAAATGGATCATTGGGCTTCAATTCATCAGCCCTCATGATCAGAGCAAGCGCCTCATCCAGTCTTATAGACTTATCCGCCAGGGTATAGCCGAGCGCATTGTATGCATGCGCATTGTTGGGTTCGACCAGCATTAGTCTGCGCATATCTCTTTCATGGTCGGCTAGCAATCCCATTTGCGCCAAAATTAGTCCTCTAGCGTAAAGAAGATCTGGATCATCTGGTATGTCAATAAGTGCAGCATTTAATAGATCTAGGGCTTGCTCTATACGATTGTCGTGTCTTAGCAAGTATTCTTCTGTCAAGTAAATTCGTACTTGCTGACCAAGAGAATCAGGCACGATATTAGCGAGATGTCCTAATGCATCATCGATCTGGCCTTGCTCAGCTAATACCCTACCTACTTCTAGCTGAGCTTCGAAGTAGTATCTTTCGGCGCTAATACCTAATAGCCAATCTATAGCGATTCGGTAATAACCTTGATGCTTAGCGATATAAGCAAGATATAATCTAGATTGATCGCTGTTAGAGTTTAAAGCCAATAGACGCTCGAACATTTCTTTGGCTAACTCATAGCTACCATCTTTAAATAAAATTAAGCCGCTCCTCAAGATAGCATCCTGGTTACCAGGCTCGCGATTTACCAGTTCGCTAAAATGATACAGTGCTCGGTTATCGATGCCCCACTCATATAGCAATTGGGCAAACATGAATCTGAACCGACCTCTATCTGGATGCGAAAACAAAAATTCTTCACCAAAAAATACCGTTGATTCTCGATTATCGTTGTCGCTCCACCATGATAATCTATATATAGCTGCCTCTTCCCAACCAGGGTCCAAAACAAGCGCCTCTAACAGCGCCGCTTCTGCTTGCTCAAAGTCACCCGATTTATAAGCGACAAATCCATGCGCAAGGTGAGCTGTAGCTCGGGCTGGGATATAGGCTACGACCTGTTGGATAACACTAAGCCACTTCCCAGGATCGGGCAAATTGCCCAGAGCTTCCGCAACATAACGAATTACCAAATCGGCGTTAGCATCAGGCTGCGTTAGCATTGTTATCAATATCTTATAAACTGCATCGGGCTGCTCTAATACAATGTAGGCACGCAGTAGCATTGCCTTGCTTTGTAAAGAATTACGATCAAGACTTGATGCTAGCTCGGCCATTTGAAGAGCTACATCACCACGCTCTGCTTGTAATGCATAACTATATGCTTTTGTAACAATTTGTAGCTCACCACTAACATTAGCAGCTTGTGCCATCGAATCGGCGGCTATATTTATATTGCCTCTGCGCCAAGCTATATCAGCCAATAAGTAGTGATAAATAAACAACTTCTTTTGGTCTAGAGATAAATCATCCCCTTTCAACTCAATAGTCGCTGGGGGCACTTCTTCTTCGATCGCGATTTGCGCATGCCCCAAACATGGCTGATAGACGCATAAAACTAGTAGTCCAATCCCCCTGACCAGTGAAGATGGCGAAAAGACTCTTGAAAATGCTAGGTGCTCCATTGCAATTTAATGTTCTCGGACAATCTCCAACGGGTATGAGAAAATATGTTCTAGTATCAGAATACTAGATCATGCTAAAACAAAAAGCACTTAATTGGTAACAACTTTGCTCTTGAACCAATGACAAAACCGGATAAATATAGCTCCATGGACTATATGTGAGAGATTCTCAATAGATATAAAATGAATCAAGCATTGAAAAACAAGCTTCAGAAGCTGCACGATAGAGTCGACGAACTCAACCAGCTTTTAGCAGACCCCAAGATCATTTCTGACCAACAGATGTTCCGTAAGTTATCAATAGAATTAGCTGAAGTCGAACCCATAGTCAATCAATATCAAATTCACGAAGAATTAGCGCTCGAAATCAACGAGGCAGAAATAATGTTGAGTGACGAAGATTTATCCATTCGTAAGCTTGCAAGAGATGAAGTGCCTAGGCTTAAATCAAGAATTGAAGAAAACGAAAAGTCACTCCAATTACTATTACTGCCAAAAGATCCTAATGATAGAAAGAATGTTTACTTAGAAATCCGGGCTGGTACTGGCGGTGATGAAGCAGCGCTATTCGCGGGGGATCTATTTCGTATGTACAATTCTTTTTCGGAAAAACAAGGCTGGAAAATTGAGGTTACAAGTCACAATGCTAGTGAAAAAGGTGGCTACAAGGAAATTATTGCTCGTATAATTGGTCGAGGAGTTTATTCTCTACTTAAATTTGAGTCGGGTGCTCACCGTGTTCAACGTATTCCCGAAACTGAAACCCAAGGGCGTATTCATACATCGGCTTGTACGATAGCAGTACTTCCTGAGGCTGATGAAATAGATGAAATAGAGATTGATAATAACGATCTCAGAATTGATACCTATCGCGCGTCCGGAGCAGGTGGACAGCATGTAAACCGTACTGACTCTGCAGTACGTATAACTCACTTACCAACAAATTTAGTGGTTGAATGTCAAGATGAACGATCGCAGCATAAGAATAAAGCAAGAGCTATGTCGGTCTTGAGATCTCGTTTACTTGAAGCGCAGATACGTGAACAAAAAAATGAGCTCGATCAAACCAGGCGTAGTCTGGTGGGATCTGGTGATCGGTCAGAACGCATTCGTACCTACAATTTCCCACAAGGCCGAGTCACAGATCATCGTATTAACCTCACCATCTACAAACTTGATGAAGTTCTAACTGGAGAATTAGATCAAGTAATTCAGCCGTTGGTGGCCGAAAACCATGCACAGGCACTTGCCACTCTAACAATAGGATAATTTGTGACTACATTAGACGAGTGGATCACAAAAAGTGTGAAAAATATTATTCATATAAGCGAAACAGCACATCTAGATGTTGCGATTCTAGCGCGCAAGGTGTGTATGCTTGATAGATCGACTTTAGGTGCTAGCTCTCATATTCGACTTAACGAACAGCAGTTGGAATCCCTAGAATATTTTCTAACAAGGCGACTCCAAGGAGAGCCGATTGCCTACATAGTCGGTGAAAAAGATTTCTGGACTCTTACACTTATGGTGAATCGCGATACTCTAATACCAAGACCAGAAACTGAACTATTGGTTGAGTGCGTCCTTGAAAAAATCGACTGTCAAAAAAAAATACGGATCCTTGATCTTGGCACTGGCAGTGGTGCCATCGCCCTATCGTTAGGCAAAGAGTGCCCGCGTCTTGACATTGTAGGCACTGACATCTCCCAAAAAGCGTTAGCAGTAGCCACTACTAATTCCAAGCTAAATGGTGTATCTAACGTCCAATTTATTAGCGGTAATTGGCTTGATGCGGTACCTGGGCAGCAGTTTTCCATTATCGCTTGCAACCCTCCATATATCGCAAATAATGATCGACAGATAGAAACTATTCATACAAGATTTGAACCTCAAAGCGCCTTAGTCAGTGGCGAGGATGGATTAGAGGCATTGAGACATATTATTCCCCTGGCCTATGAGGCATTGCTACCTGGTGGATGGTTAATCTTAGAACATGGATATAATCAGAAACCATCAGTGAATAACCTTCTTTCCGATGCAAATTTTGCGTCAATTACTCATGCAAGTGATCTTGCTAAGACTGCCAGAGTGAGTATGGGTCAAAAAGCGCAACGGGTGAAATAGGCGTAAATAAATGCTCCCCCAATATGGCGTTCCGACAAAATTAATATCTCAGGCAACTGCCTTGCCAGGTCGCACACGACCAATCGAGATAAACAATATCCATCATGTATCCGGGCTACCACTTAAAGCGCCATTCCCATCGCAACATCAACTAGCCCTGTTCGGCCTAGGATGTTTTTGGGGTGCCGAACGTGTCTTCTGGCTGATTAATGGCATTTACTCAACAGCCGTTGGCTATTCTGGCGGCTTCACTCCCAACCCAACATATGAGGAAGTATGTAGCGGCCTAACCGGGCATACTGAGGTCGTGCAAATAGTTTATGATCCCGCCAAAATTAGTTACGCGGAACTACTTGTAATTTTCTGGGAAGCACACGATCCAACTCATGGTATGCGCCAAGGTAATGATATTGGAACACAATACCGATCTGCGATATATACATTTGATTCGGAACAGCAAGAGCTTGCCACCGCTTCAAAACATCACTATGGAGCAAATCTATCAAATGCTGGTCGTGGCAAGATCACTACTGAAATAAAACCAGCGAGATCTTTCTTTTACGCAGAAGAGTACCACCAGCAATACTTATCTAAAAACCCTAACGGTTATTGTGGCATAGGTGGGACAGGAATCTGTTTTGAAAACAATCCGTAACTAGATTTCCCTTAGTTATTCAACTGCCGGTGGTTTCATTGGCATTGGAAAGTGAGAAATATTTCCACTTTCAGGGTCTCCACTAGGACGGATTTTTGCTCGACCCTCCTTCTCAACCTGATCAATCCGCACAACAGAATGCAAAGGAATATATGTACGAGTTACGCCGCTAAATTCGGACTTTAACTTCTCGTCCGATGGGTCTAAAACCAACTTTGATCGCTCGCCAAAAGTTATATCTCCAACCTCAACAAAAGCAAACATAGCTCCCTGACTGACTTCTCGCGCATATAACTCATAAACGCTCCCCTGGCTCTGGAATACTATCCGATAAATACTTTTCTTGCTCATATTCATAGCTTCTCTTTAAATCGACCGGCACCGAACAATTATCAAAATCATGGACAATCCCATCTCTCCACAGTCTACTTTGCTAACTTATATATGGGGTCGTTATAAGCTAACACAAGACAAAAACCTTTCGCAAGCGAGCAAATGGCCTACCCCACAATTAATTCGTGATCTTCAGGGCTGGATTCAACATCCTTCTGCTGCGTAATATTACCTGCAAATCGCGAAACTGCTTCAGCAATTACTTGAGAATTATCTAAGTGTAAATGATGGCCTCCTTCGATCTCTAAAACATCTATTGCTCTAAATGCGCTAATTCTATTGGGCGTTTCAGGCCGTGATTTCAACAATCCATCACTAGCAACTACCAAGGTAGTTGGCGCCCGGATGGCGCCCAAAAATGCCAACACTTGGAGTTCCGTCATTGGTTGCGGGCTGGGTAAAAGCAAACGGCGATCTGTCCGCCATCGGTAAACATTGTCAACAAATACAGCATTCCTAGACACGAGCAATTCAGCACCTTCCTGGTCGATTTTGCCGGCTCGCTGCCTTGCTGTCACCATAACTTGTAGACTATCGTAAACAGTTGTCGCGGATTTTGGACGCTCTCTGGAGTTGTGAATTAGCCGGCGGAGTAGATCTGGAGTCAGATCTACATCTTTCGAGTAGGGACCCAAACCATCAATCAAAAATAAGCCACGAACCAAATCTGGCGCTACCGCAGCCATGCAAGATGCTATGGCTGCTCCTAATGAATGACCCAAGATAAGACAAGAAGACCAATTTAGTCTACTTATGGCGGCTAACATTACTGGCACATAATCGATAAAGTGGTAATGCATCCCAGGAGCGTAGTGGTCTGAGTGACCATGGCCCGGAAGATCGATAGAAACCAAGTCCAAATCTGGTAGTAATGGCGCCACCTTAGCAAAGGACGCTGCATTATCCAGCCACCCATGTATTGCTAAAACTGGCACACCTGCTCCATTACTCCAACGTAATCCGCGAAGAACTCCCATATCTACGGCTAACTCTATCGACACTGGCTTAGTCGTAAAGGGTGAAAAAGTCATGTCCTGATCACTGTGGTCTAACCACCTATACAAATGCACCCAAATATCCAAAAACCCCTTTTTTTAGATGATTTCTGGCATCGTCGAGATTCAAATAGTGAGAAAAGTTCAATAATGACATAATGTTACCATTGCTAAATGCTTTCCTTGTGCCCCTAGTAAGGTATAAATAGGGGCAAGATTAGCTCTAACAATCAATTTGTGAGCTATTAGCGTGACGTGGTTAGAATGGAGATTATCATGGCAAAGCCATCATTAAAAAACGAGAGCAAAATAGCTCAAGCAGTTAGACATTCTTTTACCCTTACGGATAATGAGACTGGCCAGTCTTGGGAATTTCCAACACTTCACGGCACAATAGGTCCAAAAGTTATTGATACACGCAAGCTTTACAGTCAAACCGGAGTCTTTACCTATGATCCGGGATTTGCCTCAACAGCTTCATGCACCTCCGACATAACTTACATTGATGGTGATGCTGGAGTATTACTACACCGTGGCTATGCAATTGATGATCTCGCAAAAAATACTGATTACACTGATGTCTGTTATCTGCTGCTGCATGGTGAATTACCCTCTCCGGAAAATAAATTGGAATTTGATGCAGAAATTAACCAACACACCATGCTGCACGAACAACTTGCACGATTCTATAGTGGCTTCATGCGGAGTGCTCACCCGATGGCAATAATGGTTGGAGTAGTTGGAGCACTTTCGGCTTTTTATCACGACAGCACAGATATTACGGACCCCATGCAACGGATGCGTGCAGCTCATCGACTAATTGCGAAAATGCCTACAATTGGGGCATATGCTTACAAATACTCTTTAGGTCAACCATTCCCACAACCGAGTAACAAATTAACGTATTCTGAAAATTTGCTAAGACTCATGTTCAGCGTCCCAACGACGGACTATGAAATTAATCCAGTTTTAGCTCGAGCAATGAATCAGATATTAATCCTGCACGCAGATCATGAACAAAATGCGTCAACATCAACTGTAAGGCTAGCTGGATCTTCGGCAGCTAACCCATTTGCGTGTGTTGCAGCGGGTATTGCCTCACTATGGGGGCCTGCACACGGCGGCGCAAATGAAGCTGTCTTAAATATGCTTACGGAAATAAGCACTAAGGATCGTATTGATAAGTACATAAAGAAAGCTCAAGATCCTGACGACAAGTTTAGGCTCATGGGATTTGGGCACAGAGTGTATAAAAACTATGATCCGAGGGCAGAAGTTCTCCGCAACACATGCCACGAAGTACTTGATGAATTGGGGATACATGACCCTACCCTGGATCTGGCAATGGAATTAGAGCGAATCGCACTCAGCAACGATTATTTCAAGGAAAAGCGCCTCTACCCTAATGTCGATTTCTATTCAGGAATAATTTTACGGGCACTCAACTTTCCCACAAATATGTTTACTGTCCTATTTGCAATCGGGCGTACCGTTGGTTGGATCGCCCATTGGAAAGAGATGATGGAATCATCTGAATCACGAATTGGCCGGCCTAGACAGCTTTACACTGGAAGTACTAAACGTGAATTCACCTCGGTTGCAAATCGCGAGCATACTGACCGAAAAATAAGTTGGTCTTGGCTATGGGGCGGCAAGAAGAATGGCAGTTGAAGAATCTTATCTTTGGTAGTTGGGAACTATAGCAATCTAGATGGATGACATTCTGTGAAATGTGTCGTTTACAAAGGTGTTAAAAGTCCTGATAGATATTTGTTTGTCCGAGAGGATATTGCTTTTTCAGATATGCCTGAGACGCTATTGGATTTGATGGGAGAACTTCAAGTCGTCATATCATTGGATATTGGGATAAATACAAAATTGGCTCAAGCCTCTGCTGCGACTGTAATGTCCTCGCTGAAGAAGCAAGGTTTTTATCTACAACTGCCCAAGCAAAAAAAAAAATAAGCTCGGTAGTGAAAGTATGGGTGCCGAATATGCTCGTTAAGCTACTCTTTACTCTAATGATTGTTTTAGCTGTCGCCCTAATCTTCCGAACTAAGAGTTCCAAATCAAAAACAGGTACCGAAGAAACTGAATCGGGAAATACTCAAAATATTTCTTCTCAAACTATCCTATATACATTGCTCGGACTTATTATATCGGTATCTATTTTAATCTTTTTTATGGTTTGGTCTAATCAGCATCAAATAATCAATATTCAGGTAACAGATGGACAAGGGCAGATCACTACCTATCAAGCCTATAGCAAAACAATTAAGGGTAGGAAATTCGTGACACTAGACGGAGTAGATGTGGTTCTGGGAGAAAATGATCGCGTAGAAATGATCCAGAAAAAATAAGATGATTTTATTGCCTTAACTCTGACAGCAAGGGATAGAATGATTTATGGCGGATAGCGAAATTCTTTAAGATTATTTCCAACTGATACATCTGTACACAGTGTAAGCAACTGTCGAGCCAGCTTAACATCTTTTTCTGAGCTCCTAAGACGATTACGATGCATACCCTCTATCTCATCGATCGAATCAAATAGCGAATCAAGGCTACCATACTCGGCTAGCAACTTTGCTCCTGTTTGAAGGCCAATGCCTCTTGCTCCAATAATATTTGCCGAGGCATCGCCGACTAGCGAAAGCAAATCTACCAATTGCTCAGGCTCTACGCCAAACTTCTGTTTTACGTAGTCTCGTCCTCTGAATTTATGTGAAAAATGGTCGTATACAGAAATAGAATTTGAAATCAACTGAAAGAAACCCTTATCGGTTGACAAGATAGTTACAAAGCCTCCAGCTTTCTCTATTTTTCGAGAGATTGTCGCGATAAGATCGTCAGCCTCAAATTCAGAAACTTCAATAGTGAGAACACCCTTATCATAGAAAGCCTGGGCAATTTGTCCCAATATCTCTACGAGATCACTCGGAATTGGCTTTCGGTTTTTTTTGTACTTCGAAAACAAGTTACGACGCCAAGACTTCTCACGGTCGTCCATTGCGCAAAGAGCATGGCTTGGCTGATGTACTTCTAAGGCCCGAGATAACGAAGATAGGCAAGATTCTATGACTCGGCTTTTATAAGCGCCATCCTCCTCGTAACCAGAAATCCCAGCATAGATACGGCGAATTAGATTGGGACCATCAATTAATAATGCAAGCATCGGATCTTATTCTAACCACGCTCTTACTGGACGCAACATACGACCAACCATCAAGGTGTTTCCTAATTACTAACAATATAATCGGTAGTACTAATACGCTCTAGGCATACACTAATTTTAGCAAACAAAACGAATCATAAGATATATCGAGACAAATCTTCATCGCCCGCTAATTCTGCCAAATGTTGATCAACATAATCACGGTCAACAATTAAAGTTTCCCCAGACCGATCGGCTGCTTCAAACGACACAGTTTCAAGCAGTCGTTCCATGACTGTATGTAATCTTCTTGCGCCAATATTCTCAGTTTTCTCATTTACTTGCCAAGCAACTTCGGCAATGCGTGTAACGCCATCATCTGCAAACATAAGTTCAAGTCCATCTGCCTGCAATAAGGCTGCATATTGCTCAGTTAAAGATGCATCAGGCTCGGTCAGAATGCGCATAAAATCCACTGAAGTTAATGCGTCTAGCTCAACGCGTATTGGCAAACGGCCTTGTAGCTCGGGTATCAAATCTGCCGGTTTACTCATCTGAAATGCACCTGAAGCGATAAACAAAATATGATCAGTTCGAACCATTCCATATCGTGTACTTACGGTACAGCCTTCAATAAGCGGCAGTAAATCTCTCTGTACTCCTTCACGCGAAACGTCAGCTCCTTGGTGATCCGGCCGCCCGACGATCTTATCCATCTCATCCAAGAAAACTATACCATTTTGCTCTACACGATCCACAGCTTCTTGCTTTATGTCATCATCGTTGATCAGATTTCCCGCCTCCTCCTCCGTCAATAGACGAGCTGCCTCCTTTACGCGCACCTTACGACTACGCTTGCGCTGACCACCAAGATTCTGGAACATACTTTGAAGCTGCCCAGTCATCTCTTCCATTCCAGGTGGCCCCATTATCTCAACACCAACTGACGGACCACTAACCTCAATCTCAATCTCCTTCTCGTCCAACTTTCCTTCCCTATACAACTTTCTAAAGCGCTGTCTGGCAGCACCATCCTCCCCCATATCCAGTTTTACGGTAGTTGACGATGTAGCCTCCTCCCAGCCTGAATTCCGAGCAGGAGGTAGTAAGACATCAAGAATTCGCTCTTCTGCTGCATCTTCGGCGCGCGAGCGCACACGCTCCACTGCCTCTTCGCGCGCCATCTTCACTGCCATATCCACAAGGTCGCGGACTATAGAGTCAACCTCCCTACCAACATAACCGACCTCGGTAAATTTGGTCGCTTCTACCTTGATAAATGGAGCTTTCGCAAGGCGTGCCAATCTGCGAGAAATCTCAGTTTTCCCAACTCCAGTAGGACCTATCATCAGTATATTCTTTGGAGTTATTTCAGCGCGCAGTAACTCATCTTCCACTTGCGCCCGGCGCCATCGATTACGAAGTGCAACCGCAACAGCGCGCTTAGCTGAGGACTGCCCAATGATATGTTTGTCAATCTCCTCAACGATTTCGCGTGGCGTCATATCCGACATCAGCTATCTCCAAATTCTAATTCTAATTCTTCAACTGTAAATTGATGATTTGTATAGATACAAATGTCGGCAGCAATACCAAGTGATCGCTCTACTATCGATCTCGCATTTAAATCAGTTTCCTGAAGCAACGCTAATGCCGCTGCTTTTGCGAAAGTACCGCCTGACCCTATAGCCATTATCCCGTGCTCTGGCTCAATAACGTCGCCACTGCCGGTAATAATCAAAGATGTTGATGTATCGGCCACCGCCAACAAAGCCTCTAAACGACGCAACATGCGGTCAGTGCGCCAGTCTTTTGTTAACTCTACAGCTGCACGAACCAGATTCCCTTGATGTTTCTGTAGCTTACCCTCAAAGCGCTCAAACAAAGTGAATGCATCAGCTGTACTGCCTGCAAAACCAGCAATTACATTATCATCGTGCAGTCGCCGTACCTTCCTTGCATTCCCCTTCATCATAGTCTCTCCCATAGACACCTGCCCATCTCCTCCAATAACAACGCTGTTATCTCGACGAACGGAGAGGATAGTAGTACCATGCATATCTGTAGGATTCATACATTCACCTCATAAGCACTCCCTATTCGACCAACCGCAGATGGCGCCGCACCAAGGTACCGTGTTGATCATGAGTAGCACTCTTATGGTTCTCCATTTCAGTGGTCGATCTAGCGTCTTTGACCAGATCGGCATTTTCCGAATTGCGATCAGCAGCAGCTTGCTGGAAATATATACCCTGATTTGTTTCCCGAGAAAAAATCGCTAGGATAGATTGAGTAGGCAGATTAATCGTATACGAAGCTCCAGAGAAACGTGCGGAGAAAGTTATCCATTCATCACTAAATTCCAGTGTACGCACAGCTTGATCATGCACATTCAAAGTAATTTTGCCATCCTTGACATGCTGAACTGGGACATCGACCCCCTCTACATATGCATCTACAAGAAGCTGGGGAGTTAATCCATTATCCATAGCCCATTCTCTAACAGCCCGGATCAAATAGATATTAATCGACCTTAGCTGCTCTTCTTTAGCTTGCATATCGTAGACTCACTGCTTTCTTTAAACATACCACTAAGAGGCTCTTGCTAGCATCAGCTTCGAAGCTCTCGCTCAGCTTCACTTAAACTGTCTTGAAAAGCCTGTCTATTAAACAGTCTTTCACCATATTCCTCTAGGTGTTTACTCGGGGGAGCTAGTTTAATACCAAGCGAAGGCAGTCGCCAAAGCAACGGCGCAACATAGCAATCAACCAAAGTAAGGTCATTACCCAAAAGATAATCTTGATTATTAAAAACCTGAGACATGGCCACCAGCCCATCCAAGAGAGTGTGTCGCAGCTTTTGATCCAGATTCTGCCCCTTAGAGAGTCGCGCTTGGATACTGTCTAACCAATCTCGCTGCAAACGAAATATGAATAGCCGCGCACGCCCCCTGCCCACCGGATCTATAGGCATCAATGGCGGATGTGGTAATCTTTCATCAAGATATTCAGTAATAACCTGCGTGCAATATAGAACCAAGTCTCTGTCAATCAACGTAGGTGCTTCACCATAAGGATTTAGCTCCGCAAGCTCAGCTTCAACGCTTTCTTCGCCCAAGAATCTAAAGTCACATTCAGCGTCCTTTTCTTGCATTACCATGCGACACGTATGTCCATAGAGACAAAGCTGTCCTGAAAAAAGTTTAATCATAGATTAGTCTATTCTTAGTCGATGGTTTTAGTCCATGGCGTTAGCGAACATCCCGCCAATATTCTTTATAAAGAAAATATGCAAATATAGTGAAAATAACCATAAAGATGATAACCCAAAGCCCAATACGATAACGAACAAGTTTCGCTGGTTCTGCCAAATAGACCATGAAGTTTGTTAGATCTTGAATGGCTAGGTCAAATTCTTCTTGAGTCATTTCTCCAGGTTGAAGTTGCTCGAAACCCTCAAAGTGTTTATTTCCATCTGACTCGCTAAAATTAGCTATGCGACCGCCTTGCCATCTATACAAAACATTTGGCATGGCAACATTTGGAAAGACTAGATTATCCCAACCAGTCGGAGATGATTCGTCAATATAAAAGCTGCGGAGATAGGTATAAATCCAATCTGGTCGCCTGTATCGAGCGGTAACGCTTAGATCTGGTGGAACCACGCCAAACCATTGTTTAGCTCCCTCGGCCGGCATAGTAGTCATCATTAGCTCGCCTGGCTTGTCGGCCGCAAACATAAGATTTTCCCGCAGCAAGCTATCACTAATCTTTAGATCTTTAGCCATTCGCTCATAGCGCATATACGATGCACCATGACAAGAAAGGCAATAATTTACAAAAGTTCTTGCGCCTCTTTGGAGGGACTTAGTATCGGATAGATCTATATGCACCGTATCTAAGTTTTCGTTACTACCGCCCGACGCTACGGCGCCAAAAGGAATCAAAACAATAAATAGCAAACCTAATAACTTCTTCATTACTTCACCAATCTGTCAGGCTCTGGACGCGTTTTATCAAGACGCGTGTAAATTGGCATTAACAGAAAAAATGCGAAATATATCACCAAACCTATTTGCGCCCAAGTTACATTCTTAAACCAAATCAAATCGACATGCCCAGGATTCTTAGTTCCTAAGTAGCCTAGCATAACGAACGTTATCACAAACAAGGTAAGCATCGTCTTAAACATCCATCCTCTGTACCGGATTGATCTCACTCTCGAGCGATCAAGCCATGGTAGAAAAAAGAAAATCACAATAGCACCGCCCATCGCAATAACGCCCCACAACTTAGCCCCGCCCGGCAACCACTCAAAAGTGACTGCGCGAAGAATTGAATAGTAAGGTGTCAGGTACCATAAAGGTACAATATCGGGTGGCGTTTGCAGAATGTTGGCTGGAGCAAAATTATCTTTTTCGAGAAACCAACCACCAAATTCGGGCAAGAAAAAAACTATCGCAAGATAAATTGTCAAAAACACACCAACACCAAAAGTATCCTTAACTGTGTAATAGGGGTGAAAGGGAACACCATCCAATGGTTTGCCAGTTTCATCCTTTTGCTGCTTGATCTCCACACCATCAGGATTATTTGAACCGACTTTGTGAAGTGCTACGATGTGCAGGTAGATAAGCAAAGCAAGCAAAAGCGGCAACAGAATTACATGAAATGCGAAAAATCTATTGAGAGTCGCGTCCGATATAACATAGTCACCACGAATCCACTCTGCTAATCCCTCGCCAACGAATGGGATAGCACCAAATAAGGAGACTATAACTTGCGCACCCCAATAGGACATATTACCCCAAGGCAAAAGATAACCGAAGAAGGCCTCTGCCATCATTGCTACATAAAGTAGCATTCCAAGTAACCAAATCAGTTCGCGCGGAGAACGATGCGATCCGTACATCAGTCCTCGGAACATATGCACATAAAGAGCAACAAATATCATAGATGCCCCAACAGAATGAAGGTACCGAACAAACCACCCTGCCGGCACGTCTCGCATAATATATTCGACTGATGCAAAAGCCAGATCAACATCCGGCTTGTAATGCATCGTCAATATTATTCCGGTAACGATTTGTATAATCAGTATTACCGTCAATATTCCACCAAAATAATAAAGGAAGTTGAAATTCTTCGGTGCATAGTATTCCCCGAAGTGCTCTTTCCAAACCTTAGTCAGTGGAAATCGTGCATCTACCCAACGAATGAAACTTGACATTACGCGGCTCTCCCACTATCTACGCCAACAACTATGCGATTCTCTGACAAGAATGTGTGGGGCGGCACTTCTAAATTGGTTGGAGCAGGAACATTTTTATAAACACGACCAGCGAGATCAAACGTCGAACCATGGCATGGACAGAAAAATCCCCCCAACCACTCCTCACTAAGCCCAGATGAAATACCCCGCTCAAAATTTTTCGTTGGTGCGCAACCTAGATGGGTACAAACCCCCAAAACGATCAAAATCTCTGGATAAATTGATCGTGTTTCATTTTGAGCATAAACCGGCTGCTGCTCTACTTGAGAATCGGGATCAGCAAGTTTACTTCTGAGGGTTCCCAAGCCAGATAGCATTTCCCGAGATCGTCGAATAATCCAAACGGGCTTGCCACGCCACTCAACGACCATCATTTGCCCTTCTCTAAGATCACCTATGTCAACTTCAACTGGCGCGCCTGCAGCACGAGCTCGTGCGCTTGGACGCATGCTAGCCACAAATGATGCAGCAAGGGTGCCAACCCCGACAAGCCCAAAAACCGAGGTTACAACCGCCAAAAAGCGTCGCCGGCGATTATTTCTCGAATCTTCCACTATAAAATCCTCATCCTAGTTTGTTTTCCCACCGCGTACCCAACCGGTTATTAATACCGCACAACCAGCAGTCAGGCCGTAACGTGTGAGTTAGTTTCCATGACGGGAGCCGAGTATAGCAAAACAGCACATGGAGCTGCTCGCTCATGAAGACAAAGCTCTCACCTACAAGAATCCGGATCTGGCTTTTCCTTCCAACTCAAGCCTTTAAGTCAGATCTGAGACAGTATAAGGAGCCACTGGAAATTAGCCACTAGCAAACGGCCAAAATAGAAAATTTTCTGTTGTATTAACCAAGAAATCTTCTCAGGAGAGACCAAGGTGTCTGATTAAAGCATCGACAGATGGTGCTCGACCCCTAAATTCAAGAAACATCGAAGAGGGATCACATACTCCTCCCTTCTCTAATATCTCAGAACGAAAAGCATCACCTGCTTCACGATTAAATAATCCTTCCTCCTCAAATCTTCCAAATGCATCTGCTGAAAGGACCTCAGCCCATTTATAGCTGTAGTAGCCAGCTGCATAGCCGCCCGCAAATATATGAGAGAAAGCATGCTGAAACCGGTTAAATGGAGGGGTATCCACAACTGACACATCACGACGAACTTCATCAAGAACCTGTTGTATAGATATGTCTTCGGAGATGCATGAATGCAAGCGCAAGTCAAAGAGAGAGAATTCTAATTGACGGATCATTTGCATTCCAGACTGGAAATTCTTAGCTTTACGCAATTTAGAAAGTAAATCAGCAGGCAGGCTTTCTCCAGACTCAAAATGTCCTGATATCATATCTAGTGAGTCTGGTTGCCAACACCAATTTTCTAAAAACTGGCTAGGCAACTCTACTGCATCCCAAGGAACGCCATTAATGCCAGCTACAGGTGACTCGCTCACCTTGGTAAGCATATGATGTAGGCCATGTCCGAATTCATGGAACAAAGTAAGCACTTCTTCATGCGTCAAAAGGGATGACTTATTGCCGATGGGTGGTGAAAAATTGCAAGTCAACATCGCTACGGGTATCTGGATGTCACCATCCGATTTACGACTTCTCGAAATACAATCAGCCATCCAGGCTCCTCCACGCTTATTTGCTCGGGCATAAACATCTAGATAAAACTGTCCACACAAGTTAGTGTCATCGTCAAAGATCTCGAAGAACATCACATCTGGATGCCATACCTGCGGCATCACTGAAGCAGGGCGTACTGCTATACCAAAAAGGTTATGAACTATTTCAAACATACCCTCTAATACACGCGGTAACGGGAAAAATGGGCGGACATCTTCTTGACTAAATTCATACCTAGACTGGCGCAACTTTTCCGACCAATAGGGGATGTCCCACGCTTTAAGCTCAACTCCTGGCGCCTTCTTACCTACAAAATTAATTAATTCTTGGAGTTCATTATGAGCATGTGATCGACTGCGCGACACAAGATCAACGAGAAATTCCTCAACAGTTCCGGGCGTTTTCGCCATCCGAGTAACTAACGCATAACTAGCATACGACTCATAACCAAGCAATGCTGCTTGCTCTTGGCGCAACGCACGAATTTGATCCATAACCTTACTATTGTCCCACTTGCCACCATTGGGACAACATTCACTCGCTCGAGTAACATAGGCATGATACATTGTACGCCGTAGCTCACGCTTAGCAGAGAACATCATGAATGGAATAAATGAGGGAGCTTGAGAAGTAAAACGCCATCCATCTACCCCTGCCCGCTCAGCGGTTTGCCTTGCCAACTCTCTTGATGAAAACGGCAACCCATCTAATTCTGACTCTTCACTCAAATCGAGATACCAACCGTCGGTTGCATCTAACACATTTTGCTCAAAATTATTTGAAAGAGCTGCCAACTCTGCTGAAATGGTAGCAAAGCGCTTGCGATCTGCGCCCTCTAATTCCGAACCGCCTAATTTAAAATCGCGAATTGCATTTTGAATAACTTTCTGTTTCTCCTTATTAAGGTTGCCAAATTGTGGGCTATTTTCGATTCGCTTGAAACCAGAAAATAGTTCGCGATTTTGGCTAACTTCTGTCTGATAAATTGTCCATTTTTGCAATGCTACCTCGTAGGCACTTCGAAACTCCTCAGAGTCATTTACTGCATTCAAATGAGAAACAACTGACCACAGCCTATCAAGCTTGTCTGAAATAGCGACAAGTGGTTCAGCAAAATTATCCCAATCAGCTTTGTCCGAATTAGTCGATAATTGTCTCAGTGCCTCACGATTATTAGCGAGAACCAAATCCAACGCGGGCTCGATGTGCTTAGGTTCGATATCTGCAAATCGTGGTACGCAATCAACATTAATTAGAGGGTTTTGAGTCATGGATAGCCCCGTCGCAATTCAAGACACGTGGCTTAGCACGCACCTTTTTATGGTTATGCACTAATAATCAACAAAAACTTCCATCTATAATACCGTAGTACATTATCATGATCCTAGTTCTGACTAAATTAATTAGGGATACGCATCAGTGGATTGGTTTACGTAATGCAAAACAATTTTGATCTGATTGTTATTGGTGGAGGTAGTGGAGGTATCGCTACTGCGCGCCGCGCCGCAGAATATGGTGCCCGGGTGGCACTAGTTGAAAGTGGAAAGCTTGGGGGTACATGCGTCAACTTAGGGTGTGTTCCTAAAAAAATTATGTGGAATGCCGCTAGAATAAGTGGAATATTAGAAGACGCATCTGACTATGGGTTCTCTATCAACAAACCTGATTTTGACTGGAAATCTCTTGTGGCAGAACGAGATGCATATATTACGCGCCTAAATGAGATCTACCGCAAAAACCTAGAATCAGCCGGCGTGCTGCAACTTAGTTCGATAGCATCATTAGTTGATGTCAATCATGTTTTAACTAACATGGGCACTCTTAACGCGCCACACATCTTGATAGCAACTGGGGGCAAACCAACATTACCTTCACTGGCAGGTGTAGAACTTGGTATAACCAGCGATAAATTCTTCGAGTTAAGTAAACAACCAATGCGAGTACTCATTGTGGGATCAGGCTATATCTCTACAGAATTGGCAGGTATGCTGAATGCTCTTGGAAGTGAAGTGACCATCGTAATTCGAAAAAATACTCTGTTAAGAGACTTCGACATTTCGCTCACAGAAACGCTTATGACTGAAATGAAAAAAAATGGAATCAATATATTAACTAACATCAATGTTGAGGCTATAGAAAAAGTACCCGATGGAACAATGGCTGCAACTTATTCGGATGGCAGTTCTACTGCGGGACTTGACACTGCGATATGGGCCATCGGACGAGAACCAGAGACTACTTCTCTTAATCTAGATGGCGTTGGAGTCGATACAGATTCTGATGGTCACATCTTGACGGATGCATATCAGAATACAAATATCGACGGAATATACGCAGTAGGCGATGTTATTGGCCATCATACGCTTACTCCTGTTGCAATTGCAGCCGGCCGACGGCTTGCTGATCGAGTTTTTGGTGGTAAATCTGATGCTTATCTTGATTATGAAAATATTCCTAGTGTCATTTTCTCTCATCCCCCTATTGGCACCGTTGGGCTCACAGAAAAGCAAGCGGTTGAGCGGCATGGTCTTGATGCAGTCACGATCTACGAAGGGCGTTTTACTAACATTTACTATGCAATGACGAAAAAAAAAGCTCCAACAATTGTAAAATTAATTGTAATTGGAGATGAAGAAATTATTGTTGGTTGTCATGTGATAGGCGAAGCAGCCGATGAGCTTATTCAGGGTTTTGCAGTAACAATAACGATGGGAGCTCGTAAAGCTGATTTCGATAAAACAGTCGCCATACATCCGACAGCAGCTGAAGAGTTGGTTACACTCCGTAATGGACGAAAATCAAACTATACTGCTTAAGCTAAATTGTTATGTGCACTATAATTTAAGCGAGCACCTTCATTGGGAGCTTTACGAGAAAGCAATATGCAAATAACACGGAAATCAAGAATATAGCTATGGCTTGGTGGGGGAAATTCTTAGGTGGGACAGTTGGCTTTATGCTACTAGGCGGGCCTCTTGGAGCGCTACTTGGAGCATCAATAGGGCACCAGATAGATGCCCGAAGAAAACATAAGCAAAAAGGTCGACACTCGCCAGAAACAGCAACTGAACGCACACAGGCGGCTTTTTTTACTGCAACCTTCTCAGTCATGGGGCATCTGGCGAAAGCTGATGGCCAGGTCTCTTCACAAGAAATAAAAGCTGCAACTGACGTAATGGATCATATGAGCTTCAATGAAGCCCAACGCCGTGCTGCTATCGATCTCTTTGAGCGTGGCAAGGCTGTCGACTTCCCTTTGGATGAAGTGTTAAACCAATTTCGCGCCGAGTGCCATAGACAAACAAACTTACTTCGGATGTTCCTAGAAATCCAAGTCCAGGCTGCCCTAGCAGATGGTAGGCTTGACGCAGCAGAAAATAGCATTCTATTAAAAGTAGCTGATTCTCTTGGTTTTGACGCTACTCAAATCGATCGTCTTGTTGATTTTCTACGTGGGACTCAAAACAATCTTGGCAATCAAGAACAGTCTTTAGATGACGCCTATCAAGTACTAGGTGTTACGCCATCCGCTGAAGATGCGGAAATAAAAACTGCGTATCGAAGACTTATGAGTAGGCATCATCCAGATAAATTGGTAGCTAAGGGATTGCCCGAAGAAATGATGCAGCTTGCCACAGAAAAGACGCGAGAAATACAGAAAGCATGGGAGCGAATTCGGACATATAGGAGCTCTGCAAAATAATAAGAACTCTACATCATTGAATACCACCAAATTAAATAAATACCAATAGTTTTTATAGAAACAGCGTGATGCATCTACTAGCATCTCTTACTTCTTGATTCTTAAATCGACAAAAATACAATGCAAACATATAAAATTGCAGTTCTATCAGGTGATGGGATAGGTCCAGAGATAACCTCGGAAGCTACTAAAATATTGCGGCATATAGAAACCCGTAACGCAATTCGTTTTGATTTAACTGATGCTCTATTTGGTGCGACGGCCTACTTTGAGACTGGCACATCCTTCCCTAAGGAAACAATTGAGATTTGTGACCAAGCAGATGCAATCCTTAAAGGGACAATAGGTTTAAGTCATGAAGATTCCAAGAAAATTCCAGTTGACGACCAGCCTGAGCGTGGCGCATTGCTTCCAATGCGACGCCGATATGATACATATGCAAATCTTCGCCCTGTCTACTTACCACCCAGCTTGGCTCATTTTTCCCCATTAAGGCCAGAAATTATCGGGGCAGGTATCGACGCACTTATCGTTCGGGAGCTTGTTGGGGGGCTATATTTTGGGCACAAAACTATGGGTATCAATGACGATGGAAAACGTTTCGTGCATGAGCAACTTGAATATACTGAAGATCAGATTCGAAGAGTGCTTCACATAGGTTTCGAGCTAGCAAGCAAAAGAAAAGGCTATCTGCACAACGTGCATAAGAGCAATGTCCTAAAGTCAAGCGTCCTGTGGAATGAGATTCTAGAGGAGGTCCAATTAGAGTTTCCGGATATTAAAGTGGAACATGTGCTAGTAGACGCAGCTGCCACTTATTTGTGCCTCGATCCTAGTCGCTTTGATGTCATGGTAATGGAAAATATGTTTGGTGATATTCTGAGTGATCAAGGAGGTGGGATACTTGGCTCCTTGGGGCTAATGCCTTCAGCCTGCATCGGCCCAGAAAAATCTTATTATGAGCCATCGCATGGCTCTGCTCCCGATATAGCAGGCAAAGGCATCGCGAACCCTTACGCCATGCTTGGATCTGTGGCTATGATGCTGGAAATGAGCTGCAATATGGATGCCGAAGCTACAAATCTATGGAATGCTATGCAGAATGTTTTTGTGCATGGCTTCACAACCCCTGATCTTGCTCGTCGCGGTAAAGCTGAAAGTGTGATAAGCACAGCTGAGTTTGGTGATAAGGTGTTAGAGGAGTTAGATCGTATGCCAGTGCCTCAAAATTAGCTGCTAAGTAGCAAAAGATATTTGCTGATTACTAAAAAGATTAATCTAGAATTGATCGAAGACAATCCATAAATTGGTCTAGTTCGTCCTCTGAATTGTAGTAATGTATTCCTATTCGGTTCATCTCTTGTATGCCTCGCAGCTCCATGTCGCACCGGGTGGATAACACAGAAGTGCTGGAGATGTTTATACCATCAGAACTCATTATTTCTATAACTTTTTGTGGCTCTACATTAGAAACAGAGAAGCTGATGATGCCGGACTTCTTTTCGCCTAGGTCATGGACCATAACACCAGGTAAATCGGCCATACAATCGCGTAAGTTAGTAGCCAAATCTTTTATACGTTGTGCAATGTTGCTAAGCCCGATTCCCAATGCATAATCCACGGCCACACCAAGTCCGATTTTCCCTGCCACATAATTCTCCCAATTCTCGAAACGTCGCGCGTTGGAAACGATTTCGTAACTCCTGGAAGTTTTCCACCGAGCAGAGTGAAGATCGAGGAATGGCGGTTGAAGATAGTCTAAAATGGTATCTCGCACATATAGAAATCCAGTACCTCGTGGACCGCGCAAAAACTTCCGGCCAGTAGCAGACAACATATCACAACCAATAACATCAACATCAAGGTGTAACTGTCCAACCGATTGGCAAGCATCTAGTAAGTAGGGTATTCCAGCTCTGCGGGCGACATTGCCAATGTCGACTGCAGGATTAATTAACCCCCCATTTGTAGGTACATGGGTAATAGAAATCAACTTCACATTGCTATCAATCATATTCTCTAATGCAGTAACATCTATCTGACCGGTCTCGTCATTAGGTGCTACTCGAACTTCTATTCCATCTCGTTCTGCGCGCTGCAAATAGGCAATATAGTTAGAAGCATACTCTGAGACCGTGGTCAACACTACGTCTCCTCGAACCAATGGCAAGCCATAAAATGCCATGTCCCATGCAACGGTGGCATTTTCTACAATGGCGAGTTCATCTACTTGGCAATTAATTAAACGGGAAATAGCTTGATAGGTATTATTAAGCTCTGCTGCCGCTGTAATCTCTGCCTCGTAACCGCCAATCTCGGCTTCCAGAGAAAGATGACCAATAACGGCATCTAACACTGGTTGAGGCATCAAAGCAGAACCACAATTATTCAAATGAATAACTCTTTCGGTTCCAGGTGTTTCAACTCGAATTCTATCGAGGTCCATATCTATTGTTGATGCCTAATAGAGAAAAATGTACTGCTAGCTAATCCTGATCTACAAGCAATACACTATCGCGAAGATTTATCGAATATTCGTACATCACTACCTCAGATCCTCTGGAATAGAATTTCCGAAAATAGGTATCACAATACTTCAGTCTATTCGGGACGATCAAGCGGTGTTGAGAGTTGGTCACCTGCAATGTGACTTTGAAGAATCATGTTCAGCATTCTAATTGTCGCATTAACTCCGGCAAATACCTGATTAGCATGCACGCCTCGTGTCTTGAAGGTTCTTCTACCATCATCCCATGTAATAAAACACTCTGTCAGTGCATTTGTACTCCCACCCTTAGGTATGTGAATTTCAAAATCAGTCAGCTCTGGGAAACTTACACCTTCTGAATCGAGAATCTTGCGCATCGCAGTATTGAAAGCATCAAATCCACCATTACCAGATCCAGAAGACTTGTAAATCTCCTCACCCACTCTCACCCGCAGACTTGCGGTCGATTCAATATCGTAACCACTGTGAATAGAACAACTCAACAGTTCAATATGCTGATAATCTCGGTTCTCTAGAATGTCAGCAATAATAAATGGTAAATCCTCACGGGTTATAGTCGCTTTACTATCGGCAATCTCAATTATTCTCTGTAAAACTTGTTCTTGCTGCTCAGCCGAAAGTTGCATTCCAAGCTGTTCTAAATTCTTCACAAGCGATGCTCGGCCACTCATTTTACCTAACGCATAGCTATGCTTACGACCAAATCTCTCAGGACTTAGATTGGTTTGATAAAGATTGCCTTTCTTGTCGCCATCTGCATGTATACCGCTAGTCTGTGTAAAAACATCTGCCCCAATAATGGGAGTGTTAGCAGCTACTCGTTTTCCTGAAAAGTTTTCTACTAGCTGACTGAGGTCGTGTATCTTTGACTCATCAATAGAGATTTCTGCTCCGAGTTTATCCCTCAAAACTATTGCAATCTCTGCAAGTGATACATTGCCCGCACGTTCACCAAGACAATTTATCGTGGCATGAATTGTTGATACGCCTGCCTCCACCGCAGCCATAGCGTTGGCTGTTGCAAGTCCATAATCGTTGTGTGGATGGAAATCAAAGATTAGTCCTGGATAACGGCTACACATGTCATGAATACTGTCAAACACTTCTGATGGCCCCAATACCCCAAGCGTGTCTGGCAACATTACATGTGATAATTCCATGGATTGCAGAGCATCAACTAATTGGTAAACATAGTCTCGGCTATCTCGGTAACCATTCGACCAATCTTCAAGATATACGTTAACAATAAGATCTTTTGAGCGTGCATAGTCAACAGTTCGCCTTATATCAACGATATGTTCTTCTAGAGTTTTACGCAGCTGTATTCGGCAATGCCTTTCGCTCGCTTTGGTTAGCAAATTCAATACCCTACCACCAGAATCTACTACCCAATCAACACTTCTTGATCCATCAACAAAACCGAGCACTTCAACACGATCCAGAAGTTCCTGGTGTGCTGCCCACTGATGGATCTGACTCACGGCTTCCTTTTCGCCATGTGAAACCCCCGCAGAAGCTATCTCAATGCGATCAACTTTTAGACCCTGCAGTAGCGCACGAGCAATATTAACTTTTTCATCGGGCGCAAATGATACACCCTGCGTTTGCTCACCATCACGGAGCGTGGTGTCCAGTAAATAGATCTTAGTAGTTTCTACCATAATCAGCGTTAATCAGAAATTCTGTGTTCATTCAACCTAACTGTAGCTGAGTGTTTTCAAATAGGCAAAGGGGTGGTGACAAATATCAAAAGAAACATAACTAGTAATTTAGGCTATCCTTAGCAACTTAAGAGCAAGTCGACAAGACGCTCTGTCCCAAAACGTAATGGATCTACAACAGGCAAACCGAGCTGGGCTTCAAGTTCTTGGATTGCCTCTTCAGCTGTCTCTTGATCAACCCCGGATGTATTAAGTGCAACACCCGTAGTCTTTGGCCTATCAAATGCCCCACAAGCATAAGCAATATCTTCATATAGCCTCGCCAAATCAAGAAGTGGTGGTATTAAAACATCGTGATCTTCCAATCTATTGCTACCCAACCTATGACAAAGCACCAGATGGGTTGGACAACTTCCACGTAGTAGTGGCAGGGTCGACGTGCTGCCCGGATGCAAAATAGAACCCTGCCCCTCAATAACTTGAAGGTCTGCGTCTGCGGCTCCTAACACCATCTGTTCAACTGCACCACAAGCGTAATCTACACGAATAGCATCAAGCGCAATCCCTCGACCGCTCACAAAAATACCGATCTGACCCGTTGCAAGAAACTCAGCTTTAACAGCCCGTCGTTTGGCTTCCTTCCAAATCTCTATACCAGCTGTCATCTTACCGATAGCCATGTCTGTACCTAACATTAACAAGCGCCGATTCGGAAGGCTGGCAGCCTTTGCACTCGCTATACCAAGCCCATCCGGCTCAGCTCTAATATCCCATATCCACTGATCTGGCTTTAGTTTTGGATAACGATCGGCTAACGGTTGATGTAGCCCATTAGCAACTGACAGACCGCTTTCTACAGCATAGTCTACTTCGTCAAACATGCGCTTTGGCAGTCGCCCCCCGGATGGTGCCATTCCTAATACTAGAACCTCTCCACCATATTGGAGCGCCTGCTCGACCGTACCAACAACTGGGCAACTTGGCCCAAAGCCGAGTACATCGTAGCTATTCTCTCCTTGTCGATGTTGATCGATACACGCAGCAACTGGATTAGTCGTGAAACGCAACACGCCATGCCCCATCTTCCCGTTGCGTAATGGCATCTGATCATCAAAGTGAATCACTAAAGATTGGTTTGACCTTAACACAATAAGCTAGCCCCGTGACCTGGAACACTTTCCATACAGACTACACCATCCTTAAGATCTAAACCAGACGCTGGATCTGGATCTAGATTTAGATGGGAGTCCAAATCAATATGATCAAATAACGCCCCAATAGCAGCACCGGCCGCTATAGATACTGACGACTCTCCCATACAACCAATCATAGTGCCGAGCTTATGTGCCCGAGCTGTAGCTACTATCCTTAAGGCTTCAGTAATCCCCCCACATTTCATTAATTTGAGATTTACTCCGTCTATGAATCTCGCTAATCGGGGAATATCCGTAGAAAAATTTACCGACTCGTCAACGAAAATTGGTAATGCGCGGTTTCGAAACAGCTCCTCTAATTGATCATCATCATTTGTGTTTAGAGGTTGTTCAACATAGTCACAATTATGTTCACTCAACCAAGATATCATTCGCCTCGCATCTGATAGTGTCCACCCACCATTAGCATCAACACGCAATCCAACATTGCTACCTTGAACACTTTCCCATACCTGCATATACATCATTTGATCAGCATCAATGCCACTAGGACTGCCTAACTTAATCTTGAGAAACTTGGCATCAGTCAGATCAAGAATTTCTGCAACCCGTTCACGTACTTCATCGGGTGGCAGGATCCCAATTGTGACTGAAGTAGCTACAGCTCGGTTTGGTAATCCAAGTAGCTGATGTAGAGGTTGACCAACAATTTTTCCATGTAGGTCCCACAAAGCTATGTCAACTGCTGCCCACGCACAAGGTGCGATAGCTGCCTCACGAGCCGCAAACCAAGAATCAAATGGATTAAGCGTTATCCCATCCTGGGTATTGATAAACTCGGTAAGCTGCTGCTGACATAAATCAGCTGTAGCGGCTCCAGTCCCAGGTGCCGCTTCACCTATACCAAAATAATTTTTTGTTTGCACCGTCACAAATAAGTTTGTTGAGCTTGCACTAACCCCACGGCTAATACGAAGTGCATGCCTCTTCTTCAACTCCCTCTGGTCATACTCCCAACGCATAAATCTCCTTGCCCCCAGCTTTGTCATGGTTAAACATTTAACCGAAATACCAAATCTTTAACTAAATATGTATATTAGATCAAGACCAAAAGGCTAGTAGTCGACATTAGAGCTATAAAGCACTCTTGAGCCAAGTCTAGACTACCCCAACATCGAGCGTTCCAACCCCATCAATTGTGCACTTTAGGTTATCCCCACGTTGAACTGGCCCTACACCTGAGGGGGTTCCAGTGAAAATTAAATCTCCTGGCATAAGTGTGCAAAATTCTGATAGGTAAGCGATTATCTCGGGGACTTTCCAAATCATTTGCTGCAAATAACCCTCCTGACAGAGCGAACCATTTTTTTTCAGCGAAATCTCGCCTTTAGTAGGGTGTCCTATGTCATCGCTTTGTATAATTGCAGAGCAAGGAGCCGAACCATCAAATGACTTGCTAATTTCCCAGGGTCGTCCCATAGATTTCAATTCAGCCTGCAAATCACGGCGGGTCATATCCAATCCAACAGCATATCCATATATATTGCTAGTGGCTTCAGCTCTGGACAAATTCTTACCACCAGTTTTAAGTGCTACGACTAACTCTACTTCATGATGCACCTCAATAGTCTTGTCTGGATACACAAAATCTGTGCCTTCAACGAGTATTGAATCTGAGCTCTTTTGAAAGAAAAAAGGCGCTTCTCTCTCTGGATCGTAACCCATTTCTACAACATGCTTCGCATAGTTTCGGCCAACACAGAAAATTCTATTTACTGGATAATAATTGCTAGAGCCACGCACCTGCAAACACGGAATAATTGCTGGAGTGATAACATAGCTCATACTATTTTCTGACTTCGTCATCTAAATTACCAAAGAATTGATTGCATTCAATATCTAATTGTCTAAATTAACAGCTATATTCTAATCATTAACTGCAAGTAAGTTGCGCTTAAAATGAACAAATCAGATAACATACTCGCAATAGATCAAGGAACAACAAGCTCACGAGCAGTTGTCTTTGATCAAAATGGCCAAATTCTGTCTCAAACTCAAAAAGAATTGTTACAAATCTATCCCGCCAATGGATTAGTCGAACACAATGCGAATGAGATCTGGCGAACAACCTATGAGGTTGCCAGAGGTGCAATAGATCTATGTAACGCTAAAGTTTCGGCGATCGGTATTACTAACCAAAGAGAGACAGTTGTTGCCTGGGATCGTGAAACGGGGGTACCGATACACAATGCTATTGTGTGGCAAGATCGCAGAACCGCTGCGACTTGCAAAACTCTCATTAGTGAAAATCTTGAGCCAATGGTGCGCGAGCGCACTGGATTACTTCTTGATCCATACTTCACTGCGACAAAACTTCGATGGTTGCTCGATAATGTTAGTGGAGCAAGAACACTAGCCGAAAGAGGGCTAATTGCAGCTGGGACTATTGACAGCTTCCTGTTGTGGAGATTAACCGGCGGGCGTCTCCACGCAACAGATGCCACTAATGCATCAAGAACACTATTATTTAATATTCATACACAAAAATGGGATTCTGCGCTTCTAGAATTATTTGAAATTCCAGAAGCTATATTACCCCAAGTAAAAAATTCTGCCGATGATTTTGGCTATACTGACACCGAACTTTTTGGAAAAGCTATACCCATACTTGGTGTAGTTGGAGATCAGCAGGCAGCTCTCATAGGTCAGGGATGCGTCCACTCAGGAATGATAAAAAGCACTTATGGGACAGGATGCTTCACTCTCCTAAACACAGGCAATAAATTAATTTATTCAAATAATCGTCTCCTCACTACTGTAGGATATCGAATAGATAACTCAGTCTGTTACGCCCTTGAGGGATCAATTTTTAATGCTGGTACAACAATCAAATGGCTCCGTGACACTCTTGGTGTCATAGGATCTGCATCTGAAACAGCCGAGCTCGCAGCAATCTCTTCAAAACATAGCGGGGTCGTATTCGTTCCTGCTTTCACCGGGCTAGGCGCACCACACTGGGATCCAAATGCGCGGGGTGCAATCTATGGGTTAACAAGAGACACTGGTCCGTCAGAATTAGTCCGTGCAGCGTTGGAAGCACTAGGTTATCAGAGCGCTGAGTTGCTCTCCTCTATGCAGCATGATGGAGCTGAAATTACTAGACTTCGCGTGGATGGCGCTATGGCTCAGAATGAATGGATGCTGCAATTTCTTGCAGATATTACTGGGAAAGATGTGGAGAAACCAGCAATGGTAGAAACGACTGCGCTTGGAGCTGCACGCTTGGCGAGTCTCTATGCCGGAGTGATTAGTTCAGTTGAGGAGCTAGATGGGCGCTGGGAGCTTGACTGCAGGTATCGCCCACAACTCCCTTTATCGGAACGTCAAAAACTACTGCACAATTGGAAAAAAGCAGTAGAAAGCACTATATCCTTTAGTACTAAACCATGAGATATGTATTCGTTAATCTTTACTATCGGCTAGAATCATATCCGATGCCTTTTCCGCTATCATTACGGTAGCCGCATGGGTGTTCCCTGAAACGAGGGTTGGCATAATGGAACAGTCAGCGACACGAAGCCCGGTTACATTACGAACACGCAAATGATCATCCACTACTGAAGTTGAGTCGTTGCCCATCTTACAGGTTCCTGCAGGGTGAAAAATAGTCACCCCCTTTCGGCGGACAAAGTCGAGCAATTCATCGTCACTTTGTAATTCTTTGCCTGGTGCATATTCGTCAACTATGTATTGAGCCAAAGCAGGCTGTAGAGCTATGTTCCTTGCAATCTTTAACCCTGCTACAGCAATTTGTTGATCAGCCTCCGCCACCAAATAATTCGCACAAATAGCTGGTGGCTCCTCAGCATTCGGAGAACGAATTGTCACAGTCCCTCGACTCTTCGGCCGAAGTTGACACACCGAAGAGGTAAATCCAGAAAATTTATGCAAAGCAGAGCCAGGCATCTCAGACGAGAGTGCTGCGAAATGAAACTGCAAGTCAGGACTCGATAACCTTTCGCTAGTCTTGAGAAACGCTCCGGCTTGATTGATGCCTATCGCCATAGGACCACTACGAAATAGGAGATAGCGAAAACCCATTGTAATACGAGGCCATAATTTCGTATATGCATCGTTAGTTGTAATCGCTGCGTTGCAACGGTGAATCACTCTAGTTTGCAAATGATCTTGCAAGTTTTTTCCAACTCCGGGAAGGTGGGAAATCACTGGTAAATTATATTGCTTTAGCATCTCTGCGTCGCCAATACCAGAAAGTTGTAATATTTGTGGTGATTGAATAGCGCCAGCAGAAAGAATTATTTCACGACGCGCTCGAATTTTCAGTAACCTACTTGCGTGATGGACATCTACCCCGTCAGCATTACTCTTATCGAAATTGATCCTAACTACTAACGCATTTGTGAGCACCCTTAAGTTGGGACGGTTTTTAGCAGTCTTGAGGTGAGCATCGACGCTGCTGCAGCGTAACCCCTTGTGGGTAATTAACTGATAGTAGCCCGCCCCGTCTTGGCGCTCCCCATTGAAGTCGTCATTTCTTTCATAACCTGCCTCTATGCAAGCTTCGATAAAAGCCCCTGCAAGTAGATTTGGGCTATTGATGTCAGACACAGCTTGCGGACCACTATCACCGCGCCATGAATTAGACCCACGTGCATTTTTCTCTAATCGAATGAAATACGGGAGCACATCTTCCCACGCCCATCCTAAATTGCCCAAAGCCGCCCAGCCATCATAGTCTAAAGGTTGGCCACGTATAAAAATCAAACCATTGATAGAGCTTGAACCGCCTAGCACTTTACCTCTTGGCCAGTAAATTTGTCGGTCATTCATGGCGGGTTCAGGATCAGTGTAGAAACACCAGTTGTAACGTGGGTGAAACATTGTTTTCGCATACCCAATTGGAATATGAATCCAAGGATAGCTATCGGGAGGACCTGCCTCTAACAATAAAACCTGATGTTTGCCATTTGCACTAAGGCGATTCGCCAAAACACAGCCAGCAGATCCAGCTCCAACTACCACGTAGTCGTATATCTCAGTTGGCATTATTATTAAATGATGCTAAAGCCCTTATGTAGGTCTAAGAGCTCGCAAAACAATCATGGCTCCCGCAAGTGAATCCCAACCTGAAGAATGCCCAATGCTGGAAATAATTCCAAGCTGGGGTCTAATTTGACGTAAGTGCCCACCAAGTACAAAATTAATCATAAGATGCAATTGCTCGTTAGCCTCACCATTGAGGGCCGTCTTAAGATATAAACAACTAATCGGTCCAGTGTTGCTGCAAAGAAAGGGCTCAATCGCATCACCAAGAATAGCCGAAATATCAAGTCTGCCGATCGTTGCCAGAGCAATCAGCATACCGATCAAAAAATCATCCCCCGAAGGAGTCAACCCTGGGCCTAAGCCCAATAAGTCGCCACAATTTGTTGGTGGTGGTTTTACAATACTGGACATTAGTGAACTTTCGAGCCAAGCCGATAAGCTTCTGATCACAGGCATTGCGGCATAATATTCAGCCGGAAGCCGTCGCCATCGCGGATGAACTGGCCAGACTGCCCCTGATAAGCCGCATTCAGGGATCGAATCTACACACATCTTATCGACAGCATTAAGGCCAAGATTTAATGTTTTCGGCGTCCAATCAATTTTCGGCGGCAACCAAAGATCAGCGGTGACCGTTTCAACTCGCAAATATCTCCCAATAATGATATTTCTATTTCTAGAAACAGTTACTTTACATCCTTGTAATATATCCATACCTCCAAAAAATGGTGTACAAATATTTGCCGGTCCGGCCGACGCACCTCTGGAGGTTATACAACACCAGTTATCATCAAGATCTAGATATATTCCACCCTTAAAAACACCCGCAACCTGGCCACGGGTGCTATTTGCTAACACCCGTAACGCATGACGCCCAATCCTGTATGCCGATAGCGGACGAATCGGTGGAACTAACGTTTTCCGCATAACTTCCGATTTATCAGTCTCATAGATCTACGGAAAACTGAATTTTGATGCAGGACTATTATTATGAATCATATTGCATTGACAATAATTTTACGGCAGCTTCGGCCGCGTCCGCGTTACTTGGCGCAACATAAACACCAGCAGCATGAAGTATATCGACCTGACGACTAAATACCTGCGGATCATATTCAGTCCCCGTAACTGACGCTATTATTGTGGGATCATTGTTCCAATTTTGTTGCAATAAACTTGCTATATGGTCAGCTGGATCAAGACTGCTACCATAGCCAAGAACTAAATCCAGTAAAATAACTTTCACCGATGGATCTTGAAAAGCATCCAACAAAGGCTGGTCACGTACCGCTGGCTCTATCATCGGATGCGGTCGGCCAACAGTATACTTATCATCGCCTAGATCAATAATGACGTGACCTGCAGAAGGCTCAACATACAGATCAGCCCCTACGATAGGACTATTGGATGCCACTTTGAGTCCGTGCGAGATCAATATCACCTGTGCTTCAGAAGAAAGTGATCCTCCCGAATATAGGCCACGAATCCACTTTGCACCGGCACGCCCTGTAGAGACTAAATCTCCTGCCGATGACGTATCCGGTTGAATTTTGGTGACATTTACAGCAGCGGCCTTTAATGTTTTCACACTTACCGCATTGTTAGGCAAAACATAATCTGCACTTCCTAAAAAACATACCGTAAAAAACTTCCTACTGCGATTTATTGCTTTTGTAATTACCTTCACTACCCTTTCTGAAGGTGGTTTGGAAATCAGTACGATATGCTCGGTCGCAGGGTCAGAATCAAGCAATTCTATCGCTGTCAATGTACTTAAGCCACCTACTGGATCACTCAAATCTCTTCCACCGACTCCTATAGCATGAGAGATACCAAAGCCTGCCCGGGCAATTAGACAGACTACTTCCTGAATACCAGTTCCAGACGCACCAATTATTCCTATATTTCCTGCAGGTACTTCATTAGCAAATGCAAGCGGAACACCAGCTAGTATTGCAGTGCCACAATCTGGACCCATCACTATACGATTGCTTTTCCTTGCCTCTTGCTTTAACTGGGCCTCAGCTTCTATAGAAACATTGTCGCTGAATATCATCACATCAAGGCCAGCCCTCAGCGCCTTCCATGCTTCTGCGGCCGCAAACTCTCCGGGTACGGATATTAGTGCTAGATTTGCGTTAGGATTATCGTCTAATGCAGCCCGCAACGTAGCTGGCAAAACATCACTACTTTGTTCTTTTAAAATAACAGGCCGCTCAATGAGCGATGTTGCCTGATTAAGCGCTAGGTGTGCTGATGGCTCATCCGATGCTCGCACTGCAATAATTAAATCACCGCCCTTAGCTATCTTGCCATCATCGGTGAGCAGATTCGAATTGTTCAATATTTCCTGATTCGCGGGAGTTCCCATCATCACAGCAGCATCTTCAACATTCTCTAACTTACTGATAGTACGTGATATCTGCATCAGGATTACTGAGTCCAAAAATAACCCGCGTTTAACGCTATTGAGTCGGGCGCTCATGAGAGACCCATAGAATGTGCAAAGGCTTCAACAGCCTTTTCAAAACATTCCATAGGAGCACGAACAACTCCGGCACCAACTTGACCAACTCCAGGATTCCGATGGGCAATGCCAGTGTTGATTAGTGGAGCAATCCCGGTTTCTACAACCAGCCGAATATCAATCCCTGTTGGCACACCCTCGTAGTCCAGTGACGGCATAGTCCACTCGGGATTTTTCGTCACAGTAATCTGCCCCATAGCATGAGTTGACTTGGCTGCGACAGTGGCTGATCCTGCTCCAACAAAACCAGCAACCGCTGGTGCTGCTGCCATCGCAAACCCACCAAGACCGATCGTCTCAACTATTGTCGAATCACCCATATCAGGGTTGGCATCTTCTTCGGTAAATCCAGGAAAATATAACCCGACTGGCATTTCCACAGGCGCGGTAAACCATTGGTCGCCCAATCCACTCACTACAATACCAAAATCAGTTCCATTGCGAGACATAGCGGTAACGATTGTAGCTCCGTCTATTCCTCGCACAGGATCCATTATGGACTTGCCCATCGTCATAGCCACATTCAAAAAGAACTGATCATTTGCACTGAGAAAAGCTAAAATGTCACCTAATACACTTTGATTCCTAACAGTTCTTGCTAATCGTGGTGCCAACTCGCGAATTAACAAACTGGAGGAGCCAACGTTTCGCTGATGCATTTCATCTCCCATCGTAAGACCGCGAGCAACAAGCGCCTTCAAAGGTATGCCATCATAAGTCTTTAAAGCATCACTAAGACCAGGACCCAGCACATCTCGTATCCACTTTAGGCGTTCTAAAACAGATTTATCATTACCGCCAAAGCGCATCACTTTTCCGAGCCCCTCATTCAGTGTGCAAAATGCCCGGTTCCCAAAAGCTCTATTCTCGACTACCAAGACAGGTTGACTACGTGTCGTAATTCCTGTCATTGGGCCGACAGTGGCAAAATGATGGTTAGGATGGAATTGGAACTCGCCTGTCTCTGCAAGGTTCGCAGCGTGCGTTAAGTCGTCAGCCCAGCCTTCAAAGACGGCAATCCCACATATCGCACCCCGCATTGGACCACACATTCTCTCCCATTCAATTGGCGGTCCCGCATGCAAGATGATTCGTTCAGCTAGCTCTGGTATTGCTTCGCCAGCGGGTAGTACATCGACTAAGATTGGATCTCCTTGGATCATACGCGCGAGCGCGTTCTCATTTCCTGATCGGATGCGTGCAAGAACAGATGAAGCACCCATCAATAGTCACTCATCATAGCTAAAAGATTAGCCAGCCTCACGTTTCCGCGTGCTGGCGGCTTCCAATCAACTTGTACTACCTCAACTTCACGAGATGCGAGATCATCAGCAAACTTTTGCAGACCAATATTGATCACTTGCAATTTATCCTTAAGCATCCTCTGACTGGATACCTGGATATTGTCTACTTCAGTTTTGCTCTTATAAGGCTTACTCATTGTTATAAATAGCGCAAGCAGCATCAACTCCAGCACCTGCTCTAACAGAAAATCCATTCTTATCAAGGACGTACTCTAACGCAGACAAGCAACGCAAAACATTGGCCTTTCTACACACATAGCCCATGGTACCTATTCTCCAGATCTTTCCCTGCAAAGGTCCAAATGAAGTTCCTATTTCAATACCAAAATCATTCAGTAGACTAGACCGAATAGCGGCTTCATCGCGAATTGCTGAGGGAATGCAAACGCCAGTCACATTATCCATTCGATGCTCAGCATCGCCAAACAATTCGAGACCTATTGCAACCAGGCCTTCTCGTAATGCTCGACTCGCGAGAGAATGCCGAGCAAAACCATGCTCTAAACCCTCTTGCAATACCACTCGAGCACATTCCCGGGCTGCATAAAGCATTGAGGTTGACTCGGTATGGTGATTTAGGCGCATAGGACTCCAATAAGCCATTAGCATGGCAAGATCAAGGTAATTGGACTGAATAACAGTTCCTTCGACCTCTTTAAAATCAGTAGAACGAATTCCCGCCTCTATGTGACGCCTCCCCTTAATCAACTCTGCCGATCGCTCACTCAAGGTAACGGGTGAAGTTCCTGGAGGACCAGACATACACTTTTGTAACCCCGAAGACACCGCATCGAGACACCAAGCATCCGTATCTACTAACATGCCACCTAAAGTTGCAGTTGCATCTACATACGTCAGTACACCAACATCACGACATATTGGACCTATATCGTGGAGTGGCTGCGCCATCGTTGTAGATGTGTCGCCATGAACTAATGCAAGCATCTTGGGCTGATATTGCAAAACAGCTTCTCGCAACTGATCTGCAGAAAACACTGCGCCCCAGGTAGTTTCAAGTGGAATCACTTCACCACCTGAACGACTTGCAATTTCCGCCAATAAATGTCCGAAGCGGCCAAAGATGGGAATCAATACTCGATCTCCCGGTGTTATTAGAGACGTCAGGCATGCTTCAATTCCAGCACGAGCCGTGCCATTGACTAAGAAAGTCCAATGGTTATGGGTTCGGTATATCTGTCTATAAAGAACCATGACTTGGTTCATATATTCTGTAAATTGTGGATCGAACTGGCCAAGCATGGAGTTCGACATCGCCCTGAGAACACGGGGATAAACGTCGACAGGTCCTGGGCCCATCAGTAAACGGGGTTCAGGATCTAGTGGCTCAAAACATTGTGGATCATCAAAACTTAAGTCATCAGTCATCACCAAATTTCACTCCCTATTCAAACATAAAGAATTGTTTAATCACTTCGATTGCAGCTCTAAATTAAAGAACACTTTTCAGCTATCTAATACTATATGTGTTCCGGCTTTGCCTGTTAAGGCTGCCAACGATTCTTCGAGATGCCCAATAATCACGCGCTTGCCGCCACGCTCCATAAATCGAATAGCAGCTTCAACCTTTGGGCCCATGCTGCCAGCTGCAAAATGTCCTTCACGCTGGTATTGCTTGATTTCTGATAGTGATACCTCGCCGAGTTTCCGCTCCTCTTGCGTACCATAGTTCAACGCTACCTGACTGACACTAGTGAGAATCATCATATGCTCGATACCTAGGATATTAGCCATATGTTGTGAGGTCAGATCTTTATCAATGACAGCCTCAATACCATGTCGAATGCCTCGTGTATCCCGCACAACGGGTATACCACCGCCACCGCCTGCAATCACTATAGTACCGCGACTTGCTAAAGCCTCGATTAATGAGATATCGCAAATATGCCTCGGCTCTGGTGATGGAACAACTTGCCGCCAACCACGTCCAGCGTCCTCTGCCATTGTCCAGCCAAACTCAATTTCTAAGCTTCTGGCCTCCGCCTGGCTGTAAAAATAGCCTATAGGCTTACTTGGCCTTGTAAAGGCTAGATCATTGGGATCCACTTCAACTTGTGTCACCAAGCCAATAGCGTGCCTTGGATTCCCAGCATTACGCAAAGCGTTTTCAAAGGCTTGCATTAATAAATATGCTGTTACCCCTTGGGTGTTCGCAACACAAATATCGAGCGACATTGGCGTGACTCGGTGTCTTGCTAAGACCTGTCGCAATATGGTCTTACCTACACCAGGCCCATTCCCATGAGTAATTATGAGCTCCTGCTCAAGCTCAAGAATGGGCAAAAGCATCTCCGCCGCTTTCGCGGCTACAGTCATCTGCTCTTCTGGCGTCCCTTTAATTCCCTCGGGATGAATAGCATTACCACCAACGGCTATCAGTAGGCTAGGCGGTAAATTAAGTGATGTAGAAGCTTCCTGCATATTGCTTACCCCTCAACTTCTGCTCGGCTAAAAATATCGAGCGGGCTCAATCCTATACATAGCGACAACGACAGTAGGACTGCTGATTTTTGTGGATTGAAGTGGCGAGATGCAATGATGGTTTCACATTCACCTAAAGTCATTGTCTCAGGCATAACAGCACAACAACTCACACGGGATGAAATAACAAAATATACACCCTGTTTTGCCTTATCTAAAACTACAGACAAAAGGGTGTCAGGAATTTCACCGGCACCGAAGCCGACTATTACGATACCTTGGCAATCTAGATCAGCAATAGCCAATAGTGATTCTTCAGTCTCACCTGCTGTAACGTAATGGGTTCTTATAATAGGCCAACCTGTATTATTGTTTTTTAGGGCTGAACCGAGAAGCCCAGAAAGGGGTGATACTCCCGGCGGTATGGAGAAAAACGTATGACCATTGTAGACGCTACCAATCACCCCTCCAACAGAAGCGGAAAAAGCACCAGTTGCTATTGAGTGACCTTTTACAACCTTAGTGCCCATAATTATTTCTGCATTAAAAACTACCAACACGCCACGATCTCTGGCAGAAACCGACGCGCTAACCTGGATTGCTTGATAAAGATTTGATGGGCCATCTGCGCTTAAAGCCGTTGATGCACGCATACTGCCCGTAAGTACCACTGGCTTTCGTGAACTAATAGTTGACTCCAAAAAAAGGGCTGCTTCCTCCAACGTATCAGTACCATGAGTAACTACAACGCCATCTATGTTGCTATCATTAACCAAATTCTGAATACACCGAGCTAGCTCTAGCCACTGACTAGAACCCATATCTTTGGAGTTAAGTGAAAAGATATTTTGTGTTGATATCTCAGCGAGATCAGCTAACTGCGGTATAGATTTAAGCAAATAATCTACCGGTAGCTGAGCAGCATCGTAGGATAAATTCGTTGGAGATTCACTGTGACCAGCAATCGTCCCGCCAGTCCCAATAACTACCACTCTAGGTTTCCTATTCATTAACTGAGCGAGCAACAATATTGTTTAAAGCCCAAGGATATTTGCCAATAATGACATTCGAAGAGGGACAGAAAAACTTATTTGCTTAAAATAAAGCTCGTGGGGAGTCTGATCGATGGCGAAATCGAATTCGCCCTCGTTTCTGGGTAAAGAGTGCATAACTCCGACTGTCTTCCCGCTTCTCTGCTCGATCCTGCGTAAGCCGTCAACCGTAAAATAGTACTCCTCCATTTTCCTCATAAAATCATCCCGTCCGGGGTCGCCCTTTTTTACTGAGCATCCTGGCAGATACAAAAGATCGACACCTTCATCTGCAATCAATTGCTCCTGCTCAACAATCGTCAAATCATTGTATTCTTGGTAATCGGCATTGGCTGCATCCAATTTCGTCCTAATTACGTCTGGCGTGCGCAAGCCAGTAGTACCAGAATACACAATCCGAGCGCCCATTCGGGCTAAACCGAGTGCAAATGATTGACCAGAGCGAGCCCTTGACAAATCAGGTGTCGCAATCATCACTGTCATTGCAGAAAAGTCGCCACCAATTGCCCGCCATGCCGTATACATATCCAGCAAGCCCTGAGTGGGGTGGGTAACATTGCCATAGCCTCCACTAATGATAGGTATTGTATCGGAACCAAGTCTTTCAATATCTTCAAGTACACGCTCCTCATCAGGATGGCGTAAAACCAGGACATCAGCATACTGCGAGATAACCCTTATTGAATCGTAAAGTGATTCATTTTTTGCGGCAGAAGAACTAATCATTGGGTTGGACTCAGTCAAAACATTTCCACCCAGCCTATACATCGCAGTTTCATGACTAAATCTTGTACGAGTACTTGGCTGAAAAAACAAAGTACAAAGAATCCGATGACGAAGTAATTCTAATCCAGTTTTCCAGTATGGTTCGAACATCTCAGCAGTTAGAAACAAATCCCCTAGCTCATCAGTAGAAAGATCATCAATAAAACTTAGATGGCGCCCCTTGATGCCGGTGCGCTCAACCTGCTCGATAATACTTCTTGGTGCGAAATCTCGACTCAATGCCATCGCAATAATCCTCTTGCTACTTGAATGTTAAACAAACTCCTCATTAATTGATTCTGACCAACAGATCAACCAAAACTAAACCGCTAAGATAATCGAGCGCAGAAACACCACCCCTTAAAGCAAAAAAGGAACCAGCCAGGTTCCTTGCGAGGTACATCTTGAATTGGTGTAGAGTCATCTCAAGATGATCATCATACAGGGCCGAACCAGGCCTGGCAATCTATCTGAAAAAAATCTTGACGATTTAAGCCAGTTTAATTTGGCTGAGTCTTAATCGAGCAATTTTGAAAACCTGTCTAATAGCCTCATCAAATTCATTCTCCATTTCATTTTCAACACGCTTCCTAAATATTTTCAATATTTCTACTCGTTCAAGGCCCTGGACAGCCAAAATAAAGGGAAACCCAAATTTGTCTGTATATCTTTGGTTCAGGTGATAAAACTCTCTAATCTCTTCCTGACTACAGTAATCTAGACCAGCGCTATGTTGCTCGCTTATTGAAAAATCCGTTGTTTCCCCTTGTTGTGCAAGCCGACCTGCGAGGTCAGGATGCGCGCGCAATAACAATAACTTAGCCTCATAGCCAACATCCTCTACGATGTCCACAAAAGAGCTAAACAAGCCATCTGCATAATCATCATGGGCAGTTAATCCTGCGTGCCAAGCCTCACTTACTATCCAGCTGGAATGTTCAAATATAATTCCAAAGCATTCAACAAATTCAGCTTGATCCATTTGACTGGGCCGTGGACATGAAAAACGGTGATTTGGAATATCTAAATTTATTATCATAGATACTGTTATGCTGGGCGATGCATACGCCAATGTTCAGCTATATCAATCCTTCGGCAAAACCATACTTTGTCATACCCTTGGACGTAATTAACAAACTTCTCAAGGGAACGCATACGACCTGGTCGTCCAATTAATCGGCAATGAAGGCCTATCGACATCATTCTCGGAACCTCAGCGGCTTCAGCATAAAGCACGTCAAACGTATCTCGCAGATAAGCAAAAAAATGCTCGCCTGAGTTGAACCCTTGTGTAGTAGCAAACCTCATATCGTTCGCATCAAGTGTATAAGGAACTATTAAATGATCTCTGCCTAACATGTGCACCCAATAGGGCAAATCATCACTGTAATCATCTGCGTCATAAAGAAATCCACCCTCTTCAACAACTAGCTTACGCGTATTTTCACTAGTTCGACCTGTGTACCAACCCAAAGGGCGCTGGCCGGTTAATTCTTGGATGATCTCAATCGCTTTATGTAAATGCTCGCGTTCAATATCAATTGGCACATCATGGTAATCAATCCAACGGTATCCATGGCAACAAATCTCATGGCCCGCCTTGAGAGCAGAAATAGCAACGTCAGGATTTCGCTGGAGTGCCATCGCGACACCAAATAATGTGATAGGTATTTCTCGCCTTCGGAAAAACTCAAGCACGCGCCAAACTCCTACACGGGCACCATATTCGTAGATCGACTCAATACTCATGTGTCGCTTCCCATGCCGTGGGACGGCACCAATAATTTCCGAAAGAAAAGCTTCGGAGGCTGGATCGCCATGGAGGACACAATTTTCGCCGCCTTCTTCATAGTTGAGCACAAACTGTAGGGCCAAACGAGCGCCGCTAGGCCAAGCCACTTTCGGCGGATTTGGGCCATACCCGTGAAGGTCCCTTGGATATGTTGGATCAAAAGTCATTGACATGTGGTATTTCTCGCATCTAGCAGTTATACGAAACACTATGACCTAGCGTAAAATGTTACCAATTTTGCACCTCGGCGCTTCGAAAGCACTAATAATAGCGCTAGTGTGGCGGTATGATGCTATTTTCTACTCTGACATATCGGCAATTATTGGGGGAGGTTATCCTTTGGGTCAATTAACAACTCACGTCCTGGACACTGCTAAAGGTCAACCCGCCGATGGGATGGCGTGGACTTTGCTTAAAGTAGAACCCCAGCGGCAAGAAATTGCTTCTGGTCACACCAATCTGAACGGTCGCACTGATGAACCGATTCTTAAGGGTGAGGGCTTCGCAGTCGGCACCTATGAGCTTATCTTCATGGTAGGAGACTACTTCCAGTCAGAGGGGCTTGATCTTCCAAATCCGCCTTTCCTCAATCAGGTAGTCCTGCGCTTTGGCATTTCAGATGACCTGCCATATCATATACCGCTCCTCGTTTCTCCCTACGGATATAGTACATATCGCGGTAGCTGATCACGCTGAATCTCCCTGATATGCCAATCCCCAATTACCGAGAGCAAGTTCGTTTTCTTCTTGGCCAGCAAGAAATCAAAATAGGAATTAATAATCCTAATATTACGCTCTTAGAATATCTACGCTTAACAGCCCGCCTTACGGGAACCAAGGAGGGATGTGCTGAGGGAGATTGTGGCGCATGCACAGTCCTAATCGGTGAAATTCATCAGGGGAATATTCGTTACCAACCAATTAACGCATGCATCACACTACTTGGCATGGTTGATAATAAACAAGTGCATACCGTGGAAACTTTAGCTCAGGATAATGTTCATCCTGCACAAGCCCTTATGGCCGAACAGCATGCATCTCAATGTGGCTACTGTACACCAGGGTTCGTAATGTCTATAGCTGCACTTCAATGTGACCTGGGCGACAAATCGCAAACAAAAGTAGGAGCAAGTAAAGCGCAAATTGATGATTATCTATCTGGAAACCTGTGTCGCTGCACTGGATATGGGCCAATTATTAACGCAGCTCAAGAAATCTCTAAAAAGCCCTTATCTTCCGCTTGGCAGACTCAAGCTCAAACAGCAAAAAAAACAATTCATGAATGGATGAATGATCCCCGACCACTTCGGTGTGTTGGCAATAAAGCAATATTTGTGGCGCCTAATTCATTAGATACCTTACACGACGCATTACTCAAGCACCCTGATGCCACACTACTTGGTGGTGCAACTGATGTTGGGCTCTGGATAACAAAATTAGGGAAACGCCTGACAAATATTATTTATCTGGGACAAGTCTCTGAAATGCGAAATGTCTCTCAAACTGAGGACACCTTGGAGATTGGCGCAGGAGTCTCCTTGCAAGACACGCAACTACTGTTGGGCAGCCTTACTCCTGACCTCGAACATCTAATGCGGCGTTTCGGTGCTCGCCAAGTCCGTAGCCAGGGTACAGTGGGTGGAAACATAGCTAATGGATCACCAATTGGCGACTTGCCCCCTGCACTCATAGCGCTGGGAGCAAAATTAGAGATAGCGGGTGCTGATGGCATTCGACAAATTCCTCTAGAGAATTTTTTTATTGGTTATGGAAAGCAAGATCTTTCGCCGGGTGAGTTTGTTCGCCTTATTAGAATTCCTATAAATCGCAATCTGCATTTTCGCTGCTGGAAAATCTCCAAGCGATTCGATCAAGATATCAGTTCATTAATGGGAGCTTTTTCTGCCACTGTAGAAAACAACAAATTCCAAGATGTCAGAATCTGTTTCGGTGGTATGGCTGGTACGCCAAAACGGGCATCAGCATGCGAAGCTGTACTCTTGCAGCAGTCAGTTGCTTCTGATGTGCTCGTACACGCCAAAAGGGCATTAGCTAGAGACTTTGAGCCAATCACAGACATGCGAGCTAGCGCAGAATACAGAAATTATGTCGCCCAAAACCTCTTGGAAAAGTTCATTTTATCGATAAATGATAAAGATCAATCAATCCTCCATAAAGATACAGTATGGACAACACCAGCAATTCATCAATGAGCAATGGGCAAACAGACCAATATAACTAGCTCCATTGGACAGGCTATTCAGCATGATAGTGCGCTCAAACATGCGACAGGCGAAGCGCTTTATGTTGACGACATTCCTGAACCAGTAGGCACTCTTCATCTCTCGCCTGGCTCAACCGATATAACTTGCGGTGCGATTTTAAATTTAGATCTTAATGGTGTTCAAAATGCGCCTGGCACTGTACTGGTGTTAACAGCTTCTGATATTCCCGGACTTAACGACATAAGCCCAACTGGATGTGGAGATGACCCTCTTTTAGCTTCGGAAGAAGTACAATTTTCCCACCAACCAATTTTTGCTGCGGTCGCTGAGACCTATCAGGAGGCTCATCAAGCAGTAAGAGCTGCAAAGATCAATATCGAATCTTATAAACCAATCTTGACTATTGAGGAAGCATTTGCAAAAGCGAGTTTTGTAAGCAAACAAAAACAGATGGCTCGTGGTGCTTGGAAAGAGCAGTTAGAAATATCTGCAAATCGTGCTAACGGCATCACCGTAACTGGCGGACAAGATCACTTCTACTTAGAGGGTCAGATTTCTCTCGCGGTTCCCAATGAGGATGGGGTGCACATTTACTGCTCTACACAACACCCGACCGAAGTTCAGCATGCAATTGCGCGCATACTAGGATGGCCAGATAGAGCAGTTACAGTAGAAGTAAGGAGAATGGGTGGCGGATTCGGAGGAAAAGAAACGCAAGCTGCACAGTGGGCAGCCCTAGCAGCGCTTGCCGCTGTCAAGACTCGCCGACCGGTAAAGTGCCGACTTGATCGCGACGATGACATGTTAATGACTGGAAAACGCCATGAATTCAAGAGCAGTTGGGACGTTGGTTTTGATAATCATGGACAAATACTTGCCGTCGATATTCATTTAGCTGCCCGATGTGGTTTTTCAAGAGATCTTTCCGATCCAGTGAGTGACCGAGCTATGTTTCACTCCGACAATGCCTATTACTATCCGACTGTACGAATCCGTTCCGACCGTTGCCGCACCAACACAGTATCTAATACTGCTTTTAGAGGGTTTGGTGGGCCACAGGGAATGCTAGTAGCAGAACAGATGATTCAGGCTATAGCATATAAATTAAAAAAGGATCCTTTGGATATCCGTAAGATCAATTTCTACAACAAAAATGGACGTAATTTAACCCCATATAACATGCGTGTTGAAGACTTTGTCCTGGATAAACTCGTTGAAGAGTTAGAAGTAACAAGTCACTACCGAGAACGTCGTAGGGAAATTCAGCTACACAACGATGCAAATAATTCAATTAAAAGAGGTCTAGCGCTTACGCCGGTCAAATTTGGTATTTCATTTACTAACACCTCATTTAATCAAGCTGGTGCACTGCTACACGTATATAAAGATGGAAGCATTCAACTAAATCATGGAGGGACTGAAATGGGCCAGGGCCTTTTTATTAAGGTGGCTCAAGTAGTATCGGAAGAATTGCAAGTTGGCATCGATCAGATTGAGATTACTGCAACTCACACTGGAAAGGTACCAAACACATCAGCAACAGCAGCCTCGGCTGGTACTGATCTAAATGGTATGGCTGCAAAAAATGCTGCCTCTACTATTCGTCGACGGCTAACAGCATTTGCATCTAGTTACTATGGGGTGTCCGAATCTGAGATTAATTTTAGCATGGGTAGAGTTACTATCGGCGAGCAAATCATATCTTTTGCAGAACTTGTATCTAAAGCTTACCTGCATCGGGTTCAACTATCTGCCACTGGTTTTTATAGAACACCAAAAATTCATTGGGATCCTCTTAGTGCTACTGGTCGGCCCTTTTACTACTTTGCGTATGGCGCAGCCGTATCTGAAGTTAGCATCGACTTGCTGACCGGTGAAAATCGAGTTGTTGCAGTAGATATTCTTCATGACGTTGGAAGATCGCTTAATCCAGCCATTGATATCGGCCAAATTGAAGGGGGATTTATTCAGGGCATGGGTTGGCTAACGACAGAAGAACTGTGGTGGAATGATGCTGGCCAATTAAAGACCCACGCACCATCCACCTATAAGATTCCGACTAGTACAGATAGACCAGATCATTTCGAAATTCGCATATTCAACAGCGGTGAAAATCTAGAGAGCACCATTTATCGATCTAAAGCTGTTGGAGAGCCCCCTCTGATGTTAGCATTATCAGTCCATCAAGCCATCGCAGATGCTGTTGCTAGCGTCGGTAATTATCAGCGCTTGCCAAATCTTGCAGCTCCGGCGACACCTGAAACCATTCTACATGCTGTAAATGAATTACGTCTGGAAAATTAGTATGGGTGCTACAAATAAGCTGGAATCCCATAATGCCGTTGGACCGGCTGACTGGATAATGGCAGCGATTCAAAATATAGAAGCCGGACAAATTACGATCTTGGTCATGATTACTAGTAACGTTGGTTCTACACCAAGAAATACTGGCACATGGATGCTTGTGAATGAGAAAAAAATCCTAGGTACTCTTGGAGGAGGTCAGCTCGAAAAAATTTCGGAGAATGCAGCATTAGAAATGCTCAAGAGTGTTAGTGGGGAGCGCAGATCATCCTTGAACTGCCTACTTGGACCTGATGCTAAGCAGTGCTGTGGTGGAGCCATCAGTCTAACCTTTGAAAAACTAGACGGAGAAGCTTTGGGCTGGATAACGCAAGCAAAAAACGCAATATATCGATACTCAGATGCAGCCGTGCTGTTCTCGGTTGCTGATCCGGACATTGAACCATGCGTCGTTGTTAGCAGTTCCAGCGTTACTCCGACTAACGGGATGCACCTACAGAGAATTTGTGATAGTCGCCCAGAATTATTCATTTTTGGGGGTGGTCATGTCGGTCGCGCTATATGCGTTATTGCATCACAATTACCATTACGCGTTACGGTAATAGACTCAAGAATGGAAATGCTTGATCTCATACCACAATCCCACAATATAGATGTTGTACATACTATAAATACTGTAGCATTCGTAGACCATATTCCGTCAGCTGCTGGCGCATTAATCATGACTCATAGTCATGAACTGGATTATGATTTATGTCACGCTATCCTTCAGAAGAGCCAATTGAGATATGTTGGCTTGATAGGCAGTCAGAGCAAGGCTGCACGTTTTCGCCGAAGACTGCGAGAAAATGGCATAACGCCATTAACGCTCAATCAGTTAACTAGTCCGATAGGCTTATGCGGGCCAGTAGGAAAAGAACCCGGCATTATCGCTTTATCGGCTTTGTCAGAAATATTAGTCAAATTTGGTAAGAGGGCAGGCAGCAGAAATCGCGATGCGATAGAAATATGGGACTCAGCTACTAAATAGAACGGAATAACTCTTGGATCCGAAACATATACATTTTATGAATATCGCGGCTCAGATGTCGCGGGAAAAGATGGCCGACGGCGAGGGAGGTCCATTTGGAGCAATCATTGTATGGAATGATAAAGTTATTGGGCAAGGATGGAATCAGGTTACATCGCGCTTCGATCCAAGCGCCCACGCTGAGATTGTTGCTATTAGAAACGCCTGTGATCATCTTCAGAATTTTTCCCTGAAGGGGGCTGTTATATACACGAGCTGCGAACCATGCCCGATGTGCCTTGGTGCAATATGGTGGGCTAGACTAGACTCAATCTATTACTCGAATTCACGAGAGGATGCTGCGCAAATCGGATTCGACGACGCAGAAATATATAAAGAGGTTAGTCGCGCGACCTCAGAACGCCATATCCCAATGATTCGATGTGAAAGCGAAAATGCTAAGCTCGCCATGGAAGAGTGGAAAAGAAAAGAAGACAAAATTCTTTATTAGCTCAACACACATTCAATATTTGAGGTCATAGTCGCACGTGTCTACTGGTATTTCGCTTCTCACACTTGATGGCATTAGTAAATTTTTTCCGGGGTGTGTCGCCAATGATTCGATTAATCTCAACGTTGAACCAGGCGAGATTCATGCGCTCCTTGGCGAGAACGGCGCCGGTAAAAGCACGTTGGTAAAGATTATTTATGGTGTTTTGCGTCCCGATGCTGGAAGCATCAGGTGGAATGGAGAGCCTGTACAAATCGCAGGCCCTAACCAAGCGCGCGAACTTGGCATCGGTATGGTTTTTCAACATTTTTCTCTATTCGAAGCTTTAACTACATTAGAAAACATAGCCCTCGCCCTGCCAAAAGAGAGCCCTGAAACTCTACGAGCTAGGGTAACCCAAACTGCCGAAGCTTATGGCCTCGGATTAGATCCTGATCGACACGTCCATGAGTTGTCGATGGGTGAACGGCAAAGGATCGAAATTGTTCGGTGCCTCCTTCAAGATCCGAAACTCCTAATATTAGACGAACCAACTTCTGTTTTAACTCCGCAAGAAACCGAAACGCTTTTTGAAACATTGCGGAAACTAGCGATAGAAAACCGAGCTATTCTCTACATTAGTCATAAACTTGAGGAGGTGAGAACGCTCTGCGACAAGGCAACCATTATTCGTAACGGCCAATGGGTGGATGACTGCGTTCCATCAAAAGAAACCGCACGATCTTTAGCTGAAAAGATGATTGGCAAGAAAATTGATCCAGTAGCAAAAAGAGTTGCGCCTATCCGGGACATTACAAGCCTTCGTGTATCTGACCTAACGGTACGCTCCTACCAACCGCATGGAGTAAATCTCACAAACATCCATCTCGAAGTACACGGTGGAGAGGTCCTTGGCATTGCTGGTATAGCTGGCAATGGGCAGATTGAGCTTATGGGCGCCCTTTCAGGAGAAACTGGTTCACCACAATCGGGAACAATCGAGATTTTAGGCAATAATGTCAATGCATTGGGGCCCTCTGCCCGACGTGATCTCGGAGTAGTATTTGTTCCAGAAGAACGAATCGGCCAAGCGGCCGTGGCTGATATGACTCTTGTCGAAAATAGCCTATTAACGAGCGCTACAAGAATGAGATTTTCATATGGCGGACTAATTAATTGGCATCGTGTTAACGCTTATGCCAAAAAAGTTGTTCGAGAGTTTGACGTCAGAACCACTGGAATTAGATCACTCGCAAGCAGTCTTTCTGGCGGCAATCTACAAAAGTTTATCGTCGGCCGGGAAATGCTGCAGGAACCTAAACTATTGATAGCAGCACAACCTACTTGGGGTGTTGATGCTGGCGCTGCAGCTTCTATTCACAGTGAAATTCAACGCCTTGTAAACGCTGGGGCGGGAGTCCTGGTAATTTCACAAGACTTAGATGAAATATTTTTGCTTGCTGACCGCATCGCAGTTATCTCTCAAGGAACACTATCGAGCTCTGTACCTAACACGCAAATAACGCCCGAAGAAGTCGGCCTCCTGATGGGTGTGCGCCATACTTCAAAATCAGCTATCAACGATGTTACGACTTGAACCACGAAACCATGTATCCCTGCTGGCAACTTGGCTGTCACCAATGCTAGCTCTTTCGCTTACCGCAATTACCGGTGGCATTATTTTTCTCATAATGGGTAAAGACCCATTAGTAGCTCTCTACATCTACTTCGTTGAACCTCTAACGTCTATTTCTGGATTGTCCGAAGTAGCAGTAAAGGCTGGGCCTTTAGTACTAATTGGAGTAGGGCTTTCCTTTGGCTTCAGAGCTGGCATATGGAATATTGGAGCCGAAGGTCAATATATTGCGGGGGCGATTGTCGGTGGTGGCCTCGCTGTATATTGGTATGAGAGTACACATGTCATGTTACTGCCAACAATGTTAATAGCTGGCATCCTAGGCGGCGCTCTTTGGGCTGCTATTCCTGCCTATTTAAAGGCTAGATTTAACGCTAATGAAATACTTGTGTCGCTGATGCTCGTCTACGTTGCTGAGCTACTGCTAGTGCATCTGGTACAAGGACCGTGGAGAAATCCGATGGGCTGGGGTTTCCCCGGAACAAGAATGTTCCCAGATGCGGCGATTATGCCTCTATTTTTTCCACCCCACCGAGTACATCTGGGCACTGCAATTACTTTGTTAATCCCATTTGTGGCTTGGTTCGTGCTAGCTCGCACTCAATTTGGATTTCGCATCAAGCTTTTTGGGTCGGCTCCCTTAGCAGCACGTCATTCGGGGGTAAAAAGCCACCGTATCGTATGGCAATCACTGTTGATTGGCGGCGGATTAGCCGGACTAGCCGGCATTGTCGAAGCTACTGGTACTATTGGTCAACTAATGCCAGATATTTCACCGGGCTACGGGTTTACGGCGATCATAGTAGCGTTTCTTGGTCGCTTGCATCCTATCGGTGTGCTCCTGGCAGGCGTCGCGATAGCCATTACCTACATCGGCGGAGAAGGTGCGCAGATTTCTGCCGGTCTACCCAAAGCAGTGACGGGGCTATTTCAAGGCATTATATTGTTCTATCTTTTAGCCTTTGATCTCTTCACACGATATAAAATAGTTTCCCGATCAAATTAATTCACTTGCCATGATAGAAACTAGTCTAGTTATCGCTTCCATTATGACCATGATGACTGCTGCTACACCGCTAATTTTTGCGGCAACAGGTGAGCTGATCTGCGAAAAATCGGGAGTCTTGAACTTGGGTGTTGAGGGTATGATGCTAATCGGTGCAGTCTTTGGGTTTGCTGCGGCCGCAATTACAGGCAATGCGGCGTTGGGCCTCATAGTAGCAGCTGCAGCAGGGCTCGCTGCAGCCCTTATTTTCGCATTCCTTACACTAAACCTACTTTCCAACCAGGTGGCCACAGGTCTTGCGTTGACAATATTTGGCACAGGACTATCTGCGTTAGTTGGGTTCGACTTTGTTGGAGAAACGATAGATCAGATCGGAGCCATTTATATTCCTGTCCTTACTGACATACCTATTATTGGAGCCCTAGTGTTCGGCCATGACCCACTAGTCTACCTGTCATTGCTTATTCTGCTTGGGTCAAGCTGGTTTTTGAACAAATCGCGATTGGGAATGATACTGCGCGCAGTGGGAGACTCTGATGTGTCCGCTCACGCTATTGGGTATCCTGTTGTAGCTATAAGATTTGCTGCTGTCGGTTTTGGCGGGCTGATGGCTGGCCTCGGTGGAGGCTATTTATCTCTAGTGTATACGCCTCTATGGGCCGAAAACATGTCGGCCGGAAGAGGCTGGATTGCTTTAGCACTGGTCGTATTCGCTAGCTGGAGGCCCAACCGGGTGCTGTTAGGGGCCATTCTTTTTGGCGGAATCACAATATTGCAGCTAAATGCCCAAGCTGCTGGCCTTGGTATTCCGGCAGCTTTCATGTCAATGCTCCCTTACATTGCAACGATAGTTGTATTAGTCTTAATCTCTAGGGATGCCGTCAAGATCCGACTTAATGCGCCGGCCTGCTTGGGTCGGTCGTTTCGGGCGGAGCGCTAAAGTGGTATCGTACCGTGCAGTTCACCAACAT
>PBOB01000070.1 GCA_002724185.1 Acidiferrobacteraceae bacterium | reverse complement strand
GGCCGTTCGCACAAGCGTCCGACGCATCTGTTCTGCTCCAGAAAGGAACAGATTTCGGATGATCTCAATGTCAGCTGGTGAACATTGCTTTTTGGTCATTTTTTCCCCCTTACAGTCAGAAGCCCTAACTGATCCGAGACCGCTACTTGACTGCTGTGGATTACAGTGATCGCTGTATTTTCTTTTATGACCATTGGCCCTCCTACAACCTGATCTGGTATCAGAGACTCGCGATTTACAACCGGCGCTTCCACGAATTCTCCTGAAGAATAATCAAATAATCTCGTTGTCAAGACTTCGCTACTTGAGGGCTCATGCTTAATAATCTTAGAAAGATCAGGCTTTTTGACTTTCCCAATAATTCGCGAGCGAACTGAGACGACCTCCATTTTCTCGTCAAATTGATGGCCATAGCGCTCACTGTGAATTTTGTTGAATGAAGCTTCGATAGTGTCAATAGAACTGTTGTCAAGATATTCCACGTCAAGTGTATGTTCTTGACCTTGGTAACGCAGGCTCAAGTATTTTTTTACAACAACTTGGATTCGGCCCTCGACTTGGGCTAACATGATGGCTTCAGCATCATTGGCAATTGCATTGGCTTGCTGCTTAATAATCTCTACTGTGTCTTGATTTAAGGGCAAAAGGATTGTTTTCGAGTTTTGGTATTCGAGATCACTTGTGAGCATGCCCCATGCTGAAAATAATGCGGGAACCGGGGGGATCAGAACTTCAGGAATATCAAGTTCTAGAGCAATCATTGGGGCAAACATTGGACCGCCTCCACCAAAGCCGACAAGACTAAATTCCCGGGGATCGAGTCCGCGTTCAACGGTGATCTCTCGCACAGCCGCCACATTCTTTGACACCATGATACGAAAGATGCTTGATGCCGCTTCTTCGATGGACATTTTTAGAGGTTGGCAAATCATTTCTTCTATGGCTTTTTCAGCCAATGACTGATTGATGCTCATCTCGCCATTTAGGAACCACTCAGGTCGTAGGTACCCAAGCACCAGTGCGGCGTCGGTCACCGTCGGATTATTGCCTCCACGGTCATAACATGCAGGCCCAGGAGCAGCGCCTGCGCTCTGAGGTCCCACTTTAAGCAGGTCTTGGTCCAGCCAAGCTATGGATCCACCACCTGCGCCAATCGTACGTATATCAAATATAGGAATTAATACTGGCATATGATCGATGTCCGCTTCATATACCTCTGAAGGTCGCCCATCCGTGAAAACGCAGGTATCAAGACTAGTCCCACCTATGTCAAGCGAGATAAGATTTGTCCTGCCGGTTTCGTTGGCTATGTATTGCGTTCCGACGACACCGCCTGCTGGGCCCGAAAGTACCGTCAAGAGCGGCGCATCTTTCGCCTGGGTCACTGTCATCGCGCCACCGCCCGATCGCATCACATGAAAAGCGCCTTGGAAATCATTTTGTTCTAAACCACCCTGCAGGTCGAGCAGGTACCGACCGAGTACCGGTTTAATGTATCCGTCCAGTACTGCAGTGCTGGTTCTTTCGTACTCCCGATATTCCCTAGCAATCTCAGAACCAACTGATACTGGTATTTCTGGATATAGCTTAGTGATAAAGTCGCGTGCTTCTATTTCATGCTCAGAGTTTGCGTAAGAGTGCAGAAATGAAACAGCGATCGCATCAACCCCGACTTCGTCGACGAGATACTTTAATTTTTCTTTTAATTGGTCTAAGTCAAGTGGTTCTACCACCTCGCCCTTATTGTTGATCCTACATCGCACACCGACCGTTTGAAATCTAGGAACAATATTTTCTGGTTGTTCGTAATCGAATTCGTACATTTGTGCAAATGGAAGATTCCCTCGTGCAAGTTCAAAGATATCCCTAAAGCCATCATTTGTAACGATGCCGACCGCCGCACCTTTGCGTTCCAATATTGCGTTGAGTCCGAGGGTTGTCCCGTGTATAAATTCACCAACTGTATCTGATGAATCAACCAGTTGTTTGATGCTATCCAGCACACCAATGTGTGGTGATTTAGGTGTTGTTGAAACTTTTTTCGTTTCGAGCGTACCGTTATCAAAATCGAACACTAGCGCGTCAACAAACGTGCCTCCAATATCTACCGCCATACGTAAATTTTTTGCCATTGCTATTCCCAGCTCCGATGGTCATTTGTTGTATACAAAAGGTTTATAACTTGAGCAGCCATATTCTATATAAAATAATTTCCTGTTTTCACCATAACTCAGAACTTAATTTGATTTGGCCAAAAGAGATGCGGAGAGTAGGTCGCGTGTGTATTGTTCTTTTGGAGAACTAAAGATTTCATCAACTCCACCTTGTTCTATAATTTGTCCAGACTTCATTACATAGGCGCGATCACATAAAAAATTTACCACGGCTAAGTCGTGGGAAATAAACAGCATTGAGATGTTTTTTTCAACTTTCAGCATTTTTAAAAGATTTAGAATTTGGGCTTGGATCGACATATCAAGAGCGGATACGGGCTCATCACAAATCAGGAATGTTGGTTCGACCGCAAGGGCACGAGCGATCGCGATCCGTTGTCGTTGGCCGCCTGAAAATTCTTTTGGATGTTTTCTCATATCATCCTTCCCCAGTCCGACGGTAGTTAACACATGCGCAATCTCGTCTTCGATCTCTGACTTATTGGACAGACCGCGATGTAGTCGAATGCCTTCCGATAAAATTCCCTTTACGCTCATTCTTGGATTAAGAGATGAATAGGGATCTTGGAACACAAACTGTAACTCTTTTCGTAACGGGCGCATCTGATTTGCCGTATATCCAGTGATGTCATCACCGCTGAAAAATATCTGGCCAGAGTCTACTTGCAACAAGCGTGCTATTGATAATGCGAGGGTTGATTTTCCAGAGCCTGATTCCCCCACGAGGCCGACTGTCTCTCCGGGTTTGACGGACATCGTAACGTTATCTAGAGCAGTGGTTTTCTGACTGGAGAAGAATCCCTGAGAGAACTGCTTGATTAACCCTCTGGTTTCTACAAGTGTTGTCATCATTGGGATTCCTTAAGAAATTTTTCCAATTGTATGCAGGCAGATCGTCCCCACTTGACAGGTACCAAGGGGGGATTGTTCCCGTTGGTGCAGGCCGGTTCGGTAAAAGCGCATCGTGGGTGATATCGGCATCCGGAGGGTAGTTTCCCTGGAATTGGTGGTTGACCACCGATGGTCTTTAGGTATTCGTTCTCGCTATGCCCGAGTGTAGGCAAGCAGTCCAACAGTCCTTGGGTATAAGGGTGAAGCGGCTGATCGAAGAGCTTTAGCCGACTCGATTCTTCTACTATTTTGCCAGCATACATAATAACAATACGATCCGTGTAGTTAGAGATAACACCCAGGTCATGGGTGATAATTACAAGACTCATGCCTCGGCTCTCGCACTGTTGTTTCATAAGATCCAACACTTGTTTTTGTATCCGGACGTCCAGTGCAGTTGTGGGTTCATCGGCAATTAAAATATCGGGATCCTGCGCTAGTGCCATGGCAATCACAACGCGCTGCCTCATGCCTCCGGAAAACTGGTGTGGATAGGCATTGACCCGCTGAGAGGCAGATGGAACACCGACTTCCTCTAAAAGATGAATGGCGTGGTTCATTGCCCGTTTTTTTGACCAACCGCTTGCGCGCAGTCCTTCCGAAATCTGATGCCCCACCGTTTTTACCGGATCGAGCGCCGCAAAAGGATCCTGGAGCACAAGTCCAATACGTTTACCACGAATTTTATTTAGCAACTTGTTGTCGGCACCAATTAGTTCCTGGCCTTCAAATTGTGCAGAACCTTCGACCGTTGCTCGCTGGTGTAACCCCAAAATGGACAATATGGAAGCGGTTTTCCCTGAACCGGATTCGCCGGCGATACCGAGTGTTTCGCCCTTGGTCAGGCCAAAAGAAATCCCGTCGACTGCTTTGGCTCTGGATTCGCCAAAACGCACCGACAAAGATTCAACTTCAAGGATATTCGAGCTCTGCACGTTCAAAATTCCCGTCTTCGAAGCGCTGGGTCAAGCTCTCTTCGTAAGATGTCGCCGACAAGATTGAAGCTTACAGCGGTCAAAAGGATCGCGAGACCTGGAAAGAAAACTACCCACCAGGCTCTCGACATGGCCGAGCGCCCATCGGCAATCATTGCTCCCCATTCGGCCAAAGGGATCTGTGCCCCAACCCCGATAAAAGAAAGTCCCGAGATAACGAGGATGACTGCTGCAATGTCCAGGCTGAGCTGGACGAATAAGACATCCAGTGAGTTTGGTATTAAATGAAAGATTATCGTTCGAAATTTTCCAACACCCATAGCTTTTGCAGCTACGATAAAATCCTTGTCTTTGGTCTCTACTATTAGGGCCCGCGTCAGACGCGCATAGCCCGGCCACCAGGTGATTATCAGAGCCAGTATGGCAGCATTGATTCCCGCTCCAAAGGCTGCCGCGAAGCCCATGGCTAGAACTAGAGGCGGAAATGCTAGCCAGATATCGGTAAAGCGCATCAGAATATCGTCCACTAGGCCACCGGAGAGTGCCGATACGACGCCGATTACGATCCCAATCAATGCAACGATCACGATCACAACGAGCGCAGATGCAAGAGTTAACCGTGCTCCATAAAGCACACGACTGAAAACATCTCGGCCTGTTGCATCGGTTCCAAAAATGTATTCGGCCGAAGGCGGAATAAATCTGTTGAAAAAATCAACTCCATAGGGATCATGAGGCGCTATGAACGGTCCGATAACAGCAAGCACTACCATCAAGATAGCAAAGCCGACTGCTACGATTTCAAGTGGACTTCGCATATATTTTGCAAATTTCATCTCTTATTTGCCTTGGACACTTTCGCGATGTCTCGGATTCAGAAACAGATGTACGATATCGACGATTAAGTTCGTGATTAAAAAGATGACACCCATGACCAGGACCACGCCAACAACCCCGTGAATATCGGATTGCGTTATAGCTTTCACCGCGTATTTTCCGATGCCGGGTCGCGAGAATATCTCTTCAACTAAAATAGTTGTACTCAGCATCCAGCCCACCTGCATACCAAAGATCGTGATCGTCGGAATTAATGCGTTTCTAAGCGCATGCCTGACGACAACCTGATATTCCGATATACCCTTTGATCGTGCGAGGGTCACATAATCTTCTTGCAGTGTTCTCAGCACTGTTGATCGGGTGGTGCGAGTGACAACCGCAATAAACAATGTGGCGAGAGTGATTGCCGGCAAAAACAAGTGATTCAGCGCATCCCAGAAAATTCGCCATTCGCCTTGCGCCGCCGAGTCTATGAGTAGGAATCCGGTTGATCCAGAAAAGTCTCGGAATTCAAAGCTAACCCTTCCAGCAATAGGGAACCAGCCCGCTTCTCCAGCTACGTAGTGTTGCAATATTAGGCCAAGCCAAAAAATCGGTATCCCGGCACCAGCCATTACTATGAGTCTGATGGCCCCGTCGGTCTTGGAGTCGAACCTGGTAGCTGCCAGCACGCCAAGTGGGACAGAGATCAGCACATTCAAAAGCATAGCTAGAAAGACAAGCTCTGCTGAGGCCGGAAGCCGAGCTTTGATGTCTTCCCAAATGGGTTGATGTGTGAACCAGGATTTGCCGAGGTCTCCCCTTGAGAGTTTCGAGAGATAGATGGCGTACTGCTTGTGGATAGGGAGATCCAAACCCATTTCTACCCTTAGTTCAGCGATTCGCTCATTTCCTGCATTCGGGCCTGCTGCGACGACTGCGGCATCACCCGGAACCAGCTGTCCTAAGGTAAAAGTCATGAACGACAAAACAACCAGCGCGATAGCCGTAAGGCTAACGCGCTGGCCGATATAAACAACTACATTTTTTGCAGTTTCCTTATTCACCCTTTAGGGGGTGCAGTTCTTATCTATATCTTCTATTTCAAGCCGATGTCCATAAAATTGAAGGTTTGATGGTGAGCAACGTTGTATTTATAACCCACCACCTTGTCAGATAAGGTGACTACTGAAGCCGGCTGGGCGACAAGGACATGGATATAATCATTACCAACAATCTCCTGAACCTCTCCATACAACTTCATTCGCTCAGCTTGATCAGCACTCGATGCTGCTTTATCTAGGCGGGCATCGACTTCTGGATTACTGTACTGTGAGAAATTTGTGCCGCCATTTATACCCATTTTGCTGCTATGGAGAAGACCATAGAGAATGCCGTGCGGATCTGGAAACGGCGGAAATGCCGAGGACCCTCCAGCATCAGGCGCTGTATCAAGGCTTTGAGCTGCGGCATACAACGCAGGCCAGGTATCTCCTGTAGCGTTTAGCTTAACACCGATCTTAGCAAGATTTGCTTGCCACATCTCCGATGCTCGTTGTTGTATTTCCTCTTCTGGTAGAAAGGTCAGGTTGACCTCAGTACCGGCCCAGCCATTATCGTCGATGATCTTTTTAGCGGCCTCAAGGTCAAACTCTGGATAAATGCCGCCGACGTGACCTGGCCAGTTGGATGGCATGGGCCCTTCAGGATAGGCACAGAAACCCTGCAGAACGGCGTCGCAGAGAGCCTTGATATCAACTGCCATGATTATGGCTTTGCGGAAGAGTCTATCTGAGAGCGGGCCTCCGGCTTGGACATTAATCATGAAGTAGAGTGGTGTTGCGGCAGCACCGATATCGGTAATGTAGCCGTCTTTTCCTTGAAAAGCGATTTTATCGTCAATCGTAAGATCTGGAGCGATATGGACTTCACCCGCCTTCAAAAGCGCTGCTTGTGTCGATGCTTCGGGTACGACCCGAAAGACCACCTCGGCCACGTGATTGCCATCCCAGCCGGCCCAATAATCCGCATACGCTGTCATTGAGATTGAGTCATCGGGTTTGTAGGATTTTAGTACGTATGGACCTGATCCAGCCTCGTTCACTGAAAGCCAGCTTCGTGCGTGGTTGTCAGCCATATGCGGTTCTACGAGGTCTTTGTTTACGATGTAAACGCGCCCAAGAGCTGAAACAAAGGGCCCAAACGGCGCCGACAGATTCAGCTGGACCGTGTGGTCATCAACAATATTGCAGCTGTCATAGGGGCCTGCATCGGTGAGCGCGTTGGCGCCAGCAGCTTGATTTCGATCGAATGTAAAACAGACGTCATCTGCTGTTAGCGCTGACCCATCGTGGAACGTTACACCACTTCGTAAGTTGAAGGTGTAGGACAATCCGTCAGCCGAGGCCGACCAGTCGGTCGCTAGGCGAGGCGACACTGTTGTCTCGCCAGCGGTAAATTGAACTAAGGTGTCATACATGCCTAGCATCAATTGATCAACTGTTGAATTCTGAGAATTCGCGGGATCCAGATTTTCTGGTGTTAAATTTTCGGCGATCACGAGAGTCCCGCTTGGACCCGCAAGCACCCCGGTCGGGAGCAGCAAGGCCGCTAACGGCACTAAAAACTTCCGAATTGTTGGTTTCATATAAAACCTCCCTAGGTTTTAAGATAATTGACACATCCCCGATAAGGGTCGGGTATCAACGACATCGAACAGATTACAGACTACATTTGTAATTATAGACAATTTGCAACCTTTGTCGTCGATTGTGGTATACACTTTCGGACTGGTTGATGTCAATAAAAGGATAGAAAAAAGACAATAAAATGCTCAAATAAAGCGCATGATCTAATGAGGAGTATTGTTATGAGTGATTTTTCTGGAAGTTATACCGTGATGGTCACCCCGTTCACAGAAGACGGGTCGAAGGTTAACCACGATGTTTTGCGGAGTTTTGTTGATTGGCAAATTGACAATGGGGTGCCGGGGCTTATTCCATTGGGAAGCACCGGCGAGTTTCTTTCGGTGACGGAAGACGAACGCCGAGACATCGTAAAAACAACCGTCGCGCAGGCTGATGGTAGGATCCCGGTCATTGTGGGAACTGCTGATGAATGGACAGATAATGCGGTCCGGTATAGCAAGGAGGCTGAAGATCTTGGAGCCAGTGGAGTGATGATCATCCCACCATATTATGCAAGCCCGAGCGAAGCGGAAATAGTGGAGCATTATCAGCAAATCTCAGATGCGATCAGAATACCAATTATGATCTATAACAATCCAAACACTGCAAATCTTGATCTCTCACCTGCGTTGCTAGGAAGGCTCAGCGAAATTGAAAATGTTAAATATGTTAAAGAGTCAAGCGGAGACGTGACTAGAGTGCGCGAGATCAACCGATTGAGTGAAGATCGGATGACGGTATTTTCGGGATACCATCCATTTGATTCATTTCTTTTGGGTGCTAAAGGCTATGTCTCAGTATGTGGAAATATTGTGCCGAAGTTATCATCTGATCTTTATAGATTAGCAGTTACTGAAGGAGATATATCAGCAGGTCGTGAGTTGTTTCATCGATTGTTGCCATTGCTTGATGCGATTGCCGGTGATTTGTATGTCGCTGGTACGAAGGAAGCACTGGACATGCTTGGATTTGCCGTCGGTCCACCACGAATGCCTCGCCGCAGAGTACCTAGTGAGCACAAAGTCGTAATTTCCCAGGTGCTACAGGAGTTAGGCGTCTTAACTTTGTAAGTAAAGTGAATTTATTGATGCCTAGTTCCCATGAAAAAATATCGCTCAATTGGGAGAGTACATAAACAATGAAATTTGATTTAATCATCCGTGGTGGGAGAGTTGCGACAGCTACTGATGTTATGACCTGTGAGATTGGCATTGCCGATGGTCGAATCATGGCTATGGCGGAGAAATTGGATACTGGTACAGCGCAGATTATTGATGCAGGCGGACGTTGGATTACTCCAGGAGGGGTTGATGCTCATTGTCACCTGGATCAACCATCTACAGATGGATCAAGGGCGGCTGATGATTTTTTCACTGGCACGAGATCAGCGATTGCCGGCGGAACGACAACCGTGATTCCTTTTGCTTTTCAATTTAGGGGTTCAAGCTTGGATGCGGCGGTAACCGATTACCATGAGCGAGCGAGCGGAAAGGCGCTTACTGACTATTCATTTCACTTAATCGTTACTGATCCTACAACGGACGTAATTCAGCGCGAAATGCCGGCGATGATTCGCAATGGTTACCCGTCATTCAAGATGTATATGACATACAATTCGATGAAGTTGAATGATAGGCAAATATTGGAAGTGCTTGCGGCGGCAAGAGAGAATCAAGGTATGGCAATGATTCACGCTGAGAACAGTGACTGCATCAGCTGGTTAACCGATCAACTTGAGAATGCTGGGAAAATTGAGCCACGATATCATGCAGCATCTAGACCAGGTCCAGTCGAACGTGAAGCGACCCATCGTGCGGTAACCTTGTCAGAGTTGGTTGATGTGCCAATATTAATTGTGCATGTATCTTCTAAGGAAGCTGTCGAAGAAATTCGTCGAGCCCAAGGGAGAGGTCTGCGAATCTATGCTGAAACTTGCCCGCAATACTTGTTTCTTACGGAGTCCGATTTAGATCAGCCAGATTTTGAGGGTGCTAAATGTGTTTGTAGCCCTCCACCGCGAGACAAGGCCAATCAGCAGGTAATCTGGGACGGCCTATGTAATGGAGCGTTCCAAGTTTTTTCGTCTGATCATGCTCCCACTCGATTTGATGATCCTGAAGGGAAAAAATTGAAGGGCGAAAAAGCATCATTTCGCTGGATACCCAACGGTATACCCGGGATAGAAACGAGATTACCGTTATTATTTTCCGAAGGAGTATTGAAGGGAAGGATTGATATCCATACGTTTGTGAGCCTTACCGCTACTAATCCTGCAAAAATATATGGGCTACACCCAAGAAAGGGGTCTATTGCTATAGGATCAGATGCTGATTTGGTGATATGGGATGATGAGCGAGAAGTGACAATTTCTAATGATATGTTGCACCATAACGTCGATTACACACCCTACGAGGGAATGGCAATCCGAGGGTGGCCAGATACAGTTATCAGTCGTGGTGAGGTTGTGTTTGCTGATGACACTGTAACCGCCAATAAAGGACGCGGGATATTTGTGCCTGGTAGCTTGCCAACAGCTGCGGTGCCTTCGAAGCGATTCTAAAAGGAGGCAGATTCTGAGAGAATTACGATATCGGGGCGGCATAATTGCCCTGTCGAGATTCTTGTATTAGCGGCCGGTGTACTTAGGTTTTCTCTTTTCAATAAAAGACGCTATACCTTCGTCGTGGTCTTCTGTCTGCCATAAAAGCATTTGACGCTCAAGGCTAAGACTTTCATCCAGAGGTTTCGAAAAAGACATCAAGACTTCGGCTTTGGACATTTCTAGGGCAATCGGAGAGTGTTCGGACACTACCTTTGCAATCTCTAATGCTCGTGCTATGGTTTGATCAGATGGGAGCACTTCCGACACTAAACCCCACTCGTAAGCTAGTGTAGCGTTAATTTGTGCTCCCGTCAGTATCATATACATGGCACGCGCTTTGCCAATAAGTCTAGGTAGGCGTTGTGTGCCTCCGTCACCAGGAAAAGCCGAGATTTTGATTTCCGGAGTTCCAAATTGCGCGTTTTTACCACACACGACTATGTCGCACAAAAGCACCAGTTCGCAACCACCACCAAGTGCATAACCGTTTACAGCGGCGATAAGCGGTTTTCGAAACTGCTCAATTGTTTTCCAAGCACGTAAACGTTCAGCATCTGCAAACATAGGAATACCATCCTCAGGCATCTCTTTAATATCCGCACCAGCAGAAAAAGCCTTATGATCTCCTGTTACCACAACACAGCGTACGTCATCGTCACCGGTTGCGATTGTCAAGGCATCTGCCATCTCTGCTAATAGTTTCTTACTCAGTGCATTCCGAGCACGTGAACGATTTAGAGTAATCTGTAGCACGCGCGAATGTGGCTGAGCGACGAGAATATTTTTGTATTTTTCGTATTTATTCATGGTAGAGGAAGGTACTTTTACCAATCTAATTATATTCAATAAGTGACATCAACTGCTGAGCTATATGCGGAAGGTGGATCGATGGGTCATCAGACCTATAATCCTATATATCGATCAATAGGCAATGCTGTACTAGATAGACCTACACAGAATTTACTCACCACCGGCTCAAGGCTCCTTACCATTGCTTCTTGGTCTGCTGAAATTCGTCTTATGCGAACTATTGATTCGCTTACTTTATCTCGAAGATCATCGTAGTCGATACCGACCGGTTTTCGGTCCTGAACTACAAGCTTGCCACCAACCATAACATCTTTAACGCCGGATCCGTTTTCCTGGAATATTATCTGGCGACGAGCGTTATTGAGGGGCGTATATTGGATAGCCCTAGTGTCAATGAATACGAGGTCAGCTTTGAATTTGGGCGCTATTCGACCGATTTGATCCTCGAGTCCAAGCGCCTTGGCACTCCCCTCAGTAGCCATCAGCAGAACATCTTTGGCAGAGAGCCAATAATCTGGGTCTGGTTGATGAATTCGGCTTACATAGGCAGCCATTCTCATTGCTTCAAACATGTTTAATCCATCGGAGCATGTGTTGGCGTCTGTTCCGATGCCAACATTGATACCGGCTTTTATCATCTCTCTTGTTTTGGCAACTCCTGTGCCCAGGCGAAGATTGCTGGTGGGGTTGTGCGCGACATGTGCTCCGCGATCCGCAAGTCGTTCAATATCCTGTTGGTTTAGCCAGACGCAATGCGCTGCAGTGAAATCAGATGAAACGATGCCCAGCGTATCAAGATACTCTGTCAGGGAGCAACCAAATAGTTGTTGGCCAACTACGGCCTGCATTTTTGATTCTCCTAGGTGAGAATGAATTCGGGCTCCAAATTCATCAGCCAGCCCACGGCAAGATTTAAAGAAAGTTGATTCGCAATGATAGGGAATCGTAGGTGCCAATCCCAGATGGATCGAGTCCGTATGGGTCCAATTTTTCAGCGCATGGCGCACAGATGCAATTACAGTATCCCCCGGTGCTGTACTGATCTGATCTATCTTACGACTCAAGTGATTGGGCAGGGCGTCCAACATCCCAGGCACAGCTTGCCAGAATGTTCGATCAGCCATAAGGGGGGCAATAACAGCGCGCATCCCTACCTTTTTGTAAGCCTCGCCAACAGCTTCCAGACTTTGCAGTTCTGGAATCGGGAAGTCTGAAAATAAATCGTAGCAAGCGGTGCAGCCATTTAACAGCATTTCAACGGCCGATAGACGTGCTGCCAATGACTTATCTTGCAGTCGAAAACTTTCACTGGTAAGTGGTGAAGCATTAAGCAGAAGTTCAAGAGTCCAACGATCTCCAAGCCCCTTTGCCAGACTTGTGTCTCCATGAGTATGAGCATTAATTAGACCCGGAAGGACAATATTCTTTTTCGCATCAATTGTGGTTGCGTTATCTGGTAATTTACAATCTGGCTCGAGAATTTCAATAATAGTATCGTTCTCAATTACTATATTAAGGAATTCCCCATTGTAAGTTCTTCCATCGACGAGACGACCGTTACAGATTACCGATAACATAGGCTGCGTGCTCCAATGTTCCGTTCAGCAAAGTATCGACGACAAAGAAGTTACGCTGCAGCTTTGACTGGCGGTAATTCAGAGTCGAGTAGCCCGGCATCATTTAGGATTGCACGCAGCTCAGGCTCTTTATCCGCCGGCAATGGAAGTCTTGGAGGTCTTGGATTCCCCATGTCGCGACCCATCATTTTAAAGGCTGCTTTCATTCCATGGACATATAAGTGATCACCGAGGAAGTCAATAATTGGCACAAGCTCCTTGAATACAGACCAAGCAGCATCCTTGTCATTTCGATCTACTGCTAATTCAAACATCTGAGCTGATTTTGAAGGCATGATATTAGCGCAAACAGATACCCAGCCTTCTGCTCCGACCATGAATGACTCATATCCTAAGTAACCAGCAAAAACAGTGATTTTATCGCCGCAGATATCATTGATCTGGTAAACCCTTCTTGTGTCTGTTGTGGATTCCTTTATATAGGAGATATTGTCGATCTCAGCTAGCCGTGCGATCAGAGGCGGTTTCATATCTAGCACGGTCGAGGCTGGATGGTTATAAAGCATTATGGGTAATGACACGGCTTCCGCGATCTGGCGATAATGAGCATAAATTTCATTTTCATCAATCCAGCAATAATATGGTGTTAAAACCATGGCGGCATCTGCACCCAGGCTCTCAGCATCCTTTGTATACCGAATGACATCAGTGGTGCTTTCTGCTGCTGTCCCTACAACCACGGGAACACGCCCAGCAGCTTGATCAACGACAATGCTGGCAACCTGATGCCTCTCTTCATCTGATAAAGAAAGAAATTCGCCGTTACTAGCTAAGGTAATTATTCCATGTATACCTTCAGAAATTTGGAAGTCGACGAGCCACCTGAGCATGGACTCGTTGATGGCTGATCCGTCTTCAGTAAAAGGTGTAAGTATGACTGTGTACGTACCGCGCAATTTCTTCATGACTGTCTCCTGAAGCCTAACTTGTCACTATATCTTATTTCTTGCGTGCTGACTCAAAGAAGGTCGATTAGGTTTCTTATCATATAGGTTTGATTTTGGGTATAGGTTATAGAGTACCATGAAAGAAGTGTTGAGCATTGGTGATTTGAGGTGCATTGCGATTTTTGACGCGGACATGTACCTTCAATTGTCGTAAAATAAAATTCAGGAACATCCCACGACCAGGTGGCTGCGTCGTTTGTGAGATGTTCATTAACTAATTAGATGAGCGCTATGAATAATCAAGACTTGAAGGGCAAAGTACAAACAGTGACGGGAGTTATTGAGCCCAAGAAATTGGGTCCCACCTTAATGCACGAACACATCCTTTGGGATGTTACTCGACCTGAAGTAGTCTCTGAAGCAAAAAATAAAAACCTTCAGGAGGTTACAATCACTCTCCAGAATGTGTGGGAGATAAATCGACGATCAATTCTGGACTATGGAAATCAGTCTAATCACAGATATTCTGTTGCTTTAGAAGAGCTTAGTTTGTTACGAGCAGCTTGTGCCAATGCTGTGATTGTAGATCTCACTAATTTTGGCATTCAACCCGATCCGCTAGGGTTACGTTATTTATCCGAGGGTACAGGTGTACCCATCATACAAGGTGCGGGTTACTATGTGGATGAGTACATTCCAGAAGACCTTAAAGCCTCAACGGTAGATCAGTTAACAGAAGAGATTATCAGCCAGGTTAGAACTGGTTGTTGGAATACTGATGTATGTGCAGGAATCATTGGGGAGATTGGCTGCATGTGGCCGTTGAGGCCGTTTGAGCGTAAGGCGCTACAAGCAGCCGCATTAGCCCAACAGGAAACAGGCGCATCGATCAATGTGCACCCTGGGCGCCATAGAGAAGCTCCATTTGAGATTGTTGATATCATTCAAAGCTCAGGAGGAGACGTCAATCGTTTGGTTATGAGCCACATTGATCGCACTTTCGCTGATTTAGATGATGCTCTTAAGCTTGCGGCTACCGGTTGTATTCTTGAGTATGATTTTTTCGGTATTGAGACATCTTATTATTGGTTCAACGATACTGATCTGCCGACTGACTATATGAGACTTGCCTACATCCGTTCGTTAATTGAACGGGGACATGGTCGCCAGGTGGTCGTCTCTCATGATATCTGCACTAAGACAAGATTGTCTTCGTTTGGCGGGCATGGCTACCGACATATTTTTCAGAATGTTGTTCCACTGATGGAAAGAAAGGGATTTTCTAAGGGGGAGATTCACATGATTATTGAAGATAATCCGAGATCACTGCTCACTTTTGTTTGATGGGACGTTTGTATACTCATTAGGGTTACGAAATTCTCGACCGAATCCAGGTGATGGCTTATATGAAAAAGGAAGTTATCTCAGCAGACGAGGCAGCCCGGCTTATTAAATCGAGTGATGCCGTAATCATTGGAGGTTCCGGTGGAATCGGTGTCGCTGAGAGTATTCTCGAAGCACTTGAGAGCCGTTACTTATCTAGCCAAGAACCCAAACAGCTGACACTTATACACACAACCGGCATCGGCGCAGTTACACACCATGGATTAAATCGGCTTGCGCATGAGGGTTTGATTAAGCGTGTCATTGGTGGAAATTTCGGACTCCAACTGCCATTCATGAAAGAACTGATTGTTGGCAATCGAATCGAAGCCTACAATTTCCCCCAGGGCGTCATGTGTCAGCTCTATCGTGCGATGGCGGCGAAGCAACCTGGCTTAATCAGTCATGTAGGTCTAGGCACCTATATTGATCCGCGTGTTGAAGGTGGAAAGATGAATGAGGTCACGACCGAAGAGCTCATAGAACTTGTGGAACTGGCAGGCAATGAAATGTTGTTTTTCCATGCTCCACAGGCTGATGTGGCAATTCTTCGCGGTACAACTGCTGATGAGCACGGAAATATTTCGCTTGAGCATGAGGCTGCAACCCTAGAGGGGCTGTCAATAGCTCAGGCTGTATACAACGCTGGTGGAGTGGTGATCTGCCAGGTCAAGAGAACGGTAGAGCGAGGAAAACTAAATCCTCATATGGTCCGAATTCCAGGGTTTCTTATAGATAAGTTGGTTATTGATGCAAATCAGCCACAGAATTATGCAGTTCAATTCGATCCAAGTCTTTGTGGAGAAACACGCCGTCCGCTTGAATCAATCTCACCTGATCCTTTGGATGAGCGACGGATTATTGCCCGTCGTGCAGCTTTGGAATTGTTTCCCGGTGCTGTTGTTAATATGGGTGTTGGCGTATCTGCTGGAATCCCTAATGTGACTGCAGAAGAGAATCTTGACGGTATATTTACAATTACAATTGAGGCTGGTGTTATTGGAGGAGTCGCCGGACATGGTTTGTATTTTGGCTCTGCATATAATCCCGAAGTGATCATTGACCAAGCATATATGTTCGATTTTTACGACGGTGGCGGTTTAGATGTCGCATTCGTTTCCTTCGCTGAAATAGATATTAATGGTAATGTCAATGTTACACGGTTTGGAAATAGGAATGATGGCGCTGGCGGTTTTATCGACATTACACAAAATGCCCGGAGTATTGTTTTTAGTGGCACTTTGACAGGTGGAGGCTTGGAGGTTTCTATAGAGCAAGGTGCTTTGCGGATTAAGAAAGAGGGGAAGATCCAGAAATTTGTCTCTCAAGTGAATCAAATTAGTTTTAGTGGGCAACGAGCTTTGGAGCGCGGCATTGATGTGCTGTTTGTTACAGAACGAGCCGTGTTTAGGATGACGCAAGCAGGAATTGAGATCTCAGAAGTTGCGCCAGGAATTGATATTGAGCAGGATATCGCACCTCATATACCGTTCCCCGTCAAAATTGCACAGACAGTAAAGACCATGGATAGTCGTTTATTTTGTGAAGGCCAGATGGGCATTAGAGATGACATTTTGAGTAGAGCCAGATAATCGCCTCTAGTTGACAGAATTTATTCACTGGTTATTGGGAGCCATATCGTGCCAACAATTCATATATATGCATTTGAGCGGTCAGTTGATAAGCGAAGAAGTTTGACAAAAGATATCACTGAGGTGGTTAGTCGTAATTACGATATCGATCCAAGTATTGTTACCGTTTATTTTTTTGATACCCCGAAAGACAGGACTGCACATGGCGGGTTACTTGTTATTGATGAAGAGGTTCCTGAGTAGAAGTTGGTGATATGAAAATTTATGGCATAGAGAAAGCGTGATCTACACATGAATAGCATGAAGAGCGACCTAAAATCATCTTTAGTGGCATTGTTATCCGATTTAATTGCCATTCCCACGACCTACCCGCCAGGGAATACCGTAGATTTCTGTAACTATGTGGAGACTAGACTTAAGCCGTGTGATTATCAAATGAAGCGCCACATGAGCTGTTCTCCAACCGATAACTTGATTGTTCGGATTGACTCACCATCTATGTCTCCGTCCATTGCGTTTAATGTGCATGTTGATACTGTTGAGCCAGGTTCAATTTCTGCTTGGGAAGGCGATCCATATAAAGCCCATATCCGCGAAGACCGGTTGTATGGTCTGGGTGCAACGAACTGCAAAGGGAGCGCGGCATTACATATCTGGTTGGTCGAGGAAATTTTTCGACGTGGCGGCATTCAGCGTGGTTCTATCACTTTCTCATTCGTAGGTGACGAAGAGGCGCTTGGGCCACATGGAACTAAAATGCTACGTGATAAGTCTGTTCTTAATCCTCAAATCCTAGTTGTTGGTGCTCCGACGTCAAACGATTTATTGATTGATGAAAGAGGCGTTATGTGGCTTCGTCTTGTTACTTTTGGAACTGGTGGTCATGCTGGGGATCCTACTTCTGCTGACAATGCGATTGATAGACTGGTTCGACTTTTATCTTTGCTTGAAGTGGAGGTTTTCCAAAAACTTGAGATGCGGAAACAAGGGAGAATTTCTTCTACCGTAAATGTCGGTAAGATTAGTGGAGGGACCAATACAAATGTGGTGCCTGAACAAGCAGCAGCAGAGATAGATAGGAGATTACTGCCAAATGAGAGTGTCGCAGAGGCGTTTTCTGAAATCCAGATTGCTCTAGAAAAATCAGCTGAACCGGAAGATAGTTATAAACTCGAGATGCTTGTTGGCACAAATGGCTTTCAAGGAGAATCCAATGGCTTGGGTGTGAAAGCATTTAGCAATGCGATTACCAAGGGGTTAGGGAGGCCCCCGGTATTTTTAACTCCTATTGGTGCGTTCGACGGCCGGCATTTTGCGACGGACAAAATAGAAATCATTAATACTGGCCCAGGAGAGAGCTCTGAGGGCCACTCCCCTAATGAATCTATTCTAATTAGTGAATTAATTGATGCTGTTGATATTCATCTTAATGCTATTGAATCACTCGTTGGGTTTAATAGCTAAATAGTGCAAATGATCGATAAACAGATATCAAAAACACTTCACTAGTCGGATAAAGTTATTTAAGAAAATTTACTATCAGAAAATACGAGATGTCCGAACATCAAACGAAGCAAAAATTCGATAACCATCCTAACTGGTTTGATGTCGATCGCGACATCGACGACACTGACTTAATTTCATTTTCATTCGAGGGTCGACCCCTAATTGGGCGAAAAGGAGAGTCGATAGCAGCAGCGCTAATCAGTACAGGTATTAATTATTTTCGCAAGAGTCGTGGTGGTAGGAATCGTGGGCTTTATTGTGGAATGGGTACTTGTTTTGAGTGTCTTGTAACAGTCGATGGTCATTTGTCTCAGCGCGCTTGTCTTACTCAACTCGAACCAGGAATGGATATTCATGTTCAACAATATGCTCCTGAGCCCCAGTATAAGAAAAGCCATGATGGGTACAGCGAATTTAAAGGGCAATCCTTACCTCAATCTGTTGAGTTGGCAGTAATTGGTGCTGGACCTGGTGGGTTAGCTGGTGCTATCTCTGCAGCGCAAGCTGGTGTGAACGTTTTAGTGTTGGACGAGAGAGCGCTGGCTGGGGGGCAGTACTTTAAACAGCCTGCTATCCAAAGTTCTTCAATACACGTAAGAGCATTCGACAAGCAGTCCATGAAGGGCGCATTGCTAGTCAAGGCTGCGCAAGATCTCAATATAAAGTTAGTAAGTAAGGCGATGGTCTGGAATATAGCCCAGGGCGAACATGGGTTTGATCTGTACGTTATTAAAGATCACAAAAACTATCGTGTCTCAGCAAAGCAGATAATCATTGCAACGGGCGCATACGAAAAGCCATTCCCTGTGCCTGGCTGGACACTTCCGGGCTTCATGACAACGGGCGCATTCCAAACTCTACTCCGTGCATATAGAGTCGCTCCAGGATCGCGAGTTCTTGTCTGCGGTAACGGGCCGCTTAATCTTCAGGTAGCAGCAGAGCTCGTTAAGAACGGAGTGCACGTTGCTGGTGTGATCGAGGCATCGCAACCTTCTTATTACAAAAACTTGGCCGTATTGGCAAGTGCCATCTATAGATCACCTTCACTAATGTTAAAAGGAGCCGCTTACATAGTGCAATTATGGCGCGCAAAGGTCCCGATATTGTATAGACATGTGTTGGTTGAGGCGACGGGTGGAGATAGTGTGGAGCAGGGGGAAGTTGCAGCGATTAATAAACAGGGCCAGCTAATACCGGGCAGCAATAAGAGTTTTGAAGTAGAGGCTATCTGCGTCGGATATGGATTTATTCCTAATACTGAACTGACACGCCTTATTAGATGTAACCATATCCACGATGGGAAGACAGGGGCTCTTGTTGTTAAGCGCGACGACAACGGTGCTACAAGCGTTCCAGGTGTTTTTTCAGTTGGTGACTCAGGAAAACTTGAGGGTGCGCAGTTTGCTTTAGCGCAGGGCACCTTGGCTGGAATCTCTATCGCCCAAAATCTTGGCAAAGAATCCATAGATTTGAAAGAGGTATATTTTGCAAAGCGCCGACTCAGTCGGAACCGAAAGTTCCAAGCCGCTCTATGGACACTATTTAGTAACCCGGAGAACGAGCATAGCTGGCAGCGACATGAATCATCCATCATATGTCGATGTGAAGATGTTAGGGCATTTGATGTCCTGCGCGCAATTAAAGCTGGTGCCAGTGATATTGGATCTGTTAAGAAAATGACTCGCTTAGGAATGGGGCGTTGCCAAGGTCGTTATTGCGGTCCGATTGCTATAAGAATGCTGACAGAGCAGACACATAAAATGCCTAATCAACTTTCCTGGTTTGCGCCCCAGGTTCCAGTTAAGCCGTTGTTAGTGGGATGTGCTGCAGAGGTCAAGAATGAATGGCTTGGAGAAAAAGAAGGTTTTGAGGTGTCTAGGTTGACAGCAAATATTGGCGACGTGCCATCCAAGAGTCCAGCTGAGGAGGCCCAAGTTGTTGTAATTGGAGCTGGTATCTTAGGTGTTTGTTCTGCATATTCCTTAGCAGAGAACGGTATGGATGTTATTCTTATTGATCGTGGCGAACCCAATTGTGAAGCCTCCGGAAACAATGCAGGAAGCTTACACGTACAACTTTTAGCATATGATTTTGGAGCAGCAGGTTCAGATCAAATAAGCCCTGCAGGGCAAGTACTCCCATTGCAGCAAGAATCCACAAAATTGTGGGTTGAGCTAGCGAAAAGATTTGACCGGAATATTGGCATCAAGATCTCTGGTGGATTGATGGTCGCTGAAAATATAGAACAGATCAGGCATCTTGAGAGCAAAGTTGAAGTAGAGCGAAAATTGGGAATTCAAGTAGATTTGATTTCCCAAAGTGAGCTAAGAAATCTTGTGCCATGGATATCGGAGGATATGATAGGTGGAGCTTGGTGTCCCGAAGAGGGAAAAATTAATCCAATGCTTGCAACGCCAGCTGTGCTAAATGAAGCTATTGCTCGTGGCGTTAGACTCCACAAAGGTGCCAATGTTCTATCGATAACAAGAAATTCTGGTCACTTCGAAATAGCTACGTCCAATGGTTTATTTAGAGCTGCCCACGTGGTTAATGCTGCCGGCGCTTGGTCGCCAGTGATAGCCCAAATGGTTGGTATTCGCCTACCTGCCCGCCCTCATCCTATACAGATGATCGTTACTGAGCCGGTTAAAAGTATGGTAGATCAATTGTTGGCATATGCTGATCGACATCTAACTCTCAAACAGGTCGAGAACGGCAATTTTATTATTGGTGGTGGGTGGAGAGCTGGACTAGATCCAGCGACTTCTCGTCCAGTAGTTTTGCAGGACAGCTTGGAGGGCAACCTGTGGGTTGCTGAACAAGTCATTCCCAATTTGCGAGATATCCAAGTTATTAGATCGTGGGCGGCGATGAACGTAATTGTTGATGGTGCACCCATAATTGGGGAGTCAAATGAGGTGCCCGGCTTCTATCATGTAGTTAGTGTTAACGGAGTTACATTAGGTCCTATTTTGGGTCAAATTATTGCAGAAAATATCTGCACAGGGAAAATACCGCCTGGTTTAAGACAATTTACATTAAGTCGATTTAATTAGAAGTGTATAAGTGAAGCTTGGCGATGAACCTATTGAGGTTATTGTCTTCCGGTTATATCTTCGATTGTATTGAACTGGGAAATATCTTATAGGTGACTCTAGTTTCATTTTCGGCATGATCATAGGGTGTGCCTCTATACTTTTCTGACAAGTGATCAATCATGTCATCCGCCCCTTCTTCGGATATGTCAACTACTTCACCCCGGATTTGTACGTAGTGGTAGGGATTATCTGGATCTGAAATAGCGAGGGCGACATATGGAGAGCGTCGGATGGCCTTGTCCTTTACACGGCCTAACGCACTATTAACTATAACGTGAACCCCATCGTAGTGAAACCAAACGGGGGTGCACTGAGGAGTTTGATCTTCCAAGACGACAGCCAAGTGAGCAAATGCTCTCTTGTCCCAAGATAGCAGCTCAGCCACTTTTTCAGATATATCCATATTTTCTTCTCCTAACGTGAACTTGTGTTAATAACGAAACGAAGATCACCAGCATTAATTTCTCTCTAATCTTTATTATGCCATTTGAGGTTGCTGACCCTTGATAGTCACGCGGTGGAGAGTTCTGCGCTCTGATTGATCATCAAATTGGGTTGCGCAGTGCATGCCCGCCAGGTTATCTGTCGCCATTATATCGCCCACCTGCCATTTATGGCGGTAGATGAAGCTTTCTGTCAGCGCAAATGTTCTTATATCGTTATAAAGTATTTTGGATTCATGATCAGGCAGACCCATAATTCTGATGCCAGGGCTGTCAAACTCATATATAGCGCCCGGAAAGAG
>PBOB01000069.1 GCA_002724185.1 Acidiferrobacteraceae bacterium | reverse complement strand
CTAAAGGGCCGATAACTCCCTGCTATGAATGCTTTCTGCATCTCTAGGCTCGAAGAATAGTTACAAGTGAAAGTATGGTGCGTACGAAGGCCTGGACCACATTTCCTTGATCTCTTCATCCATTCGTAACAATGAAATCGAGAAGCCAGCGGTTTCTTGGGTTGTAACGAGCTCCCCAACCATCGGCATAATGATTCTGATACCATGATTTTTCAAAAACTTTGCCACTTCTCCGTATATGATGAACAACTCCATCAGGGTTGTTCCTCCGCTACCATTAACTAATACTGTAACTTCTTCGCAAGTTTTATAGTCGAAATCCGCAAATATATTTTCCATGACTTCGACAACTACATCACTAGCCGAGCCTATAGCTCGTTGCCTGATGCCAGGCTCACCATGAACGCCTATGCCAATGTAGATTTCATTTTTGGGGATAGAGAACATTGGTTTCCCTGTAAGTGGCGATATTCCAGGGGCTACCGCTACGCCCAACGTGCGAGTCCAGTCCCTAACCTTTGCGCCTAATGCAATAGAACGATCAATATCGTAACCGTGCTCGGTCGCGGCACCAAGAATTTTGTATATGAATGTTGTCCCAGGTGCGCCCCTTCTTTCTGCTTCTTGTCCTTTGGGTGCAGACGAAATATCGTCATACATGAGAAGAGATCGTACATCAATCCCGAGTTCTTTTGCATCTTCAATAGCAGCTTCGCTATTGATTATATCTCCTGAATGGCTAGAAACTAGCAGAATCGTACCTGCACCAAAATCCGCAGATTTAATACCCTCGACGATTATATGTGGTGCAGGTGCAGCAAATATTTCGCCTACAGCATTGGCATCTAAAAGTCCTTCACCTACCCACCCCATTGCAATTGGCTCGTGGCCAGATCCATTTCCTATGATAAGACCAACTTTGCCTGCATTCTTTGAGCGGGCCCGAACGATAACTCGGGGATGGCTGCCAAATTTTACTGTGGTGCTGTGCGCTGAAACATATCCAGTTAACATATCATCTACAATTGTATCGGGTGAGTTCAGTATTTTTTTCATTTCGCGGTTTCAAGTTGCTGCCGAAGAATTTTAATTATGTAAGCGACTGTCTTTGCCCCTGGGTCAATATGCCCTTTTCCGCCATCAGGTACATAGCGGCCACGCCCTTTCTTGGCAGACATCGATTGGGTAGTAAGAGCGCCACGCTCCGAGGCAGCAGCTGATGCAGTAACACAATCAAGCAAGCTATATTCCACCTTGGCAGATGCTGCAATAGCTGCTGGCGCCAAAGAATCGAGTAGTGTTTTATCCCCCATTTGGACTTTTCCAATTTGCATAATCTTTACTACTGAAGCTGACAATCCCTGTTCAAAGATGGTCGCATCTAAAAATTCGCTATTCTTGCAGGCTGTGCCAAGCTCTTTTAGTATAGTTGAGAACAGAAGACCAGAAGCTCCGCCAGTAGCTTCTACAAAAGCGTTGCTCGCAGTCCGAAGAATTACACTTGGAGTTATCTCCGGTTCGTCACAACGGCGAGAAACACTCGCATATGCCGCAGAAAACCCCCTACTCATAGAAGATCCATGATCGCCATCTCCAACGGGAGTATCAAGTTCGTCTAGCTCACTCTTTAATCTCTCAAATCCTATTGAAAGAGAGTGAATCCAGTCACAAAGGTCATCCGAAGTCAGAAGTATTCTCCCTTAGAAAGGCTAACCCTCTCCGAGCTGCATCGGTAGGGTTGGGTTCAATGTCTCTCCAGATATTGAGATCCTCACTAACCGGGACATTGGCCTTAATAAACATTTCCATGGTTAGCCATCCATTGTAGTTAATGCTTCGCAGGCCATCGAAAATACTATTCCACGGCGTGTGACCTGATCCAGGGATGCCACGGTCATTTTCTACACAGTGAAAATGCACCAACATACTACCTACAGTCTTCAACGCTGTCGGAATATCTTTTTCTTCCATATTCATATGAAATGCATCTAATAGAACACCAATATTTTCGGAACCGGTCATATGGGCGAGGTTAGTGGCTTCGGCGGCTGTGTTAATAAGGTCAGTCTCGAACCGATTGATAGCTTCAAGACCAAGCACAACTTCGTGGTTCACCAATGATTGGTGGAGGCTTGATAATCCTTCTGCAGCACGAACTATTCGCTCAGCTTTTTGGCCAGGAGCAAAGTAACCCCATGGTGAATAAAGAACGCCAGAAAGAAGATTACTTCCAAGCCCCGCAGTAGTTTCAACGGCCCAGTGCAGATATTCAATGCTTTTAGAACGAATGTTGCTATCGGCACTCGCAAGGTCATGTTCTTTTGATAACCCCGTTGTGCATGTTACTTCCAGTTCTTGATCTTGTATAAGGGTGCGTAAATTTTTTATTTTGTGGTCAGTCATGCCCAGCAAAGAGATTTCAATGCCATCAAAACCTAAGTGCGCAGCTAATTTGATATGCTCATCCATATCATTCGACCAATCATCTGTCCAGAGTGCAAGATGGACACCGTATTTCATAAATATTACCCTCTATTATTGCAGGCCACGTAGTCAGGATTGGTTGAGCGTATCATAAAAAAGTCTTTAGCTGGTCAATGTGATATTAGTCTAAGCAGCTGTCCTAGTTAGATGTATTTTCAATAGCGAAAGTTCCGCTATAGGGATCTCCGATATCTAAACTATCCGTCAATTGGGGTCGAAAAATCAACCGCGCAAGCTTCTAATTGTTGTATTGTTAGCTGCCATTGTGTACTGTATGCATCAATTATAGCTTTTGTGGGCTCCCCTAGTGACTACCCTATGACTGAGCTTGTTTTGCAGAATTTAGTTAAGAAATTCGACGACGTTACCGCCGTCGATAACTTCTCTTTGACTATTCCAACTGGGGGATTTGTTGCTTTACTGGGTTATTCAGGCTGCGGAAAAACCACTACTTTGCGCATGATCGCAGGACTGGAAGAGCCTACGAGTGGAGAAATATTTATTGATGGCCAATCAATTCTTCATCTAGCTCCAAATCATAGAAATATTGGGATGATATTTCAAAGATATGTGCTCTTCCCGCACATGAACGTTGAGAAGAACGTTGGGTTCGGTCTTAGGATGACTGGTGTTCACAAGGATGAGATCCGTGAACGAACGAAAGAAGCTCTGGATACTGTTCAGCTTGCAGGATACGAGAAGCGGTTCCCCAGTCAGCTCTCAGGTGGTCAGCAGCAGCGTGTGGCAATCGCACGGACGTTGATTACAAAACCGAAATTACTGTTGATGGATGAGCCTCTATCCAACCTAGATGCAAAACTACGCGAAGAGATGCGCTCATTTATCACGGAGCTCCAGAAATCACTCAATATTACAACCTTGTTCGTTACGCATGATCAAATCGAAGCTATAGAACTAGCTGATAACATTGGATTAATGTTTGCGGGTGAAATGGTCCAGTATGGCACGCCAGAAGAAATCTTTAATCATCCTAATACACCCGAAATCGCAGATTTTATGGGCGCTACTAATCTTATGCATGGGGAGATTGTTGATCTAACTCCTGATATTTGTAAAATCAATATCGATGGAAATCTGATATCAGTTAAGACACAACCTGATGCAACCGTTGGCGATAAGATTACTATGACAATAAGGCCCGAACACATGGAATTCTTTTCTGTTGACGACGACGGGACACCTAGCGCCAACGTTATTGATGGAACAATAGCAGAGGCTGTGTATCACGGCGGTACCGTGAGTTATTACATCAAATCCGGCAATATCGATTTGCAGTCGCGTCAACGTTCAACAGTCACTTTCGACACCGAGAGTAAAATAAAAATTCATCTACCGCCCGAACACTTGTGGGTTTTTCCTGGTCGTGACAGACAGCCAGCCACTATATAGTGGGCCGGGACTATGGAAAATATCGAACAATAGCTGTTGGAATATTTCTTATTTTGTAATAACCAATAGGAGGCAAAGAAAATGAGAAAGTACTTAGTAGGTTTAGTAACAGCAATGGTGGCTATGGCTTCGGGAGCTACGAGCTATGCTGCTGATGAAGAAGCATTTAGAGATGCATTTCTTAGTGGTAATCTCAGCTATGATGATGTGCTTGCACGAGCGGCCGAGGAAGGCGAAGTAAATTGGTTCTTCTGGGGCGGTAGCCAAGCTCTAAACACATGGGTTGAAACATCAGTGTCAGCTGCAATGGCTGAATTGGGTGTCAAGCTCAATGTAACCCATATCACAAATACACGAGACGCGGTTGATCTAGCGCTTGCGGAGAAAGCGACCGGCAAGGGTCTCGGAGAAGGCTCCGTTGATGCTATCTGGATCAACGGCGAGAACTTTTACACCCTGGCAAAAAATGATTTATTATTTGGATCTTTCGCACAGCTACTACCTAGCTCCCAATACTTATTTTGGGATCCAAGTGATGCCAGGTCTGGTGCAAATCTATTTGACTTCGGTTTCCCAACAGAATCGCGAGAAATGCCTTGGGGGGCAGGCCAGTATATTTGCTATATTGACACTAGTCGATTGAGCGCATCCGACGCACCAACTACTTTTGCTGAACTCGAAGCTTGGCTCCAAGATAGTCCGGGACGGTTTACGTACATCGCACCGCCTCATTTTAATGGGAATACTTTTGTGCAAGAAGTGATGTATGCACATAATCCTGATGGCACTGGTCATGCACCATTCATGAGCAGTGCAGAATCGCTTGGCTCGGCTGAAATTGCACGCCTTATAACACCTGGTTTCGAATACCTAAAGCGTATTGAGCCCAACTTGCTTGGCGGGTCAGATCCTGTTTATCCGAAGGATCAAAATGTTAACGAAACGTTAGTAGCATCAGGGGAAGTCGATATGGCATGCCGATTTGGAACTTCAGCTGTTCATACGGGAATCAGCAATGGCACCTTGCCACCAACGACACAAAATCATCTTTTTCCTGAAGGCTATATGATTGGCAATAAAAACTTTATTGGCATTCCTGGTAATGCCCCACATCCCGCAGCAGCTTTGGTTTTAGCTAACGTTCTAGCGTCACCTGATAGTCAAATTAGTAGATTAGAGACCATTGGCTATGAAATAGGAATCGACGCTCCGAAGCTAAGCAGTACTGACCTCCAAAGAGTAGCAGACGGTATGCCTCCACTCTATGGTGTTACATTGGAAGGTTTGGGTAACAATAAAGTTCCGGATACGAATGCTTCTCTGGTTGATATTATTGAAGGAGTCTGGATGGAGTACATCGAGCGAGGTGACACGTCACGATCATTAGGACAGATAGTTGCCGACGTATATAACTCGAAGTATGGATCATAAATAGTTTGCACAAGACGGCGGGAGGCGACTTGTTGCCCCCGCCGTTTTTGATTTACTGGACATCAACTAATGACTGATACTTCCTTTACGTCCGTTGTTCTGGGAAAACTAAGAACAGACTCTGTTTAAGTTTTTCGATGACATCAACCACCGACACATTAGGTTTAACTCAAAAACGAAAACTTCGACAACGAAGTATTCTGAAGCGGCTTTACGTACCGATGATGCTTTTGCCAGCATCCCTAGTATTTTTAGTACTATTTATGGGCGCGCTAATTATGGCTTTCTTGCAAAGCCTTGGCTACGCGCCTATATATGGTGTAAACGATTTTCCAACGTTCCGCTATTATCGAGAAATGTTAGAAGATCCTGCTTTCAGGGTCTCGATTGGCCTCACCTTCTATTACGCACTCGTACCAACTATTCTTGGCACAATCTTGAGCATATATCTTGCTCTATCAATGCGAAAGAGATTTAGAGGACGAACCCTTTTTCAGTATATCTATAAATTGCCTTTGATGATTCCCTATCTTGTAGGAGTAGCAGTAGTGATTGAGTTATTCACCCAAGGTGGGATCATAGCGCGGCTCTTTCACGCTGCTGGGTTCATTGAGGTGCCACAGGATTTTCCGCGATTGCTCAAAACCGAAGCTGGCTGGGGCATCATGACAGTCTATTTGTGGAAGCAGATACCATTTACTACGCTCATTGTCTACTCCGTATTAATGGGGTTGGGAAAGGAATACGAAGAGGCAGCTGGAACCCTGGGCGCTAACAAACGACAAACCTTTATTCATGTGACGTTACCCCAAATTATGCCCGGTATAGTTGCAGCCACTCTTATAGTTTTCCCCTTCAACTTTGGCTCGTTCGAAGTACCATATATTCTTGGTGCGGACTTTCCAAACACCCTCCCGGTTCAAGCATGGCGTGTTTTTGATGATGCTGACTACACACGGCGCTTAGGCGCGATGGCTATTGTCATGACTATCAGTTTTATATCTGGGGTTTTGCTACTAATTTATCTCATGCTGTATCGAAGGTATGAACGGATAAGAGGTAGGCAATGACAATTACAAAGAACCAGAGGAAGAAGCAAGCCTCAAGTGGCAATAGACTGTCTCCCTATCAACGGTACTATTTAATTTTTATTGGGATCGCTGTAGTTGTACCATTTGTTCCTGTCATCATTCGTGCGTTTTCCTTCAGTTGGTTTTGGCCATCGATATTGCCAACAAAATGGTGGTGGGAAGCTAGAGAAAATGCTTGGCAACCCCTTGGCTGGGATTATATTTTTTCTGGACCGTCACATGTTGGCGAAGCAATTATCAATACAGTGTTTATCGCAATCGTAGTTACAATTGTATGTACAGCAATTAGCCTTCCCGCCGCTCGGGTAATAGCCTGGGAGAAATTCCGAGGGAAAAGCGCAGTAGAGTTTTTCCTGTTAACTCCGTTGATTGTAGCTGATATCGCCATTGGACTTGGGATTCTAATCACATTTCTGCAGCTTGGTCTGACAGGTGGCTACGTGGGGATCATCCTAGCTCATCTGATACCAACTACGCCCTATATGGTACGCGTTCTGACTTCTGTGTTCCAAGGCCTTAGCAGAGACTACGAAGAGCAAGCACGACTTCTTGGGGCAACTCCGCTCAAAACGCTATGGTTTATCACTATGCCAATGATATTGCCTGGAATCATGGCCGGAGGCTTGTTTGCATTCTTGATTTCAACTAATATTTTCCTACTAACATTCTTTGTGGGCCAAGGAAATATCGTTACACTCCCTACGATGTTATTTGCAAAGGTAATAGGAGGCAGCAGCCTTGATACGATTGGCGCTGAAGTGGCGCTTATACTTTCTCTTCCAGGCTTAATTTTATTGATTATTACGGAACGGTTCTTAAAGGAAGAAATATTTGCAAAGGGTTTTGGCGGTTAGTGTCTAAATATTTACTAGGGCACAATCACGATGTTGCCAAAATGCTCTTTTTGCAAAAACATTTGTTGTGCTAACTGCAACTCAGTTAGTGGAAATGTGCATGCTAATAGTGGTCGAATCTCTTGATTTTCAATATAGCCAACTAGATTGCTAAAAATAGACCTAGGAATAGCGGTTGCGCCTAGCATGTCCAAATCTTTAAGATAAAGGGTCCTGAGATCAAGCTCAGTTATAGGGCCACCAATGGCTCCGGAGACGACATATCGTCCACCGCGTTTTAGGAGCTCTAGCCATTTTGTAAAGTACTGACCACCAACAACATCAGCTATTACATCAAGTTCACCATTTGGAGCATTATCACGTATCTCTGACTCAAAAGTATCGCTATTTCGGCAAACAATGTGGTCCGGATGTAGAGTCTCAACCTGGGTATATTTTGAGCGATCAGTTAGTGCGATTACTCGCGCTCCCCGCCTGCGCGCTAACTGAATTAAGGCAGATCCCACCCCTCCGGAAGCCCCGGTTATAAGAATTGTGTCTGACTCAGTAACCCCAGAGCGTTCGAGCATGAGTTCTGCAGTGGAAGATGAGCACGGAAATGTAGCTAGTTCTGCATTAGAACAATTCGATTTGATCGGCAGCGCGTTGATTGCGGGAACTTTGCAATAATTGGCAAATCCGCCGTCAACGCCATTACCGAGATAACTTGTTAGGTCGAGATTATCTGGTTCTGCCTGGTCACGAATTCGCGGATCAATTAAAACCCGTTGGCCTAATTGGTTGGAATCTACTCCCGCGCCGATTTCGACAATCCGGCCTGCGACGTCAGCGCCTTGAATGCGTGGAAATTGAAAACGTTGATCAATGCTGGCGACCTCATAACGAGGGTCTAAAAGGAATCCATGCTCGCCTCCTTCTCTTGTTGTGCCGACACGGACTGATTTGTTATACCAGCCCGCTCGTGTATTAATGTCGGTATTATTGATGCCACAAGCGCCTACCTCAACTAGAACTTCACCAGCTTTTATCTCAGGAATAGGAAAATCATGTCTTGTAGTAATTGCATCTAGACCGCCAAATCTTGTTAAGATAGCTGCAGTCATTGTTCTGAGTTGTGTAGCCATGTTGAGCGCACCCTACTCCTGTCATTTGAACCCTAATCTTTGATATTGGTCAGTCGGTGCATCATTGACCTCAAGTAGATTGACAAGCATATCAATCATACGTTTTTCAATTTTTGGCTCGATAATCGGTGTTTCTTGAGATGGATCATTATCTAAATCATACAGTCTAGTGGTGAAGTCCTCCCACCACCATGCTTTAAGTGATGCATCAATTTTCATCACAGGTGCGCCCTTTGTAAATGAAAAACCCGCATGACGTGTCATTGTTTTCATTTCTTCAATACTAAATAGGCTATCGATATGAGTGGGCATCTGAGTGTAGTGGTACAGTGGTCGATTTATCGTCCCGTTCTTAGCGGCTCTCATGTATACATAGCGACCGTCAGTTATATTAACGTGGCCTCCAAAAATTCCAAATAACGCAGCATCGCGGGTAGCACTCTTTCGATTGATCACTCCTCTTAGAGATTGACCAATCATGTCAGTGGGCGCCTTAATGCCATAATAGTCTAGCAGTGTGGCTGGTAAATCAATTGTCTGAACTAAGCTGGATCTTCGCTGACCAGCACAACCTGCGCGCGGATCCCAAACGAACAGTGGTATGTGGGCAATCTCGTTATAGAAGGGCATACGACACTTGGCCCACCAGTCATGTTCACCGAGCAAGAATCCGTGATCAGTATTAACAATGAGCATAGTGTCTTCCCACATGTTATGCGTGTCCATGTGATCTAATACTTGCCCGAGATAGTAATCACATTGAGAAATTAACGCTGCATACTCGTACCGAATATGTTCAATCATCTCAGGGTTCTCAGTTACCTTCTCATAGTAAGGCCAATCAAAATGAGGGCTAACCCATCCGTGAAGATATTTATCTTTCCAGTGCTGCAGGGTAAAAAACGGTTCATGCGGATCAAATGTTTCAATTTGAAGGAACCAGTGGTCTTCTCCGGAATTCTTTTTAAGAAATTCAAGGCCCCCTCTGAAAGTTTGAGCCTGTGGAGTATGTGATTCTTCGGTAATATATGTTCTATTGGTTGCGTTATACCGCGTCCAGTTGCCATGATGGGAATCTGGAGCAGGCCGCTCTGGTGGGCACACCTCTGCCTTCCAACGGTCATGCTCCTGACCACGAACATTTTCCCATGTGTTGTATCGTTGGTGATAAGTGGCACCACCGTCATTCCAATACCAATGATGATCACTGACGAGGTGAGTATAGATACCGGCATCACGAAGGATACTGATAGCAGAATCATCAAATGGCTCAAGTGGCCCCCAAGCGCGATGAAGGAAATTGTATCGCCCCGTGTGGAACTCCCTGCGTGCGGGCATACATGGCATGCTACCAACATACATATTGTCGAAGGTAACTGTTTTCTTGCTTAGTCGACTAAAGTTAGGTGCATCAATCCAGTCGCATCCATATGGTGGTAGCATATGCCGATTGAGAGAATCATACATTACCATTATTGCTTTCATAAGGCAGGTAATGTCTTCTAGTCAGAGGTTAAATTGTAGAGGAAGATGTAAAAATCCCCGCGCATCACCGTTGGGCTTTCTTTTAGCGCTATCTGTATTGTCGAGGCTAAAGCCGCCAGTCCTCTGTAATAACTCAGAGATTGAAACAACGAGCCCAAGGCGTGCCAGATGTAGCCCGATACATGTATGTGGCCCTACTCCAAATGCTAGG
>PBOB01000068.1 GCA_002724185.1 Acidiferrobacteraceae bacterium | reverse complement strand
CAAATTATTGGTGGATGTTGTGGTTTCGAGATTGAATACATCCAGCCTTTGCGTGATGCGCTGCCGACTCAGCTGTCTTAAACCATAGCTGCGGGGCAAAATTCAGGAATCGAATATCCATGCTGCATACTTCCATGCTTGGGCGTGAGTCTTAGGTTAGCTAGTGGAATGTTCGCCTCGAGATAAACGGAGAATTGTTTAGATAAGGAGAGTCGTAATGGAAGTTGGTGGCAGTCACTATCGTAATCCAAGTCCTCATGTTCAGACATTTCGTGTTCCCAACTTGAGCGAGATTGATTTTTCAGCGTTGCGAGCCGGTAGGTTGGCGCGACTGCAGCAAATGATGCATCGGCATGAGATTCCAATCTGTCTTTTTTACAACCCAGGGAATATTCGCTACGCAACGGGTACGGAAGTGATGGGTGTCTGGACCGCAACCACATTAGCCAGGTATGCGCTAGTGCCCGCGGACGGTGCGCCAATCATGTTTGAATACATGAATTCCATACACGTTTCCCAAAAATTCGTCGACGATGTACGCCCGGCTCCAAACTGGCAATACAAGGCGACTGAAGGATTGGCCCACGCCAATAAATGGGCTGAGGAGATTAAGTCTGCAATGGCTGAGCTTGGATACGCCGGTGAACCACTTGCAGTCGATAAGTTAGACGGGTACGGATTTATGGCATTACAAAATGCCGGCATTACAGTCACAGATCCAAGTCCGGCCACAGTCGACTCACGGGAAGTCAAAACACCGGAGGAAGTTCAACTGATGGTCCTTAATGGTGCGGCGGGAGATGCGATGCTTGCCGATTTTGAGGCAGCAATCCGACCTGGGATCAGAGAGTATGAGTTATTGGGTATATTGAACAAGACCCTGTTTGATCATCATGGAGAATTCATGTTTACCCGATTGGTCGCATCCGGCACTAATACAAATCCATGGATGTCGGAGGCCCATGACAAGATAGTTCAACCCGGAGACCTGGTGGGAATTGACACAGACTCAAACGTATACGAAGGTTATGTTGTCGATATTTCTCGAACTTTTCTTTGTGGTGATGTAGCAACGGACGGCCAAAAAGAGGCTTATCGAATTGCGTATGATTGTGTCAACGGCATGCGCGAGTTGATGAAACCCGGGATGACATTTGAAGAATTTGGGCACGCAGCACCAAAGCTACCAGCAGAATATAAAAATGGTCGGTATGGGGCAATGGCCCATCAGGCGGGTTTAGAAGATGAGGGTCCAGGGATACCTTATCCGGACGATAGTCGCAAGGGAGAACCCAGTTCTTATGTAGATCGAAAAATCCAGGAGAACATGGTTTTTTGTCTCGAATGCTATGCTGGTAAGGATGGTGCGCCTTATGGGGTAAAACTCGAGGATCAGGTTTTGGTGACTAAAGACGGCGCAATGCCTTTGTCTACTTATCCATTTGAAGAGAAGTTGTTGGTCTGACGCCACCGATCTTTGCGATTAGCTAGCATAACTGCAAATTAATTCCTGGATTTGAGTCTCTGTTTGTTGGTCCTAGATTAGTACCATAGGAGCACTGGTAGTCAAATTACCTATCCATATGTAGTACAGAGGGAGGATTTATTGACGTTGTGCATCCTGTCTAGATGGATCAATATTTCCAATTACTCCTAACTGGCGATTGTTTCGACGAGGACAGCGCTGGGGCACAGGCTTTATGAATACTTTGAGAATTCGGTTCACATGTTGTGCAGTAGATTAATCCTAGATCCAGGAAAACTAGTAGCAAATATGTTGATTGAGTCATTTATTTCAAGTGAAACAGTATCTGGCTAAATCAAATGATCAATCATCGAGTCTTCTATGAGTATCAATATTGGTGTTTTCTCGATATAGCATTCTTTAGTCGTTTCCCGTGCAATAATCGGCCTAAATTCTCGAAGAATAAATCGAGAGTGTGATCAATGTAATGCTCCGAATCATCGGAGGAGCAATGTGGAACAGCGATCAAATTACGTGTTTGCCACAGTCGTGAAGTTGGAGGAAGCGGTTCCGGGTCGAACACATCTAATATAGCGCCGGCTATTCGTCCTTCTTCTAGGTAGTCCGCTAATGCTTCGTAGTCAATTATTCTTGCACGTCCTAAATTAACTAGGCCAACGGTAGGCTTTAAGAGTGAAAGTCGATGGCGATTAAGGAGGTTATCGGTTTCATTTGTTAGCGGTGCGGTAACAACAACAAAATCAGCATGTGGGAGTAGCTCGTCAATATCACTTGGAATATGTACGGAATCTGCGTATCGGTGTGGTTGGCCTGAGCGTCGAACACCAACGACTTTCAATCCTAATTGGTTTTTTACCCATTTCGCAACAGAACCGCCTGTGCTACCAAGGCCAATAATTAGAACGGTTTTCCCAGCAGTTGTTGTTGTAAATTGTTTTGACCAGTTGGAGTGACGCTGTTGGGTAACGTAATGTGGAAATCCGTGGTTTAGCATTAGTATTGAGGTGCCAGCAAATTCTGCTAACTTGGGCCCATGCACACCAGTATTGTTTGTTAGCTTGATACGTCGTGGTAGCCAGTCAAGTGGCTGGAGGTGTTCTGATCCTGCACCAGTGAGTTGAATCCATTTTAGTCGTTGAGATTTTCGGACTAGAGACAAATCACCGAATCGCCACCCAATTACAATGTCACTGATTTGAACAGCTTGATCAAAACCAACAAGATCCCAACTCCAATCAGCATCTAGTTTTGATGCTAATTCAGGATGTCGAGAGCAGGCATTTGCGAATCGTTCTTCGGTTACCCAGAAGACATCAGGTTGCGATGACAGTGCCGCAATATGAAGCCGTAGCTTTTGGTCAGTGTTAGTCACCGAGCACTCTATCCAGCACCCAGTTATCAATCACGTGTACTAGTGGTTCCATGTAGGAAAAGCGTCCTGGTTGTGCAAAAGGTGATCTTAAGCCTGCTTGTTGTAACTCTGAAATTTCATTGTCCTCTTCAATAGAGATATTAAGTCTTTTATAGTAATTCTGAACTATGTGTTCAAAATCATCGCGAGCAGTTGTGGTCTCATGAAAACATGACCCAACTATAAGTTTAGTTTGTTCGGGTCCTTCGGGATGAAGTTCAAGCCACCAGACAGTGTCAAACGTGCACCCAAGCATAGTGCTTGGATTGATCAAAATGTAGTAGGTTCCTTCAGCACTATCACCGGCAAGTGTTGGTATATAAGGAAAACCTTCCATTCCTGGGAGTAACGCCCGGCTTCCAGTGTGTCGTGTGAGTAATCCGCTGTACTCGCCATTATCTGGCAATATCGGTGGGTTGTGGTCTCGCTTCTGTTTCTGGAGAGTTTTATTGTGGACCCACGGTACGTGATATGACTCCATGGCGTTTTCAATGTAAATTTTCCAGTTACACTGAAGTGAGTATTCCTCGCGGCGAGTGCATGTTAGACGGTCAAGATCATAGGGACGCATTAGTTCCGGGAGATCACCTAGAAAGTGCTCCAGTGGCTCGGCGTTATTATCGAAACATATAAAAAGAAAACCACCCCATTGTTCGAGGCGAAGTGGTACAAGACCGTAATCGGACTTTTCGAAGCCTTTTGTCCGATCCATATACGTCGCTGCTTTTAGGCGGCCATCGAGGGAGTATTTCCAACCATGATAGGGACAGGAGAAGGCATTGCAGTTCCCTTTTCCCGAAGCAATTTTTGCGCCTCGATGCCTACAACTATTTGCAAATGCTCGAACCTCATTGTCATCACCACGGACAATTAAAATTGGCACATTGGTAAAATCAAACGCGTAGTAATCACCAGCCTCGGGCACTAAATCTGCTCTACCGACAAAATTCCAAACTTTGTGGAAAATTTTCTCAATTTCTAGATCGTAGAAGTCTCTCGATGTGTAGCACTCCGTTGGCATCGTATCGGCCTCCAGAAGGGGCAGTCGAGTTCTTTTGTAGATGTCCGAGTTGGTTGTTTCATGCATTGATGTCATTAGTGTTGCCTCTCTTCTTTTTTTCGCCTTTCGACAAAGGCTCTTAGGTGTTCTTCAATCGCTGGATCTATGTAGGGTTGTTCATAGTTTTTAAGAATATTCTTGCAAAGAGTATTGGCTCGCTCAGTGGCTGTTTGAGATCCAGAGTCAGACCATGTTTCAAAGTTACGCCAGTCTGATAATAAAGGAGAATAAAAAGCTTCCTCGTAAAGTTCCAACGTCTGTTTTGTACCAAAAAAGTGACCACCGGGATCAACTTGGGATATGGTTTCTACGGACAAGGTGTCGTTTGTGACATTAAATGGTTTCAAGAATGCCGCCATCATTTGCAGCATTTCAGCGTCAATGATAGTTTTCTCAAAAGATGCTGTGAGGCCACCTTCAAGCCAACCTGCAGCATGGTGCAATAAATTCGAATGTCCCATAATCGATCCCCATAAGGACATTGATGATTCATATACAGCCTGTGCGTCAGCGACGTTGGAAGTATTTGTATTACTAGACCGATAAGGTAGCCGGTAATAACGTGCAATCTGCCCCGATGCTAGGCAAGCCTGTGTATATTCGGGCGTTCCAAATGCTGGGGAACCTGACTTCATATCGACATTAGAGGTAAATGCGCCATAAATGCACGGTGAGCCTGGAGATACAATCTGGGAAAAAGCGATGCCTGCCAATGCTTCTACATTTTGCTGGACAAGAGAGCCAGCGAGAGTCGTAGGACTCATTGCGCCGGCCAGCGTAAATGGAGTGATGGTTACCGCTTGACCATATTTGACGGCCTCCATTAACCCATCAAGCATTGGGCCATCGAATCGGCGTGGAGAATTACAGTTTATTGTCGTGAATATACCGGGTTCAGTTTTGATTTCGTCTCTGGTTTGATTTCGAGCTATGCAAAGCATGTCGATCGCATCAGACACTCGTTGATGTCCCAAGCCAGTTGAATGCCAGACTTTGTCTGTATGGGTAATCGTGGTGTAAATGCAGTCAAGATGACGGGTTTCCGGGTCAAGTTCGATAGGTATTGCTGGAATCCCACCGCACATATGTAGCACGTCCAACGACTGTATTAAACATATAAATTTTTTAAAATCGTTGAAATTACCGGCACGCCTTCCGTTATCAAGATCAGATACATAGGCGGGCCCACCAACTGAATCAAAACAAATATGATTATCTCCAATGACAACGTAGCGTTGTGGATTGCGTGCGTACAAGGTGAATTGAGAAGGGGCGTTGGAAATCGACTCAAGCACAAGTCCCCGATCCATACGCACTAGATTGTTGTCGCGGTCAACGGTGGCGCCAGACTTTTCAAGAATAGTAAGGGCACGCTCACTTAGAAATTCGACGCCAATATTTTCAAGAATATCCATAGTGGCTTCGTGAATCGCACTTAGTTCACCCTCGTTGAGGACTTCGATTGGGCTATATGGGTTAACCAGTCGTTGCCAGGGTTGTTGAGAAGGAAAGGCTGATCTGGAGCGTTGTTTCCCACGGGTTTTTCGTGCCATATTGGAAATAGGTTACCTTAGTCAGCAGATTGTGAAGATAAAGTAATGCGTTCTCTATTAAAAGTTTGCCTGGAGTTCTCGGATCCGAGTTCGCGTGCAAACTTATGTCCGCTGTAAACAGCATCAGCCGTGAGACCTGGTGCTAAACAGTCACCAATTCTTGTGACTGTAGGGGTGATCGCCTCATCAGAGCCTTCTAGCTTATTTAATAGT
>PBOB01000067.1 GCA_002724185.1 Acidiferrobacteraceae bacterium | reverse complement strand
TGGCAACGATTTTAGAAAATCAAGATGTAATTCTCAATTTTTAGTCCCATGCTACATACTGTTAACAAATCTCCCTTTACATCTACAAGCTTGGAGACTTGCTTTGGGCTTGCTGTGTCAGGTAGTGACATTCTTATGATAGAGGATGGTGTATATGGCGCGATAAACGGGACTGCAGTAACTCCGATTGTGGCAAAGGCAATGGATGTTTGCCAGATATATGTACTTGGGCCAGATATAGATGCACGAGGCATAGAGGCCGACAAGTTAATATCGGGGATTAAGCGAATAGACTACGACGGATTTGTTGAGCTTGCAGTTAGGAATCAGAAGGTGCAATCGTGGTTTTAATGGTTATATGGAGGGAATGAAATGGCATTTGAAGTAAATGGTAGAGAGTACGAAACTGATGAAGAAGGATATCTCGCGAATCTTAGTGACTGGAGTGCGGAAGTTGCAGAGAGAATGGCAACGGAAGATGATTGCGATTTGACAGAACCCCACTGGGAGGTAATTAACTTTTTGCGGGATTACTACGATGAATATCAAATTGCACCCGCAGTTCGTGTTTTGACTAAGGCTATTGGCAAGAAACTTGGTAAAGATAAAGGTAACAGTAAATATCTTTATGAATTGTTTCCCTATGGCCCGGCAAAGCAAGCATGTAAATATGCTGGATTACCAAAACCGACAGGTTGCGTCTAATCAGTTGGAAATATCAAGGCAGACAACGACAAGACCGTGTTTACATCGACTTAGGCGTTGCTGCTGTCTGGAGTTCGAGATTTGAGAATGGGGATCATTTTTTCGGTGCTGTTCTACGCTGCATCAGTGCTTTTTGTCGTGGCATTAGGACGTCGGATTTTTAAATATGCAACGACGCCGGCGCCTCTAGTAATTCCGACAACCCCAGCACCAATGACATGGTTGGGTGTGATTGGGCGAATGCTGCGAGAAGTTGTTTTTTTTGAGAGCCTGTTTAAGGGCAACAAGTGGACTTGGCTGTTTGGTTGGTTGTTTCATTTCGGTATGTTAATCGTTTTAGTTGAGCACTTGCGCTATGTTTCAGAGCCAGTCTGGTTTTGGGTAGCTTCTATACAGTGGCTAGGACCTTATGGTGGAATGGCCATGTTCGTGGGTTTAGCGGGGCTTTGGGTGCGTCGGTTAGTAGTTGATCGCGTAAGGTATATCAGCGTTCTCTCTGATCATCTGATGTTGGGTCTAATGGTTGCCATCGTTGGGTCGGGTTTAGTGATGGTGTATGTTTTTCCTACCGACATTGTCATGGTTAAATCATTTATGTTAGGTCTGATAAAGTTTGATTGGCAGCCACTGCCTTCAGATCCACCAGTGGTGGTTCATTTAGTCTTGACATTGGTTCTAATGATAATTTTTCCATTTAGCAAACTCCTTCATGCTCCCGGTGTTTTTTTCAGTCCGACCAGGAATATGCGAGATAACCCTAGGGAAAGACGACATACCACAGGTTGGCGGTCAGACGCACATCCTGAGAAGTAGATCCGAGATTACAATTCAATTATAGACAAGAAAATGACTAAGCCTGACTTCGAAACACCAGAATTGACGTTGACTCAGGACGTGCCCGCTGTCCAGCCTGGTGCAATGGAGCATAGCAAGCCGTTTGTTGCTAAAGCTGCACATCAAGAGGCGCTGGGCTTCCCGGGAGAACTTGTAGATAACTGGAAAGAAGTGGCGCTCGATAAGATGTCTGATTTGCTCAAGACTTACCGCTCTTTGCCTGTGTTTCTAGATTCATGTGTTAAGTGTGGCGCATGTACTGATAAGTGCCATTACTATTTGGGAACTGGTGACCCGAAGAACATGCCAGTTGCCCGACAAGATTTACTGCGTAGCGTCTATCGAAGATATTTTACGGTTGCTGGAAAATTTTTACCTAAGTTAGTTGGAGCTAAAGATTTAACGGAGGAAGTTCTTGAGGACTGGTATAAGTACTACCATCAGTGCTCTGAATGCCGGCGCTGCTCAGTGTATTGCCCCTACGGAATTGATACGGCTGAGATTACAATGGCAGGCCGTGAAATTCTTGCTTCGGTTGGCATAGGGCAAAAATATTCTAATGAAATTATTGGTAAAGTTCACAAAATTGGCAACAATCTTGGGTTACCAAAACCAGCTTTGGCTGACACTCTAGACGGACTTGAAGAAGAGGTAAAGGAAGATATTGGAGTTGATGTGAAGTTTCCGTTAGACCAGTCTGGCGCTGATGTACTTGTAATTGTGCCTTCTGCAGATTTTTTCGCTGAGCCACATGTCGATGGTCTTATAGGGTATGCCAAAGTCTTTCACCAAAGTGGAATATCTTGGACCTTAAGTTCTTATGCGTCAGAGGCTGCTAATTTCGGCATCTTTGTTGGTAACTATGAAAATATGCAGAAGGTTGCGGAGCGAATTCGTACGGCAGCGATGGAGCTTGGCGTCAAGCGAATTGTCGTCGGAGAATGTGGGCATGCGTGGCGAGTTGCATATAGTTTTTGGAATACGTTAATAGGGCCGTTTGATTTTCTGGATCCCAAGTTTCCTATTCCACAACATGTTTGCGAATTTACCAATGATTTGTTGAGCCAACATATATTGCGTTTAGATGCAGAAGCAAACGATGACAAAATTGTTACATTTCATGATTCATGCAATGTGTCACGTGGTTCTCGAATGGGTAATCAACCGGGCGGTCAATTCATTATTCCGCGTCAATTACTTCGTGCAGCCTGTAACAATTTTGTTGATATGTCTCCGGAGACAACTCACGAGCATACGTTTTGTTGTGGTGGGGGTGGAGGACTACTTACAGATGATCTATTGGAGCTTAGAGTTAAAGGCGCATCACCCAGAATGAATGCACTTCAGAGAGTGATAGAAGATGAAGGAGTAACTCACATGGCAGCTATCTGCGCTATTTGCAAGAGTCAGTTTTCTAAAGTTTTGCCCTTTTATGGGATGGGTATGGATATGATTGTTAGCCTGCACCAATTAGTTGGTGATGCATTGGTACTTGATAATGGCCACTAAAACGACTTTCCAAAAAAATATCGAAGTAGATATGGACTCATGTGAAAAGCTTAGTTTTCGAAAGTTTACAGATGGCGAGAATACGTGGGAAAGCTTTAAGGACCAAATTTTTGTTGCCGATGAATCTCACAAGTGTCCGGTATATGTACATAGAACACCGCCATGCCAGGGGAGTTGCCCATCGGGTGAGGATATCCGGGGATGGCTCCAGATCCTTCGGGGTATGGAGAAGCCTCCAGCTGAAATGACATGGCAAGAGTACGCTTTTCATAGATCAACGGATGCCAATCCCTTTCCTTCCATGATGGGTCGGGTGTGTCCTGCACCCTGTGAGGATGGTTGTAATCGAAACAAAGTCGAGGAATTTGTTGGGATTAATGCTGCCGAGCAGTTTATTGGGGATACGGCATTCGACGAGGGCTATAAGCTTGCTCCTGTACCCAGTTTGACGGGCAAGTGTGTTGCAATTGTGGGAGGTGGCCCCGCTGGATTATCTGCCGCCTATCAGCTGAGACGAAAAGGCCATGGCTCAGTCATTTTTGAAATGCAAAGTGAACTGGGTGGGATGTTTCGGTACGGCATTCCAGGTTATCGTACGCCACGCAACATTCTAGATCGAGAAATTGATCGCATTATAGAGCTTGGAGGAATTATAGTAAAAACTGGGATCCGTGTCGGACAGGAGATCACCATCGAGCAGTTGGAAGAGGATTTTGATGCGGTTCTTTGGGCTATTGGGTGTCAGAGCGGCAGGGATCTTCCTATCGATGGATGGAGCGATACGCCTAACTGCGTCTCAGGAGTTAAATTCCTAGATGCTTTTAATAAAGGTAAATTGCAAACGACTGCAGAAAGAGTGGTTTGTATTGGAGGTGGTGACACTTCGATAGACGTGGTCTCAGTTGCCCAACGTCTCGGCAAGATCAGTGATCTCGATAAGAAAAAACGTCCAGAGCAAGTTATCGGCGGCTATGTTGCGCATGATTCTGCAATCGCGGCAGCTCGGGAGGGGGCGCATGTTACCTTAACTGCCCTTTTTAAACGTGAAGATATGACAGCAACTGACGAAGAAGTGAACGATGCCCTTTCAGAAGGAGTCACTGTGTTGAATGGGGTTATGCCTGTCGAGCTCATTAAAGATGATCGCGGGAGGGCTCGAGGACTGCGTATGGCTCGTTGCCACGTTGATAATAGAGGGGTGCCGTCACCCGTTGAGGGGACACTGTTTGATATTGAGGCGGATCTTATTGTTTCAGCCATTGGTCAGGGGGGCGACCTGAACGGACTTGAAGAGCTCGGGAATGAGCGAAATCTAATCACAGCAGATCCGCTTTATCAGATTCCTGGCCGATTTGGCCACTTTGTCGCAGGCGATATTATTCGGCCTCACTTATTAACAACAGCGATCGGACAGGCAGCTGTTGCAGCGGAGAGCATCAATCGATATCTTGCAGGAGAAGAGATAAAGCGAAGGCCCAAGGTAGATGTGTTTAGTTTTGATCTGCTTGCTAAATTAAATGAACAGCAATTAGCACCTACTGATTACGACCATACCCAGGCGTGGGGCACCTCCTCTGCTGATTTTGCAGTGCATAATTACGAGGACCGATCATTGCATGAAATCATCTCATCTGAGGATCTATTTCTTGCGCACTTCGAGAAAACACCGCGATACAAACGCAAGTCGGTCGGCCCAGGGTCAGAGTACGTGCTTGGTCATTTCGACGAACGCCACAGTGGCTTGAGTGAAGAAGAAGCGCGTGCGGAAGCTGAAAGATGTATGAGTTGCGGAATGTGTTTTGAGTGTGACAATTGTGTGATTTACTGCCCCCAAGATGCGGTTTTTCGTGTGAAAAAGGATAAATACACTACTGGACGTTATGTTGATACCGACTATGATCGCTGTATCGGTTGCCACATTTGCGCAGATGTTTGCCCGACCGGCTATATCGATATGGGCATGGGTGAGTAGTCAATTTGATGCTTCATCATGATTCGCTTTAGTAGTTTGTTGGTTGCTCTTATCGTATGCTTGCTTAGCTTAGCAGTTTTGCAGGCAGATATACCTCGTCCTGATTACCCAGCTGGTCGAGGCGACAAGTGTGTGGAGCCAACGGAAGTTATGAAAAGAGATCACTTCCAATTTCTTAAGCATCAGAGGGATGATACAGTTCACCGAGGTATTCGGACATCCAAGCATTCTTTAGTTGGCTGTATTGAATGTCATGTAGCATACGATAGTGATGGATCGTATCTTCCTGTTAACGCGGAAGGTCAATTTTGCAGCAGTTGTCATGAGTATTCTGCAGTGAAAATCGATTGTTTTACCTGCCATGCGGCAGTTCCAGACACTTAAAAAAGATAGATCAAATTACAGGTATGTTAGATCAACCTAGAAAAGAGAATAGACGAAAGTTTTTCCAAACAGCCGCAGCAGGTACAGCCTTGCTCACATTGGCGCCAGGCGTTCGACTGGTTGACCTTGCTGTTGCTAAAGACGACGCCGATGAAGTCACTGATAATACGCGTTGGGGGATGTTAGTTGATACTAGTCGATGTGCTACTGATTGTGATGCATGTGTCTCAGCATGCGCGAAAGAGCATAGCATTGAAGATACTGGTCGTCCAGACACCGACGCTCAGTGGATTCGGAAAGTTGATCTTAAGGATAAGAAGACAGGACGTGAGCTGTCACTACCTCTTATGTGCCAACATTGTGATGAACCACCTTGTGTTGACGTATGCCCAACGGGGGCGTCATTTAAGCGTGCTGACGGTATCGTTTTGGTCGACAAACATACATGTATTGGCTGCCGCTATTGCATGATGGCATGCCCATTTGACGCGCGATCTTTTATTCATGAAAAGTTGTCTAATCAGCGTTCTTATGCACCCCGAGGTAAAGGTACGGTCGAAAGTTGCACCTTTTGTGTGCATCGTGTTGATAAAGATCAAGCGCCAGCATGTGTGGAGGCCTGTGCTGAAGAAGGTCACCATGCTTTAGTGTTTGGCGATTTGAATGACAAGGATAGCGAAATATCACGCTCTCTTGCTGAAAAAAGCACTCGGGAACTTCGGCCTAGTCTAAACTTAGGAACAGGCGCCCTCTATCATGGGCTCTAGTTAATTATGTTGACCTATCACACTCTTCAGGCTGGCAATCGCTGGTACTTAGTCTTGACCGCCATATTCACTTTAGTGTCTATACTCGGATTTGTAGCAGCGCGCTATATGGAGCATGAAGGACATTATGTTACAGGCATGACAAATCAAATTGTTTGGGGAATTCCGCACGTTGCTGCAATTTTCTTGATACTCGCAGCTTCGGGCGTGCTGAATATGGCATCAATAAGCTCTGTTTTTAATGTCGAAGATTATAAGCCTTTAGCTCGCCTCTCGGGGTTGCTTGCCATTACATTACTAGCAGGTGGACTACTAATATTAGTTCTTGATCTTGGAAGGCCAGACAGACTCATTGTTGCTATGACAACATATAATTTCCGCTCTATTTTTGCCTGGAATATTTTCCTCTATATAGGATTCGCAGTTGTAGTTCTTATTTATTTATGGGTGATTATGGATTCACGCTTCAGTAAATATGTTAAATCTGTAGGTGCTATTGCATTTTCATGGCGCTTGATATTGACGACAGGTACTGGTTCTATATTTGGATTTCTTGTTGCGCGCGACGCCTACGATACAGCAATTATGGCACCACTCTTTATAGCACATTCACTAGCAATTGGAACTGCAATATTTATCCTTATAGCAAGTATTTCATGTAGTCTTAATGAGGTAAGGATCAGTACCGACTTAATTAGGCGATTCGGTCGATTACTGTTGTGGTTTGTGTTAGCTGTTGCCTATATGATGACAATCCATCATTTAACCAATTTATATATTTCGGGGCATTATAATGTCGAGCGTTTTATTCTAAAGGAAGGGGGAATCTATACTTGGCTGTTCTGGGGTGGACAGGTAGTACTTGGCTATTTAGTTCCGATTATGCTTCTTGTTGTCGGTAAAACTCTTATTGTGCCGCGCGTGTTGTTCGCATCAGTTTTCACGATTATGGGAGCTCTTATCCAGATCTATATTTTGATTGTTGGGGGCCAGTCATACCCCTTAAATATTTTCCCCGGATACGAAGTTATTGGTGGTTGGTACGCCAGCCAGCCCGGTAATTATTTTCCAACTCTTCCAGAGTTTACCCTTGGTTTCGGTGGTATTGCTTTTGCATTGCTAATAACGATTATCGGCTTGCGAGTGTTGCCGTTTCTTCCATCTCAATTCAAGCGTGATTCTACGGTGGAATAATGGAAGAACATCCATGATGTCATTTCTCTCTTTGGCGGGGCTGAAGCGACAACATCGTCAAATTAGATGAACCGCATTTTTATTTCGGCAGCTCATAAGTCTTCAGGAAAGACAACCGTTGGAATTGGCCTAGCAGCAGCTCTTGCTCGTCGAGAGTTAAGAGTAGCGACTTTCAAAAAAGGTCCGGACTATATTGACTCAATTTGGCTTGGAATAGCCTCTGGTGCGCCAACATGGAACCTAGATTTTTTTACGACACCAATAAACGAGATTGTGACCTGTTTTGATCGAGAGTCACAAGGGTCAGATGTAGCGATTATCGAAGGCAACAAGGGTCTTCATGATGGTTTAGACACAAAGGGGTCTGATAGTAGCGCGGCCCTTGCTAATCTTCTTGAATGTTCAGTCGTGCTCGTTTTAGATGTTACTGGGATCACAAGGAGTGTTGCTGCTATTGTTGAAGGCTATAAAAATTTGGAACCACATTCTAATATTATAGGAATCATTCTTAACAAGATAGGCGGATCACGCCATGAAGTGAAACTACGAGCGGCGCTTAAACACTATACCGATATCCCAATACTCGGGGCGATCCGACGCAGCAACGATATACAGATTCAAGAAGAACACATTGGTCTAATTCCGGGTAATGAGCATCAGGCCGCGTTGCATACAATCGAGGTTTTGGCAGACCAGATAGAAGCGAATGTTGATATCGATACGTTACTCGAATTAAGTAATGATGGCCAAGTAAAGAGTGTATCGAATCAGCCAGAAATCACATCACATAGAGATATCCGAGTGGGTATCGCACGTGATGCAGCATTTAATTTCTATTACCCAGATGATCTTCGAGCATTTGGCCAGGCGGGCGTTGAATTAGTGGAAATTGATACATTAGTAGATTCTTGCTTGCCGTCTATCGATGGCTTGTTTATTGGTGGTGGGTTTCCTGAGAGGTTTGCACAGCCTCTGCATGACAATGAAAGTTTACGTCACGATATTCAGAATTTTGTAAAAGACGATGGCCCTGTCTATGCGGAATGTGGAGGACTGATGTATCTTTCTGAGTCCATCAGCTGGCGTGGAGATCGTTATGGCATGGTTGGAGCTGTACGAGCCAGTGCTATCATGTCATCTAGGCCAGTTGGTCGTGGCTATGTTTCTTTCTGTCCAACAGTGAAACACCCATGGCCTGGAATGGCAGCTAGAAGTGAGCAGGAGCTCCATGGTCATGAGTTCCACTATTCAAAACTTGAAAATATTGATCCTGATATGGCGCGTGCTTGGGATATGAAGCGCGGTTACGGTATTGATGGCATGACCGATGGTATCGTGCACCACAATCTACTTGGAGCATATCTACATCAGCGCAATGTCGGTGGTAACCTATGGGTAGAGAGTTTTGTTGACTTCGTGCGCCAATGTCGATCCACTTAAAGAGGTTTTCTTGTGTCAATAAGACTAACCAAAGAGGCTGCTGCCCAGATACTTTCTTCTGCTAAGCATAGTTCTACCGAGAATCAACCCTTACGTATCGCGGCACAACGAAATCAATTAACTGGTAGCATTTCTTATGCCATGGGATTTGACGACCAACAGGATATAGATACCGCGAGTCAACAGCATGGGGTGGAGATCATTGTTGCTCCTATGAGTGCGGATCTTCTTTCGGGTGTTATTCTCGATTTCATAGCCGTCGACGGTGAAACCGAGAAACAATTCGTATTTCTGAATCCAAACGATCCCGATTTCGTTCCTCCGTCAGCAAAATAGTGCTAAATTAATGAAATTACAGTATGTGACGATAGACCACGCATTAAGGTTAATCACTATTTGTAATTAGTCGACTATATTGAAGATGACGGAACAATCCATAAGAACTGATCTTGAGGATGTATTGTCGAGCATTCGCGATTGGGCTTCTCAGATTCGCCAGGGTGATTTTTCCGCTCGATTGTCCATTACTGATGACCCTATCCCGGAAGGATTGCGGGATGACGTTAATCGCCTCGCTGAATGGTTAGAATCTTTAGCTGAACAGCAGGAATCCCAGTTACAAGCTCAGCAGGATCGAATAGAGCGACAATCTGGTCACGTTATGTTGCTTGAAGAGCGAAGCCACTGGGCCAATGAACTGCATGATTCACTTGCACAGACGTTGGCAAGTCTCAAGATTCAAGTGCGTTTATTGGATGATACTCTTCGGCAGGATAATGAGGCTGCAGTTTGGCGAGAAATGGAAAAGATCGAAGCAGTTTTAGATAATGCAAACAGCGAGCTTCGCGGTTTGATAACACAGTTCCGTGCGCCCATTGATCGAAGTGGTGTTGTGCCCGCTGTTGAAAAAATGATTTCACGATTTCGACAAGATAGTGATATCGAGGCTGTGTTTCAAAATCAGTGGCCAGAAGTTAAGTTAGGTGCTGAACGGGAAACTCATGTTATTAGAATTATTCAAGAAGCTCTTCACAATGTTCGCCGTCATAGTTTTGCTAATATGGTTCGCGTGTTGTTAACTAGGACAAGGGAAGGGCTCTTTCGTGTGATTATTGAAGATGATGGTGTCGGATTTAAGGCTAATCTCGATCACAAGCAGAACCACTTTGGATTGACAGTGATGGAGGATAGAGCTAGACGCATTGACGGTACTATAAGAATAGATAGTGAACCATATGAAGGCACCCAGATTTTATTCGAATTCAAGATGAGTCAGGCAGCACCTATTAACAAACCATTGGAATCTCAGCAATGAAGGTTGTTTTGATTGACGACCATACCTTGTTTCGAGATGGTTTGAGAGGGCTTCTTGAGCGACGTGGAATTGATGTAGTCTCTTCGGTAGGTGATGGGGAGTCTGGTATACAGTCTGCGTTTGAGAGATCTCCAGATGTAATATTGTTAGATCTGAGAATGCCCGATATGACAGGCATCGATGTACTGGCAAGACTATCAGCTAAGAACTTAGATGTACCGATTAGTATTTTAACGACCAGCCCCAATAAAGACGATCTTGCAGAGTCGTTGCGAAACGGTGCTCGTGGTTATTTATTAAAAGATATGGATCCGGACGACCTAGTTGTCGCGCTTAATGACATTGTTTCAGGAAAAACGATTGTGGCGCCGGAGCTGACGAGTACATTGGCAGAACTTGTACAAGATGGCTTGCAGGAAGTAACAGACGGTCCCAGAGGCCCTTTTAGTAAATTGACGCCCCGGGAGTTAGAAATCCTTTGTCATCTTAGCGAGGGCCAAAGCAATAAAGTAATAGCACGTCATCTCATGATTTCAGATGGCACAGTTAAGTTGCATGTTAAGTCAATATTGCGCAAACTCGGTGTGCACTCGAGAGTTGAAGTTGCCGTTATGGCTGTTGAAAATGATGTTTGTGGGGATAGCAGTAAAACTCCTAGGCCATGACCTCATCGCTACTCCCGGTGATTCTTAGAGATAATACTTCCGATCTTTTCTTCTTCGTCCCGCGCGCTGGATTACAAGTCCACGCATTGATGTAGGACCTGGTGAGGGAATATCGGGATGGCCAGGTTCAAGCGCTTCTAGCCACCATTTGTTTCCATCTGTCCGGGCTCGGCGCAATAGCACCTCTTCATCTGTATCAGCGACAACATATGAACCATCCTTGATAACTCCATCAGGCTCAATAATAACAATACAGCCATCAGGAAACTCTGGCATCATGCTATTGCCGATCACCTGCAATGCAAACGGTTCACTTCCCGCGCATGCACTCATTGTTCTATTCAGTCACTTTTGATTGAAAAGAATCAGACTTCACAGTTTATATAAATAGATTAACCGTCGAATCGCCGGCATTTTCCATCCAGGTTGCTGCACCGCCAATTTCGATATTATCAATAAAATCGTCCCGCCTAAAATCAAATAGATCGATTGTCATTTGACATCCTATCATTTTGACTTCTGCTTCAAGACACAAACTTCGAAGCTCTTCAATGCTTGCAACACCTTTAGATTTAATGGTCTTTTTCATCATCTGTGTCATGACAGTTTCCATTCCTGGTATCGCTGTACCAAGTACTGGAAACCACTTATTCATATTCATTGGCATTGGCATTCCGGGATTCCCAAGCGGGCTAACTTTTAGATCAAGATCTTTGCGCAGTAATTGCAAACCATAAAAAGTAAAAAACATCGTCACTTGGTATCCCACTGCTGCTGCGGTCGAGGCCAAAATAAAGGGCGGATATGCCCAATCGAGGGTGCCTTTAGAGGCAATAATAGTAAGTTTCCGGTCGCTCATTAGACTAACTCCATATTAATAATCCAAGCTGCGATGATTTATAGCTTCTAATGACCATAAAGAAATAGCATTATGTCAGCTTCTTCAAAGTGAAGTGAAATTCCCCTTCAACTTCAATAGAGTCAAGTAGCTCGTTACCGGTTTGTTTTGCGAACGCTTCGAAGTCCTTTACCGCACCGGGATCAGTGGCCATAATTTTCACGATTTCACCGGTTGTCATGGTTCCGAGTAATTTCTTAGCGCGAAGTATGGGAAGAGGGCAATTAAGTCCGCGAGCATCGAGTTCGTGATCGAATTGATTCATAGTGGCTAAGCTCCTAGATAAGGCGCCAGTGTACTAGAAATAGGTCGCGCCAGCATCCCAATTTAGGCGCAGAAGCGTATAATGGTGTCGTAAACAAAGGTCTAGCTGGCCTTATACCCATCAAAATATCTTTTATCATTCGTCAAATTAGCCCATGGAGTCAGATTACGATTTGATACTGACACTTCGACAATATATAGCTTCTAAGAAGACTAAAGAAATTTGAAAAATGAATTGCATTCCACTCGAAAAAGAGCAAAAAAACAAATTTCAGAAGATTTATAAACAGGGGCAATTGCCAGTAATTCTGGAGATCGAACATTCTGTTTTTGGTAGCAACTATGGTGCTAACAGTTGGACTACACGTAGCCAGGCAGATGAAATGTCGCGAATGCTCAATCTGCAATCACAGCATAATTTGCTTGATCTAGGCGCTGGTAGTGGGTGGCCAGGGTTGTATCTTGCTAAACAGTCGGGATGTCAGCTTGTACTGGTGGATTTACCGACCGCTGGGCTAAATATTGCTCTACAGCGCTCTAAGCGAGATGGTCACAATATGAAGACACTCGCTCTAGCTGCTGATGCTGCACAATTGCCATTTTATGGGCAAAGGTTCGACGCAATTAGCCATAGTGATATTTTGTGTTGTTTACAAAAAAAGCGAGAAACATTAGTTGCATGCCGGGAGGTTATCCGTCCGGGAGGTCGTATGGTGTTTACTGTTGTAGCAATTGCTCCCAATCTATCTGATCAAGAGATTGCCGAGGCCATAGAGAATGGCCCACAATTTGTACAGTCTCCAACAAACTACAGCAAACTCTTAGATGAAACTGGTTGGCAAATCCTGGAATACCGAGATCTGACCGAAGAGTGCGCCGATGTGTGCCGACAATTAATGATAATCGATAGTGAAAAGGAGCGAGAATTACATGAGGCAATTGGATTCGACAGTTTTCATGAACGGCAAGCAGACTGGCGGAATCGCCTATATGCCATTGAACGTAAATTGCTTCGCCGAGAACTTTATTTTGTGGTGCCAGCGTAGTTTCGATTATCAGCAACCATTATCGAGATGGTACTTTAGAGAGTAAATATAAGAAAAATTAGGAGGGCTCTTGTCATATTACGGCCCACCAAAATTAGACATTAGGTAGAGTAGTTTATAGAACCTGGTGTTTGGTTTAGTTGTTCTTTATCCTGAATAAGCAGGTGCGATTATGATGTTGGTATGATCGGACTATATTTTCATTGCATCGGTTGGGGGGAAAAGCTATGGCGGGATCTATGAGATGCACACACATCATTCTCGGTGAAGTGATCCATTTGACAGTGTTTTTGATAGCACTTATTTCGAATCAGTTGATTCTTATATGGTTTAGGAGATGGCCAGTAAAGATGGAGCGATTCTAAGTGTAGCTGGAGATAGTCAAAGAAACGTCTAGGTGTAGCTATCAATATGGCGAGCTAATGTCCATGCAAGTTATCACCAAATAGACATGTGCCTGATATTTCTTCTGTCAGGCTAATGAGTTGATTGTCCTTGGAATATACTGCGCTTAGATAGAAAGGTGTGCGGGCAAGTACTAGCGAATATAGATATGGGTCGGTAGCAGGCTTGGGAATCGTATGCAGTGTTGAAATTGGAATCCACGAGAGTACCCCCTCATTACAGAATGGTGGTTTGAAATATTCTACTTCCGCTCTGTAAACAAAGCAGACCCAGTTGTAGTCTGTAGGAGCTGAATCAACAAGAACACCGCAATAAGAGATATTCTGCAGTTTGATGCCCGCTTCTTCTCTAGCTTCGCGTAGCGCAGCTGCTCTTGGTGACTCTCCCGGCTCAAGTTTCCCGCCCACTGGTGTATATAAATCTTGATTTGGAGGGTATTTGCGCTTAAGCATGAGCCAGTTTTGGCTGTTCTCTAAAACTACTATAACTGCTATTTTTTTTGTCCCGGACATACAATACATCATACCCTATGTTTGATAACAATGTTTGCTATCAGGCGCTTCAAGTTTTTTATTAAGATCTAGTCCGGTTAAGGTGAATAGGCTTATGGTCGCTGTTGCGGTGGAGATTTAT
>PBOB01000066.1 GCA_002724185.1 Acidiferrobacteraceae bacterium | reverse complement strand
GCACGGCACTCATAATGCCGGGGTCGGTGGTTCAAGTCCACCCATAGCCACCAAATTTTCAATGACTTACACCCCGTCTAAGTTTTTCATCAGGTGGGACTGTGACCATAAAAGGATTTGTGGGATATCAGTTTAGTAGCTAGACTTTGTTTTTGATTAAATTAGGACATATATAGGAAATGCACAATGTATGACATAGAATTCTTCCGTCGGACAGAAGACCTAAAACGCCGTATCATCGATGGCAACGTGCAGCCGAAAGAAATCGCTGGTATAGAGCGTCAGCTCGATCAACTAAGATCGCAGTCTCCGACCCTATTCAACATAGAGACCACAAATTATTGCAATATGACCTGTGTTATGTGCCCACGCACCACACTCATGACGAGAGAAAACCAATGGATTGATCCTGAAGTGTTCGAGAAGGTACTTGACCAAATCCAGCCCCACGATCCTATAGACTTAGAAGGTTTCTGGAATTTCATTGAAGAAAACTATGGGATTACTTTTGAGATTCCTAGCGAAAACTCTTTTTATTTTTATGTTGTATCAAGATGTGTCATTCTTCATGGATTTGGCGAACCAATGGTGGATAAAAACATAGTGGATCGTATCCAAGCTTGTACTAATCGGAATATACCCACTTATTTTTCTTGTGTACCTTCAAATATCAATACGAGACGAGGGGATGACGTCATGAATGCTGGTTTAGGCGTGCTGAAATTCTCGATTGACGCGCTCGACGATGCGGGAATGCGAGCAGTAAGGGGCAAACACAGCAATTTCGAAAAGGCCTATAGATCAATACTAGATATACTAGAACTAAAGGCAAAAAAAAATTATAAAACGATGATAGTTCCTTGCATGATTGAGTTTGCCGTAGATTCACAAGCTAGGGAGATGCATGAGCAATTTCTGGAGTTATGGAAGGGGCATGATGTTTTTGCATATGTAAAAAGCCAGGATAATCGGTGGCTGTACGAAGAAGATAGTTCAATGAGCAATAATTCCCATTATCTTGATCAATATTGTGAATATCCTTGGACATCAACAACGGTGATGGCCGATGGTTCGGTGGTACCATGCACTCAAGATTACGATTGTGAAATGGCGCTCGGTAATGTGAACAATGAGTCGTTGGAAGACGTATGGAATGGACAAAAATACAAAGATTTTAGAAGCTGGCATGTATCAGGTGATTTTCCCAAAGGATTTAAGTGCGTTGATCGATGTGATATTCCAAAACTGTTTGAACGTATCAAGAACCATAGCTAATACAAAGATCAACTAATAATGTTGGCCGGACAAAAGATAGTTGTATTTGGAGGTACCGGATTAATCGGCAATAAGATTGTTACCGCTTGCTATCACAATAATGCGTATGTAATCGTAGCAGGTAGAGATGCAGCTAATCCTAAATTTCAGGAACTGTGTCAAGCAAATACTGCCGAGTTTCCGTTTGTAGAAGTTGATACTTGTGATCCGAAATCAGTAGAGCAAGTACTCACAGCAACAGAATCTTATCCGGGAGAGCTGACAGCAGTTGTGAATTGTGAATTTCCCCGTAACAGTGAATATGGAAAAGATTTTGAGACTGTAGCTTTTAAGGATTTTTGTGACAATGTTACTCTACATATCGGCGGCAGCTTTCTTGTATGTCAGAAATCGGCTGAGTATTTTTCGCTGAAAGATGGTGGTAATATAATCAATATGTCATCTATCTACGGATTTCTAGCGCCACGTTTCCAAATATATGCTGGGACTGATATGACAAAAGAAATTGAATATGCAATCTGTAAATCTGCAATCATACAAATGACACGCTATCTTGCCCGCTATTTAAAGGGGCGCAATATAAGGGTAAATTGTATCAGTCCCGGCGGCATTATTGATGATCAACCAATGTCTTTTGTCGAAAACTATAATGAATTCTGTCTCAATAAAGGCATGCTGGATGCCGAAGACATCGTTGGCGCTGTATTGTTTCTTCTATCTGATCAATCCCGCTATATTAATGGTCAGAATATTGTTATAGATGATGGTTTTTCGCTCTAATTTAAATGCAAAGCAAGACGTCGTATAAGCTGTTCTGAGAGTTGAATATCCCACTGTAGTGGGGCAATGAATGAGTTGACTTTATCAGTTTAGAAATGGTGGAGAGGAAAGCATTCGAATCTCAGAAGGTTGAGCCAACAGATTTACAGTTTATCCCCTTTGACCACTTGGAAACTTCCCTATCCCTAACTTGTTCCAATCATCATGGGTAACGCGGCGTGTGCCAGATTATGTCGCGAGCTCCTTAAATAAATCTTTTCGCATCATCAGTTCTCTCAGCAGAAGGGATTATTATTAGAATTTTGATAATCAAAGAAATCAACCATCGATTTGCTTGGGTCTAGTTGTGCATTGAAGTTGGATTACATTGTAAATTTCCGAAGAACATTTTCCGTGATGGTTGAGACATTATTCTGATAATTGTTGTGAGACAAACTTCCCAACCAATTGATCGAGCCCACTGAGAAAACTGCCCCACCTTCTTGGGTTTCAAAATAGACCATATCCGATCGAACATTCTCATTATTGGTTCCGTCATTATGTGGCAAGCTTATAAGTTGATCTTCATGAGTCATGAGATAATAGGAGCTGTGCAGGCCTTGAGATGTAGCAAGTCTCATTGTTTGAGCGGGTGTCCCAAGTTCAAAGTCTACCCGATCAAGTTCATCTCCGGCCGCGCCAGACATAACGAGTCCAAAATTCCCAATCATCTCATCGTCACCTACACCCGAAAAAATGAAGTCGACTTTTGGATCAAAGCTTTCAGGTAGACGTTTATAACCGGGCGCTTCTAGATCCCAGCCTTGTGCCGAAAAACCAACGCCAACCAGCGCGTTTGGTGGTCGGCCGAGGTGGCGCCATATTCCACCAACTTCTCCGCTGGACGCCAATTCCAACTCTCCAACGTGAGATGCCCAAGCGCGAGATCCTGCATAGCCGCGGCGAACTTCCATGATGTAGTCGCGTTTTGGGTCAATCGCTGTGACCCAATAAAAACCATTCCCCCCTAAATACATCAAGCGACCACCATGATTCATATAGCCATCGATGCCGTCTAGCATTGAACTAGTCCAATACTCAGGATGACTTCCGGTTAGGATGACGTCGTACTGGCGTAAAAGATCCTCTCCTTGGTGATGAAGATCATGATCCGTAATTACATCGTATTCGAAATCTTTTTCCTCGAGCCAATCAACAAGATAGAGGTCAAATGGGAGCTTCCTAGGACACCCATGGACCCAGTGTCGGTGATTGGGACGCATATTAACGATTGGTCGGCGTGCAGTCGAATAGCAAATACCACTTCCATCAGAATGTACATCATAGATAGATCCTCCAAGCGACGTATGCTCCCGAAGAAGGCGATCATATGGGTCAACGATAATTGGCACGTTTGTTATTACAGTGAAGTCAACACCAGGAAACATGATCGCTCGCTCGTTTGCGTATGCTAGGTAGGTCATTGTTGGAACCAAGAACGCAATATTTGCTTGTGCCTTTTTATTCGAAATGATAAATGGAACGAAGTCTTCCTCGTTATCCGATAACAAGTGGGCAGCGTAAATGCCGCTCTTTAGCCCAGAGGGAATGTTCCATTCAAAATCAGCATCCCAACCCGTGTCCTCGAGATCGTCGTCATGAAAGTGGATGCTGCCATATTGATCAGGGGCATCCTTTCTCGAGAAAACACGGCCAGTCCAGTTATGTCCTACCAAGCCGCGCATTGGAAAATTTATAACGGTTCCAGTTAGTCCATTTCCAGAGCTGTCAAAGATTTCGGTGCTACTTGCCGAACTTTTCGAAAAATCCCAAGCTCCGATAAGTCCCGGAATTGTTCTGGGTGATCCATCCGAGTGCAAGTGCTCAATTTCTTTCCGTGTTAGTGGTCGAGAGAACAGCCGTGGACTATCTATTTTCCCGTTAAAGCAATGTTTTGGAGCTATTGCTGGGGAAGTTTGTAGGCCACCTGCGGCAATTGTTATTGGTGCATTGATCGATTCAAAGCTTCCTAGCGGTACGCTTCCAAATATTTCACAGTCGGCATCAGCATTTGGCCATCGACCTGTTTGGCGCTGGATGACCATTGCTTCTCCTGAGATGGCGTTGTATGTGCAGGCAATGAAGTACCACTGTTTTTCCTGAATAGGATGATTAGTGCTTACTTCCGAGAATGTGTTGTCATGAGTCAGACGTAGTGCGATACCGCCATCAGGATCCACATAAAGGCCAAAACCCACGGTATCTGAGTTCTGGGCGACTATACCTTGATAGTTTCCTTGTTTCGGGTTAGTTGCTCGAATCCATGCTTGAACTGTAAATCCATCTGATACAATTCCATTAACACCATCCTTAATAAAAATGAACGAACCGGGGAATGTTTCTTGATGGCGTCCTGTAAGTTGCCATTGAAAGTCATTAACTTTCTCTGACTTAAATCCTGGTCCTTTTGGGTTATTATCTCCATGGATAAGTCGAACAATTGCTGCATCATATTTGTCGGCCTCAGTACTTACCATGAAGCTAACGGTATCGCCAGGGTGAGCCACCATCGGTGCCGCATATCCAATTAATTCGGACCTCGGCTTCCCTCTGAACTTGTATTTCTTTGCCATAAATTATCAATTCCACATGTTATGATATACGGAAAGTATAGGATGTGGGGGGCGACAAACCAACATTTAAATCACTCTCTACTACTAATCAAACCTCTCCCGAACTAATGAATCCCTCAACCAAGACGCCCCGACAACGTTTTCTCGATGATCCCATAAGAAAACAACATGAAGATCCATTGCCTATCTTTGAAACAGGCATTCCTATGCGCGATGGGATTGAGCTAGCAGCAGATGTATACCTGCCCGTCCAACAGTCTCGTCCAGCTCCGGCAATAGTCCAATCTACACCCTACGATAAGAGCCAATCAATTTTCTTCAAGAATGAGGCACGGTTTTTTCAGCAACGCGGTTATGTTTTTATTGTTCATGATGTCCGTGGACGCGGGAAATCGGAAGGCTGCTGGCGAGCATTTGTTAACGATGGCCCTGATACATATGACGTAATTGAATGGGTGGCATGCCAGGACTGGTGTACTGGAAAAGTTGGCACAACTGGACTTAGTTATGCTGGCTGGACACAGTGGGCAGCAGCCGCCGAAATGCCACCACATTTGACTTGCATGATCTCCACTTCTGCAGCAGGGCGATGGCAGCAGGAGATTCCATATAGTAATGGTGTTTTTCAGCTTTATTTCGGATGGTGGGTCTATCTGGTACGTCGTCGTATTACAGAAATGTATGGACTTGAAGAGCACGACTGGGAAACTATTTTGCAAACATTACCAGTTTCAGCTATAGCAAAATTTATAAATCCAGTCGGTAAAACTTGGCAGGATATGTTGGACCACGATACGCTTGACTCACACTGGCAATCATTGCGATTTGACGAACGCTATGGTGACATCAATACCCCTTGTCTTCACGTTACTGGCTGGTATGACATGGAAGATTTGATGGGTGCATTTCATCACTATGAAAATATGATCAAAAGCTCACCGGCTCGACACAATCAGCAGTTAATTGTTGGGCCCTGGAGTCATATTAATTGTCGATGGCCTCATTCAAGTTATGGTGGTCTCGACTTTGGAAATGAAGCAGCGATAGATATGGATGATGTTCACCTGCGTTGGTTCGACTACTGGTTAAAGGGAGTAGAAAATGGAGCGACTGATGATCCATCGGTAAAGATTTTTGAGCCTGGAAGAAATAGTTGGCTCCATGTTAATCGATGGCCATTAGGCATTACAGAGAAACTATTGTTCTTGCGTTTTGATGGAAAAACAGGTCACCTTTCCGATGTATCACCTCCAACGGACGAGCCTGAACAACATTATTTGTATGATCCAACCGATCCGGTGCCAACCGGGATGGACATAAAGAGATACCCTCTTGAAGATATTCCCCTTGATCAAACACTAGTAGAATCGAGACCGGATGTACTTATTTATTCAAGTGAAGTTATTGTTCGGGAGCTTGTGCTTTCAGGATGGCCGCATCTAGAAATATATGCGGCGAGTACCTGTGAGGATACAGAATGGCACGTTAAGCTTACTGACGTGCACCCAGATGGACGATCAATGAAAGTTACCCAGGGCTGCTTAAGGGCCTCGTACAGAGACTCCCTCGAAAAGCCGAGTCCACTTGAGTCTGGTAGGATCTATAGCTTCACTATCGAATTATGGCCCACACATCACGTTTTCCTTTCAGGCCACCGCATCCGGGTAACCATAACCAGTAGTGATTTCCCTTGGTATGCCCGGAGTATGAATTGCTTTGGCAAAATAGGCGATTTAGCCACACCAATAGTTGCCAAGAATTCAATTTTCCATACACCTATTTGTCCATCTCTTCTCAGATTGCCTGTACAGTGAGCTTAAATCGCATGTAAGGTGTTATTTAACTGACTTTCGGACTTGAAGGCAGTAACTCAATTCTAGGAATATTGCTTTGCTAGGGTGATAAGGTAATCCTCTATATCACTTGGTCGGTCAAAAAGTTTTTCTGGTCTTCGGCTTTTGAGAAATGATTTTGATTGCCATCCCCAGGTCGCCGCCAGCGCATGAATACCGACTGATAGCGCAGAATCAATGTCGCTAACCGTATCTCCTATCATCCAAGTACGCTTTCTCCTACACCCCGTTCTCTCCAAAGCAAGTCTAATATGATCAGCTTTGGAGCTTCCATGTTCACTCCCGAAGACTATATTAAAATGGTTGCTAAGGCCTGCAATTTGCATACGTTCTTTGATGACGGTGATATGGTTGGCAGACACAATAGCCATCGTATAGTATTTTTCCAGGCCGCTAAGCATTTTCGAGACACCGGTGAAAATAGGTGTCGAATCTGGAGTAGTTCTTAATTTATGAGAAAGATATTTAGCATATTCTGGAATCATTGCTTTTGGAATGTGTGCCTTACGCGCAATGTTCGGGAATGTCGCTGGGTCTAGTTGCGCCAGCATTTCATGAGTAACTTGCTTTTGGATACCGTGACGGCTGCAAAACTCATTGCTAGAGCGAATAATGGTATCTTGAGAATCTACAAGGACACCATCGTAGTCAAATATAATTAGGCCAAACTTCAAAAATATTTTACTTGTCAATTTGTTACGAATTCCAAGATTACAATGTTCCAACTAATGGTATACCACCAGTGTTCAGTTAGACAGACTAATTCGATTGGGTAGTGATTATTCAGAAACAGTGAGGTAATTATATTGAGCATCAATGGTGGGAGGCACCTCTCCATTTAACATCGGCTGTCTCAAGTCATTTAATATTGGCCATCATGTTATTGGTTTGCCTAAATCCAATTAGTCTTTGGCCTGTGTAACCTCGCGACAATCTAAAGGTTGTAAAACCAAATCTCTATTGCTAACCCAAGACTGAGAAGCTACTGCTATTATTAACGGTTCGATTACGAGAGAAGAAATCAAGCTGGATACTGCTCCCGGTTCTTCTAAGTACAAATTCCAGCGGTTCAGTATCATGGTTGTGACCACTTTCACAAGCGAGTATTAAGCTTGCCATAAGTTCACCCACTACTGGCGCTGTTTTGAACTGGTTTCCACTGGTTCCAATAGCGAGGTAAAACCCATTGAGATCGGAACAGTCATAGATAGGTATCCAGTCCTCTGTTATATCCCAAAGCCCGACGATACCTCGAATCCGATTTGGTATACCGAGCTCAGGGATTCTTTGCCCTAGACGATAGATTGGTTCGTCTCCAAGGCTGCCAATATTTTCTTCAAAATTATCAGGATCAACAGAGTTGTAGTCGTCAAAACTAGTCCCTTGACTCCCCACGAACACAGACCCGTCCTGATCTGGCCGGATATAGCTCCCTATATCAGCATCGTAGGTAATGATGCTATCAGCATGGTGCTCGCAGGATGACGGTAGCTTTAAGTAGAGAGCCTCATGGCGAACTACTCTTGTTGTAATACTGTTCGATTGTTCAATACCGGCCAGTTGATTGAGTATTTGAGAATATGGCCCTGCTGCGTTAACAATTACAGGTGCATCAATGATTGTTCCATCGGATAGAGTAATACCCAGAACGCGATTGTTAGACTTTCTTATTTTAGAAACTTCGGATTTAAAGCGAAATTTACCGCCAGCTAACTCAGTTGCTCGTTGAATATTTTGAGTAGCTAGTCGTGGATCGTTGCAATAGCCTGCTTTAGGAAAAAAAACACCACCATGAATAGTTTCCGCAGTTGGAATTCCGAAACGAGCATTATCAGACAATATTGGTGGACCATAGCTACGAAGATCCCAAAGGGGGAAATGTTTGCCAATTTCTAGTGATGACCATTCTTCAAAGGGGATCTTTAGTTGTTTTGATAGAGCAATCTGCTTGGAGAGTTTATTATTATTTTCCGTTTGAATGACAAGGGCGCCAGTTTTAATAAAACGAGCTATATTGTTGGAGCGATTGGATCCAAGATAATGTCTCCAATTGTTCCAGCAGTGATAGCCCTCCCAGGCAAGGGCGCTACCTTCAAGAGTCGAGTAGTGAGTTCTCACTATAGCGAGAGAATTACTGGTTGAGCCCTGGCCAGAAGTAGGCATTTTATCAATATTAATTGTGCGCCAACCGAATTTAGCTAGTTGATATCCTATTGAGCAGCCGATGATTCCGGCTCCAACAATGATTGCATCGTATCTTTCAGTCAAGTTCGACCTCCACATCTGCCAAAGTTAATACTGTGCCATATGATGGTGGGGCTTGTGTAGTATAGCGACTCTCCTTTTGCACAGTTTGTAACTCTAACAAATTTCACTATTACGAATCTTGAAATATCAACATTAGTCACTATTGTAGTAATTAAGGATTGCAGAAGTTAATGAAAAGTCACAGCACTGTCCTATTGAAAAAGGAGATGAAATAAATGAACAATGTGAATCAATTGGAGACGTGTATTGTTGGTCCAGGCTATGTAAGGACCGTCGGTAGAAGTATAAATACCTACATAAATACTCCTGATGTTTGTAGCCGGCGTCACAGAGCGTTTATGCCAGCTACTGACGTTGTTGAAACAAAGGATAGTTATCATATTAATGTTGATTTACCAGGCATAGAATCCAAAGATGTAGAAGTTATACTTAGTGATGGTGTTCTTGGTATTACGGCAGAATATAAAGAGAATTCTGACGGAGAACCAGGAGCCAGGCTCCTTAGAAGCGAGCGTCAAATCGGTAGATTTAACCGTTCTCTACGTGTTGGTCGAGATATTGATAGTGAAAATATTGAGGCCCAGCATAAAAATGGAGTTTTACGAATAACCTTGCCTAAATTAAAGGAAAGCCAGGCGAGGAAAGTAGAAGTATTAGCAGGATAGGCTGCTTACCCTTCTATTAGAGGGCTACAGGGACGGCTATAGGCAGCCTTTACCATTAATGTTTAAGTGTCTTGCTTAGAGTTTCTGGACACCCTGTATACTTAGGCTTTGCAATTTACTCATAAGATAAACTGTCTTCATTATGCCTGAAACGAAATTCGATATTGATATTAGCGCTCACGTGCTTGCCGAAGCATTGCCGTACATTCGCCGGTTCCATGGAAAGACTATCGTTATCAAGTACGGTGGTAATGCCATGTCTGATAAGCAGTTAAAACTTGGTTTTGCTCGGGATGTGGCGCTGATGAAGTTGGTTGGTATACATCCCGTTGTTGTTCATGGGGGTGGGCCGCAGATCGGCAATTTGTTGTCCAAAATCGGTAAGACGACCGAATTTGTGGAAGGACTTAGAGTGACGGACAGTGAAACGATAGATATAGTCGAAATGGTTCTAGGTGGGCTAGTTAATAAAGAGATTGTTGCGCTGATAAATTCACAGGGTGGTCGAGCTGTAGGACTTTCAGGTAAAGATGGCGAGCTGATTCGCGCACAAAAGTTATTCTTACAACAGCGTGGTTCCGATTCTGAAGAAATTATTGATATCGGTCATGTAGGAGAGATTAAGACAATTAACCCAACAGTTGTCGAAATATTGGATCAGGGGGGCTTTATTCCAGTTGTGGCGCCTATAGGAATTGGCGAGGACGGCACAACCTACAATATCAATGCAGATACGGTTGCCGGCAAATTAGCAGTAACGTTAAAAGCTGAAAAGCTCATTCTCTTGACTAATACACCAGGAGTCCTTGATCAAGAGGGACAATTGATGACCAGCTTAACCTGTACAGAGGTAGATAGTTTGATACAAGCTGGAATTATTGCAGACGGTATGCTTCCAAAGGTTCGGTGTGCAATGGATGCTGTTTCTAATGGCGTCGCAAGTGCGACGATTAGTGATGGTCAGGTACATCATGCTACCTTGCTTGAAACGCTGACAGATAAGGGGGTCGGCACACTTATCTGCCCATAATTTCTCCAAATAAGACGAGGCGTTAATGCTGACGCACCATCATATAGAATCGCGGGGGCATCCGTTATGAATGACCTCGGACTGTCTTTTCAAGTGGCTTTAGATCTTATCCTTAATATGGATAAGGATCTAATCCAGATTGTTTCGCTGTCGTTGCGCGTCACATTAACAGCAGTCTTGTTTGCCACAATAGTAGGGATCCCGTTGGGAGCCATAATAGCTATCTATAAATTCCCTGGGCGAGTGGTTCTCATTACGCTATTCAATGCTTTAATGGGGTTGCCACCTGTAGTTGTTGGACTTGCTGTGTACTTATTGTTATCTCGAGCAGGCCCTCTAGGGGAATACGGGATTTTATATACACCCACCGCAATGATTATTGCGCAATCAGTTCTAGTATTACCCATCATTGTCGCTCTGACGAGGCAAACTATTGAGGAGATGTATATAGAGTACCGCGAACAACTGCAGTCGCTTGGTGCAAGAAAGTTCCAGATGATTCCTACTCTAATCTGGGATGGGCGTTTCAATTTGGTAACTAATGTGTTGGCGGGTTTCGGAAGGGCGAGCGCAGAAGTAGGCGCTGTCATAATTGTTGGCGGCAACATTAATCATACGACCCGTGTAATGACAACTGCTATTGCTTTGGAAACAAGCAAAGGGCAACTTGCCATGGCGCTAGGTCTTGGCATAATTTTGTTGACCGTTGTGATCTTAATTAATGCTCTAGTGCTATGGTTTAGGTTTCTTGCTTTGCGAGTGCAGGGATGAGCCACGTGAGTTTGCTTCAATCGACTGACTAAGACGATGCCAATTAAACCCGATTACAAAATGATATTGCCTTTAACAGTGCAAAATCTTTCGTTTAGAGTGGGAACGACTATCATTCTTAACGATATTGATTTTTCTCTTGAACATATTGGTCCAAGCTTGATTGTTGGTCCCAATGGAGCAGGAAAGAGTGTTTTGCTGCGACTTTGCCATGGATTATTAAGGCCAACTAGTGGGAAAATTCTGTGGGCAACGGAAGAGCGTTCTAGAGCATCTTTTGATCAAGCTATGGTCTTCCAGAGACCAATTCTTTTACGCCGATCTGCTCGAGCAAACATCGAGCACGCGTTAGCTCTAAGAGGAGTTCCGCGACCTGACCGGCGCATTCGATCAATGTCGGTACTTGAACAGACTGGAATTATGCAGATCGCAACCCGGTCAGCTAGAGTGCTATCAATTGGCGAACAGCAATTATTAGCTTTAGCTCGAGCATGGTCGTTTCGTCCTAGGGTGCTTTTCCTTGATGAGCCTACAGCGAACTTGGATCCCAACTACACTCGTCTAGTAGAAGAAATTATCTTAAAAATTAATGAGAGTGGCACTAAGATAATTATGACATCTCACGATATGGGTCAAGTCCAACGGTTAGCGAAAGAAGTTGTTTTTATTTACGATGGCTGTTTGAAGGAGCATCAATTGGCAGGTGATTTTTTTTCTAACCCCAAAACTGAAGCGGCTCAGTATTTTATTAATGGAAAGTTAGTGGGATAAGCTTGCAACACATTAATCAGGATTGGCCCTTGCCCATTTATAGACAGCGTCTGCAAATCCGTTATTAGTATTGCTAGCAACCACTGAAAATTCATGTCGCAACTCTGATGGTGAATTTCCAACAACATATGAAGAGTTGCTCCAGCGAAGAAGATCTAAGTCGTTAAAGTCGTTACCGATTGCTAGGGTTTTTTCTCGAGCTATACCATGATGCTGGCATATCCAAATAGCTGCTCTAGATTTAGATACTTCCTTCGGCATTATCTCGTACCATATAGAATGATGATCAAGTGGTGAAGTTGTGCGAATAATATTGTATTCAAACAATCTTTTTTCAAGCAGTTTTTTAATGTATCCACCATGATCATTGGGGCATATTACGAGTAACTGTGTTGCAGCGTTAAGTTTATCCAGGTCATCAGATAGTGGCTCCTGATATTGTGAATAGATTCTAAGTCTTTCCTCAAAGTCTCTATTTTGGGTCGTATTTCTTGACCATTTAATGTAACGTTCTTGAGATATTGTTGAGTGAACCATAAAGTCAAGGTTAAGGCTCTTCAGAAGCTTTGCGGCACGCCTTACATGCTCAGGGCTCATTACGATGCTATGTAAAAGATGATTAGGAAATTTAAATATCTCACCACCCGTAGAAGTTGCAAGAACATCAATAGGGAAATGAAAGTCTAATACTCGCTTTGCTGATACCAGCGATCTACCAGTGACGACAACTCGCAGTATTTTTTTTTCTCCGAGGAAGTGAAGCGCCTCACGATTCTTTGAGGGCAGCGTGTCTGTAGCATCTAAGAGTGTGCCATCCAAGTCCGTAAATACCGCTTGATTGATCAAGTCGTCTTGCACGTTCTAAGGATCAAAAATAAATTTCGCTCGGATCACTTACAGCAAGGATTCAATGACTCGTGTTAGTTCGGGACTATTTGGCTTTACCCTGCTTCCATAACTAGCTACTACTTTTCCATCACGAGACAAGAGATATTTGTAGAAGTTCCATTTCGGATATTCACCAGCAGCGTCAGCTAACGCTTGGTAAAGTGGCTCCGCATGTCGTTTTGCGACTCGAGTTTTTTCAAACATCGGAAACTTAACATCATATGTTAATCGACAAAAGTCTTGAACGACCTCTTCACTCTTCGGCTCTTGGAAGAAATCATTTGATGGGAATCCTAGTACAGTGAAGCCCTGTTTTCGGTATTTTTCATAGAGCCTTTCTAGGCCTTCGTATTGTGGTGTAAAACCGCAGTAACTAGCTGTATTGACAATTAGCAATACCTGATTCTGAAATTCTTCACATAGCTTTACGGTAGTCTCACTGGCGAGATATCGTTTGTCGAAGTTTAGTGTTTTTGGACAAGATTCATTAGCTAAGGCATGGTTGCTAAGTCCTGACACTAAAAATATTGCCGCAAGAAAATATCTCTTCATAATTTGGTTGTTGATAATTAAATAATATACAATGTCATCCTAATGATACTTCTGTCAATTATGCGTGAAGCAAGATATTGATTTTAGTTATTTTAGTGCCTACATTAAGCGTTAGGTGACCTCAGGTAGTGTTCCAATTCTGGCGTTTTAGGGTTTTCTAATAGTTCATTTATGTCGCCACATTCAGATATATTCCCGTTACACATAAATATTGCGCTATCAGCTATTTTTGCTACCTCTGCTGGATTATGAGTAACAATCAGAACTGTTAGATGCTGATCATGGCGTAACTGATTTACAAGTATGAGCATTTCTTGACGAGCTGCGGGATCTAGACTGTTAAACGGTTCATCAAGTAGTAGTACAGGACGATTTTGGCATAGGCAGCGAGCAAGTGCGGTTCGCTGGCGCTCACCACCAGATACCGCGTGAGGTAGACGATTTTCTAGTCCAGTAAGACCTACTTCGGTAATTGCTTGTCTAATCGAGCTATGATCACTTGGCGAGAGACGCAAGCCGGGATCGCGCCCTAGGCCGATATTGCGAAAGAGCGAAAGGTGAGCAAATAAATTGTTATCCTGAAAGAGCATTGTGACTGGTCTCTTTCCAGGAGGCAGTGAGGTAATATTTGTTCCATCTATATAAATTGCGCCCTTCTTGGGTGTTTCAAAACCGGCAATGAGGGACAGTAGTGTTGATTTTCCAGCCCCGCTAGGTCCAATGATTGCCGTACAGCTATTTTCCTTGAGTGTAGCGTCGACGGATAATTGCCATGATCCATAAAGAAACCGCAAATGGTCGATTGTCAGGAATGCCATTTCTGTAATCCTTTATCGATGATGACAAATAGCATAGCGCATATAAAGATAAGCAAAAGAGCTGTAACAGCAGCTTCATCAAATCGATATGCGCTAAGCTGGTAGTAGACCAACACTGGCAGAGTGATAGCGCCTGCACTGTTAAAGAGAGCAGCGACACCTAGGTCCCCCAGTGATAAGGAGGCAGATAGTCCTAGCGCGAAACTAAGTGGCCGCCTAATTATTGGCCAGTCTACAAGACGCAATCGATTCCACCGATTGATTGCTAAATTCCGACAAAGTTTATCGTAGCGTAGACCGGCATCCAGCAACGCTGGGCCTACAGTTCTTATAATGTAGGGTAGAACAAGCGCCGCATTTACCAAAATGATGACAAGCATTGCTGCATCAAAGTTAATGCCAATCGGTAAAAGTAACAAAAAAAGTCCAGTGCCGACTACTATTGGTGAGACAACTAGGACAATTGAACCAATGATATAAAAAAGATCTGATAGTCCACGATTCTTATGTATTACCAGCAGTTCACGACTGGTAGTCAATAATGCTATGGATAACAACAGTGCAATGATAGTTGATGCTATAGCAATGATGATACTGCGAGTAGTTGCGGCCCAAATTGTTCGTTCTAACAAAACGTCTAGGATAGGGCCGGTGAGGCCATAATAAATAACAGCTAATAGTGGAAGCATTACAAATGAGCACGTTAAGTAAATAAGAGTCAAGTCAAAACGTCTGCCCCCCTGACTAATTAAATCGGGACGATAATTTGTACTAACTGAAAATATATTATATACAGGCTGAACTCGTATCCATCTGTGTAGGATTAGTACTATGATGGTACAAATACTGATCTGTAACATGGCTAATAACGCAGCTTGAGCGGGGTCAAATTGAAAACGAAGTGCTTGATAGATTGCCACCTCAATTGTTGTAGCTGATGGTCCACCACCGAGAACCAAAACAACCGCGAAGCTTGAGAAGCAGAGCAGGAATATGATCGCAGATACTCCAGGAATGCTCCCTGTCAGTGCTGGCCATTCGAGCCAACGAAATATCTGTTGAGTGTTCATACCGAGTTGACCAGCAAGACGCCAGTTTTCAGAGGGTATGCGCTCCCATGCGGGCACAAGCATTCGTATCGCAAGAGGAAGATTAAAAAACACATGTGTTACCAGAATACCTGTAAGTCCATAAAAGTTCCCATTCCAAGAGACTCCAAGTGCTTCTAATGTCGCACGCACCAAACCACTTTGTCCATACACAGCTATGATCCCAAATATGGCGACAATGATGGGCGTTACGACAGGCAATCCAAGCAACTTCAGTAAGAGATCACGAAATATGAAGTCCTGCTGTCGCGCGAATGCTCGAGCTACTGGAATGGCTATACCAACACTAAGTACAGTGGATAAGACCGCTTGCCATATACTGAAGATTGCAACTCTGTGAATGTAGGAATCATTTCGTAGCTCATTAATTAATAAAAGCGCGTCTGAGCCACGGAGGAGTACCGCAAGTGTTGACCCTATAAGCAGCAGCAGCGATAGTGCCCCAAGAATACCAGGCCACAAAGAGAAAATAATAACTCTTGACTTTAGCGTGATCTGCTTAATGCCTCGAGCCATTCCATTACCCATTGTCGTCGATACTTGGCGACTTCTTGCGGCTCAATTAGCAGCGTGCGGACAGGAGTTACAAGATTAGTAAATGCTTCCGGCAGTGGTTCATCGGTTTTAGTAACTGGAAACATCCAATTGGTAGTTGGTATCAGAGTTTGCACATAAGACGATAGCATGAATTCAAGAAATTGACTTGCTAGATCTTGTTGCGTAGATGTCTTTAATTTCGCGGCCACCTCAATTTGTGTATAGTGCCCTTCGGAAAATTCTGCTGCCTTATATCTATCAGTCATTTCTACATGGCGATGATATGCCGGAGATGTGGTATAGCTCAGAACTAGAGGCGCTTCACCCTCAAGAAAAAGTCCATAGGCTTGACTCCATCCCGCAGTGACGGTCAGTATTCGTGGTGCTAGGTTGGTCCAAGCCTCCGCAGCACTCTCTCCGAAGACGGCTCGCATCCATAGGAGGAGTCCTAATCCAGGAGTGCTTGTGCGGGGATCTTGAATAATTAATCTTGGCCCCTCCTTATCCTCTACAAGTTCTCGCAAGCTTCGTGCAGGCGACTGGATGGTGTCACTATCGTAGATAAATGCAAAGTGCCCATAGTCATATGGTATGAAGACATCATCTTTCCAATCTAGGGTCAGATCATAGTTTTCAAGTGGCAGTCCATGAATGGTTAGGATTTTAGTGGCTCGCGCTTCGTGTATTAGGCTTGTGTCGAGTCCGAGGACAATATCTGCTTTTGAGCTTGTGCCTTCTAACTGCAATCGATTGAGGAGCGCAGCCCCGTCTTCGAGTGCCACAAATTTAATCTCACAGGTACAATTGGCTTCAAATCCCTCTTTGATAGCTGGCCCCGGGCCCCATTCAGAAACAAATGACGAATAGGTATAGATGATTAGTGGTGGCGTATTGGCATGAGCATAATGGCTTGTTAGAGCCAGCAATATCAGCATGATTCGGGATATAGCGTTCATACCCTATATTCTCCTCTAGAACCAAAGAGCGGAGGGAAGGGCTTTGCCATCATCCAGGTCCCTCCGCCGGTATGATCCGGATCAGGTTCAGCGGGTGATTCTCAGTCCAAGCGTCATTGGACACCCCGTTGGATGACAGGGCTAAATTTAGGTCGATTTCAACACTTAGTCAACTTAATTCCGGTTTGTAGCAAGATAAGCTTCAATAGCTGTCACAGCATTTAAGAGTCGATCCTCGCCAAGACCATCAATTATTGCGAAAGTGCATTCTGCTTGTGCAAGTGTAGATACAAACAGCTCATGAGCGCTTGCTCGCTCATGGCTTGTACGATGATCACGCTGCAATTCATCTTCAACCCAGGGGATGTCTGTACTGCATAAGAGATAAAGATCTCCTTTGCGAGCATGACAGTATGTCACTAGCCAAGAGGGACGTTGATTGAAGTAAAGCTGGCTGTATATTAATGTTGAAAACAAATCGGTATCCAGAAAAATTATTCTAGATTCGCTGGTAAGAATGGTATTCTCATTCTTTATCTGTCGGAAAGCGATCAGTTCAACATCGGTGAACTCTAGACGACGCTGTACGTCGTTAACATATTCCCGGGCACCTTCAGTCGAAAAAGGCATACCAAATTTGCCCGCTAATGCATGCGTTAACGTAGTTTTTCCTGTACATTCGCCGCCGGTAATAACGATTCGAAGTGGTTTACTGATTGAAGAGTCTTCCATATTATTGGGTAGGTTGTTCTGACAAAGCTAGGGTTTTGTTTAAAGTACTAAATTATCTATATGCCTAGCGCTAACAAGGACTAGACCTCTCGCTGTAGTTATTTTGGTTGCTGATTTTTGGCTAACGCGGCTAAACTGGATGCTATGATTATTCAAATCAGTTACCCAAGCGAAATAACGTGCAAAAAGATACTTGTTACTATTGTAGCTTTATTTACCATGTTTGTTCACGTTAGTAGAGCTGTGGCTAATAATGAGACGGCAAATAGTGTTTATGGTTTGCTGCAGATTAAATGGAGACTTATTGGCAGTATCGCATATGAACAAGTTCTACCAGGACTGCCACCATATGGACATTTAGAGCGGGTAGTCTCAATAAAGAACTACTTGTTACAACGTGGTTCGCAAGAAATATTCTGTCAAATAAGTTACGACAGTCAGGCAGACCATGAAAAACAACAATGCAGCAAGCAATATTTTGTACCTAGCCTTAGCATGATATGGCCTAGTACGGTTTGGCTAAACGATCAGATCAAAATTTATGATTAAAGCGATTCAGAAGTTCTTTGACGATTACCGACAGGAAAATAGTAATAAGGCTGTAGACAGCAGTTCTGTACGACTAGCAACTGCAGCTCTTCTTTTTGAAGTTGCCCGAGCAGATTTTGACCTAGATTCGGACGAATTAGAATTGATAAATAATCTCATCGCGAGCCAATTTTCTTTGGATGAAGAGGAGGTTAATGAGCTGCTTCTCATGGCTTCGAAAGAGGCCGAAGAGTCACTGGACTTGCATGCATTCACTTCTCTTGTTAATCAACATTGGACAATTGAGGAGCGAACCCATCTAGTCGAGCATATGTGGAGTGTGGTTTATTCTGATGGTCGATTGGATGATCACGAGCAGCATATCATGAGAAAACTACAAGCGCTTTTGCATGTTCCACACAGGGACTATATTACCGCAAAAATCCGGCAAATGGATGCTAAGCTAAACAAACACCGGTAGATCGCTAGGAGAAGGTAGTTGGCAGCGCACGCTTTTCTAGAGCATAGTGGAATCTTGGCATTCGCACATCGCGGTGACCAAGATAGTGCTCCTGAAAATACAGCATCAGCTTTTGGAGCAGCCGTTCGGTTGGGATTTGAATATATAGAAACAGACGTTCGTGCTACCGCGGATGGGGTACTCCTAATATTTCACGATCAATACCTTGATCGGTTGGCGGATCAGAGTGGGCGCATCGACAGGATGAATTGGTCTGAACTAAGACATGTCCGCGTTGCGGGCACCGAGCCGATTCCTAGACTGGATGAGATGTTGGAAGCTTTTCCTGACATCCGATTCAATATTGAGCCAAAATCCGATAGAGCAGTCCAGTTGCTTGTAGACATAATCCAACATACCCGCGCGGAACAAAGAGTATGCGTTGGATCATTTTCTGACCAAAGGTTGCGTTTATTTCGGTCGGCATTGCCCGATGTATGCACATCAATGGGGCGAACTGAAACAACCAAGGCGCGTCTTTATAGTATGGGCTTGCCATTAAACTTGGGATCCGCAGCATGCGCGCAAGTGCCTCCACAATGGAGGGGCATTTCCATAGTTGATCGACGTTTTGTAGAAGCCATGAAAAAAAACGACCTGCAAACTCACGTATGGACCGTTAACGATCAAAAGGAGATGAATCGATGGATCAATTTGGGTGTGGAAGGCCTGATGACTGACAAACCGGCAGAATTAAAGAAGATTCTGATTGCAAGAGGCCTCTGGCATTAAGACTGCCTATTTATTGGCTCTTCCAGCTTTACCCTTCGAAGTACCAGCATCCCCGCAAAGAATAGAATCAATATAGAGAGAATTCCAGTTCGTGGATCTCCCGTTTGGATAGTAACTAATCCCATCAAGAATGGACCGAAAACCGCTGCGGCTTTGCCGACGACGTTATAGAAGCCAAAAAATTCTGCACTTTTCTCTTTTGGAATAAGTTGACTGAATAAAGACCTGCTTAGCGCCTGAATCCCACCTTGTACTAGACCGATAATTGCTGCCAAGATGTACATTTCTAATTCTGAATCCATGAAATAGGCGAATATTGTTATGCCAACATAGGCCCAAATACAGATCCAAATACCGCGTCGAGCACCATACCGATCACCAAGGCGCCCAAAAGCCAATGCTGCTGGGAACCCTATAAACTGTACCATTAGAAGCGCGACTATAAGACTTTCCTGGCCGAGTCCTATGTTAAGGCCATAATCGACCGCCATGCGCACGATAGTGTCAACACCGTCAATGTATAGCCAGTAGGCAAGCAAAAATAGCCACACTACCCGATACTCGCGGACGTTTCTTACTGTTGTTGCCAAAGCAGAGAAACTAGCGGCTAAGTCTACACGTCGACGATCAGAAGCAGGGGCTGGTTCATTTACCCAGAGCAGTATTGGTATCGTAAATATCGCCCACCACACAGCTACGGTCACGAAGGACCACCGAATTGCTTCCGAACCTGTACTCAGTCCAAAAGTGTTGGGAGATAGGTACATGAAAACATTGACTGCAAATAGTAACCCTCCGCCCAAATAGCCTAATGAAAATCCGAGAGCAGAAACACGATTCCGTCGGTGTGCTGCTGATACAAGGACAAGCAGGGAGTCGTAAAATACGTTAGCTCCGGAGAAACCAACGACTGCAATGGCATAAAGTAAGATGGCCAGAGGCCACATCCCCAACTCAACAAGATATAAAGTTCCAGTTGCTATGACGCCAACGCAGGCGAAAGCCGACAACATGCGTTTTTTTAGACCACCATTGTCAGCCATTGCGCCGAGCACAGGCGCAAGTATTACGATAACAAGACTCGCGATGGAGTTTCCAATACCGAGATAGTACGTTGTTAGCGAAGGCTCAACACCATTGCCCCAATAAAGTTTCAGGAAAATTGGGAAAAATCCTGCCATGACAGTTGTAGCAAATGCCGAGTTCGCCCAGTCATAAAGCGCCCAGGACCAAATTGCCCGTTTTCGTTCCATCGCTAACTCCATAGAGATGATTCAAACTAAGTGTAAAGTGTAACGCGAAAGACCAGTCAACTAACATAGTGACAATCGTGGCAATAATTAGCTAATCTTAGATGTGGCAAGATTCAGCTAGTTGTAGCCATTTATTCTTATACAGTGCTATTGAAACGTCATTCGATTATGATGCTGCTAGCCGAATGGAGATATAAGTATGGGTGATCATGATATTCCGCGCACTGCTTCTGCCTATGATGGACCGCTGCTGATTAAGCATCTACTGACCCGGTTAGAGTCACAGCATGCTACCCAGGAGATAGTCTACGCACATTATTTGCGCATGAATTACTCGGATCTATATGAGCGAATTACCCGTGTTGCAAATGTTTTGCGATCACTTGGGGTAATGCCAGGCGACACTGTTGCAGTGTTAGATTGGGATAGTCACCGTTATTTGGAGTGTTTATTCGCAGTCCCCATGCTTGGCGCAGTACTTCATACAGTCAACATTCGACTGTCTCCTGAACAAATAATTTATACGATGAATCATGCAGAGGATAAAGTAGTTTTAATACATGAAGACTTTGTGCCCTTAGTGACAGACAATGTAGGAAGTGCTACTACGGTAACTAGCTGGATATTACTGAGTGACTCAGGGGAGATATCAGACCATAGTTTACCGTATGTTGGGGAATATGAGGCTCTGTTGTCGGATGCAAGCAGTGTATACAATTTTTCTGATTTTGATGAGAACACAAGAGCCACAACTTTTTACACAACCGGAACCACTGGTTTGCCTAAAGGTGTTTGCTTTAGTCATCGTCAACTGGTTATCCATACGCTTGCGTTAATTGCCGCACTGACAGGATCCACTCATCAGGGTTGTTTCCATTCCGAAGATGTTTATATGCCAATTACTCCAATGTTCCATGTGCATGCGTGGGGAATGCCTTATGTTGCTACGTTGTTGGGAGTCAAACAAGTCTACCCAGGCCGATATGATCCCTCTAAGTTGATTGCTTTGATAGAAAAGGAAGGCGTTACATTTTCACACTGTGTGCCAACAATTCTGCATATGCTAGTAAATTCTCCAGACGCAGGTGATAGTGATTTCCGTGGATGGAAAGTCATTATTGGTGGTGCAGCGTTGTCACCCATGTTAGCACGACAGGCGCTTGAAAAAGGTATTGATGTGTTTGGCGGTTATGGAATGTCGGAAACTTGCCCTGTGCTTACCCTAGCTCAACTAAGTGTAGAGGATTTGAGCAGTGATCTTGACCACCAACTATCTGTGAGATGTAAGGCTGGTCGGCCAGTGCCCATGGTAGAGCTGCGAGTTGTGAACTCTGAGATGGAAGATATGCCTCTAGCCAACGGGGTTACAGGGGAGGTAGTTGCGAGATCACCATGGTTGACACAAAGTTATTTGCACGATAGTGAAAATTCTGAAGATTTGTGGCGCGATGGTTATTTGCATACAGGCGATCTAGGTTATTTTGACGAATCGGGGTATCTGAAAATTACTGATCGTTTAAAGGACGTAATTAAGAGTGGAGGTGAGTGGATTTCCTCGCTAATGCTTGAGGACATTGCAGCTGGTTATTCTGGCGTTGATGAAGCTGCCGCCATTGGTCTGCCAGACGAGAAATGGGGTGAAAGGCCATTGTTATTGGTTGTGCCAAAACAAGCCAACTTTGATCTAGAGATTCTCAGAAAAGAATTCCAAAATGCCGCAGATAAGGGGATCATTTCAAACTGGGCTATTCCCGAGACAATTGAAATTGTAGACACAATACCCAAGACTAGCGTTGGAAAGATAGACAAGAAGCAATTGCGAGAGATTTATTTAGTCTAGGATGATTTAGATAATGGCAACGGAATTGCCCATACCCAAAACTCTCGAAGATTTCAATCTTTATGGTAGAGATTATATTTTTGGTCGCCTTGATATGGAGTTTCTTCAAGACAGGGAGCATGAAGTTATTGGTCAGATTGTTTTGAGCAAGTACCATTTTGGATGGAATGACAATATCCATGAGGGTACTATTTTCGCATTAGCTGATTCTTGTGCGGGCTATGGTTGCGTTTGCTCTTTGCCTGATGGCGCCACAGGTTTTGCCACAATTGAGACGAAAACAAATTTTCTTGCAACTATTAACTACGGCAAGATTAAGGCTGTGGCTGTGCCGATGCATCAAGGAAGTAGCACGCAAGTCTGGGACGTTAAATCTTCCTCAGTCGATTCTGGGAAGTTGTTGTCATGTTATCTTTGTGCACAGATGATACTCTGGCCGTCGTCTAAGACAGAATCTGTCAGTCGTGATATGTGATTACACTTGCAACAATTGTCGGTTTGGAGAGAGGTTATGAATGATACTTCGGAGTTGCCAGGATTTGCGTTCATTGATGATACATTTGTTCCAATAAAAGAAGCACGTATTCCTATATTGGATTGGGGATTCTTGCGGTCAGATGCAACTTATGACGTTGTACATGTTTGGCAAGGTTCGTTTTTTAGGCTTAACGAGCACTTAGATAGATTTTTTGCTTCTATGAGCAGCCTTCGACTTGACTGTGGCTATAGCAAGCCAGAAGTTGCTTCAATACTTGGTCAATGTGTAATGCGCGCAGGTTTAGATGACTCATATGTTGAAATGACATGTACTCGTGGCCATTCGCCAACATTTAGTCGTGATCCTCGTGATGCAAAAAATCGCTTTATAGCTTTTTCTCTTCCATTCAGCTGGATAATTGCGCCCGGAGACAGAGAGGAAGGATTAAATATAGCCATAAGCAACATTAGACGTATACCACCTGAGGCTATAGATCCAGCAGTAAAGAATTACCATTGGCTTGATCTAGTAATGGGCCTCTATAACGCCTATGACCGAAATGCTCAAAATGTGATTTTGACCGATGGGCAAGGTAACGTAACAGAGGGGCCAGGATTTAATATTTTTGTGATATCAAATGGAGTAGCAAGTACACCCGAGACAGGTATGCTGGAGGGTGTTACTCGACAAACTGCCATTGAATTGTTAGAAGAAATCAATGTACCCACGACCTTTAAACCTGTGCCAGTCGAAGAGGTGAAGTCCGCTGACGAGGTTTTTGTAACCTCAACCGCTGGAGGAATAATGGCTGTTACAACGATTGATGGAAAGCTGGTTGGTAATGGTCGAATGGGCACAATTACAAGAATTCTTACTGATTTATACTGGAATGCTCACGATCGCGAGGAATGGTGTGATCGAGTAGAAGATGTTATAACTTCTTGATCGCCTTGATTGGATCTTGACACGGGTTTTTCATCGCCAACTTCTTTCACAGCCTCCAATTGCGGTGAGCGGTGAAGGTGTATATATTCGTGATAGTCAAGGATCTCTATATCTTGACGCATCAGCTGGTGCCGCAGTTTCATCTCTTGGGCATAATCATCCCGATGTAATAAGAGCTATAAAGAGACAGCTTGATAATATTCCGTTCGCCCATTCGGGGTTTTTTAGCAATTTGGCGATGGAAGAGCTTGGAACTTATTTAGCTGAGAGAGCGCCTGGTTCATTGAATTATGTGTATTTTGTTGGCAGTGGATCTGAAGCTATGGAAGCAGCTATTAAGCTTGCCAGGCAATATTTTGTAGAGATTGGGTTAGAAAAACGACAATTTATTATTTCTAGAAAGCAGAGTTATCATGGAAGTACCTTGGGCGCTCTTTCAGTAGGGGGGAATTTTGCTCGGCGCAAGCCATTCATGCCGTTGTTAGCAGATGCTCATCATATTGCTCCCTGTTACGCATATCGTCATCAAAGAAGCGGAGAATCAATAGAAGAATACGCAGTGAGGGCCGCTGAGGAACTAGAGGTCAAGATTCAAGAAATTGGTGCTGAGAGAATTATTGGTTTTGTTGCTGAACCAGTAGTTGGTGCGACATTAGGAGCGGTGCCAGCACCTCCAGGATATTTTCGAAGGGTGCGTGAGATATGCAATAAATATGATATCTTGCTTATTTTGGATGAAGTTATGTGTGGGATGGGTCGCACTGGAACATTGTTTGCATCTGAGCAAGAAGACATTGTGGCTGATTTGCTAACAACTGCTAAAGGATTAGGTGCCGGATACCAACCAATAGGCGCTCTGCTGGTTGATGAAAAAATCTACCAGGCTATTTTGCAGGGGTCTGGCGCTTTTCAGCATGGACACACCTATGTCGGACATGCAGCATCTTGCGCTGGCGCTCTCGCTGTGATGAAAGTCATAGAGCGAGATCATTTACTAAATCAAGTGATTGTATTGGGTCGACAGCTAAGAAAAATGTTGGTTCAACGTTTTGCTCGGCATCCACATATTGGGGATATCCGAGGTCGTGGACTATTGTTGGCTCTTGAATTTGTTCTAGATAAGCGAACGAAAGCACCATTCCCAAGCGAATTGCGACTTGATCAAGTGTTGAAGAGTAGTGCAATGCAAGAAGGCTTAATTTGTTATTCCATGGCAGGAACTATTGATGGAACACTAGGGAATCATGTTTTGATTGCACCCCCTTTCATTATCAGTGAAAGTCAGATAGTGGAGTTGGTTGAAAAACTTGGCGCTGCTGTAGATAATTGCCTTTCTAAGATTCTTACAAGCTAGGCTTTAATTGGCAGTATTTATGACAGATTTGCTCCAAATTTGCTGAGAAGCTTTTTTATCTTTATGAGGAAGAATATTGATATAATGTGGATGCTAACAGCTAATATGCAATTGACTAAGAATTGCACCAGGATGAAATCGATGATCATGCTTACTAGATTGGTAGTCATTATTGGGGCTCTTTGTGTTCTTGCAGGATGCGATTTAATTGGTGAAAAATCTGAGACTAAGTCTGGGATTGATGGCAAGGGAGTTGGATCTCAAGAGAATCAGGATAAGACTGGGGATGGTTCTAGTTTCGGATGGAGTGCTCTTAAATGTGAGTTGGTTCAAGGCAAAACACAGTGGCGGTTGGGCGATTGGAGCACACGTGACGATCAAGAGACTACCGATCCTTATACAATTTCAATAGATTCTCCTACAGGAGGATCTGAATCGGGGCAGTGGGGAGACTATTCAACTAATAACGATGGTGGCTTTGAGGTGTCAAACTCGATTGTCCGAGTAAAGTTGGTAGCGTTAAGTGAATGCAAGATCAAGTCAGACACAAAGATTGCTTATACGACTAAGAATTGGTTGTGCGGTGGTGATTATATTAAGGTGAGCGGTAAAGATTGCGCGATAGACACCATCAAGAAGATGAATACAGTGTATCCACAAACTAAGTAGCACTTAGGCTACTGGATATTGGTATTTAAGCAAAGTCGTTGTGTATTCTTTAGTTTTTTGCGCAATAAAAATAAAATCGTACCACTTTGATAGTTTATGCTTGCAATTCTGATATTGTATTTGGTAGTTTCGCGCTCTCTTTTCAACACGCTCCGCAGCCTCAATCAACCACCGTTTTTTTCTGTAAGTTTTGTTTTGGTAGCCTCTCCAACCCTCATGATAGGCCAGATAAAGAGCCTTTGCGTTGGTTCTTGAAATACCTAAGTGTCGTTGGCTTTTTGAGTTATACCAGCCCACAAAGTCTACTGCATCCTTAAAATTTGACCTTCTAGAGAAGCGCCCACCAGCCTCCTTTACATATTGTTCCCATGTTGCATCGATTGCTTGGGCATAGCCCTCTGCACTACTTTTTCTCTTCCACGAAGGGATGATCCCAAATATTTTTTTTCGTTCTGGTTTTGAATATGCATCATAACCAGATTCCTGGTATATAAAGGACATTGTTATACCGATCGGCGAATGCCAACGGTTGCGTGATTCTTGAGCTGCCCGATACCAACTTCTTTTCTCTTCAAAAATGCCGCACAAATCTTCTGGTGTTTTGGGCTGCATCTTGATGCACCCGGAAATAAGCGTCATTACAACACTAAGCGATAGTGTAGCGATTAAGGTTCTAACCGATGTAGTGCAGAGCCTATATTTCATAATAGTGATTATAGTAATGGAAAATAACTAGCTCATTTTGACGTTTTTTTAGCAACGGTTTGGCAGGATCTGAGTCAATAGATCCTTAGGCGACTGTTTTCCCAGAGCGCTTGATAGAGGCTATGCTTTTACGGTGAACTATACCATCAACTAGATAATAGAGAATAAACGGTAGACTTAAGAAAAATCCAGCGACAGCACCGCCAATTGACATCCAGAAAATATTGGCTCCGCCAATAGCTATACCAAATAACATAGGTACAGTTAGATAGGCAGTAGGCATCGCAATCCAAATACGAACCGCAAGAATCTTGTGTCCCAATAAGCCTATTAGACCAGGAGCCATCAAAGATACGAGTAGTTCAGTCAAGCTAAGATTACTATCTGTTGATGCAATAATGACTGCTATTGACCATAATACTCCACTACTTGCGCCTATAACTATGCAGATGATCAAAATATGTCTTAGCGCCAATAGAGTGTTGAATATTCGTTTCATAAAAATTGTTAATTGCTGTGTCAACATTAATTGGCAGGGCATTTTAGCGCTTTAACACCACTTTTCCACATATTTAGTTTTAAGCAAATGATGGAATGTAAAGGCACTATTGTTTTGGTTGACAGTAGCATTGAAAATGAAACATAAAGCCGAGAAGAGTCTGATAATTGCTTTAGACTCCCCGTTAGATAGTAGGTACTCAATGGATCATGCCACAGTTGTGTCGATACGAATACTGAGATGAGATTACCTCATCCAAAGAGGGAGAAGCGATTTGGGTCAGCAACATTTTTTTGATCATTTTCGAATTATCAGTTTTGATTGCTATGGTACTCTTATTGATTGGGAGACTGGGCTCTGGACGGCATTTCAACCCATTTTGATTGCTAATGATCGTGCAGATATTAGCAAGGCTGAGGTTCTACAGCAGTTTGCAGAGCTAGAGTCGCAACAACAACGTATCGCAGGCGACACGTTGTATCCAAATGTTTTGGAAGTAGTGCACGCAGAGTTCGCTGATGTAAACAAATTAGAAACAACAATCGCACTAAATAGAGGATTTGCTCAATCGGTCGCTGATTGGCCGGTATTTCCAGATACAGTTGACGCACTTAGACGGCTCAAGTCGAGATATGAATTGGTAGTTTTATCTAATGTGGATCGGGCAGGGTTTGCGATGTCTAATCGTAAACTGGGTGTTGATTTCGATGCAGTTTATACCGCAGAAGATATTGGTTTCTACAAACCAAATTTGTTCTGTTTTGAGTATATGTTTGAACAGCTCTGGCTTGATTTTGGTGTTCGAAGAGAGGAAGTTTTACATGTGGCGCAGAGCATTTATCATGATCATGCACCTGCTAGGCAACTTGGACTGGCTAGTGTTTGGATTGACCGACAGCATATTTCTGATTCGAAAGCAAAGAACAGAACTCTAAACTGGGGTGCTACAGCAGCAATTACAAATTTTTCCGAAGTAAATCCAACCTTTTATACGCTAGAGGCTTTTTCGGACGCCGTACTTTCTGAAAACTATAGATAACGTAATGGTTTTAAATTGAATTATATAAGCAATAACACAATGAAAGGTGCTCTATAAATGAGTAACCAATATTATGCGTATCGTATTGTTGCTGCTGGAAGTGTTATGCAAATGATGTATCTAGGTTGTGTATTTACATTTAGCGTGTTTTTCCCAGGATTTGAAATTGAATTCGGATGGACTCGGGCAAGTATAGCCGGAGCGGCTAGCTTAAACTTCTTGATGCTTGGTATGTGTGGAATTCTAATGGGTGCAGCAACTGATCGCTATGGACCACGTATTGTTCTAAGTTTTTCGGGGGCTCTCTTTGCGATTGGTTTTGTTTTGATGTGTCGTATGTCGAGCCTCTGGGAGCTGTATTTATACTATGGAATCATCGCGGGGATAGGAATGGCGGCGCATGACATCGCGACATTGTCAACTGTAACAAGATGGTTTATTCATCATAGAGGACTAGCATCAGGAATAGTCAAGGCTGGCGCAGGAATCGGGCAGGTCTTAGTTCCTCCGTTAGCTGTGTTATTAGTATCTAATTTCAGTTGGCGCGTCTCATGCGCAGTAATTGGAACAATGACCTTTCTGATCATAATTATTGCAGCACAGCTTATGAAAAGAGATCCAGAATCCATGGGCCTTCAGCCGATAGGTAGCTATGCGAGCAGTTCTCAAACGAATCTAAATAATGAAGAGGGTATTACTCTACAAAAAGCTTTGCGGACCCGACAGTTTTGGGTGCTTTGTCTTGCGAAATTAGCCGACATGTTCTGCCTTTTTACTATCGTTTTACATATTGTCCCTCATGCAATGGACCAGGGCCTCTCTCAAGGCGCGGCAGCGGCTGTACTTTCAACTATCGGTGCTTCCAGTATTATTGGTCGTATTTCTTTGGGTATAGTTTTCGATAGGCTAGATACAGCAGGCTCGCTACTCATTTGTTTTTCATTACTTACTGCTGGATTATTGATTTTGCAGTCGGCTTCAGATCCAAGTTTATTGTTTCTCTTTGCGCCAATTTATGGGATTGGCCATGGCGGTTTTTTCGCTATTGCAGCACCAAGTATCGGGCAGTATTTTGGTACTAAGTTTCTCGGAGTAATCCTTGGTGTCATGATATTTATTGGTACTTTAGGTGGAACATTGGGGCCATGGATGACTGGACTAATATTTGATTTGTCGGCAAGTTATGATTTGGCTTTTTTGATTCTAACAGGGTTCGCGGTATTCGGAATTCTTCTTTCCTTATCATTACGGGTGCTTGGCCCAATCAAGAATCAATTGGCACGCCAAAATCACTTGAGCGCACTATGATTGCAAAGACAAGTAATTAATGAAAATCGCAATTATTGGTGTGGGTGCAATGGGTTCTGTTTACGCAGGCCTTCTTGCTGATGCTGGCAATGAAGTCTGGATTGTTGACCTTCGTAAAGATTATCTTGAAGCAATACAAAAAAATGGTCTTCGTATTAAAGGCGCAAGTGGTGACCGAATAGTCAGCAATATTAAAGCAGCAGCAGAAGTGACCGATGTTGGTTTATGTGATCTAGTAATTATTGCTACCAAGGCTTATGGGGTTGAGTCGGCAGCTAGGTCTATCTCTCCACTACTACACAATGAAACTATCGTCTTGACGATTCAAAATGGTTTAGGTGCCGCAACTAGAATCTGTAAGTACATACCCTCTAGTAGCATTCTTTTGGGCGTTGCAGAGGGATTTGGTGCTTCAATTATCTATCCAGGCTATGTACATCATAACAGGATGGAGCTTATTCGGATTGGTGAGCTAACTGGGGGAATGACGCCAAGAGTCGAAAAGGTTGTCGGTATCTGGAGGGATGCTGGTTTTACTGCCAAGGGTTATGATGATATTCATCAACTAATTTGGGAGAAATTTATTTGCAATGTAACGTTTAGTGCGCCATGTACGGTATTTAATTGCAAGATAAAGGAAATACTTGCGGATTCGCACGCATGGAGTATTGCACGGGAATGTGGGCTTGAAGCTTACGCTGTTAGTCAGGCCAAAGGCATTACGCTGTCATTTGAAGATCCAGAGACATATATTCAAGAATTTGGCGCAAAACTTCTCGAAGCAAGGCCGTCTATGTTGTTGGATCATTTAGACCAACGACGGTCAGAAATAGATGCGATTAATGGCATGGTACCTATTGTCGGTGCGGAGGCCGGAATCAAAACGCCATATAACGAAGTTATGACAGCTATAGTCAGATTTAGAGAGACCCTCTTCGACTCCTCCTAAGCCATGCGAAAGCCACTAAATTAACTCATTATCTATGTCGGTACTGATCAATAGTGCATCCCGACTCTCCGGGGATCCATAGCCACCCCCCCCCGGCAGTTTCATAATTAATCGATCACCAGCCGGTACAATCTGCTTGCCTTTTCCCTTGAGAGTGGCGCCACTTGCTAATTGCACAACTCCAGGAGCGCCATTCTGGCCGCCCTGGCGGCCACGTGCTGGATAATCTATTCGATCAAATATTGCGAAGATTGCAAAGGGCGCACCTGTCCTATGTTCAATTTCAATAATTTGTCCATGGCCGCCCCGGAATTTTCCCGCGCCCCCCGAATTGGATCGATATTCTTTTTTAACAAATAATAAAGGAGCTAAGGATTCTGTGATTTCGACTGGTGTGTTTCGTACTCCAGATGGGAAAGCAGTTGCTGATTGCCCATCTTTCCAGGGTAGTGCACCTGTACCGCCGGAATGAAAGATTGTCACAGAAAATGACTCTAAATTTGGATAATCTGCGTTATCGACCAGACCTGCCCCACCGATGATCATGGGGTTCCATAGACTTGAACTCCCTTCGGCGGGTGAATGGCCAGGCAGCATCTTTTCAATGCAACCTAGGACGACATCCGGTAGCATTTGCCCAATTACGTGCCTAACAGCAACTGCATAGGGTCTAGGAGCATTTAAAATACATCCGTCGGGCGCATGAACACGAATTGGATCAAGTGATCCGGTATTGTTGGGTATGTTATTTCCCACTACACAGCGAATTCCGAAGGAGGCATATGCTTGTGTATAGCTTAGCGGGACGTTGATACCAAAAGCCGATACTGGTGAAGTCCCGCTAAAATCAACGTCAATACCATCGTTCGAAACAGTCAGTTTGGCTTGTAAATTTACTGCTGAAGCATATCCATCAACCACCATTTGATTTTCCCATGAGCCACTAGGTAGTTTGAGAATTTCATCCAGCATTCCCTTCCGAGACCTTTCTATGATGTATCGGCCTATCTCGTCTAAGTCTTCAAGCTCAAATTCAGTCATCATTTCGACTAAATTTTCAGCGCCAACACGATTACCGACAGTAAGCGAATATAGATCTCCTATAACTTGATCGGGTTCACGCACATTGGCACGTACCATGGCTAAAATCGTTTCATTAGCTATTCCTTCCTCAAAAAGTGGAAGTATGGGAACGCATAATCCTTCTTCATAGATTTGCCCAGCATCGGGACCAAAGCCACGACCACCAATATCTACTACGTGGACTGTGGACGCAAATAGTCCCACCAAGCGACCACATAAGAACGCTGGCGTAACGACCGTGAAATCAAAAAGATGTCCAGTTCCAAGCCATGGATCATTAGTTACAAATACATCACCTTTTCGCATGCCCTCAAGAGGTAATTCCTCAAGAAAGTAACGTACAGAAGTTGCCATGGCATTAACATGCCCAGGGGTGCCAGTGATCGCTTGCGCCAGCATTTCCCCAGAGAGATTAAATATGCCCGCAGACAGATCCCCGGCCTCGCGAACAGTTGTCGAAAAGGCAGTCCTAATGAGAGCCTGGGCTTGTTCTTCAACAATGTTGATTAGCCGATCCCAAATGACTTGTCGACGGACATGAGAAATAAAAGTATTCTGTGTTCGTTGGGTGATCTTTTTCGCTTCTATGCGTTGAAATACTAAGTTGCTATGTTTGTCAGCAGAAACCTTCCACTCTGGCGTTACGAACACTGTAGTTTGTGCTTCCGTGACCAACACAGGCCCAGCAATTTCTGATTGTGGTGTAATTGAGTTACGTGACAAGACTGGGCAATCTCGCGCACCATATGCGGTACCAAGCTGGACGAGTCGTTGCTCATATGAGTTGACATTGGTGTTGTTCTGAGTAGTGTTATCGTAGTTCATCGAGGCCACTTGACTACTCGACTGAGCTGAGACTGTTAGTGACCATGTTAATATCTCTAGATCAATACCAGGAATTGTTTGTCCGTATTGTTCCCTATAGACGGATTCGAAACGATCTACAATCAGACTAATGTCGGTTTTGGTAAGTGGGTGGATCGGTAATTCGATCTTTATTTCATGTCCTTGGCCAGCATAACGTAAATAAGCAAAGCGCGCTTCATGGGTCTCAGTGAGGGGCGCTCCCAGCTGCACAACTTGGTGTGCTTCTTGACTCATTTCTTCGAACAATTGGTTGATTGGGTTTGGATCAAAATGCGCCATTAAAGTGACGCGACTCCGAACAACTTCGTAAGCAATAGGCGCTAGCAAAAAGCCCAATGCTGAGCCAACACCTGCATCAGTGGGGATTATGACGCGAGAGATTCCAAGCTTACGAGCGAGTGATAAAGCATGGAGTGGTGCACCGCCCCCGAAAGCGATTAGAGTTCTATCAGAAATGTCAGTGCCATGTTCTACCGCATGGACGCGTGCCGCATTTGCCATATTTTCTTCAACAATTTCAATAATTGCGTCGGCGGCTTCAATTGTATTGATCGAGAGTGGCTTAGCTATGTGCTCATTTATTGCTTCAGTGGCGGCTTTTTGGTCAAGTTTTATGGCTCCGCCAGCAAAATCATTAGCGTCAAGACGGCCTAGGATCAAATTGGCATCTGTTACAGCAGGACGGAGACCTCCTGATCCATACGATGCAGGTCCTGGGGATGCGCCAGCGCTCTCTGGGCCAACCGACACACGATTCAACAGATCAACACTTGCAAGCGATCCCCCGCCAGCACCAATTTCTATCATTTCTACGACTGGGATTTTAATTGGAGTACCACTTCCTTTCATGAAGCGGTGGGATCGGTCGATTTCAAAGGTGCGCGAGAGCGTGAGTTCACCATCATCAAGTAGACTAACTTTAGCTGTAGTGCCACCCATATCAAAAGATAAGATGCTTGATTCACCAAGGGCTCTAGATATATTCGCCGCCAATATAGCGCCACCAGCCGGACCGGATTCGATGAGTCTTACTGGAAAATTAACAGCGGTATCAATTGTTATTTGGTGCCCGCCCGATGTCATCAAAAGGCATGCGCATTGGAAGCCTGTATCTATTAATCTTCCTTGGATCTCACGTAGGTACCCAGCGATTAGGGGCTGAATGTAAGCATTTGTTGTTGTAGTGGCTTGTCGTTCGTACTCTCGAATTTCAGGGCATACTTCGGATGACAGTGAAATTGAAATATTTGGGAATTGGGTTTGTAGTCTATTTCCAATCTCTATTTCATGCTTGCTATTGGCATAGGCATGAAGGAGGCCGATTGCGATACTTTCAACATTGTTTGACTCAATCTTTTCGAATAAGGCAGTGACTGATGAATCATCGAGTTTGGTTATAACGTTACCGCGAAAATCCATTCGCTCTTTAACGCCCCATCTCAAGGATCGAGGTACCAATGGCGGCTTACGGGAAGCATCGAAGTTGTATTGATCAAATCTGTTTTCATAGCCGATTTCCAGTGAGTCACGATGGCCTTCGGTGACGATGAGCGCTGTTGTGGCGCCCTTTCGTTCAATGAGTGCGTTTGTTGCTAAAGTTGTTCCATGAGTAATGGTTGCTACATCTGACGGCGATACTTTCGCCACACGTAACAGGTGATTTATACTTTCCATAAAACCGACAGCTGGATTGTCGATAGTAGTGAGTACTTTCGTAGTTTGTCTTGCAGAGCCACTATCCAATACAGCATCGGTAAATGTCCCACCAATGTCTACTGCAATGCGGATATCTTTAGCCACTGATTTCATACCCATGGGTTATCATGCTTGTGAGCTACTCTCTAACCGCACCACGTTAGATATGTCGGTTCGAACTCTACAGCGAGATATTTGTACAGTAGTTCTTGGCCGAGATTTATGCCATCAACATAAACAATTGCCATGGCGTCACCACTCTGATCCATTCCATGAATATCTAATGCGATAGTTTTAGCTCGCCTCAACGAGCTAGCCATAAAATCCATAGCTTGAATTGCTTTTTCACCTTCTTCAGCGCACCAATCATTGTTGTTTGTAACTGATTTGAGGTTTGGTGTGTAGATGCCTGAAAGTTGTACGCGCACTTCTTCGCCATCAATGACGAACCAAACTCTTTTACTATCCACTACCTCCACCAAAGTAGCCGGGGTGAATGAGCACGGGCATGCTGCATTTACCTTACTTGCTGCTACGTAAGTTAAAGTAATTGCTGTCAAAACGCAGGCAACCAGGAAGCTTTTTGCGATGCCTGCTAACTGCATAATAAATAATCTATTGGACAATGAGAATACCTAATTGATTAACTGGTAGACTGTTATGATCGTGGCATTTCCGCATTAAGCTCCATAATCTGGCTGCCCCAGAACATATTCACGGATTTAGCAATCTGTGATCTCCAATTCTACCCTCCCTCAACATATTATTGGCAAGGCGAGTACTTAAATTTGTTACTTAAAAAAGTCCAGAAAAAATGCCAATTTAGACATCATTGTACAGTTTTGCCTAATACATAGGTCCTACATACCTGATGATTGTTCTTAACATAGATATTCTCTAATTTGACTCATGGTCCCGCATATGTTTCACTGGATTCAATAGTTCACGGTAGATGTGTTGGGAGACCAGGGAGATTATTGATATTTCCCATGAATCGTGTCCCTTGCGCGCAAATTTTGTTCAGCGTGAGGAGGTCAGATTAAATTTGATTTTTGTCTAGGAGGGGAAGAAGAATGAAGGACGTAAAAATATTTCAGCAGATGCATCGCGACGGTTTAATGACTCGTCGTGAGTTTTTGGCAGCTATGAGCGCGCTTGGTTTGTCCGCAAGTGTCGCCAGTTCATTGTTGGTATCTTCGAGTGCTCTAGCAGGGACCCCGGTTAGGGGTGGATCTGTAGTAATGGCGTCAAACTTACATGGGCCAGACGACACGTTGGATCCCATCGTTTGTACGTCAACAATTGATTACACTCGGCAAAATACCATACACAATGGCCTTATTCAGATCTGGGACGATATGAGCCTACACCCTGAGTTAGCGGAAGAGTGGTCGGTAAACTCTAATGCAACCGAATATATGTTCAAGATCCGGCAGGGTGTTGAGTTTCATAGTGGAGGCACCCTAAGTGCTGATGATGTAGTCTGGAGCATGAATCGTCACCTGGGTGAGGACTCTCCATCGTCGATCAAAGCTTTTTTCGCTAATGTGGTTGAGTGGAAGAAAATAGATGGATCCACAGTAAGATTAACCCTGTCATCTCCCGATGCCGATATGCCGATCAAGCTGACGCAGTTCCAAGCGAAGATCGTCAAACAAGGTACCACTGACTTTAGCAAAGGTGCCGGGACTGGGCCGTATATAGTCGAGTCTTTTGAGCCGGGCATCAAGTCATTACATACTCGAAATCCAAATTATTGGCGAAGCACTGGCCAACATCTCGATCAAATTGAGATTACGGCAATCACAGACCCCAATGCTCGGTTGAATGCATTGTTGTCTGGCTCTATTGATATGATGACGGTACTTAGCGCTAAGTCGATCAAACAAGTAGAAGCCACTGATGGCGTTGAGGTTATGTCGGTGCCGGCTGGTCTTTATGGCGGAATCTGCTGTTTGAAAAATACTATGCCGGGTCAAGACGACGACTTTGTAATGGCAATGCGGTGGATTCAGGATCGTGAGAAGATCGTACGGTCATTTCTCAAAGGTCATGGGCAGGTTGGTAACGATCACCCGATTTCGCCTGCTTATGGTGCTGATCATTGCCATGAACTTGAGCAGCGTGTTTACGATCCAGATAAAGCTAAGTGGCATTTGAACAAATGTGGCATAAAAACTGCCGAACTGTATGTAGCACCAGTACAAGGCGGTATTGAGGAGACTTGTCTCCTTATGCAGCAGAATCTTGCCAAGATAGGTTTTGATCTCAAGCTTAAGAAGGTGCCAACCGATGGTTACTGGGGTGCAGTTTGGATGGTCGAGCCACTGAATGTAGTCACGTGGAATATGCGTCCCACTGCTAATGCGATGATGTCCATTCAGTTTGGTCCTGGTGGCAACTGGAATGATACGTTTTGGAATAGTGATCGTATGGGCGAGCTGCTAAAGATGTCTCTAGCGGAAACAGACCCAGCGAAGCGTCATGAAATGCATTGTGAAATGCAGACCTTAGTGCATAATGATGCTGGGATGGTTATTCCTTATCATACTAATGTCTTGGATGCGGTTAGTAGTAAAATGCACGGCTTCTCCAATGTTCCGCTTGGACAATTAGGTGGAAACGGATGGGCCGAGTTTGCGTGGAAGGACGCGTAAGCATAGGCGCAGATCCTTGTAGACACAGGGGCCTACGCGGCATCCCACCGTGTGGGCCCTTTTGTTTTGCAGACTATGCGGCACTATCCCGTAACTAATAGTTAAGTTGACAGAAATGATCTGGCGAGCACTTCTTGGGAGATTTGGAATAAGCATTGTTACACTGTGGGTGGTTTCTGTCCTAATCTTTATTGGAACCAATCTTTTGCCGGGTGACGTTGCTGCAATTCTTCTTGGTCAGATGGCAACACCTGAGAGCCTAGCGGCCCTCCAGGCTAAATTAGGAATGGACCAGCCTGGTTATATGCGTTATCTGATGTGGTTGCGTGATGTATCAACGGGCGACCTCGGAATGTCCAAGGCAGGTATTGCGCAAGGCAATGCGAGCCGCATTGTAGACATTCTTGAGCCACGCATTTTTAACACGCTGCGGTTAACCGGCATGGTGGCCGTGGTATCAATTCCAGTCGCATTAGCACTTGGTTTGCTTGCTGCCATGCATCCAGGGACACGACTTGATCGCACTGTTACGTTTTCTACATTAAGTTTGATCTCCCTGCCTGACTTTCTAGTCGCTACTTTTCTCGTGCTGATCTTTGCAGTCCAGTTGGGCTGGTTGCCCTCAATTGCCTATTTGAGAGGAGCTGAGAGTGGGTGGGATCTTATCAAGGCGCTAGCTATGCCTTGTCTGACATTAATTATTGTAGTTTCTGCGCAGATGATCCGAATGACACGAGCGACAGTACTCAACGTGATGAGCTCTCCTTATATTGAAATGGCCATTTTGAAAGGCGTGCCACGCGGGCGAATTATACTGCGCCATGCCCTGCTTAATGCTATAGGCCCGATTGTAAACGTAATAGCACTAAACTTGGCCTGGCTTGTTGGGGGTGTGGTTATTGTGGAGCAGATATTTGCATATCCTGGACTTGCAAAATTGATGATTGATGCCGTATTGGTTAGAGATCTTCCACTGGTACAAGCGTGTGCGATGATTTTTTGTGCAAGCTATATAGTTCTTATTTTTATTGCCGACATGGCTTCAATTGTTTCCAATCCGCGGTTGCGTCATCCAAAGTAGGCATTTTGATAATAATGGCTGAAACAGAACAAACTGATACAAGGATGCATTTTGATGAATTGCCTGACGCGCCACCGAGAAGAAAAATAAAACTCAGCTGGCCAGGGAAAATAGGTATCGTGGTTTTAGTTTTTTGGACTGTCATCGTCGCTATCGGGCCTTACATTGCACCTTATCATGAGGCTGAATTTCTTGATGAGTCTCTTTTTGTTATTCCTGGAAGTGATGAGATGTATCCAGATACCGATTTTCAGCCACCGAGCAAGATTGCGTTCCTGGGAACCGACTACCTAGGCAGGGATACATTATCCCGGATACTTTTTGGCGCGAGAACAACTATCGGTATTTCATTTATTGCCACTATCTTTGCATATTTAATTGGTGTAACACTTGGTATTGCTGCCGCAGTTGGTGGTCAAAAGTTAGATATGATTTTAAGCAGGTTAAACGATGCGGTGCTTTCGATACCTGCCATAATGTTGGGTCTTGTTATGATTGCGGCGCTGGGCAGTACTATTCCATTGCTGATTGTGCTTACTGGAATTATTTATGCGGCAAGCGTATTTCGTATTGCCAGGTCTCTGGGTCAGGATGTGATGGTCAGCGATTTTGTTGAGGCGGCAAGGGTGCGGGGTGAAGGCCTGTGGTGGATTATCTTCCGTGAAATACTGCCAAATGTGGCAATGCCTCTGGCAACAGATTTTGGATTGCGATTTGTCTGGGTAATCTTATTTATCTCTGCATTAAGTTTTCTTGGTCTTGGAGTTCAGCCACCCATGTCAGATTGGGGTAGCATGGTGAAAGAAAATCTTCCTGGCTTGATCTATGGATCGGTCGCTCCTCTAATGCCGTCACTCGCGATCGCGACGCTCACAATCTCCGTAAATATGCTTGTTGATGATATCTCAGCGCATGCGGGCGGTAAGTTGGCTGGGAGAATGAATTGATGAGCGCGCTACTTGAAGTAGATGAACTTTGGATAAGTGCGCGAAAAGACGATGAAAGTCTGTTGCCAATTGTTAAAGGTGTCAGTTTTAACGTCGATCGGGGTCAGGTTATTGCGTTGATTGGCGAGTCAGGCTCGGGCAAAACGACGATTGCACTTGCCGCACTTGGCTATACCAAGCCAGGACTGGAATTTGCAGGCGGCCAAGTGCGTCTTGAGGGTGAGGATATTATTACAATGGCGCCCGAGAAACAGCGGGCACTTCGCGGCCAAAAGGTAGCTTATCTTGCTCAGAGTGCAGCGGCTACATTCAACCCCTCTCTGACGATTGGCGAGCAAGTGACGGAGTCAACCGTTTTGCATGGTATCCTGAACCAGGATCAGGCTAATGAGCGGGCTGAGTTTCTTTACCGAGCCCTTGAACTGCCTGAACCTGAAAGACTTGGTCGACGGTATCCGCACCAAGTATCTGGGGGGCAGTTGCAGAGACTGATGGCTGCAATGGCGCTTTGTGGTAAACCCGATCTTTTGGTGTTGGATGAGCCGACCACAGCCCTCGACGTGACGACGCAAATAGAGGTTCTCAAGGCGTTTAAGTCAGTCATCAAACAAGAGGGTTCTGCTGCAATCTATGTCACACATGACTTGTCGGTAGTGGCACAGATAGCAGATCAAATAGTGGTCTTATATGCAGGTGAGATGCAAGAGCATGGCTCGGCCAAGCAGGTCGTGACGCAACCAGGGCATGACTATACCCGTCGATTAATGCGTGCAGTTCGACCGCCACCTGCTGCGGGTCAGGGGGAAGAAACTTTAAGCGAGCATCAGCGCCAAGCACCGGCTCTAGAAGTTAAGGATATTACTGCAGGCTATGGAAAAATTAAGAATGGTGCTTCGGCGATAACTGTTTTAAGGGATGTGAATGTGTCGATCGAGCGAGGCCATACGTTTGGAGTGATTGGGGAGTCAGGTTGTGGGAAATCGACTTTGGCACGAGTTATGGCAGGCTTGTTACCGGCGACCCATGGGCGGGTGTTCCTGGATGGCCGAGCATTAGAACCAGCACTCGCTAAACGTAGTCGACAGGAATTGCAGAAAATTCAATTTGTATTCCAAATGGCGGACACAGCTTTGAACCCTCGCCAAAGAATTGATCAAATTCTGGGACGCCCACTCGCTTTTTATTTAGGACTTAAAGGGAAGGACAAGCGGCGAAGAATTGGGGAGTTACTAGACATGGTTGAGCTGCCCCAGGATTTTGCAGGTCGCTATCCAGAGGAGTTATCTGGTGGTCAGAAGCAGCGAGTAAATCTAGCTCGAGCACTCGCGGCAGAACCAGAGGTACTTCTATGCGACGAAGTAATTTCTGCATTAGATTCAATAGTGGGCGCCAACGTAATAGAGTTGCTTAAACGCTTGCGGAAACAAACAGGCGTGTCGTTCGTCTTTATTAGTCACGATTTGTCGACAGTGGCCTCTTTTGCTGATGCTATTGTTGTTTTATATGCTGGTCGGGTTGTGGAGCAGGGCAGTGTTGATCGCGTATTGTCACCTCCATATCATCCCTATACTCGACTACTAATTTCTTCCGTGCCTGAGTTGCGTGTTGGTTGGTTAGAAGAGGCGATGGAGACACAAGAGGCCAAGGCTGGAATTGATCGTCTAGTAAAACTAACTGAGACAGGTTGTCCATTTTTTGACCGCTGTCCTTTAGCAATCAAAGGGACCTGTGATCAGGAAATCCCTCCGACAAGGGATTTAGGAGGCAACCACACTATTGAATGCCATCGCAATGAGGATGAGTTCTTGCCTTGATGTTGTGGAGCTACTTATTAGCTCTACTTAGACAATATTTCCATGCTACCAAAGGCACCTATAGTTGTCATTCGTTTAGTTCAGATGATAAAAAAGATGGATACAGGTGACATATGGTTAATTACAAGATTACTCCTTTAGTTCAAGGTTTACCGGCAACGGTGCCGTTTATTGGGCCAGAGACTCAAGAGCGTCTAATGGAGTCTGCATTTGCCGTGCGAATAGGTGCGAATGAGAACGTATTTGGCCCTTCACCGAGAGTCGTTGAGGCTATGTCTAAGACCGCCACAGATGTATGGATGTATGGTGACCCTGAGATCCATGATTTACGTTGCGCGGTAGCACAGCACCATAACCTGCACCCGGAAAATATATTGATTGGTGAGGGTATTGATGGTCTCCTAAGTTATGTAGTTAGAATGCTGGTCGAGCCGGGCGATACAGTGGTTACATCAGATGGAGCTTACCCAACATTTAATTATCATGTTATTGGTTATGGGGGTAAGTTAAAGTTTGTGCCATATTACAATGATCATGAGGATCCAGAATATTTACTGAAATGTGCAGTAGACTACCAACCCAAGTTGCTTTATCTCGCGAACCCTGACAACCCTATGGGAACGTGGTGGGAGGCAGATGTTATCGATGCCATGATCAGTCGCGTGCCAGAGGGTACACTGATGTTACTTGATGAAGCATATAGCGAGTTTGCACCGAAAAGTTCATTGCCCGAGATCGATGTGTCAGATTCTCGGGTACTTCGTTTTAGAACTTTTTCAAAGGCTTACGGTTTAGCAGGACTTCGGGTAGGTTATGCAATTGGTCATCGTGACTTGATCTCAGAATTCAATAAAGTAAGAAATCACTTCGGTGTGGGACGGATTTCTCAGGTTGCGGCCTTAGCTGCATTAGAGGATAGCCATTACCTGAGAGAAGTGGTAACTAATGTCAAGCTTGGAAGACAACGTCTTATGAATATCGCACGGTCTAATAATTTGATACCTCTCAATTCCGCTGCGAATTTCGTTGCTATTGATTGTGGAAGGGATGGTAATTATGCAAAGAGCATTCTCCAAGAGCTTGTTAAAAAGGGAATTTTTGTAAGAATGCCCAATGTTCCTCCGCTTGATAGATGTATACGAATATCGGTTGGGAGGAAAACTGATCTGGATAGACTTGAGGTCGAGTTGAGAGATATCTTGGCAGTCCTAAAGTAGGCAGACAAGAGCTGGAAACTATATAATCACACTTGTAATTGCTGGTTGCTGTTTTCCTGCAGCCGTTATCGCCATGCAAATATTGGTTGTTCATAATGCGAAACGCGGGTACTTCTTCCGAATAAAGAAATTTCTCTAAATTGATATAGAATCGCTGCCGTCGGTGCGAAGATTTCATGCTCTAGTGATTCAAGATAGAGAGATAGCACTGGGCGCGAGCTTTCCGCAATGTTCTGAATTTTTGGTATATCAGGGTTGGCGAGTTCCTTTATAGGGATAGAAAATATTTCATTAACTTCTGATGGGTCTATGCTGGTTGGGGCATCTGAATCAAGCCAAACTACGAATGGAGTAATCAGAAACCCCGAACGTGACGCAAAATCGTCTAGTTTGCCAATGATGTGCTCTTTTCTGGCTTTTAAACCGACTTCTTCTTGAAGTTCTCGTAAAGCAGCTACATGTGCTGATTCTCCAATTTCTAGTCGGCCGCCGGGAAGAGCGTATTGCCCACTATGTTTCGACAATGTTTTAGCTCTACGTGTCAGCAGAAAACATGTTTCATTCTCTGTTTCTGATTTTTTCAAAACGATCGTTACAGCTGCTCGAATTAAGTCAGTATCATTGTTGCTAGAAACCTCATGCGTTTTCAGACGATCATAAACTGACTTTCTTACAGCATTGGTGAATGGAAATCTCATTGTTACAGTGCCAATAGCGGTCTAATATTTCTTCTTCGACATTACGGATTTATCTTTCCTCTATGCATCGTATAATCCTAGTCTTATCAATAAACTGAGAGCTAACTAGTAACTCAGCGCTAAAAGAAAGGAGATAAGCTATGCCTAGGGGATATTGGATTAGTGTTTACAAAGAGATTATAGATGCAGACAAGCTGGCTGCCTATGCGGCAATAGCCGGGCCAGCTTTAGAGGCAAACGGAGGCCGTTACTTGGTTCGTGGAGGGCGAGTCAAAGCAAAGGAGGCGGGGGTAGAAGAGAGATCAGTTGTTGTTGAGTTTGAAAGTTTTGAAGCAGCACTAGCGGCATATGAGACTGATGCGTATCAAGCCGCATTAACAGAGCTGGCAGGCGGTGTTGTTCGCGATTTAAGAATAGTAGAGGGGGTGTAGAATGGGTAATATGATATATAGATGCTAGAATGTACTGTAATGTCTAAACCAAGAATATTTGTTGACGGGCATGCTGGCACGACTGGTTTGCGGGTCAGGGATTGGCTTGCGGAGAGGAAGGACATTGAAGTACAAGTGCTCGAACACAATAGTCGTAAGTCTGAAGCGGCTCGTCACGAAAGCATTAGGGCTGCGGACGTGGCGATTCTATGTCTTCCAGATGAGGCGGCTAAATCAGCGGCGAACTGGGCTGTCAAGAGTGGCACTCGAGTTCTTGATGCGAGCTCATGTCATCGCATCTCCGAAGATTGGATATATGGTCTTCCTGAGATGCACGATCAGCAACGAGCTATGATTCGTGATGCAAATCTTGTTACGGTTCCTGGTTGTTACCCTTCATCATTCATTTTACTTGTGCGACCACTTCTAGCTGAGGGACTGTTATCGTCAGATATACCGCTTTCTATTCATGCATTGTCTGGGTACAGTGGTGGGGGTAGAGCCTTAATTGAGCGTTGGGAGTCTCCCGATACTGACTTGCAGAAAATCACTTTTGAGGCACCATATGCTTTGGGTCGTCTTCATAAGCATGTGGCAGAAATGCAGCATTACACCGGCCTAGTTAGTGCCCCACAGTTTATCCCTGCAGTAGGACCATTCTTTTGTGGCATGCGCGTTCAAGTGCCCATCCACAGGAGTCTGCTTCGATCGGATATTTCTGGCATCGATATCTGGAATGTTTTGTCTGAGCAATATCGAGACGAGCCTTTTGTCAAAGTATCACCATTTGTTGATGGAGAGTCGCTTGATGAGTGGAGTCTCGATCCGAGCATCTTCAATGGAACAAATACATTAAGATTATCTATTATTGCTAACCAACAGGGACACCTATTGCTTGTTGGTTTATTAGATAATCTTGGGAAGGGTGCCTCGGGAGCAGCGATTCAGTCACTGAATCTTATGTTGGGTCTGGAGGAAACGACTGGGTTGACAAGATACGAGCAGTCAATCTAAACGCAAGAGCACACTTGGCGACGCGTGCTGACCATGGAAATTAATCCACAATTACTTCGTAACATTGCAATTATTGCGCATGTTGATCATGGAAAAACTACTCTCGTAGATCAGATGTTGCGTCAGTCAGGGACAATAGATAGGAGGACGAATATTCCAGATCGAATTATGGATTCGAATGATCTAGAAAGAGAACGGGGAATAACGATACTCTCAAAAAATACTGCTATAGCATGGAACAACTGGCGCATCAATATTATTGACACACCAGGCCATGCGGATTTTGGTGGAGAGGTTGAGCGCGTTCTTTCTATGGTTGATTCTGTTTTGCTGTTGGTCGATGCTGTGGAGGGTCCGATGCCGCAAACCCGGTTTGTAACGCAAAAATCTTTAGAAAGAGGTTTAAAACCAATAGTTGTGATCAACAAAGTTGATCGCCCAGCGTCCCGGGCAGATTGGGTTGTTGATCAAACGTTCGAGTTATTTGATCGACTAGGAGCGACTGAAGAGCAACTTGATTTTGTTGTTGTTTATACGTCAGCTCTTGAAGGGTGGTCAAGCTTAACCAAACGACCACCAGCAGACGCAACAATGGAGGCACTTTTTGATAGTATTGTTTCGCATTCGCCTCCGCCGATGGTTGATTCGACTGGAGCGTTTCAGCTGCAGGTTAGTTCTCTTGATTATTCTAGTTTTGTCGGTGTAATCGGTATTGGAAGAATTCAGCGTGGTTCGATATTATCGAACACGCCCGTCAAGATTATTAGCACTGATGGAGAGATTAGTGCGGGCCGAATACTACAGATATTTGGATTTAAGGGCCTGGAAAGGATCGAGTACGAAGAAGCATTTGCTGGAGATATTGTTGCTGTGACGGGGATCGATCAGCTTCGGATCTCAGACACAATCTGCGGTTTTGATAACGTAGAAGCATTACCAGCGCTTCGAGTAGATGAACCCACTCTAAGCATGACGTTTCAGGTCAATGATTCACCTTTTTCAGGTCGAGATGGTCAGTATGTCACTAGTCGTAATCTTCGAGAACGTTTAACTAGGGAGGTTCTACACAATGTGGCTTTACGAGTTGAGCCAATGGATGATCCAGATAAGTTTCGAGTATCAGGCCGCGGCGAGTTACATCTATCAATACTCATTGAAAATATGCGGCGGGAAGGATTTGAGTTAGCGATTTCTCGGCCAGAAGTAATTTTACGTGATAGTGATGAAGGACCATTAGAGCCTTTCGAGTTGTTAACAGTTGATATTGAGGACACTTTCCAAGGCCGGGTTATGGAAAAACTTGGTGAACGCAGGGGGGAATTGTCGTCGATTATGCCAGATGGTAAGGGCAGAGTTCGTCTTGATTACATAATTCCAAGTCGTGGGTTACTCGGATTTCGGCCCGAGTTTTTGAGTGTAAGCAGTGGCACAGGTCTTATGTACCATGCTTTTGATCACTATGCCCCTAGGGTGGAAAGCCGAATTGGCGAAAGAAAGAATGGTGTTTTAGTGTCGATGGCACAAGGTAAGTCTCTAGGTTATGCTTTGTTTAACTTGCAAGATAGGGGGCGTTTATTTATTGAGGCCGGCACTGAGGTATATGAAGGAATGATCATTGGCATCAATTCTCGAAGTGATGATCTCAACGTTAATCCATTGAAGGGTAAGCAGTTGAGCAATGTGCGAGCCAGTGGGAGCGATGAGAATATCGTCTTAACACCGCCAATTGTGACCACGCTTGAGTATGCTCTAGAGTTTATTAATGATGATGAATTAGTAGAAGTAACACCTACGGCAATCCGTATTCGGAAGAAGCTATTAAAGGCTCATGAGCGCAAAAGAGCAGCCTAAAGTGAAGGATATTTCTTAGTTTTTATGAGAAGCGTTGTTAGCTACGATTATCAGTCACACTGATCTCCGTAGAAGCAACATGGCAGAAGTTTCTCAGGATAAGTGATTGTACTGCACGATATGCGATTAGCGAACCCGGTCACTTAGTTTGTATAAGAAATACTTTTAGCTAATTATACCCATCCCAGTTTTATGTTCACCGTGTTCACTGGACAGTTCGGTTTTTGCTGGACTTTTTCTGAATGCGGTAGCAGCAATAGTTTGCGCTACAAACGAATCGCGGCCTGATCGCTCAAGGGTCGTAAATCAAGAGAATTATGAAACTCGACCCCAGTCGACAAGACTCTCCCAGGTAATTTTTTGTTTCGGCGCCATTGGCATCTGATAACCTGAAGCTGGATGACCGACGCAGACCATAAGTTCTGGCGTTACGTGGCTTGGCAGGTTAAGCATAATCCCTACCGATATTTTATTAAAAGATGTCACAGGTCCAGATCCTAGCTCCAAAGAATGAGACGCGAGGAGCATGGTTTGCATTGCAGTTCCAACATCAATGTAACTCGATCGGTCATGGCCTTTGACTTTATTCTTCCGAAATTTATCCCAATCTGCACAGATAGTAATGATCACTTGCGGCCGTTGTATCATTCCGGGTGACACCATTCTTATGAGATTGATAAGTTTCGGGTCTTCTGCAACTACAAAGCGTAGAAATCTTTGGTTTCCTCCGACCGGGGCCCACCGAGCTGCTTCTAGAATTTGTTCAATGTTTGTACGCGCGACTGGCTCACCAGTCATCATTCGAACAACTCGTCTGGTCTTAATTATCTGTAGTGTTTCGTTAGTCATGTGAAGGATCTTCTATTCCATTAACCTCGAGTAAGTAGTTTGCAATGACTTTACTTAATTGATCGAGCTTGTTGGAAAACTTTTCTATGTCATTAATTGCGATATGCGCATCATTAATAATTGGCTCAGTAAGCTCAAACAGGCGAGTCAAGGATGATGACGATCGATTTGAAACAAAGTCGCGTAGCTTCTCCGCTGCGATTAGTAGTCGCATGGGTCCATAGTAGTCAGGATCGTCGATTTGAACTCTTGCAGTAGCCAGAAAGTATACAAAGAGTTCAACCACTTCACTTTCATGCAGGACTATATTTGTTGAATTTTCGTTCATTTAGTATCCATTATTATCAGTTATATATCCCCAATTCATTCGCCCAACATCATGCTTATACATCAAGTATTATGAGCCTATTGCCGTCACATAAATTCTAATCTAGTTTTGGTGCGATTTAAAAGGCTCTATAATATTTTCAATGGGTTAAGGGAGCTGCGAAGTTTTCCCGAAACTAGGAGTTACAAAAATAATTGTTTACTATTATTATTCGAAATATTGAGCTATTGGTCTTTTGTAGCTTCAAGAGCGCGAATGGCATCTAATAGTGCATCATTTAATAGTCGCCTCTGTTTTTCCGAATCATCATTAAGTTCGAGCCCCTCAAGAAACGCGGTAAGTTTTTCTGTTGTAAGCCAAGCACCATGCCGAAGTATTTCTAACGCAATACTAGGCTCGCCATATGTTGCAATATGCGAGAGGTCTGATGCATCGGCTTGTGTGTGGTCAAGAGATACATAACCGGGCACTACAGTAATACGCTCACCAGGTTGAGATAGCCGACGAGCTCTATGCACGACAAGGTTGCCCTGCTGGAATATGGCATAACCGGCATCAGGAAACTGAAAACTTATGCAACGTTCCTCTGGCAATTCAATATGAGATCCCAGGTTGAGCGTTCTCGGAGTTAGCTCTAGCAGTTCTGCTGCTTGTTGGACAGTGCCTAAGAAGATTTGGAATTCACCGCCACGCAATTCAATCGGGCTGCTGGCCATAAGAACATAGTCAAATCCTATAGAGTCCGCATGCCAGATATCAACATGATCCTCTAAGTTTTCCGGTTGATAATTAATGTATAACTGTTGGGAGGGCATGCTATGTGGACTTAGTGCAGTGTCAGCAATCTCAGACAAAAACATAGTTATTTCAGGACTGCTACAAAGATCTCTTAGAAACTTAGATTGATACACACCTCCAGAAACAGTTACTTGGTTCCTATTGCCTGTGTATGTTTTCACATAGCTGGCGGGACACGCTACCTCCTTAAGCTGTCGAGTTACCTCCAATAGAGCAGCAGCACCCTCCTGAGACAGCAATCGAAATGGTTCTGTGAATGCAATCGGGCTAGCTAAGTTTTGTAGAGTGCTACCGCTATAGCCAAGTTCTTCGAGATGCCATACGCTTGATGGCGTTTCCAATGCAAGATGTTTTTGGGGTTCAAATATTGGCTCCATACTTAGCGGCTGGTATGTATCCGGTGACTTCTTCGGAAATTGCAGGGGATTCATGAGATTGAACTTATGTTTCTCATAGAGAAACAATTCGTAAATAATTTTCTCTGCTAATAAGCACGAATGCCATATTTGATAACCCCTAGTTTTCCAAGCTTAGCAGGGCAGCATTACCACCAGTTGCTGCTGTGTTGATGGTTAATACTTTTTCGGTGGCAAATCGATAAACATAGTGTGGCCCACCAGCTTTAGGTCCCGTTCCAGAAAATCCTAGACCTCCAAAGGGTTGCGAGCCTACAACAGCACCAATCATATTTCGGTTGGAATAAATATTTCCAACGGCGGCCACTTCGGCAATCTGATGTACTCGGGATTCAATTCGGCTGTGTATGCCTAATGTTAGGCCATAGCCTGATTGTTCGACATCAGTTATTATTTTTCCGATTTGTCCTTCTGAAAATGTTATAACATGCAATAATGGTCCAAAGTGTTCTTTCTCCAGCTCTGCAAGTGATTGAATACTTAACATACATGGAGCCACAAAGCTCCCCTTGCTCGTTTCATCGGTTACCGGTGCCTGATGTATTAGCTGCCCCTTAAAGGCAAGTTGATCAATGTAACGCTGCAATGAGTCCGCTGCTTCTTTAGAAATTATAGGTCCAATATCTGTGTCGGGCTTGCCTGGGTCACCTATACGAAGCTCGTTCATAGCTCCTTTAATCATTTCGATGGCTTTATGTGCAATGTCTTCTTGTAGATACAAAACCCTAAGTGCTGAACATCGTTGTCCAGCACTGTGGAAGGCTGAAACAACTACATCATCAGTAACTTGTTCAAGCAGTGCGGTTGAATCTACTATCATCACATTTTGACCACCTGTCTCGGCTATGAATGGAATTAGAGGCCCAGCCCGTTGTGAGATTAATTGATTTATCTGTCGAGCCGTTTCGAAGCTTCCGGTAAAAGCAATGCCAGCTGTCAATTGGTGCTCTACAAGTTTTTCCCCAACGCTTCCATCGCCAAGGACTAACTGACAGGCATGATGGGGTATCCCTGCGTTATACATCAGCCGGACGACTTCAAATGCGATAAAAGGTGTATGTTCTGCGGGCTTCGCGACAACAGTATTACCAGAAGCGAGAGCTGCAGCAATTTGACCGACAAAGATTGCTAGTGGGAAGTTCCAAGGACTTATACAAACGAAGACGCCACGACCGTGCAGGGTTAATTCGTTCGTTTCCCCGGTAGGCCCTGGTAGTAATGTACCGCCTTCAAAGTGAAGTTTAGCTTGCGAAGCGTAATATCGGCAAAAATCAATCGCTTCTCGAGTTTCTGACACAGAATCAAAGAATGTTTTCCCAGCTTCACGACAGAGTATCGCGGTTAGGCGCTCAAGATTTTTGTCTAATAGATTTGCTACATTGTTTAGTAGTGCAGCCCGGGCATTTCCTTTGAGAGAATTCCAATTTGAGTATGCTTCCTTTGCTCTTAGGAAGGTATTATCAATGTGGTCATTGCTTGTTTTGATATATATGCCAGCATCATCGTTTAATTTGGCAGGATTCTTAATTGGAAGTCCTTTGTCAGTATTGGGCTGTTTGTCCGGCAGTGAGTTAGCGATAAACCATTCAGTGTCTACTGAATTTTTTGTGGAGCATAGTTTTTCTATCGTTGCTATGGATGAAAAATCGAGGCCCTGCGAGTTAATACGCTCATCCATAAATAACTGGCTGGGTATGCGTATATACGGGTGCCGTATTGGTTTTGTATCTCGGACCTTATTGATAGGATCTCTAACCAGGTCAGCTGGACTAGTATTTTGATCGAGAAATCGGTTAACAAATGAACTATTTGCACCATTTTCAAGTAGACGCCGAACTAAATAGGCCAATAAGTCCTCGTGTGATCCAACCGGGGCATACACTCGCAATGGTGGCATGTCTGGGTGGTTGCGTTTCACTGCATCGTATAGTGCGACTCCCATTCCATGTAAGCGTTGTAATTCAAAGTCTCTTGAGCCCTGCGCGAGTTCAAGGATTGCTGAAACTGTATGCGCATTGTGGGTCGCAAATTGTCCATAGAGTTGTTCGGTGTTTTGGAGAATTTTTTTCGTACATAAGAGATAAGAAAGGTCCGTGGATGCTTTGCGTGTATATACAGGAAAATCTGGCAATCCATTTACCTGTGCATGCTTTATTTCAGTATCCCAATATGCACCCTTAACTAGTCTCACGGGAATCGTCCGATCTGTTTCTTTGCCTAATAAGATAAGCCAATCTAAGATCGGAATAGCACGCTTGCTATAGGCTTGGACAACTATTCCGATATGGCGAAAATCCTGAAGGTTGGGATCAGTGATTAAGCATCTAAATAGATCTAGGGTCAGCTCTGTTCGATCGGCTTCTTCCGCATCAATTGTGAGTTCAACGTTATAGCGCTTGGCATAGCCACAAAGATCTATAATAGTTTGTAGCAGCTCATTCATTATCCTATGGCGTTTTAGAGATTCAAATCTCGGATGTAAAGCAGATAACTTTATCGAGATAGAGGGTCTGTTAGTTTCTTGATGGTTTTGATGCCGGCCAATATTCTCAATTGCACTTCTATATGCGCCGTAATACCTTTGTGCAGCTTCTTCATTACGCGCAGCTTCCCCCAGCATATCGTATGAGTATAATTTTCCAGCTTCACTATTTCCGAGCGCATCTTCTATTGTGGTCCCAAGAACAAATTCACGACCTAGGATTTGCATAGCTGACCGCATAGCTTTCTTGATCACCGAATCACTAATACGGCCTGTTACCTGTTCAAACCAATTTTCTGATCTAATTTGGAGGTCATTTTCAATTTCGACAAATCGTCCAGTTAGCATGAGGGCCCACGTTGATGCATTGACGAGTAGCGAGTCTGCGTTTCCAGCATGAGCCGCCCAATTGCCGAGCTTAACTTTATCGGCGATCAGCTGATCCGCAGTCTTCTGATCTGGAATTCTAAGCAAGCTTTCAGCGAGACACATCAGTGCGACGCCTTCCCTCGTAGACAAACCGTACTCTGCGAGGAAAGTATCTAAGAGTGGTTTGGGGCTACTATCAGTTCTTGCACTGTTTACGATTCTTGCAGCATTAGCTTCTATGGTTGATGCAGTTTTAGAGTCATAGGGAGGATTTTCAAGCAAATAACTAACGAGTTGAATCTCATCAGAATACTTGCCCGAAGAGACCAGCAGCATTTGATCTCTGAGAGAGTCGGAAACGTTTTCCATCGCTAGCTAAGAAACATTTCTTTATTCGTGTCTAATCCTGGCCTTATTGTTTAAAGACCCATTGCTTCTCGACGCGCTTCTGTCGCATCTTTATCAATAGTTAGATCATCGTGTAATACAACGCCGTAGTCTTGCTCCGCTCCATCATGCGAGACATAACCATCGATTACGTCTTCACGGACTTTCTCAGCGTCACGTTTCCAAGGCTCACCAAATCCACCACCACCACCTGTTTGTGTCAGGACGACATCGTTTGCTTGAAGGGGTAATGCGCTCGCTTTGAGTAGATGATGTTCATTTTCACTTCCGGGATTTATTACCACGTCCGGAGGGGCTGCGTCTTTACCGCCAAAGATCCCCCATGCAGGTGTCAGAGAACGCTCAAACCAAAGATAAAGTGACGAAGATGTTTGCATATGGTACTCACGATATATTCCTGTGCCTCCGCGAGTTTGGCCCGCACCGCCAGTATCTGTTCTAAATCCGTATCGCTTTAGCATAATCGGATACTTATTTTCGTATACTTCTATAGGCAAATCTTTAAAAGAGCCGTTCACATTGTTAATTAATGCGTCCTGGCCATCCCCAGTTTTATATGCCCCCCACCCACCTGGTGTGGGTTCAACGGATAGGAATGGCGAATTGCCTTTTCTCGGATCTTGTCCTGACACATAAATTACCATGGAGTCTCCATAATGGGCTGCAGCGACCGAATCCATAAGAATGTCAGAAAGAGCTTTTGGAATTAGATCAATCAATAAACCTAGTGGGGTAAAGTACCAGGCACAGGCGGCAGGCTCCTGCGCACGAAAGAGCGAACCTTCAGGGGCTGTTACAGTGAGAGTTTTGAAGGTGCCGCCATCAACTGGGCGATTCGGATTGACCAGTAGCTTAAAGGCAACGCGAACAGCCGATATAGTTTGAGCAAAACCACAATTGATTGGTCCATGAGTCTGGTTTGCAGAACCAGCTAAATCAACCGTCATTTCATCTCCAGAAATTTGTACTTCTACTTTTATTGGTATGGGGTCACTTCCCAACCCATCATCATCAAGCGTTCCTTCAGCGGTATAGACACCATCAGGAATATTTTGCACAGTATCACGCTCTAGTTTTTCAGATTGGCGAAAGATCTCGTCACGGGCCAGAATCACTGTTTCATGGCCAAATCTGTTGAGTACAGCTTGAAAACGATTTTCACCAGTTCGACAAGCGGCAATTTGAGCGTTCATATCACCAATTAATCCATAGCCAAATCGGCTATTACGCTTGAAAAAATCAAGAATCTCCTCCCTAGGTTCTCCACTTTCATAGATGCGTGTAGGACCCCATCTCATACCTTCTTGGTAAATTTCATGGGAATCCATAGGTGCTCCTGGATCTTTCGCCCCAATGTCGAGCCAATGCGCACGAGCTGCTGTAAATCCGACTCTTTTGTTGTTCCAGAAGATAGGTGTCACAATAGTGGAGTCATTAAGATGCGTGCCAGTCATGTAGGAGTCATTCATATAAAAGACATCACCCGGCTTGAAAGCATCCCACCCAATTTTATCCGCGATCAATTTGACACAAATTTCTAGATTACCTAGGAATAATGGTAAACCAAGCGATTGCCCTAATACGTCTCCATTTTCATCGAGCAAAGCTACTGAACAATCCTTACCCTCATAGATAATTGGGGTGTAAGCACTTCGTATCAGTGTTGCATTCATATCTTGAGCAATTGATACAAATGCGTTTCGAATAATTTCTGTGGTAATCGGATTAATTTTCTTATCCATCTATATGGCTCCTGGCGTTACAACAATATTGCCCAGCTGATCGATGTGAATATCGTATCCTGGAGGGACAACTGTAGTCGCGCTGTTTTCTTCAATTACGGCTGGACTAGGTAATTGACTGCCGAGCGCAAGTCGATCTCTACGATATACTGTTGTTGTCTGTTCCTTCCCATCAAAGATAGTATTGCGTGTGCCGATGACTGGGTCGCTAGATATAGTTTCAGTCACAGAAGTAGGACCGGATATCTTTTTCAATCTGCCGAGTGCGGCTAGCCGAAGATTAACAAACTCGACCGGAGCATCAGGAGTCGAATGCCCATATCTGGTGTAATGTGCTTGATGAAAAATATGTTCGATCTTTTCTAGATCATTGCCTGAAGATATTTCCACATTTACTGAGTATTCTTGACCTATATAGCGCATGTCGGCAGTACGCAGAAAGAAGATTTGGTCATCAGGGACTCCTTCACTAATTAATGCACTTTTCCCCTCAGATTCCAGTTCACTAAACCGGTTTTCTAGCTCATCTGACATTACCTTATCCAGGGGGCAATAATAGTTTTTTGTAAGATCTTGTCGGACGTCTGTTTGAAGCATTCCCCAGGCTGAGAAAGTTCCAGGAAAGCGAGGAATGATAACTTCACTAATCTCTAGTTCCCTGGCAAGCCAAACCGCATGCATTGGGCCGGCCCCACCGAAGGCCAATAGAGAAAAGTCACGTGGATCAATACCCTGCTCGACAGTTATGGTTCGCATCGCATCTGCCATTTTCGCATTTGTAATAGCCAGCATCCCTTCTGCAAAGGCAATACCGTCTAAGCCTACTTCAACGGCCATGTTTTGAATTGCGTCTGCAGTTATCTCTTCATCAAGCGTCATTCGGCCACTCAATAACGAACCCGATCCTAGTCGTTTCAGAAATAGGTTCGCATCTGTAATCGTTGGTTGAGTTCCGCCATTCCCATAGCATACGGGACCTGGAAGAGCGCCAGCACTCTTCGGGCCAACACGGACAGCACCCGCTTCTAGCCAAGCAAGGGAGCCCCCACCTGCGCCTATAGTATGAATATTCACCATTGGCATCAGTAAAGGCAATCCTTCTAATTCTGTCTCTGATGTAATCTCAGGTTGCCCGTTGATCACTAGACTTAGATCAAATGAAGTGCCACCCATGTCAACACACAACAGATTTGGCCGTTCCAGTGAATTAGATAGAGCCACTCCGCCAATAGTCCCCCCAACTGGTCCTGAAAGTAATGTATAAATGGGTTTTTTTTGTGCTGCGCCTAGCGTTATAACACCGCCACTTGACTGCATAACATGCAAGGTAGATTTCACACTCATTGAGCGCACGTTTTTTTCCAGACTAACAAGATATCGTTCAACAATTGGGGCGATGTAAGCGTTTGTGACCGCCGAAGATGATCGTTCGTATTCTCTCCATTCGCGTGCTATCTCATGAGATAAAGTAACAGAGAGATTAGGGAGTGCCTTGTTCAGTATTTTCCGCGCCTCTAACTCATGCTGAGGCTGGACATAGGAGTGGATAAAACAAATGGCAACGGCATTAATACCTTCTCTATTTATCTTCTCTATAATTGGATCAAAGTCTTCCCTATTAAGTGGTTCAAGAACAGAGCCGTCCCACTTAATACGCTCCCTAACTTCATGCACATCTCGCCTAGGGACTAATCGTTCGGGCTTGCGATATTTTAGAGTGTAAAGTTCTTTACGATCTCCCCTAGCGATCGAGTAGGCGTCGCTGACTCCACCTGTCATAATGAGTAATACTCGTTCACCCTTGCGTTCTAGGAAAGCATTGAGGCCCACAGTAGTCCCATGGACCAGAAAGTCGATGGTCTCAGGCGTCGGGATCAATTCCTTCAGCCCCGAAAGTACTCCAAGCGCTGGATTGTTCGGTGTAGTTGAAACCTTGCCAGTGAAAACTTGACCAGTATCTTTTTCAACAACAAAATCTGTAAAGGTTCCACCTATGTCTGCGGAAACGCGGTAATTTGTCATGATTTAGAGTGATTATATTTATTGATCGATTAATATTTCACCAATTAGAAAGACAGGATCTTGAAGCATTTCAAGATTTTTTTTTAAGCTCTCTTGTACTGTAGGGTCATAAAATCCTGCTTTAAAACTTTCCATGTCTGGCCAGTCCACAGTGGTCATAAATCGGTAAGGCGTATCATTCTTATCCGGCCAGGCTGAGTCAATGCGCGTAAAGTCAGTTTTGACAACGCCTGGGATAGCGCTGTTGTTGGCTTGGTGTTCTGTTAGGCGCCATTCGAGGAAGTCCTTCTCGCTGATCTCTGGTTTTAGTTTATAAAGAACTGTAAGTTTTATCATGGTATTTTCCGTCTTTGTCTATAGCTCGACAACTATTTTGCCAAATTGTTGATTGCTTTCCATGCGATGATGCGCATCAGGACATGATTCTAAGCCGTGGAACACGCTGTCAATAATCGGATCAAAAATTGATTTTTCAAGTCGTTCGTAAACATATTTATGGCCCATAGCAAGCAGGTCTGGTCGCCTTGTAATGTCGTAGAGACTGTAAAACCTTATATTAACGCGCTTAGTTAGCGCGAGAATGGCTGGAAAGTTCAAATTGTTTGGATTCAGGTTCCCATAGCAGATAATACGAGCTTCAGGAGCTGCAGCTGTTAATAGTGTATCGGTTAATGCTCCAGAAACTGGATCATAAATGAGGTTTACTCCTTGCCCCCGTGTGATGTCAATAATTTCAGCGCCATAATCTTGTTCTGCTATAACTACATGGTCCGCCCCAGCTGCTATTAGTTGGTCCGACTTATTTGGCGAAGTCGTTACTGCAATTACTGTTGCGCCAACATCTTTACAGAGTTGCATACCACCGAGCGCTGCACTGCTGCTTGCCGCTGTAATGAGAACGTTATCATTTGGTTTGATTGTTCCATAGTGTATAAGTCCACCCCAAGCCGTTAGATATTGCATCCAGCTCGCTGCACTTTTTACTACAGAGAGATTCATTGGCACGGAGACAACAGCATGTCGTGGAACTGTTATAGTTTCAGCATAACAGCCATATTTTCCAGTCTCATCTTGCCAATATCCAAATTTGTCAGTTACAGCAAATGGCACAACTGCAACTTTGTCGCCTATCTTGACATCGTTCAATGCCGATCCAAATGCGGAGACAGTTCCAGTGCCTTCGCCACCAATTCTGCATGGAAAGATTGGATCGAACGCATATGCACCCTTCCTAAGCATGACTTCAGCACGGTTTAAGCCAAAAGCTTGAATACTCACAGTGACTTCATGAGCATCAGGAGTAGCTTCTTCAAGCTCATCTATTTGGAGAACCTCAGGTTCACCTGTGCGGTGAAATCTCACAATTCTGGATGTTTTCATTTCACAATGTGTCTCCGGCTCATATTTATGTGTGTTCTATTCTATTCTTAGTGTTTAGTTCACAGTAGAATTGTTCACATGTCTGCCAATTCCAGTGTACATTGGTATTGGAAACATAGTGAACAAGAGATCCACTTGTCAACATATGATCAAGAAACTAAATCATGGCCAGGATGGTTAAATGTTGCCAGTTCGACGAAAACTATATAACTAGCAGTTGTTCGTTTACGAAGATACTTGATATGAATGCAATGTCGATTTGTTTTGAGAGACTAAGTGAATTTCCAATAAAACTACCACGGTGGTCGTAGGAGCTATTATGACGAGTACGTTATTTCGCAATACACAGATTTGGGATGCTTCTCGATTAGAGGTCGAAAGTGGTATGCACGTCCTAGTCGAGGATGATCGAATTAAAGAGATTTCGGATGTACCAATCAGCGCGGACAGTGCTCATATTGTTGAGTGCAATGATAAGACTATGATTCCAGGTCTTATTGATTGCCATTGTCATGTTACATTGACTTCAGTTAATGTCCGTGCTCTTGAGGAAGAGCCCTTAACTCTGATGACTGCAGAAGCAGCTCAGATGTTACGTGATATGTTGATGCGCGGCTTTACCTCTATAAGAGATCTGGCGGGAGCCGACTGGGGTTTGGCTGAAGCAGTGGAAAGAAAGTTACTTGTTGGGCCCAGAGTTTTTTTTGCGGGGCGCGCACTTACCCAAACTGGTGGCCATGGAGATTTCCGAAGACGTACTCAAGGATTAGAGCCGTGTGGGTGTGGCAATGCACTTTCCCATTCGGCAGTGATTGCCGATGGTGTTTCTGAGGTTCGTCGTGCTGCGAGAGAAGAGCTTCGAAAGGGTGCTAATCAAATCAAAGTCATGGTTTCTGGAGGGGTAGCTTCTCCGTACGACCCAATTGATAATAAGCAGTATTCCACAGAAGAATTGACAGCTATTGTTGAGGAAGCAGCATCGTGGAATACCTATGTAGCTGCGCATTCTTATACGCCTCACGCATCACAGCATGCTGTCGAATGTGGTGTGCGGACTATTGAGCATGGCAATTTAATTGATGTCGACACTGCACATTCTATGGCAAGGCACGATGCCTTTTTAGTTCCAACGCTTATTACCTATGATGCGATGGATCGCAATGGGGCAGCTTTGGGTCTACCCCAAGCCAGTATTGATAAACTACAAAAGGTTAAAGATCAAGGTTTTAACGCGGTGGAGCTTTGTCGTTCTTCTGGAGTTAAGGTTGGCTTTGGGACTGATTTACTAGGCGCGCTCCAATCTGAGCAATCAGCGGGGTTTCGGACCCAAAATGAGGTTGATTCGGCTCGAGACGTGTTGGTTTCAGCAACTGCGGTTAATGCGGAGATATTAAACCGACAAGACGACTTAGGATTCATTGCTCCAGGGGCAAAAGCCGATTTATTGATTGTTGATGGGGACCCTCTAGCCAACCTATCTTTGTTAACTGAACCTGAAAAAACATTACAAGTCATCATGAAAGATGGCCAGATGTATAAGAACATTTTGTAATAGACAGTAGCTGATTAAATATTAGTCTAGTGAGGTGCTTTACTAGTAAAGCTCCTAGCGATTTATGTCAACGCTAGGAGCTTTTGAGAAACAACTTGTCAATGGTTTTAAATCTATGCTGCAGACTGTACGTCTGAATCCAGTGCATGGGGATAGTGTTTTTTTACGTGCTCGACAGAGATGTACCCATTTCGCAAATCATCCAATACTGCAGCTACTGACCGCTCCTCAGCTGGGCCGTAGCCACCACCTCCTCCTGTACGAATTTCAAGGGTATGGCCTTTTGGTACGAGCATGCCGGTATGTTTAGTCACGGATTTCTCGGTGCCATCGGGCATTATTAAAGCGCCTCGATTTGATCGACCAGGACGCCCACTCTCCACAGTCCATGGCTCCGATTTCTGTTGCTCAATAAATACAGTGACATAAGAATCGTCTAGCATATGATAAGCAATATCACAGCCGAGTCCTGATCTATAAGTTCCAGCTCCGCAAGAGTCTTGGGCTAGTTCATACTTTTTGAGCAACCATGGTGCACGGGTTTCAAATACTTCAGCCGGTGTATTTCGGGTTGCCGCTTGCATTGGATGCATCATCGCGCTTAGTCCATCCCCATGGGCGCTGGCACCCTGACCTCCAGGATGAGGAAATCCTTCTACCCAATCTTCACCAGAATCACGATGTGTCCCCCACCAGACAGCTCCTTCAATGTCACCGTCACTTCCAGCCGTAACATTATCTGGCATCGCGGTTGATACTGCTTCCCATATAGCCTCCATAGCGCGCATCGCTGGGACGAAAAATAGAAATGTCGGTGCCGGTTTTTCGGCGTGGAACAATGTATTTGGCTTTGAAATAACCTTTAAGGGTCGGAAATGGCCCTCTGAGGCCATGTCACCGCCATTTGCGAGATAAGTGAGTGCCATTCTGGTAGCAGAAACTGTCGTTGCAATTGGACAGTTTAAGGGACCGCCAGTTACAGGGGGGGCATTCGAGTAATCTACCGTAATGTCAGACCCGGTGACTTCAACTGAAACCTCAAAGGGAATGGGTTCGTCATCAATTCCATTATTATCTATCATACCTTTTCCGACGTATTTGCCATCAGGGATATTCTCAAGATATTTCCGGACAACAATTTCCCCATGATCAAACATTCGTTCTGCACATTGATCAAATGTCTGTTTTCCAAATCTATCAATAATTTTTATCAGTTCCTTCGCACCAGCTTTTACACAAACCACTAATGCTTCTAGATCTCCAGCGGTATATCGAGGGAATCTAGAATTAGCAAGAAACAAACGATGCAGTTCTTCATTCAGTTTGCCTGCTTTATATATTTTTACCGCAGGATATATTGTTCCTTCTTGGAAGACATCGACAGTGTCAGTACAGTATGGCTCTTTTCCACCCACATCTGGCAAATGAGCTTTAGCGGTCGCATAACCGACTATTTCATCATCTTTAAAGATTGGCATAACAATCGATGCATCTTGCTGGTGAGATCCAATACCAAATGGATCGTTGTACAAGATGACATCACCTGGCTCAAAATTTTCTATCCCGCCGTTTTCTGCAATGGCTCCCTCAATGCAAAAGTTCATTGTGCCCATGAACATAGGTAGAGTTTGGCACTGTGCTAGCATACGGATATCTCTGTCATAGATTGCGGCAGCAAAATCTAGTACCTCATATATCACTGATGAGAATGCCGTCCGGACTAATGACCGTTTCATTTGATTTGCCGCCATATTGAGCGAATGCCGCACAATTTCGGTGGTTACGGGATCAGCACCTTTGGCCGCCTCTGGGCGACTTGGCTGAGCGTTGTACACATATAGGTCTGAGTTAGTCATTGCCGAATCTCTATTTGGGTGGTTGTAGCTTGGGTTAGAGTATCTCCGACAGTTGGTATCTGATCAACCTATTAGGAAATCCCATAATAATCAATGACATAACAATCTTTTGTTAGCTTAGTCGTCAATCACAATGTACAACTGATATAGGGTTAGGTAAGATGATTGCCCATTACGTTCGACGAGGTGTAGAATTTTCTGAGAATAGGGTTAGCCATTATGGCAGCCGACTTCGTCAGAACGTTTTGTTATATCTAAAACTTATTAGGAGGATTTGTGATGCGATACATCATACGCCTTTTGTTGGTGGCGGTAGTGTTCATTCTTCCCGCAACCTCTGCTCAGGCAGAGCGTGTGTTGCGGCTCAACGAGGTAGCGGTAGGAGAATTGGATCCGCATAAAGCACTCGACTACATAGACTCAATTTTGCTTGTAAATATTTATGATCCACTTGTTCGTCCAAAGCCGGGCGGAGGATTTCTACCTGGCTTGGCTGAGAGTTGGGAAGTTTCAAGCGATAACCTCGCGATTACTTTTAAGCTACAGGCGGGCATCCATTTCCATGATGGAAGCACAGTTAATGCTGACGATGTAGTTTACTCATTTGATCGTAATAAGGCTCTCGGAATGGGTTATGCCTTCCTATTTGCGAATAGCTCAATCGCAAAAAAGAGTGATATGGAAGTTGTACTAACATTAAATAATCCAGATTCGACGATATTGGCAGGCCTCACACGCCTAGGAATTGTGAATAGTGATTTGGTAAAAGCCAATCATCAGGACGGAGATTTTGGAGACAACGGTGATTACGGCTCAGCTTTTTTATCAGCGCAAGGTGCTGGTTCGGGCGCGTATAAAGTTGATTCACACAATATGCAGGAGCTTACGGTTCTATCCAAGTTTGATGATCACTATGGGGGATTTCTCCCAAAATCACCTGATACCATACGCGTGATTTATGTTATGGAAACGGCAACAATTCGTACTTTGATGTCCAATAAAGAGCATGAGATCACTGCCCAATGGCATCCCGGTACCATGTTTGCGGGGCTTGCAGCAGAAGATGGTCTCGGCCTCACTACCGAAGATGGTATTGCCTACTTAGTAATGCCGATACATAGTGCAAAGGCACCCACTGATGATGTCCATGTCCGTCGGGCAATGATCGCAGCAACAGATTACGCCCAGATGGTGGCGATAGAAAAGGTTACGGAAGACTTGACCGCGGCGAATCGAAGCCGAACTGCGTTGCCAGCTGCTTTAGCCGGGTACGATGCTAGCGCACCTGAATTTACTCAAGACTTAGAAGCTGCAAAGGCACATCTGGCAAAGTCAAAATATGCCGATAATATTGGCGATTATGAGGTTGAAATTGCGTGGATTGCGGAAGTGCCCAAGGAAGAGAAGATCGCATTCTTGTTGGCTCATAACTTGTCTCAAATTGGAATGAAGGCAAAGGTAGTGAAAGTACCGTGGGCAGTTTACAGCGATCGCGTAACTCAATTGGAAACGACGCCTCACGTCGGGCAATTGTATTTTTCTGCAACCTATCCTGATCCGCTTTCATTGCTTGGCGCATATCATTCACGAGTCAGGGGTAGTTATACGTCCCATGACTGGATGTCGGATGCAGAAGTCGATCGTTTGATTGATGCTGCAACGGCAGAGATGGATGAGGCAAAGAAGAATGATCTACTTGTGCAGCTGCAACGGAGGCTTATTGATGTAGGGGCAGCAATTTATGCCTATGAAACGCGCGCATTGTTTGCAAAGCAAGATTACGTTAAGGCGCCATTTCTCGATGATCCTACCAATACGGTGGCGATGATGGGCGGTAACTGGCGTTTCAATACATGGGAAGTTGATAATTAGTAAGAGAAAGAATAGAAATTAGTCGTACTTCCAGAGGGCCGGGTGCTGCTCAGATATGCAGACTTGGCCCTCTTTCTTTGCGGGTGCGAGTGTTGTTTTGCAATCTTAACTGCGTGGGGTACAGTTTATCCGAAGGGTTCGTTATGATTAATAAAGAAACTACTGCTTGAGTTAACAACTAGTGCCGCTAACGAAATATTTTTTCAATCGAATATGGGCTTCAATATTCGTTTTATTTGGAGTCTCTGTTCTAATTTTTCTCATTGCTAGGGCAATTCCGGGAGATCCCGCCCGGATGGCTCTTGGCCCTCGTGCCAGTACGGAGATGGTAGAGCAGTTACGCGAACGGCTACATTTGAATGATTCAATTCCAGTACAGTATTATCATTTTCTTAGAGGTGTAACTGAAGGCGATTTAGGGATGTCGCTGTATACAAAGCGTCCAGTAGTGCAAGATTTAGCCGAATATTTTCCTGCAACTTTCGAATTAGTGTTCTTTGCTGGGCTTATCATGGTAATCGTCGGTATCCCTCTTGGTATTTTGTCGGCACGTCACCAAGATAGGCTAACTGACAATGTTGCTCGAATCATTGCCTTGCTAGGAGTGGTTACGCCTACCTTTGTCTGGGCTATCTTTTTCATGCTGATTTTCGCCTATGTATTTGACATACTGCCGGTCATGGGGAGATTGGGAGAGACTGTTGAACCGCCCCCACATATCACAGGTATGTATGTATTTGATTCAATATTGGCTGGGCAGTGGCATACCTGCAAGGATGCGCTTTTACATATGATTATGCCAGCTGCCGCTCTAGCCCTTTCTGGTTTAGGTCAGGCAGCGAGGTTGACGCGAACAAATATGTTAGAAAGTTTCGGCAGGCCATATACCGAGATGGCTCGTGCTTACAACTTTACTGAAGTCCAAACATCTATGAAATATGCTTTACGGCCTGCAATGATTCCAACTCTAACCATTCTTGGTTTGGATTTTGCAGTGATGTTGGGAAATGCATTCTTGGTTGAAGAAGTGTTTGCTTGGGGAGGTTTAGCGCAGTATTGTGTGAGTGCTATTTTTTACAAAGATCTTAACGGAATTGTAGGCACTGTTCTCGTTATTTCCATGTTTTTCTTGTTGGTCAATATGGTCATCGATCTGGTTGTAGCATACCTTAATCCTCGTATTCGACTCGGTTAGTGTAGCGAAGACAATAACAGGTGACTGAAATTGCCTACTAATTTTTTTAAGACACGCAATTGGTATCGTTTTAGTCGAAATCCATTGTCAATCACCGGGGCGGTGATTGTGATTGTTGTAGTTTTTTTGGCAGTCTTTGCACCCTATGTGACTCCCTATCCTGACCATAGTGGAGCTGCGCTTGATTTCGCAAATATGAATAATCCTCCTGATAGCAAGAATTTCTTTGGTACGGACGGAATGGGTAGAGATGTTTTTACTCGAGTTATTTACGGCTATCGAGTTTCATTGCTTCTGGGAATAGTTGTTTTGTCACTAGCCGTCCCGATTGGGGTTGGGCTTGGACTCATTGCTGGATACTACGGAGGCCGAGTAGAAATCGTCTTAATGCGAATCACTGATGTGTTTCTTGCAATACCAGCTTTAGTGCTCGCAATGGCAATTATGGGCTTCCTGGAGCCAACGCTTATAAATGCTATGCTCGCAGTGTCTGTCATGTGGTGGCCCTGGACAACTCGGCTGGTTTACAACTTGACACGTTCAATCAAAACAGAAGACTATGTTGTTGCGTCTAAGGTGGTTGGCGCTTCGGATAGCCACATTATATTGTTCGAAATTCTTCCTAATTGTCTTCCAACAATTTTGACAAAAATGACGCTAGATATGGGTTTTGTTATCTTAGTTGCTGCATCATTAAGCTTTCTCGGTCTTGGTGTGCAGCCACCTACACCCGATCTTGCATCTATGGTTGCGGATGGGTCACAGTATTTGCCTGACCAGTGGTGGTTGTCTGTTTTTCCTGGTATAGCTATTCTTATTGTGGTCTTAGGTTTTAACCTTTTGGGTGATGGTTTGCGCGACATGCTTGATGTGGAGATGTAAGTATGCCTTCACCTCTTCTTCAGATGCGCGGACTCCATCTTAAGTTTGACCTTTTTGAAGGCAGGTCTCACGTATTAAATGGCGTTGATCTTTCAATAAAAAAAGGTGAACGCGTTGCGATCGTTGGAGAATCGGGATGCGGAAAGTCAACTGCTATTCGTGCAATTCTCGGATTACTGCGGGGACGAAATGTGCATTTGTCTGGTAGCATCTTGTTTGGCGGGAATGAACTGATAGATAATAAGAGTCGAAAGTTGTGGGGTGACATCAGGGGTAGAAGAATCAGTATGATCTTCCAAGATCCCACCGCTGCGCTTAATCCGGTTTTTACGGTTAAAGACCAGATGACAAATGTCATTATTCGGGGTGGCAAGGTTAGAAGCCGAAAGGCCGCATTAAATATTGCTCGGGATGCGTTAAAACGGGTTGCCATTGCTGACCCTGATCGTATATTGAATACGTACCCCTTCCAGCTTTCTGGCGGTCTCGCACAGCGTGTAATGATTACAATGGCTCTGATCAATAGACCAGAACTGGTTCTTGCAGACGAGCCTGGTTCGGCGTTAGATGTGACAGTTCAGGAGCAGACGCTTCATCTGATGAGTGACCTTACTCAAGAAGACGGCGCTGCCGTACTAATTATTACCCATAATTTGGGAGTTGTCCGAGAGTTTGCGCAGCGGGTATATGTCATGTATGCAGGCTCCATTGTAGAGGAAGCTGGAGTGGAGGAGTTATTCAATAATCCTGCACATCCATATACTCGGGCGCTAATCGATGCTGTTCCAAAATTAACAGGTGGCGATTTACCGAAGACAATCGAAGGTGTGGTCCCTGACTATACTAACCCTCCAACTGGATGCAGATTTCATACAAGATGCTCTTTTGCGCAAGATGCATGTCGCGAGGATCAGCATATGACTGATCTGGGTCATGGTCATCGCGTGGCTTGCGTGCTACATAATAATATCAATAGGCTATCGGTCAAATAGGGCAGTGTAGCGACATGTCTAAAGATATCGTGCTTTCGATCCATGATCTCAAAAAGCATTACCAGGTTCAGCGCACAGTCGTCCGCGCCTTAGATGGAGTTGATCTAGAAATAAATAAGGGCGAATGTGTTGGGATCGTAGGAGAGTCAGGTTCGGGCAAAACAACCCTTGCTAAATTAATTCTAGGTGTCGAGAGCCCAACAAGCGGTGAGTTGATCTTTAGTGGTTCTACTCTTATGCCCAAACGAGCCAAGGCATTGAGAAAAAAAATACAGGTAGTCCAGCAAAATCCCATGCTGACCTTAAATCCAAAAAGAACAATCATGCAAACAATTAGTTTACCGATTCGCATACATGGAAGCTCTAATCGGAGACAAACTAGAGACGAAGTTGCCAAATTACTGGATACCGTTGGTCTTGCCCCAGAAATTATGGATCGCTATCCATCATCTCTTTCTGGTGGACAAAGACAGAGAGCCGCTCTTGCGCGAGCGCTCGCGGCGGAGCCTGAAGTCATCATTCTCGATGAGCCTACCTCTGCGCTGGATGTTTCAGTTCAAGCAAGAATTTTGTTTCTTCTGAGAGAGCTACAGCAGCGGTTCTCGCTAACTTTTATATTTATTACGCATGACCTTAGTGTTGTGCGAAACATGGCCTCTCGCCTAGCTGTCATGTATCGCGGAAAGATAATCGAGGCGGGGGAGACACGCCGTATTTTTGCAGCACCAATGCATCATTACACAACCATGCTTTTATCATCGGTGCCCGTAGTCTCAGAAGAAGAGCAGTTGATTAAGCCAAAGTGGACGTGGACACGATCACTCTTTGAAGGGGAAGAGAGGCATTCAAATGGCTGTGCATTTGCACCTCGCTGCCCAAAAGAGACTGTTGAATGTTGGGAACAGATTCCAGAGAATCGGAGTGTTGGAGAGCAACATAGCGTGGGTTGCTATCACCCGAATTTGAGATAACCAGTAAGAGCAGTGCTTGCAGCAAGCTAAAAATTATCTTTACATCAGGTCATGGCGATTCTTATAACCAGATATCTGTTGCTACTCGTAAGAAGTTTTGTCCGAGGATGCCTTGAATGTCAGATTCCTGATAGCCATGATTAACCATCATTTGTGTTAGCTCAAGAATTTGTTCAGGTTGTGCATTGTCACAGTTAACGTGAGATTGGTTTTGGTTTTTTGGCCAGGCATCAGGGTTAGCCTTCGCTGCGGACCAAAATGCATCGACATTCTTAACGTAGTCCCAGCCAATTCCTAGATGTTGAGGGCCGACTAGCTCAACCATGTAATCTAAGTGACGAAAAATTAATTCTGTGCGAGCTTCTTTGTCAATAAGAAAACCACCCACTCCATTAACGCCAATCACACCACCAGTTGCAGCACATGCACGAATTTGTTCATCTGTGATGTTTCGATAATGTTTAGCTACGCCAAGCGCGCAGCAGTGCGAAAATATAAATGGCTTTTCTGTGAGCTCCATCGCTTCAAGAGTAGTGCGTCGTCCAGAATGGGTGCCATCAACCATCATACCGACTGAGTTCATTTCTTTGATTAGTTGGCGACCGAAAAGGCTAAGCCCAGCGTCCGTATCATCAGCACATCCATCTCCTACAAAATTCTTTTGGTTATAAGCGAGCAACATATGGCGGACACCAACATCATAGTAAACTTGTACCATATCCAGTGAGCGCTCGAGGGGATTTGTTTCTTGTAGATTTAGAGTCAGTGCAAGTTGCGCAGAGTTTTTTGCAGTTATGATGTCATCGACTGTTGCGATCAATGTCATATCATCGTGTCGCTTAATTTGATCTTTAACCCACGCAATCTGTTTCATGGTTCCCCGTATGGACCCTGGGAAATCATTAACTGTTAGGGATATGAGGTCGATGCCGGCTGCTTTAAAACGGGGCAACGTTACATTCTCATCTGCATATCCTTCGACCCATGGTAATGTCATGTCCCAAACTAGGGATTCTTTGTACAATTCCTGAGTTTTTTCATCGATATTCTCTGGCGTGTATGATGGCCTGGGTCCGGGTCCTGGATTGTTTAGCATTAAAAAGATACCTCCATTATTGCGTGGATACCTAAAGAGTAATGTACAATGCATAATCCAATTTTGTAAACTTGGTTTGACAAAGGTCAAGACCGGAATATGATACAGATTTATTAAATACTGACAATACAGCGAAGATTATGGCGACGAGAATAGGTGTGGATATCGGGGGTACTTTTACCGATCTCATATTTTACGATGATGAAACCGGCGACGCGGTGATCGGTAAAGTGCCGACAACCCCATATAGTCCCGATGAAGGCGTTATATCGGCGGTCAGATTGTCAGTGTCGGAATCTAAGATTTCAGACTCACAATATTTCTTGCACGGTACGACAGTTGGATTAAATTCTTTACTTGAGCGACGCGGTGCTAAAGTAGGAATGTTATGTACGGAAGGGTTCCGAGATGTCCTTGAGATACGTCGGGCAGATCGTGATGAGGCTTATAATATGTTTTGGAGCCCTCCTCCATTGCTCGTGCCAAGGTTCTTACGTATTCCAATTAGGGAAAGACACCGCGCTGACGGGCAAGTGCATATCCCCTTAGATGAGGATGATGTCAGAAGGGCAGCCCAGACGTTTGCTCAAGAAGATGTCGCTACTGTTGCCATAACCTTTATGAATGCTTATGTGAATCCGACTCATGAAAAAAGGGCCGCAGAAATTTTGCGAGAGGAAGGCTTCGAGGGAGCTATTTCTCTCTCACATGAGATATCACGAGAATATCGAGAATATGAGAGATCAACCACAACCGTTATAGATGCGTATGTCAGGCCACGAATGACGCGCTATTTAAATCGCCTAAGAGAGAGTTTAGGTGAATTAGGTTTTAATGGAAATTTGTTGGTTACTCGATCTGGTAGCGGATCTATGACTTTTAATGAGGCTATGGAGCGACCCTTTGAGACTATTATGTCAGGACCGGTTGCTGGGGCAGAGGGCAGTGGTGAGTTGACGCGCACCTTCGATTTTGGCGATCTAGTTACTGCCGATGTCGGCGGTACTAGTTTTGACACTTGTATGATCGTAAACGGCCGACCACAGCTGATGTATGAGGGGCAGGTAGTTGGTTTGCCTGTGCAAACACCCTGGGTGGATGTGCGTTCTATCGGTGCAGGTGGAGGATCTATTGCTTATGTTGACGAGGGAGGGCTTTTAAGAGTCGGACCTAGAAGCGCAGGGGCAGATCCTGGTCCAGCGTCATACGGCCGAGGCGGCACTGAGCCAGCGCTGACTGATGCTGCTTTCCTGCTCGGCATGCTTGGCAAAGGGCAACTAGCTTCTGGTATTGCCCTTGATAGACAGGCAGCTCAAGATGCCTTTAGCCCTATTGCTGATGCACTAGGCTATTCAATAGAGGAAACAGCTCGTGGCGTTATGACAATTGCTTCTGCAACTATGGCGACTACCATCCGTGAGATCACAATTGACCAGGGTTTTGACCCCCGTGAACTGAGCTTGCTTGCGTTTGGCGGTGCCGGACCTTTAATGAGTACCCTCTTGGCACGAGAATTGGATGTGTCTCGTGTCATCATTCCTCCATATGCTGGAAATTTTTCTGCCTGGGGCTTGCTAGGTGCTGATCTCACCCATGCAACAGCTAGGACAAGAGTTCTGCCTCTTTCCGATAGTGGCCTATCGCAAGGCAATGAGTACCTGACCGAAATGTTTGAGGAGCTAGAATCTCGGCAGCAGAAGATTATCGATGTTGAGCGTATTCGCGAGGTAGCTTTGGACATGCGATACGTACGACAGGAACACTGGATTACTGTTCCAATTCAACATGATTCAGGAACAATCACTGCAACAACTTCCGCCATATATGAGGCTTTTCAAGATGCTTATGAAAGAACATTCGCTCATAAACTTGGTGAGGATGTTGAAATTGTTTCCCTGCGAGCGACTGTGCGAATGCCTTTGCCACGAAGAGATCACCAAATAAGTCCTGTTAAACAGGAATCAAGCAGTCAAGCGGGTGAATGCAAAGCTTTTTCATTTTCTGAAGAAAAGGAGATGGATTTTAAGTTATATGAAAGAAGTCAGTTGGCCATTGGCACTTCAATAGCAGGACCTGCTATCATCACAGAGGAAACAGCTACTACATATGTGGATGCAAGTTTTACTGTTAAGGTAGATCCATCCCAGTGTTTAATTATGGAGTAAACGTGCGACGAAGTGTGGTGCACTCCTTCTTGATGTATTAACCACTATAGGCCTGAGTGCCTAGAATGAAACCAGCGGCAGCTTGTTCGGTAGGCATGACTTCAATTGTGTCAATGTTTACATGCTCAGGTGTCGAAGCTACAAAGTCAACCACCCTAGCTATGTCCTCAGGCTGCAGTGCCTTAAAACTATTGTAGAGTTTTTCTGCTGCTTCTTGGTCGCCGCTTAGACGGGTTGCGGTAAACGCAGTTTCGACAACCCCAGGCTCGACATCCGTGACTCTAACGTTGGTACCGATCAAGTCAGTCCGGAGATTTAAAGAGAGGCGCCGCAAGAAGGCTTTTGTAGCTCCGTAGACATTGGAAGTTGGATAAGCATAGCTAGCTGCAATGGAGCCCATGTTGATCACTTGTCCTGATTTTCTCTGAACCATCTGAGGTAAAATGGCGTGCAGTATGTTCATTGCACCTGTTATGTTGGTATCGATCATCTCTTGCCAATCGGCTGGGCTTCCATCATAAAAAGAATCCCCTCCGCGACCCATGCCAGCATTATTTACTAGAATGTCAATCTGATGATAGTCATTGGGTAGTTGAGACAAAGTTGAAATTACGGCATCTAGATTCTTGACGTCTAAAGTTATTGGATGTATCTGGTTGGGATGAGTTTTCGATAGTTTGTTAACTAGACCATTGCGTCGTGCTGCGGCAACAACTCGATGCCCATTTGATGCAAAGTGTTCAGCAATTGCCCAGCCAATACCCGATGACGCCCCAGTAACTAGTATGTTTTTCTTTGCCATATTCGCCATCATCTATCACCTGCTCGTCATGCTTAGAGGTTGAGTTTTGGTGCCTAATATACCAACGAATATAGCCAAGTAGTAAACTAGGTTATCCCAGTCTCGTGTCTATTATAATTTGCAGCCACATTTGACTATTTTTCAATCAAAATACGTTGTTCTGGACTCGAAATAGTTATTATGATGTAGGTAGGTATAATGGTTTACAAAATAGATATCAGGCAGGTTTATATAGTTGCCGAACAGGAGAGAAATTAAGGAATGAGTATTCAGCCAATCATTCGCGTCGCCACGGACGTAGGGGGCACATTCACCGACATGGCTTTTATAGAGGTTGGTTCGGATGGAACTCAGATTGTGCGTACTGCGAAAACTGATACGACACCGCCGAATTTTGAACAGGGAGTTCTTAATGTTCTAGAACGAGGTCGTGTGGAAATAACTGAAGTAGGATTTCTTGCGCACGGAACGACTGTAGTGATCAATGCACTTACCGAAAGAAAGGGTGCTAAAACCGGTTTGATTACTACTGAGGGCTTTCGTGATTCACTAGAGATTGCACGCGGTAATAGACCAGATTTCTTCAATCTCCATTACCAAAAACCAGCACCTTTCGTGCCTAGATATCTTCGCCGCGAGTTGCCTGGAAGGATTACATACCGTGGTGAAGAGCGAATACCATTAGATTTAAGTGGTTTATCCGCAATACTCGATGATTTTAAGGAGCAAAATGTCGAAGCAATTGCTATCTGCCTATTGCACTCCTATGCCAATACTCGCCATGAAGAGGAAGTAATTGCTGCAATAAAAAAATATTGGCTTGATGTTTCTGTAGTTGCCTCCCATCAAATCAATCGTGAGTGGCGTGAATATGAGAGAACAAATACAGCAGTTCTGTCCGCCTATGTACAGCCGATAGCAGAACAATATTTGTCTGGTCTAGAAAGCGCCATGGATAGGAAAGGTTTTATGGGCAATCTTTACGTAATGCAGTCTAATTGTGGAGTAGATAATCTGTCTCGATCAAAAAGAATCCCGATTACCATGGTTGAATCTGGTCCCGCAAGTGGTGTGTTGGCAGCAGCAGAACTTGGCAAGGCGATTGGAGAGCCCAATATTCTTGCTTTAGACATCGGTGGTACAACGGCAAAGTGCTCCTTAATCGAAAACTCTGAGGTTAAGATTGTTTCAGACTATTGGATAGAGCGTACGCCAAGTAATGCAGGCTATCCTGTTATGGTGCCAGTTGTAGATATTGTTGAAATCGGGAATGGTGGAGGATCAATTGCCTGGGTTGACGAGTTTGAAAAGCTTCATGTTGGTCCAAAATCTGCCGGCGCTCTTCCGGGGCCAGCTGCTTATGGAAAAGGTGGGGTAGAAGCGACCACAACTGATGCAAACCTGTTGTTAGGACGGATTAATCCAGAGTATTTCTGTGGTGGAGAGATCCAAGCTGATGTCAAAGCTTCGACAGATGCGGTTTCGCGAGTAGCGAGCCAACTAGGAATTGATATGATCGAAGCAGCACGGGGTATTGTTAGGATTGCTAATAACAATATGACGAATGCCCTTAAGTTGGTATCACTAAATCGCGGTTACGATCCAAGGGATTTTACTCTTGTGGCTTTTGGGGGAGGCGGTGGCATGCATGGTGTAGCTCTTGCGGCTGAACTCGGTGTAAAAAAAGTGATAATACCAAATGGGGCCGCCGTATTTTCAGCGTGGGGCATGATTATGTCTGATCTTAGGCGAGATATTTTTGTTACACAGCTCTTAGATCTGCAAAATGATGCCTGGAGGATTCTCGATGAGTTATTGCTTCAAGTAGAAGATCAAGCAATTGCTCAGTTTGCGTCGGAGGGCGTATCTAATGATAGAGTGTCGTTTCGACATCTAGCCAAAATGAGATATCAAAATCAGGAACATTCTGTTGAGGTAGAAGTGCCACGACGACCTCTAAGCAAATCATCTTTGTCGGATCTCGAAATACGTTTCCATGAAATATATGAAAGAGAGTATACCTATCGACTGCAATCACCAGTTGAAATCGTTGGGATCCATGTTGTTGTGACAGCTGATATTGGGAGATTTGAGCTTAGCAAAGTTAAGGTTGCTGATGCTGGATGCGGGCCTGAGACTGCACACAAGGAGATAAGAGATGTGGATTTCGCCCAAGAGGGCGTTCATTCTACATCCATCTATGATGGAGCTCTGCTATCCCCTGGCATGGAGTTTGAAGGGCCAGCGGTCATTGAAGATTCTGGTGCCACAACTGTTATTCATCCAGGCAACAAAGCCAGTGTTGATGTATTTGGCAACATTCATATTGTTTTAACGGAGGATAGTAATGGATAAAGATCCAATTACTCTAGAGATAATTCAGAACTCATTACGATCAATTAGTGATGAAATGTTTGCGGCTATGCGCAAGACAGCGATGAGTGCAATAATTTATGAGGTGCTCGATATGGGTACCGCGATAACAACCGCAGAGGGTGAGCTAGCTAGCTCAGGCGCAGGCATTCCCGCCTTCTCTGCCATGCTAGACAAAAGTGTCAGAAGAATAATCGAATTGCATGGCGCTTCTGGCGCTATTGAGCGGGGCGATATATTTATTACTAATGATCCATTCTATGGTGGTGTAACTCACCTGAACGATGTTGTGCTTGCGATGCCTGTTTTTTCTGGAGAGAAGTTAATAGCATGGACAGTGAATATCGCGCATTGGAATGATGTGGGTGGTATGGTGCCCGGTTCGATGTCTACGGAGGCGAAAGAGTTATTCCAGGAAGGTCTTAGACTGCCAGGCGTCAAACTCATCTCGAAAGGTGTAGTAATTGAGCCAGTAGTAAAGATAATTGAGGCCAACTCTCGATTGCCGGATTTTTTGGTTGGGGATATGTGGGCAGGCATTTCCGCAGCGCGACTTGGTGAGCGTCGAATTCTTGATCTTATTCAAAAGTATGGCCAAGATGTTTTTGAGTCTGCCATTACTGATTACATGACTTTTGGGGAGCAGGTTTCTCTTGCTGCGCTCAAGAATTTACCTAAGGGTAGATTTCAACATTCAGAGACGCAAGATGATGGAGTGGTCAATAATGTAACGATTGAGATTACAGATACTGAATTCATTGTAGATCTTCGTGATAATCCTGATCAGCAAGGCGGCTCAGTTAACTCTAGCCGTGATGGGGTCATGGTCATGGCGCAGCAGATATTTAAATCAGTTACTGACCCTTATACGACTTGCAATGGGGGAACGTTTCGTCCACTAAAATTACTAACTCGCGCCGGATCGGTATTTGATGCAGCCGAGCCCTGTGCTCAGGGATTCTATTTCGAGGTCATAATTCGTGTTTTCGATCTCATGTGGCGATGCCTGGCTCCACATGTTCCACAATTGCCCAGTGGCCATTTTGCATCTATTTGTGCCACTATCATCGGCGGCTGTCATCCTGACACTGGCCGATGGTACACCATAGTTGAGCCGGAGTTAGGAGGGTGGGGAGCGGCTGATGGCATGGACGGTAATACCGCCGTTTTTTCGGGCATTCATGGGGATACATACAATTGCCCAGCAGAGATCTCTGAGGCCCGCTACGGAGTTTATGTTGATAGGATGGAGCTAAATCCAGAAAGCGGTGGAGAAGGCGAATGGCGAGGTGGACGTGGTATCAGAATGGATTACCGCATACGATCTAATGAGTCTTTTCTTACCTGTGGTTACACTCGGTCTAAATACGCTCCATGGCCCTCAAATGGTGGTCGGGAAGGGACGCCAAACTATATTGAGGTAATTCGCAAAACTGGTGAAAAGGAGAAGTTTTCTTCTGTCACTGGGTTGGTGGTTGATGAAGACGATGTGATTCGCGTAATTACAGGCGCGGGTGGAGGCTTTGGAGAGCCAGAAAAGCGCAGTCCAGAACTAATTCAGGAAGATCTTCAAAATGGCTATTTAACCCTTGAACGCGCTAGAGAGGTGTACGGATATCAGATTGACGCCTGAGATCGATCTGTGGATCATCGCTTTACAATAACGGTTATTCAATCGTCTCTGCTTGCTATTGCGGAAGAGATGTTCGCTGTGTTAAAGCGAACGGCAATGAGCCCCATTATCTACGAAGTTCTGGATGCTGGAGTTGCAATAACAGATGCTGATGGCCGTTTAGCGTGCAGTGGTGCTGGTATACCGAGTTTTGTGGGAGTGCTTGACAAGACTGTCAAGGCATTAATTGACAATACGGAACTTAGCAGCATCCATCCAGGCGATGTTTTCTGCACAAATGACCCATATCAGGGTGGTGTGACGCATTCAAGTGACGTCATATTAATGGTACCGGTTTTTGCACAAAACAAGTTAATAGCATGGACTTCTAATATTGCACATTGGAGCGATATTGGCGGCGCTACTCCGGGTTCCTTACCTACCGATGCAAAGGATATTTTTTGTGAAGGTCTTCGAATCCCGATGATTAAAATCATTCAGGCAGGTAATGAAATAGAGAGTGTTTTTTCGATTATTCAGACAAACTCGAGGCTGCCAGATATGATTCTTGGGGATCTTTGGGCTGGTATTGCTGCGGCACGACGTGGGGCTATTCGGGTCTCTGAATTAGTTAATCGTTACGGAGTAGATATTTTTCAAACTGCGATGGAAGATTCCTTCTATATTGAGGAGTCTCGCGTCAAGAATGCCTTATCGAAACTCGAGAATGACACCTATCAACTGGAATCAATCTTGGATGATGGTTCTATCCATTTAATATCAGTGACGATTCGAGATGAGATGCTACTTGTAGATCTTACCAAAGCACCCGATCAACATGATGGCCCCTATAATACCAGTCGGGACAGCGCTATGATTGCTTGTCAAATGTTACTGAAAGTTATCAGTACTCCTAAATCCCCAGCTAATGATGGAAGTTTCAGAGCTCTCAAAGTATTAACTAGAAAGGGTAGCTGTTATGACCCGATCGCACCAGCGGCGCAAGGGTATTATTTTGAGGTAAGGATGTCGCTTTTCGACATGTTATTGCAGTGTTTATCCGAGGGTATGCCGAATCTGTTCCCTGCTGGTCACTTCGCTTCTATCTGCGGTACTGTTATTTCAGGGATTCACCCTGATCATGGGCGTCGATTTACCATGGTGGAGCCACAGATGGGCGGATGGGGTGCATCGCTTGGTCAAGATGGTGTTGATGCTATGTTTTCTCTGACTCATGGTGATACATATCGGTGTCCAGCAGAGATCTCGGAAGCGCGATACGGCATTGATGTCGATCGTGTTGCATTAAATTCTAGCCCTGGTGGCGACGGCCAATGGAGAGGCGGACGCGGTCTTGAAATTAGTTACCGGATGCGCGGCACAGGACAGCTATCAGTAGGTTACAGCAGATCGGTTGTACCGCCATGGGGTCTTGCTGGTGGTGGTTCAGGATCAGTGAATTTTGTTGAACTGCATAAAGTATCAGGTGATACGATTCGATACTCTTCGAAAAGCGGAATCTTGCTTGATAAAGGAGACATAATAAGAATTCGAACCGGGTCTGGAGGAGGATGGGGCTCGAAGAAGCTGCGTCATCAATCAGCTATAGATTCTGATCTGAAAGACGGGATCAATGTGAGCAATGAAGTTTTATGATTGGGGATGATCGGTCAGCGATATAGAAAAGGAGACTCTTGTGAGTGACAGTGATAAGTGGTCAATAAATGATATGTTAGTTTGGGATTCACATTCCGGATTTGAAAGTCGTCCCGACGCGCGACTAAATCAGCTAAAAACGTGGCGCGACGCAGGCGTGTCCTATTTGTCGGTCAATGTTGGATATGATGTCCGACCTTGGCAGAACACCGTTAATACCTTGGCCTCTTTTCGCACCCAACTAGCTAAGATGTCAGATGACTACGTACTTGTTAAGTCAGTGACAGATATTGATCGTGCTCGAGCAGAAGGAAAATTAGCTATCTCGTTTGATATTGAGGGAATGGAATCACTGAATGGTAATACAGATATGGTGTCTTTGTATTATGATCTTGGAGTTCGCCAAATGTTGTTTGCTTATAATCTGAATAATCGTGCGGGTGGGGGCTGTCACGATAAAAATGTGGGTCTTACAGATTTTGGTCGTGATGTGATTAAACATATGAACCATGTTGGTATGTTGGTTGATTGTTCGCATAGTGCGTACAGCACTACGATGGATGCTATGGAGATATCCACTGACCCGGTAATCTTTTCACACTCAAACGCAAGAGCTCTTGTTGATCATGAGCGAAATATTGTGGACGCCCAGATTAAGGCATGCGCAGCTACTGGGGGAGTGGTAGGAATAAATGGGATCGGGCTATTTTTAGGCGGTACGATTGATCCAGCAATTTTTGCTGATCACATTGTTTATGTTTCGGATCTGGTTGGTCCAGAATATGTTGGTCTTGGGCTTGATTACGCTGATGAAGAAGAAGCTGAAGATATTGCCGATGTTTTTGAAGCGAATGCTAATTTTTGGCCACAGACACAATATAAAGACTCCATAGGTGGATTTATGAGCCCTGATAAACTACCTCGAGTTAGCGAGTTACTGACTTCACGAGGATTTTCTGCTACCGAGATCGCTGGGATTATGGGTAAGAATTTTAGGAGAGTCGCCGAGCAGGTGTGGAGATAGTATGCCCAGTATGCGTCGATTATAATAAATTGACACTTTTGATTAGCTTATATTTCCCAGATGACAGGCCCCTCTGCCACTTTAGGTGATGACACAAGCACTTCCATCATTTTTTCCCGCAAATCTTGGACTTTAGTCTGTGCAATTATTGCTGACTCCTCTGAGTCGTAAGCACCAACCATCATTGCTTTACCGTTTTCAAGACGAACGACATGTCCGAATTGAACCCCTGGAAGGGATTTCATTTCCTCTCGTGCGGAATTCAGCCATTCGAGAATTTCTTTTTCCTGGTTTTTTACATATGAAAACGTTGTTATTCGGTAATACATAATTGCCCCCTCTTGATTAGAGCCTTTGGTTTTTATGATTATTAGTTCTGCTTTACTACTAACTCAGTTAAGCCATGAAAGTGGTATCGGTTGGAATAGGTTGGTGTCTTAGTAATAGCAATATTTGGACATCGCTCAAAGAGAATTGGCAGGGCGACTAAAAGCTCCATGCGAGCGAGTGGCGCTCCCACGCAGAAATGTATACCTGCTCCTAGTGATAGTTGTTGGCTGCCAGTGCGAGTTGGGTCGAAAGATTTTGGACTACTAAAAGCCTTTGGATCTCTATTTGCAGCTGCTAATAGCAATGCTATCTGATCGCCACGCTTAAAATCATATCCAAATACTCGCATATTTTCATAGGCATAGCGTTCGAATTTATGTAGAGGCGGATCAAATCGGAGAATTTCTTCAACGGTCGCGCTGACCAGTGTCGGATCTAGCAATGCTTGTGGATTCCAACCACTTTCCAGGATGGATTTAACTCCGTTGCCAATTGCATGTACAGTCGCTTCATGACCGGCATTCAATATCAATATACACGTAGATATAAGCTCTTTTGTTGAAAGCTTATCGCCTTCGTTTTCAGCCACAATGAGTCGGGACAATAAGTCATCTTCTAGTTCATTGTTTTTGCGATTTATATGCTCTTTTAAGAATTCCACAAATTCAATCGTTGCTAACACTGCTTTATCTTCTATCTCGCGATTTCTCTTAGCTTGATACATAGCAACCATATCATGAGACCAACTTAAAAGCTGTGGAGCCATATACTCCGGGATACCTAATAGCCGCGTAATAATCACTACCGGTATGATTTCTCCGTAGTTTTTTATCAGATCAAAGTCCCTATCCGGAAATTTATCAATTAACTCGTTCGAAAGTAGGGCAATTTCTTGCTTAAGGGCTGCGATACCACTGGTTGTGAAGGCCCTTACAACTAAACCGCGAAGTCGGGTATGTGCGGGTGGCTCCTTCTCAAGCATTGAGTGTCGATCTACTTCTATAAACGGCTTGATATGTTCAGAAAATATATTCTTGAGCTCGGATGGCACTTCCCGACCCCAGCGCCGATCACGCAAAATAGTATTCACAGCATTGTGCGAAACTGCACAAACACGGCCATAATCTTTCCAGAAAAATAGATCCCCAGATGCTTGAGCTTCTTGATAAAACGGATACGGATTTTGAACAAAATCTTTTTCTGTGGGTGATTGTATAAAAGTTGGGATAGACATAATCAAGAATTTATTTGGTTTTCGGTTCGTCTCTGGTTTTCAGTCTTAAGCTAATGATTAGCCTAAGTAGAGTTGTCTGAGCCTATCACCTTCTTATAGTAACAAAAGTTGAACACGAGTAGAATTCGACTGAAGCGATGGTTTTTTAGGAAAGAGCGCACACCATACTATGCGATAGTATATAGATCTAATTGCTTGGATCTACAGTGTGATCAAAATGAATTTTTGGTAACCAGAAGTTTATGGTAAAAGATATGACTGACGGCAATTCACCATGCGTACTTGTTGTTAATCTGGGCTCACCTTCGAGTCTCGAAATTAGTGATATAAAGAAGTATTTAAAGGAGTTCTTATCAGATGATGATGTGATTGACTTGCCCAAGGTATTACAGCAATTGATTTTACGTGGATTTATACTTCCATACCGTCCTAAGCGTACGAAATTGTTCTATGAGCAGATATGGACAGCGGAAGGATCCCCTCTGATAACAAACACGCATTGTCTTGCGTCAGCTCTACAAGATAGAACTGGCTGGAGGGTTTACACTGCCATGCGCTATCAGCAGCCTTCGATAGAGGATGTATTGAACACAATTTCTAGAGATGGATACAAAGAAGTGGTGGTAGTTCCACTTTATCCGCATAACGCTGCCGCAACTGTGGGAAGTACAAGAAAAAAAGTAGAGAGCATTATAAGGAAGAAGTTTTCAGGATTATCTGTTTCGTTTGTTGATCCGTTTTTTGATAACGATAATTATATTACGGCACTAGCAAATTGCATACAAAAGCACCTCCCAGAATGCATAGACATGTTGCTTTTTAGTTACCATGGCCTTCCAGTGAGACAGTTGCAAAAGGCAGATGTTACGAGCTCTCACTGCGTAGTTACTCCAGAATGTTGTAGTATAGAATGTGAAAGTTCCAGAGCATGCTATAGAGCTAACGCAATAAAAACTGCACGCTTAACCGCGGAGCGTATCGGTATTCCGTCAGACAAATGGCAAATAAGTTTCCAGTCTAGGGTATCAGCAGTTGGACCAAGATGGATGGATCCTAGTACGGCGAATACGCTGGAGATGCTACCACAGGCAGGCAAAAAAAATGTTGCAATTCTGTGTCCATCATTTATTTGTGATTGTTTAGAAACTCTATGGGAAATTGATAGTGAAGGTCGAGAAATTTTTGAACGTGCTGGAGGAGAATCATTTACCTATATTCCGTGCCTCAATAGTAGCAGTGATTTCGTTGAGGGATTGCAGTCTATTATTTCGGAGTCTTACTACAGTATCCAGTCTAATCAAATGGATGTAATGTAATTAATAGCAGTGAACTATAGTTAAGTTCCATATGTACTCTTATTGGAGGTAGAACACTATGGATAGACCAACTAACCCTTATAACTTTCTCCCTTCTGTTGCTTCATTGCAGGTTGAAAGCCGAGATATTGTAGATGGGAGTACCTTGGAGCTTCCTCATGTTTCTGGGATCTTTGGAGCCGGGGGCCAAGATATCTCGCCACAGCTATCGTGGTCAGGAGCGCCGCCTCAAACAAAGAGTTTTGTTATCACCTGTTTTGATCCTGATGCACCCACAGGTAGTGGTTTTTGGCATTGGGTTGTTTATGATATTCCTGAGACCATTATGGAGCTTGATAGGGGATCGGGTTCGCAAGATGGTAGCACTTTGCCAGATTCAGCAAAGCAGCTCCGTAACGATGCCGGATTATATGGCTATTTGGGGGCTGCGCCACCACCGGGGCATGGGCCGCATCGATACATGTTTTCTGTCCATGCGTTAAGCGTAACATCGTTACCAATTGATAAAGACACAACTCCGGCTGTATGTGGTTTTAATATGTTCGGAACTACAGTTGCTAGAGGCCTGATAACAGCAGTTTATGAGCAGATCTGACCAATTCATCATTCGGAAATTCACTGGGCAACGTTTGATATATGAATGGGTAAGCTAGAGTGGCGAGGAGAGAAGTCCAATGTATGGAAAAATTGAAGGAACTGGGTATGAAATTTTGGATAAGCGCTTCGAAGAATGCATCATTCCGCATGCGCGGGTTGAGAGATTGTGGACCGGAGGACGCTGGTGTGAGGGACCAGCATGGTTTGCAGCGGGTCGTTATTTATTGTGGTCTGATATTCCTAATGACAACATACTTCGTTTTGATGAGACCGATAGCTCGGTTTCAATATTTAGACATCTTTCACATAATGCTAATGGCAATACCGTCGATAGATGCGGTCGATTAGTTACATGTGAGCATCAGACGCGACGTGTTGTGCGCACTGAAATCGATGGCAGCCAGGCAGTTATAGCCGACCGATTTGGCGGGAAGAGATTCAACTCACCTAATGATGTTGTAGTGTCGTCTGATGGCGCAATTTGGTTTACCGACCCGACATATGGAATTATGAATGATTATGAGGGCGATCTGGCCGAGAGCGAGATTGGCGGGTGCCATGTTTATCGCGTTGACCCAATTATTGGCACTATAGAGCGTGTGGCAGATGACTTTTGTCAGCCGAATGGACTCGCGTTTTCACCCAATGAAGAATTTCTTTATGTTTCAGATACTGGTCAATCAGATGAAGAAAATGGTGCGCCGCACATCCGGCGGTTTTCGGTTAGTTCCGATGGCGAATTGTCTGGTGGTGAGGTTTTCCTAAAATGTCCCGGCTGTGTGTTTGATGGTTTCCGTGTTGATAGAGCAGGACGCATTTGGACAAGCGCGAGAGATGGCGTCCATTGTTACGATGCATCTGCTCGTTTTCTCGGACGTATCTGTATTCCTGAGTGGGTTGCCAATTTGACTTTTGGTGGGCCAAAACTCAATAGACTGTTCATTTGCGCCACTAGCTCTCTATATTCTGTCGTTGTAGCGACTAGTGGTATTGTCCCAGGCTAATTTGCTCTAACTCTACCTAGTTTGTAGGGCGTCATATCCATGCCCGGATAACGTGCCGACACACCAGCGATTGTTTCCTCGCACCAGTAAGGATGACCAGGAGGGGGGAAGCCCATTGCTGTTCGTTCCTCTGCTGTTGCCGACTCCATCCACGGCCTAAGGATTTCTGGTCCCCGGAGATTTCCTCCAGATTTAGAGAGTCCGTCTCTACCAAGCCATTGCCAAGCAGTTGGAGAATAGCTAATCCAGTGGCCAATTCGCCCCACATCTTTCAAGAACTTAGTTCCGCGATGGTATGTCCGGTGGCTGTACATTAGTACTGAACCTGCGGACACGGTTGCTTTTATCTCGTTAGCATAGAGCTCAGGTCGATCGGCCCGTGAACATACTCTTGATAGGATGTAGTCATCACTATAATAGGTTTTGGGGCATATTGCTGTTGGAGCATGATTGAGATCGACATTCGTGTAAAAGAGTACAAATGTAGTTTGCCAGTAGTCAGAATTATCCGGTGGATAGGCAAGAGTGTGATTTCCATAGTCACAATGCATGACCTGATCTTCATCTCTTGGGTGACCTTGACATTTTAGACTTAGGGATGATTCATCACAACGAACATCCTGACCATTTGCCATCATTTTAGCAAATGCTCGAAATTCTGGATGTGTTACCATACTGTTGAGAATTTTTCCTGGGTATGGAAATTTTGTTTCCGAGTCATCGTTAAAGTAGCCATCCTGATCCCAATTTGGCGGCTTTCCATTTTCTGGGTTGTCGCAAAATTCAACCCATCCTGGCATTAGCTCTCTTAGCTCGTCGCGTATCGCTTCCAGTTGTTTTGCTGTTAAAAAGTTTTCGACTGCCACATATCCATGTGTTTTATAGTGGTCTATATGGTGTTGGGTAATTTTCATATTGCGCTACCAGCAATTATTCTAATCCTTTCAAGGAATGGCTTCCCCTCGACGTATTCTACTACCAAGCTCAATTGCTGCCACTGCCCTCCTGATAATCTATATTTACTACTAATTAAATTATTCAAGGAATAGAGAAAAAGTATCCAGATTTTATTATTAATCGATTTTGGGTTCCATGGCTAGTTCTGTTGCAAAATCGCCATTTGTCGGACCTGGAGACGTTCTAGCTATGGTGTACTATCAATATCGATAGAATTGGGGGGTTTGTGCGATGGGTTTTCTGCCAGCCTTCTGCTGAGTTATAGTGAAAGCGGCATGAAGGATTCTATTAGCTTATCAGCGACTAATTTGATGAGTGTTGTTCTAGATTTCCCAAAAGACAATGTAGGTAAATCATGGAGGAGAATATGGTCAATACAAAAAGGGAAATTGAACGTGTGGAAGCATTAGATAGCCTTCATCGTGATGTATACAAGAGCAATATGGCGCCCTACTGGGCGATTGATGCAAGTTCTGATCACGATGAAGACCAGCAAGTGATGGATAAGCGCAAGGCTATTCCATTTAGCTGGAATTATGAGAATGCTATCAAGCCCTTGTTATATCGTTCGGCCGAACTTATCAAGATGGAGAATTCTGAACGTCGTTCTCTCGTGTTAGTTAATCCCGGTCTTGCTCCGAGTAGGGCGACTGTAACTACACTCTATATGGCATATAGACTAAACGATCCAACAGAGATCATGCCGCCACATCGGCATTCTCCTAATGCAATCCGTTTAGGTTTAACTGGGAATCAAAACTTTACCGGAGTGGAGGGGGAGAATATTGTTTTTGGGCCAGGAGATCTCGTGCTAACACCTCACGATACTTGGCATAATCATGGGAATGAAGGGGCGGAACCGGCAATTAATCTAAGTGTGCTCGATTTGCCATTGGCAGAAGCATTAAATTCTTTACATTTTGAACACGACTACACAGAAGAAGAGGAGGGTGTAATTGTCTCTAAACGGATGCAGTCGGAGCGGTTTTGCACAAATTACTCAGAACAAATTTATGGCCAAGGCGGATTCTTGCCAAGATTTGTTTCACACCAGCGGGGCACGGGCAATGCTTCACCAATGTATGTCTACAGATGGGAGCAAATGTTAGAGTTGCTTGATCGGTACAAGGATTGGGAAGGTGATCCATTTGAAGGCATACTGATTGAGTACGTTGATCCTTTGCGCGGCAGGCCAATTTACAATACGATGACTTTCTTTGCTCAGATGCTCCGACCTGGTGAGCAAACTCTTCCTATGAAGCAAAATGCATCGATACTATTAGCCCCATTAGAAGGGTCGGGTTATAGCATGATTGACGGGGAACGATTTGATTGGGCTCCATTCGATACTGTTGCGGTGCCAGGGGGGCATTGGTGTGAGCACGTCAATGGATCTCAAACAGATAGGGCGATACTATTCGTTGCCAGCGATGAGCCTACACTTAAGACATTGGGTTTCTACTCGAAATTTGGGAAGACTGGTTCAGGCGAGATAGTTAGACTCGACCGCTGAGACGTTTTTGGCAGTTGGGCTGAGAAATGGTTCAAATAAACAGTAAGCTATTTTGATAGGGTTGAAGAGAATTTATGCCAAGAGTTAAGAATACATCGCATGTAGCTCATATTGATTGCCCAGGAGGAGGCCAGGTATGGGTTGATGGTGATACCTTGTTTGTTGGGCATATGCATGAGCCGGCAGGGACCAGCCTATTTGACATATCGGATCCCGCTCATCCCAGAGAAGTGGCCCGTATAGGTATGCCTAAAGGGTGGCATTCCCATAAAGTCCGGGTTTTTAATGACATTATGTTGGTCAATCATGAGCGATTGGGAACGGAAGGCTCTCAGGAATTCGGAGGTGGTATAGCAATATATGACGTAAGTAAACCCGCTGATCCGTCTCTGATTACGAAATGGACAACTGGAGGCCGAGGAGTACATAGATATAGTTTTGACGGCCGATATGCGTATATCTCACCGACTGTCGAAGGTTACATTGGTAACATCGTTATGATTTTGGATTTGATTGACCCTAGTAGTCCACAAGAGGTCGGCCGTTGGTGGATTCCAGGGCAGTGGGAGGCAGGCGGGGAGCCGTACCCATGGGATAGTTGGGTTCCACCACGTTGTCATCATCCATTGCGAAGAGGGGATCGGCTTTATGTCAGTTATTGGCACCACGGTTTTTTTATTCTTGACATCAGTGATATGTCAAGACCGACCTTAGTATCCGCCGTTAACACTAGCTCCGTGTTTCCTCATCCAACACATACTTGTTTGGCAATGCCCGAGCGACTTAAGGGTAGAGATGTCATGATTGTAGCCGATGAAGATGTGGCAAAACTATGGGACGCTGCCCCTGCGTTTACCTGGATTTTCGATATTACGAATGAGTCTAACCCGGTCCCAATTTCAACATTTCAAGTTCCGGATTTAGATATAGACGGTGAACCACAACCACCTATGATGGGTTGTCACCAGCCATCCGAGAAAATAACTGGTACTGTAATTCCGTTCGCCTGGTTCGCGAAAGGGCTTCGATTAGTTGATGTTTCCGATCCTTTTTTGCCCAGGGAAATAGGCTTTTTTGAGCCTGACGCGCCATCTGGTCATGGTCTAGCATCTACTAATGACGTGACTATAGACGAACGTGGATTGATTTATATTATTGATCGCCAGCGAGGTGTTGATATCATCGAGACATCGGTCTGGTAGTCGTACTGCTAGAATTTCGTAAGGAGATAATTGCTATGTCGGTAGTAACAAAGAGAGATAACAAAGTAAACATTCATCCGATTGGGGAAAAGAATCCGAACCTTCCATTTCATCCAGCTGTACGTGCCGGAGATTACATATTTGTGTCTGGACAAGTCGCAAAGGATGCAGATGGAAAAATGTGTGATGGCACAATTGAAGAGCAGTGTAGGGCAACAATAGAATCAATTCGTCGAGTTCTACGGTGTGATGGTGCGGATCTGGAAAATATTGTTAAGATCACAGTCTTTTTGGAGGACGCTCGCGACTTTGGGCGTTATAACAGAACCTTCGCCGAATATTTTCCAGAAGGGTTACTTGCGAGAACTACGGTAGAGGCGCGAGCGGCAATTAGCACTAAGATTGAAATGGACGCAATTGCATATAAGCCATTATAGGTGTCGAGCTAGCAATTATGATATTTACTTACTGAGGAACAAAATTATGCTGAGATTACTAGGTAGAAAAACATCTGGTAACGTTCAAAAGGTTTTATGGCTGCTTGAAGAGCTTGATCTGGAATACACTCGGGAGGATTATGGTCGGCAGTTTGGAAATACGGGCGACTCATCTTACTTAAGTTTGAACCCTACTGGCAAAGTACCGACTCTTATTGATCAAGAGCATGTCGTATGGGAATCAAACACAATTCTGCGTTACTTATGCGCCAAGACCTCGTCTGAATTACTGCCATCTGACCCGAAGTTACGATCTCAATGTGAAACTTGGATGGATTGGTTATTGGCTTCTTTGAATGCTAATTACGTAGAGGTTTTTAAAGAAACAAAAAAACCCGAAGAGGAGCGTAGCTCCAATTTATCTTCAATGGCTGAAAGCTTGGGTATGCATTTGACGATTTTGAATAGTCACTTGAAATCTAATGAATGGCTAGCAGGCAGTCATATGACTATCGCTGATATAGCGCTAGGGCCTATCTGCAACCGGTGCCTAGGTTTTCCGGTAATACTTCCGGAATTACCAGAATTAAATCGCTGGCATAAGGTTATTTCAGGGCTACCAGCATATCAACGTGTTGTTGCTGCATAGTCTTGTCATATTAAGCTGATGCCAGCACTACACAATATCAAGCGCGCAGCTGTTATTGGGCTAGGTACGATGGGGCCTGGAATCGTGGCAACCCTAGCGAGCGGTGGTATATCAGTTTCCGCTTATGATGCTGATGAAGAGGCTCGCGGGCAGGCCGATGACAAAATAAAAGTAGCAAGAAAAGTGTTGCAGTCATTGGGGGCTGGCCAAGATATTCGGACCGATATAACTTTGACTTCTAGTCTCCAAGAATGTGTAAGTAATGCTGATTTGGTTATAGAGACTATTCCTGAAAACCTAGAGCTAAAGGTAGCCCTGTTCAGGGAGCTCGAGTTAATCGTATCTCAAGATTGTATTTTGGCGAGTGATTCTTCGGGTATTCCAGTTAGTCAATTACAGGAGGGAGCAATTAAACCAAGTAGGTTTGTGGGCATGCATTGGTCTAATCCACCACATATTATTCCTATGATAGAGGTTATCGCGGGAAAATCTACATCACCAGATGTAGTAGAAGCTATGACTACTTGTATTCGTAGACTTAAGCTAATTCCAGTAGTTGTAAAAAAAGATATACCCGGATTTGTTGAGAATCGTGTGCTCTATGCCTTACTTAGAGAATGCATAGACTTAGTGGATCACGGCGTTATAGATGCTAAAGACTTGGATACCTGCGTATCGTGGGGCATAGGCTATAAGCTGGCAGTGATTGGGCCAATGGCATTGCTTGATATGGCAGGTCTGGATATATATGAAGCCGTTGGCAGTTATCTCAACAAAGATCTTTGTGATAGGTCTGATGTTAGTGACATGATTCGAGGAAAGGTTATTTCTGGGAATTTGGGGATGAAAACGGGTCAGGGCATATATGCATATTCCCAAGAAGAGATCGAATCTCTTCGTAAGAGGAGGGCCAAGTTATTAGTTGATGCTCGCAAAGTGCTTGATGGTGCAACTGACCCTTCAGGCTAATAACAACAAGGAGTTTGTAAGAGCTTGTGCATGTCTAAAGTATGCTTATTTAGTTGAGGTTATTATAGAAGTGTGAGTACTTTTCGATTACATAAGATGTGAACGCTTTAAATGCGGGCGTGTTATGTTTACGACTCGAATAAACCATGTATAGTGCATTTGCTTCAATGTCCCAGTCCGGGAGAACTCGAGTCATTCTAGGCGTTCCTGGCTGCGGCTTAATTAAGCCTTCGGGCAACACTGTCACTCCGCCACCTTTCTCGCATAAGTTACGAGCGAATATCATATTATTTACTTTTACAGATGGTTTTGGTCGTACGATTTTGGTCCGGCTTTGATCAGACATTTTCCAGATGGGATATCCAGGATGAATAATCGCTCTCGCGCTAGAAAGATCTTCAAATGTATTAATTGGATGTTCAGAGAGATACTCTGTGCTCGCAACTAGGAATTTATGGTTATCTAATAATTGGTAACTGACGAGCGAAGAGTCTTTAAGATCACCTGTACGAAAGGCTATATCAAAACCATTCTCAATGATATCTAGGGGTTCGTCCTCAACGACTATGTCAAATGTGACCTTTGGATATAGTTCTTGGAAATGTACTAGTAGATCTGGTAGGGCCATCTCACTAAAGCGGCCAGCAGCAGTAATGCGTAATTCGCCATTTGCCTCTGCTTTGATTTGTTGAATAGTTTCGTCAGCTTCACCTAGGATATCCAACAACGCTTGGCATTTTTCGAGGTATCGCTCACCAGCCCAGGTAAGGCTTAGTCGTCGGGTTGAACGATTTAGTAGTCGGGTATCAAGGCGTTTTTCTAATTGCGTAATTCTTTCGCTGACGGTTGATTTAGGTAACCCCATTTTTGTTGCGGCTGCTGTAAAACTACCCGCTCTAGCCACTTCCGCAAATAGTGCCATTTTGTCTGCATGTAGAATCATTGTTCGAATTTACGATTTCTGAATTCCATATATTCGAATTATCTACCAAATGGTTCCAGAATACACTTACTATTGAGTATTTATCGGTGTTTCGCTTGTGCAACTGATTGTGCCGGCGACATTAATTTAGTGATTTAGAGAAAAATCGTAAGCTAAATTTGAACAGTTTGTAAACTAAATTTAACAACTTTAAATTGAAAGTAGGTGAGGAGGATTAGTCTATGAGACAAACGCTTGTTGCTCAAATATCTAAAATGTTGATCTCCGCTGCCCTGATTGTGTTTGGCCTTGGTTTTTCTGCATTATCTTCGGCAGCCGACCTTAAAGCGATCGCGGTCTTGGTACCAGAGCAAGGAACTGACTATGGCTGGAATCAGCAAGGTGTAGATGCAGCCCGAGCTGTGGCCGAAAAATATGGCCTTGAGTTTATGCCGGCTGAAGGGCTTGGTTATGGTGATGTTCGGCCAACTTTGCGTGAACTCGCGGAGGAGGGAGCAAGTCTCATGATTTGCCATGCGAGTGGCTATAACACAGCTGGCCCAGAAATCGCTCAAGAAACTGGAGTCCCCGTCGCCATTGTTGATACTCCGCAAGGCTTAGTTGAAGGACTCGTTACCGACTACACGTTAAGCGGTCATGACGGAGCTTATCTTGCCGGCGTATTAGCGGCCCACACCACGAGAACCGGGAGTGTAGGGATTGTTGTTTCTGGTGAGCCACCCTCGTGGAACTCGCAATCAGCGGCTTTTGCAATGGGTGTTAAAGCAGCATCCGATTCAACTAAGATCATCTACGCTGTAATCGGTCCAGCCGCTTACGGCGATGCCGCAGGCGGCCGTCGGGTGACTGAATCTGTTATCTCTGCCGGTGCTGATGTTATCTTTGGTCAGGGTAACGGGTCGTCTTTTGGGATGATTCAAGCGGTTGAAACGACTAAGGCGGTCGATGGTGGCAAGGTTTGGTTTATTGACGTGATTGGTGATAAGACCGAGATCGACAAAGGCCATCTATTGTCATCTGTGCTTTGGGACATGGTTCCAGTCTATGATGCCATGGTGAGCGATCTCATGGACGGCACTTTCGGAACACGTGGGTATCAGATTGGCTTGGAGAACGATTCTGTTCGTTTGCTTAAAAGCCCACATATACCCGCGAATATTTGGAATGAATTAATGGACTTGCGGGATAAGATTATCTCAGGGTCTGTTTCAGTTGATAATATTTCCGATGCACAGGCTGTTCGCGCACTGATGACGTCCGTCGATATAAACGAGGGATAACAGTTCTCTGTTGCGATGTGGAGAGTGGCGACGTTTTAATGGTCGCCACTCTTCCGATTTTCTCCTCAGAGGAAAACGTGCACGGTGGCATTATCAGCTAGCGACTCAAAAATTCATCATACCTCAGCTATTGAGTTAAGAGGTATCTCTAAGTTTTTCCCGGGCGTTGTCGCCAATCAGGATATTACTCTCGACATTTACGCGGGAGAGATTCACGCTTTGCTTGGCGAGAATGGCGCAGGGAAGTCCACTCTTATCTCGATACTTGCTGGACTTCATCGACCTGATGCTGGGACCATTATAATTGGCGGTGTGGAGCGTCGGCTTGGCTCTCCACGTGATAGTCTGCTGGCGGGCATAGGAACGGTTTTTCAACATGTGTTGCTTGCCCCCACTTTATCAGTTATTGAAAACCTGATGCTTGGCGGCTCCTGGAAAAACAAACTGGATAAAGAATCTGCACGTAGTCGATTCGCTGAGCTATGCGGGCTATTAGCAGTAACAATTGATCCAGAGGCTCTAGTTGGTAGCCTGTCTCTTGGTCAGCGGCAGCAGGTCGAAATCATGCGCGCTCTATGGCGTGGTGGGGAGCGAGTTCTGATACTGGATGAACCGACCTCAATGCTGACGCCACAAGGCGTTATTGAACTTGGTCATGTTATGAAGCGGCTACGCGAAAACGGAGTGGCTATCGTGTTTGTCACACATAAGTTAAGAGAGGCATACGAACTTTGTGATCGTATTTCGGTGCTACGCAACGGTGCGTTTGCAGGTCAGATTAATCCTGATCATGGATCTGGCATGGGAGAAGAGGAAACAATCGAACAAATTATCCGTATGATGTTCGATAAAGAAGGTCAGAGCGATTCGACTGTTGATAATGGAGGTACAAATGTGGCTGTTCGAAATGTTTTCGCGGATAGTCAAACTAGATCAATCTCTGTTGCAGCCAAGGAAGTTTCAACAATCGCATTGCCGGGAGAGTGTGGGTTATCTGCTGTTTCATTTGAGGTAGCTAGGGGTGAAATATTTGGTATTGCCGGCATTGATGGCAATGGGCAGAAGCACTTAGCGGAGGTTTTGGCGGGGCAGCGCGATCTTGCAACTGGCCAGATTGAGCTTGACGGAGAAGATATTTCGGTACTCAAAGTCTCCGAAAGGAGAGATCGGGGATTTCGTTATCTAACAGATGACCGTGTTGGCGAGGGTATAGTGTCTGATCATTCAGTAGCTACTAATTTAGTGGCCAAAAGTATTGGCGAAAATCCATATTGGAAATATGGTTTCACCAAATGGCGTGCAATTTTTTCCTTTGCAAGACGTCAAATCAAAAAGTATGATATTCGAACACCTTCTGAACGGACATCTATTGGCCGACTGTCGGGAGGCAATATCCAAAAGGCGCTGTTTGCACGCGAGATGGATGACAATGCCGAAATAGTATTACTGAATAAACCTACGTATGGACTTGACTTACAGAACATTGCATCTGCCCGCGACCGTATACGTGAAGGAGCATCTAGGGGTATAACTACACTCTTGATTTCCACAGAGCTCGAAGAGTTAATTGATTTAGCTGATCGGATCGGTGTCATGTATCAGGGTCAAATGGTCGGCATTGTTGAAGCTAATCCTGGATCAGAGAATAGGATCGGATCACTTATGACTGGGGCCTCCTTAAATTGACTAGTCGGTATATAAACATAGGGCGAGTATCTGAGTTAGCTCGGTCCGCAATAAGGATCATTGCACCGATTTTGTTAGCACTCGTGGTTGGTGGATTGATACTCGTAATACTCGGCAAAGATCCCATAGCTTATTACTGGTATGTGGTTAAGCGTGGTCTACTAAGCTGGACTGGTTTTCAGGCTACCCTTGTTAGGACTGCGCCCCTACTTTTTGTTGCTGCAGGATTGATCGTAGCCTTCCGAGCTGGAATATGGAATCTAGGTGTTGATGGGCAGTTTTTGTTAGCCGCGGTGCTTGTTGCAGCCGTAGGTTCACCCTTGAATACTATCATTCCGAATTGGGCGATGATTTGTATATGCTTCATATTGGCTGCGACGATTGGCGCTATTTGGTCGTTGATTCCAGCATATTTAAAAGCAAATCATGGTGTTAACGAGATCATCACTACGTTGATGATGACATTCATTGGAATTAGTCTCGCTAATGTATTGATCAAGATTCCGTTTAATGATCCTGCGACTACGGTGCCGCAAACTGTGACATTAGCAGTCGAGGATCGATTGCCAAGGTTGTTCGATACAATCATTCATCATGGTGTTATATTAGGTTTACTCTCGGTTCTCTTTGTTCATTTCCTAATGACTAGGACGTCGTTTGGTTTGAATCTACAAGTTGTGGGAGCCAATCCAAAAGCTGCGGTTCACGCTGGTCTCAATGTTCGGTTTCTAACTTATGTTGCTTTTGGATTAAGTGCAGCGCTTGCTGGTATGGGTGGTGCCGTCGAGATTTTGGGTGTATGGGGAACCGTCAGAGCTGATTGGGATCCTGCGTATGGGTTACTCGTAGTTCCGCTTGTATTCTTAGCTCGATTTCATGGTATTGGCACCATCGCATTTGTTCTATTTTTTGCGGTGCTGATGATCGGCGGAGAAAGCGCTTCTCGAAGACTTGGTGTTCCAACATTTTTCGTGCTGGTATTAGTCGGTTTGTTGCTAATGTTTTTAGCTATCGTTGAGTATCTTGATCATCGTTGGCGTCAGAGGACAACATAGAACATTATGTCTGAACTCTTAACAGAAACTTTTGTAACAGCTCTTCTGTTCGGATCGGTCACGGCCGGTGTACCCCTTTTATTGGCAGGTATAGGCGAACAAATCTCTGAAAAATCTGGCGTCTTAAATATAGGCTTAGAGGGCATGATGTTAGTCGGAGCTTATACGGGTTTTTGTGCCGCCTATTATTTTGATTCTTTTTGGCTTGGATTTCTCTTTGGCGGGTTGGGCGGTGTTTCGGTGGCCATGCTCATGGTGCTATTCTGTGTGATCCTAGGGCTCAATCAGATCGTAATCGGTATCGCGCTTACTTTAGGCGCCGATGGCCTAACTGCCTTACTTCATCATTTCCAATTTAGTCGAACCTATCCGCGTTTATCCGCCGTCGAGCCATTAGTCATCCCCGTAGTTGGAGACATTCCATATTTGGGTGAAGTTTTCTTTCATAGGCATCCAGTAGTTTATTTAGCAGTTGGCCTTGTTTTCTTTTTGGTATGGCTATTTAAACGAACTTACGTCGGTTTAAATTTGCAAGCTGCTGGTGATGTACCAGCTGCTCTAGACGTTACTGGAGTTAGCGTGCGTAGTACCAGAACATGGGCTGTACTCGCAACAGGATTCTTGGCGGGCGTAGGGGGCGCATTTCTAGCCAATATAGGTGCAGGAATTTTTGTGCCCCATATGATTCATGGAGCAGGGTTTATTGGTATTGTATTGGCTATGTTAGCGCGCGGGCATCCAACATGGGTGCTTTATGGAGCAGCGTTATTTGGTGTGAGTCTATCGCTAACAACTGCTTTGCAGGTAGCAGGGTTTAATATACCAACTGATGTTGTTCAGATGTTGCCTTTCACCATGGTCATTGTTATGCTGATTTTACTCGGTCGTAATAGTTATTTACCGGCAGCGCTAGCCCTTCCTTATATTCGTGGCGAAAGATAAATACTATACACGGCAATAAAGTCTTTGTAATGAACACATATCACTAGGGAGGTAAATCATGGCTGATACCAAAGTATATATTCTAGATGGTGGGAGCTTGGTCATTGACGGGTTTCACGCCTTTTGGAATAGGGGACCTGGCGGCGAATTGCGATTCCCAACCTATTCCGTGCTTATTGAGCATGAGGATGGGCGTTATATTTTTGATACTGGTTACGACTATGATCATGTGCAGAAAGTACTGCCATTTGAGAAGCCTTTGCAAACAAAGGAGCAAACCATACCGGGCCAGCTGGAGAAACTCAATTTGAAGCCGTCCGACGTTAATTATGTAATTAACTCGCATTATCATTTTGACCATTGCGGCGGTAATAAGCATCTGACAACAGCCTGCACAATCTGTCATACAAAAGAATTAGAAGTGTGCGCGTGTCCGCAGCCATTCGAAATGCTGGGTTATTCAGACTTGACTTTCTCGTCTGATGTAGCCAAAGAGCGATCTGATCAATTAAAGACGGCTCTTGATCCTGAACTGGATATTTTTACGCCGACTTTTGAAACGGTATCTGGTGATCAGGAAATTGCAAAGGGGATATGGTTGTTTGAGACGCCTGGCCATACTGCTGGTCATTACAGTATGATGGTTGAGCTAAAAAACAGACGACCTATGCTGTTCACAGCGGATGCTTGCTACAGCCAAAAAAGTATGGACATGATGTGTATTGCGAGTTTTCATTTGGATCCGACTGCCGGCGTTGAATCTCTAAAAAAATTGAAGACATTGGCCGAAAAGCATGATGCGGAGTTATTCTATTCTCATGATCCAGATAGTTTTCCGAATTATGTTAAAGCGCCCGGATTTTATTCCTAAATTGCGGACCGAGAGCAGCATTGGTCTGTCTTTCGAAAAGCTACAAAAGAAGTTAATTCTGAGAGGTTACTAGTATGAAAAAAAAGCAGACGCAGACAGAGCCGGCCATTACCTTATCGGCTGGCCCTGTAGGCGTTTATCCACGAGTGCTTCGCGCTATGGCAACGCCAGTTCAATATGACTTCGATCCATATTTCCAGGAGTTTTATGAAAATGTTAATGATAAAGTGTCGGAAGCCTTAAGAATTGATTACCCAGCGCTCATTATGCATTGTGAGCCAGCACCAGGTATTGAGGCTGCTGCGGCCTCCTTGATATCTAAGCAGGATGTGGTTCTGAATCTAGCTTCTGGAGTATATGGAAAGGGTTTTGGTTACTGGTCAGCAAGATACAATAAGGAACTTCTTGAAATAGAAGTGCCATATAACGAGTCAATATCTCCAGACCAAGTAGACTCAATGTTTGCAAAAAGAAAAGATATTAGTGTGGTGTCCGTGGTTCATCATGACACACCATCAGGAACCATTAATCCAATCGAAGAAATCGGCAAGATTGTTAGAGACAATAATGCGCTTTTATTAGTAGATGCTGTTTCATCTTGGGGGGGAATGAATATTCACCCCAATGATTGTTGTGCTGATATATTTATTACCGGCCCATCAAAATGCCTTGGTGGTGCACCTGGTCTAACGATTATGGCGGTCAATGAACGCGCATGGCAGCACATAGACAATAATAAAGATGCACCGTTTGCGTCTGCACTCAGTCTTTCAGATTGGAGAAATGCGTGGCGTCATGACCAACCCTTCCCGTTTACGCCTTCGGTTGCGGAAATGAATGGCCTTAATGCAGTCATTGATAATTATCTAGAGGAGGGTCCTGAGAATGTTTGGGCTCGCCATAGAACAACTGCCAGCGCATGCCGAGCTGGAATTCGCGCAATGGGTTGCGATCTTTGGGCAGTTGATGAATCAATCGCTGCCGATACTACCACGGCAGTTCGTATTCCTGATGGCGTTGAAGACGAATCCCTGAGAATGACTGCCAGGAACATTTTTGGAGTAGCTTTTTCTAGCGGAAGAAATGAAACTTTAGGCAAGCTGTTACGCATCGGCCATATGGGTCTCGTTGCGCAACCGATTTATGCATTGATAGCGATCACAGCGTTAGGCGGGGCTCTCAATCATTTAGGGCATAATGTTGATACTGCGGCAGGCATTGATGCCGCGACTAAAGCTATTGTAAAAGATGCATCGGCGTAGTTCTGCCTTGGAATATTTTGGCAGCAATATCATCAGTGAATGGAGGAAGATATGACACGTTTTAAAGATCAGGTAGCGATTGTTACTGGCTCAGCTCAAGGTATAGGTAAGGCTGTTGCACTGCAACTTGGTAGTGAAGGAGCTCTAGTAATTTCGGTAGACCAAAATGCGGAGGGCGCTAATACAACTGCAGAGGAGTGTGGCAATAGTTCTATTGGGATTCAGTGTGATATTGGCGACCCTCAGCAGGTAAGCAGTTTACATGAGACAGTTGTAACACAGTATGGCGGTGTAGATGTGCTCGTCAACAATGCGGCTATTGTGCCTTTTATCGCATGGGATGATGTTGATTTTGATCATTGGAGACAAATAATGCGCGTCAATTTAGATGGTACATTCTTAATGTGTCGCGCTTCCTCAGATGTGATGCGTAAAAAAGAGTATGGGCGTATTGTTAATATTATTTCTAACACAATTTTTGCAGGAACGCCTAACATGGCAGCTTACGTTTCTGCGAAAGGTGGCGTGTTTGGTTTGACTAGGGCGTTAGCGACAGAGTTGGGTGCCTATAAGATTACCGTCAATGGTGTTACGCCTGGATTGACAAATACTGAAGGAGTCCAGAGCACTCCGCATAAAGATGCATTCGAGTTTGTTGAGATGTTGCAACCGATCAAGGGACATAATCAACCTTCTGATATTGCGCCTGCTGTCGTATTTCTTGCTTCGCCAGAAGCGCATCGTATTACGGGTCAAGTTCTTAATGTCGATGCAGGCATGGTGCGCTGGTAGTCAATATGCTACGCAGGTTCGAAGTTTTGATATTCAAGGAATTTTGTTCTGGATAAGATCAGCAGCTTTTTCCGCAATCATTATGATTGGGCCATTTATGTTGCCACGGACAAGGTCTGGCATCACAGACCCATCTACCACGCGAAGCGCGTCTACACCAATCACCTTTAGCTCCGAATCGACAACGGCATATGTATCGTCTTGTTTGCCCATGCGACATGTACCTAAAGGGTGATGCAAGGTGATGGCTGTTGAAGCAATATGCTGATCTAGATCATAATTTGATGTTTTGGAGCTGCCGGGTGTGATTTCAGCACCAATGAAGGGCTTCATACTTGGTTGTGAAGCGATTTCTCGTGCTATTCTCAGTCCAGCCCTCATTACTTCCCAATCTCTGGGTGTTGACAGAAAATTTTGCTTTATTACGGGTTTATCCAAGATGTTGGCAGATTTCAGTGTTATTGTGCCGCGGCTTTCTGGATCGAGAAGTACAACTCGAGATACAAAGCCATCGTTGAACGGCTTCTTGAAGGGTCTTAGATATGGCCAGGCCCCTAATGGCGCAGCTGTTAATAGGAGTTGCAAGTTCGGTAATTGAGCATCGTTGTCACTGTTGAGGAATGCTGTAATGCCGCCTGGGACATCTGTGGCGCCTCCGGAGCCCAACAAATATGCTTTAATCAATTCTCGGCCAATTCGATCATATCTCATCATGCGATGGAATGGCCCTGGATCTTTTCGCTTATAGAGGATAACAGTAGACATTTGATCCTGGAGATTCTGACCAACACCAGGCCGATCAATTCTTGTTTGGATGTTGTGTTGAGATAGATGATCGAATTTGCCAATTCCAGATAGCATTAGCAATTGGGGCGTATTAATTACACCAGCACTTAAGATTACCTCTTGGCTTGCTCGTGCAATATTAATTTGATTACGTTGAATATATTTGATACCAACAGCACGATCTTGCTCGAAGATTATTTCACTGGCCAAAGAGTTAACCGAAATGGTGAGATTTTTTCGATTCTTAATGGGTCTAATATAAGCTGTTGCGGCACTGCAGCGTCGCCCATCTTTTATGGTCATTTGCAGTTTACTAAAACCCTCTTGGGTTTTGCCATTGTAGTCGTTTGTCCACCCATAGCCAGCTTCTTTGCCAGCTTCCGCAAAAGAGTCGACTAATGGATCTTTGTATCGACAGTATTGGACATTCAATGGGCCAGAATTCCCACGATAAGGGTCTTCATGTTCCCAAGTTTCAAGTTTCTTAAAATATGGGAGTACATCTTTATAAGACCATCCGACTAATCCATTTGCTGCCCATCTATCGTAGTCACCACGATTACCACGCACATATGCCATTGCGTTAACTGACGAAGATCCACCAAATATCTTACCACGCGCACATTCAATGGCCCGACCATTCACAGCTTCCTCTGGTTCACAGAAATATCCCCAGTCATGGGTTTGTTCGAGCAGCATTTTGGCCCATGTGAGCGGAATATGGATCAATGGGTCGCGATCCCATCCACCAGCTTCAATTAGTAAGATTTTGCAATCAGGATTTTCACTGAGGCGTGCAGCAAGAGCACAGCCCGCGGAACCGGCGCCGACGATGATGTAATCATAAGATGATTCTTTTTTCACATCTTCCCTCACAACTCAACAAGCCTAATGTTGAATGATAGCAACTGAATGTTAGAGTTCGGTTATATTGCATAAGAATGTTGTGTTAAATACACATTCAAAAACTAATGATTGCCTATTTGTTGTTTGAAAGAATGCGAGTGGCAATGCTGTTTTCGTAATTGACCAGTTAGTGTCTAGTCCACATAATAGATTCTCGATAGCCATATTTTTTCCTGCGTGGCGAAAAAAAAGTGTACGGTCGGGCGCTCGAAGCATAATAGGTAAATCAAGCGATTGCCCGGGACCTAGTTTAGATAAATCGTAGGTCACAAAGTGTGCAAGAATCAATTGACAACGGATTTCATGAGCGGACTGTTGGTTCTTTACTTGAACATTTCTCAATAAATACGCCTCTCTATCGTCATTACCATGAGCAAGCGCCTGGAGAGTCATGAATAGAGCAGCGGAAAAATATACTTTTAGCTTAAGATATCGTCTCATTTCTTGGAGTAAAACCAATCTTTCGCACATTATATGCGCTCTTTGATTGTGACTGGTTGGAGAGTTGAACGATTTTGGATGATATCGCTGGCTTTCTCTGCTATTGCTACTACTGCCGCGTTTGTTGGGCCCGACGTAATCTTTGGCATAATTGAAGCATCGACAACAAATAGGTTCTCTATACCATGGACTTGAAGGCGCGGGGATACGACAGATGTACTATCTGTGCCCATGCGACAAGTACCTACGGGATGATGGTGTGTAAATGCAGCCTGAGCATTAAATATAGTTTTTTCTGCTATCGATTGTATATTCGGCCCTGGAAGGTGCTCACTCTTGCGCCATTCACTCAACATGCTAGAAGCGCCAATCTCTCTCGCAAAATCTAATGCATCTATGAATGAAATGCGATCTTCTGGATGGCCTAGATAATTCGGATCTATTATAGGATGCGCAAACGGATCAGTGGATTGCAGTTCAATCATTCCCCTACTCTTTGGCGATGTGACTCCATACATTATGGTATATGCAGACTCATCCGTAGGTAGTTCAAATTGTTCGGTAGCAACAGGCAGTACTACGCAGGCAAGTACAATATCTGGTTTGCCACAAGAGCTTTTCGTGTCAACATATAATAGCGATTCTGAATGTTGGTATTGGCTTTTGGGGAGAGCTCGTCGGGACAAGTACATATTGCCCGCACCAAGGCAGTGGTCATGGAGGTTCTGGCCAACGCCTGGTAGATCTATAGTTGGCTGAATGCCGAGTTTTTGGGCACGTTTTGCACACCCAATGCCAGATCTTAGTAGTATTTGTGGAGAGCCAATCGCGCCGGCGCATAGTATGACTCCCGCTGTACTATATATTTCGTTAGTATTTCCATTTTTAATATAAGTGACGCCAATACACCCACCATTTTTGTTGATTAAGAGTCGATCAACTAGGCAGTTATCCACTACGGTTATATTGTTTCTCGCGAGAGCTGGCCTTAGGTAAGCATCAGCTGCACTTTGCCGCTTATTATCAACTATATTTAGTGTGTTCAATGTGGGGCCTAACATTTTGGCGCCATTGTGTTCAGCTATTGGTTGCATGCCGAAGCCTTCAGCGGCGGCTAGAAAGCATTGCGTTATTTCGTGTGGAGAATCTGGCTGCATTAATTGTAGAGGGCCTGTTGCTCCATGATAAGGCGACTCACTATATGCTGAAGTTTCTGACTTAATAAAATAGGGCAATAAATCATCATATGACCAGTCATTGCATCCATCATTTTTCCAATCATCAAAGTCGCTAGGATGCCCTCTTACATGCGCCATCGCATTGATACTGCTTGAGCCACCCAATATCTTTCCACGTGGCCACTGATGTTTACGACCCGCAGTATATTTTTGGCATGAAGTTGTGAACGCCCAGTCAAAAACTGAGCCTCCAAGAGTGTGCCATCGTTTTGGATCATCGATTCCTATATGAGACGTAGCAGGGCCAGCTTCCATTAATGTTACATGAATAGAAGGATCTTCTGATAGCCGACTTGCTATTACACAACCGGCACTACCGCCTCCGATGACTATAAAGTTATCCACTCAAGTATTTTTTGCGTTATGCTATTAGCAGTTGACTGGGACGAAAGGAGATCATGACTTGGTTAAAAACATTATTATACCGCCTGGCGCAGCTCCTCCATTGGCACCATATTCTCCTGGGGTTCATTCGAATGGCATTCTTTATGTCTCTGGTACTCTGCCGATCGACAATAATGGAGAGACAGTTGGTCTTGGCGACACATCAGCTCAGACACGTCATGTGCTAGAAAGTATACAAAAGGTTGTGGAGGCGGCAGGAGGTGACATGACTGATGTTGTTTACAACATGATATTTTTGAAAGATCTTGAAGATTATTCATTAATGAATACGATATACGAAGAGTATTTTCCAGTAAATCCACCTGCACGGTGGTGCATTCGCGCTGATCTAGTAAAGCCTGAATTTCTTGTTGAGATTTCTTCTATTGCACATTTGTCTTGAGTCCTATGCAGTAAATAATCTTGCGATTAAGCTATCTACATCATTGCGTTATAATCCGTTTCTGAGCTGCGTATATTGTGGGGTAATAGAGATCTACTGCAATTAACTGTTAACCCCATTAGGGAGACCAACTAATTCTGTTTTCCTCTTCATGTTGTTTTGACTTATGAACGATTCTCAAAGAAAAATTCTGGTTACTAGCGCTTTACCATACGCGAACGGACCAATCCACATTGGACACATGGTTGAATATGTTCAAACTGATATATGGGCTCGTTTTTTGCGCAGTGTAGGCCATGTCGTTTATTATGTTTGCGCGGATGACACACATGGAACACCAATTATGTTGCAGGCTAGAAAACTGGGAGTGTCACCTGAGGAGCTAATTAAACGAACTGAAATTGAACATCGAGATGACTTTAGAGATTTTAATATTGCTTTTGATCACTATTACACAACGCATTCATCGGAGAATAGATACTATTCTGAATTTATCTATAACTCTCTCGTAACCAACAATCATATTCAGAAGCGGACCGTTCGGCAAGCTTATGACCCTGAAGAGAATATGTTTTTACCAGATAGATTTATACGTGGAACATGTCCCCGGTGTGATGTAAAAGATCAATATGGAGATAGCTGTGAGTCATGTGGCGCAACATACTCACCTACTGATCTCAAGCAACCTGTATCTGCAATTTCTGGCGCTACACCAGTTCTCAAAGAGTCAGATCATTTTTTTGTCAAACTTTCGAATTTTGAGGCTATGTTGAAGGAATGGACTGGAGTTACAGGTAAGCTTCAGTCTGAAGTGACGAACAAGTTGTCGGAGTGGTTTACTGCAGGACTTAGAGACTGGGATATATCTAGGGATGAGCCATATTTTGGTTTCGAGATACCCGGTGAAACAGGAAAGTACTTTTATGTTTGGCTTGATGCACCAATAGGTTATATGGCAAGTTTTAAGTCTTTTTGCGACAAGAGTGGTAAAGATTTCAATGAGTATTGGGGTTCCGATTCCAGAGCCGAACTGTACCACTTTGTTGGAAAGGATATACTCTATTTCCACACGTTGTTTTGGCCAGCAATGTTGCATAGTGCAGGGTTTAGAAAACCGACATCAGTTTTTGTGCACGGTTTTCTCACAGTTGATGGCCAGAAAATGTCGAAGTCACGAGGCACATTAGTATCAGCCCGCACTTATCTTGATTATCTGGATCCAGATTATCTACGTTACTATTTTGCGACGAAGCTGAATAGTCATGTTGAAGACTTAGACTTAAATCTTGACGACTTTTTGCAGCGGGTAAATTCAGATTTGGTCGGAAAAGTCGTCAATATAGCGAGTAGGTGCGCGGGATTTATAGCAAAACATTTCAACAATCAGCTCGGTGCGGAGCTCGACGATACTGATCTCTATGAGGAATTTGTTCGTGAAAGTGAATCTATTGCAGAGTATTATGAAGCAAGAGAGTTTAGTCGCGCTATGCGGGATATTATGAGTTTTGCGGACAAGGCCAATCAATACCTCAATGAGCAGCAACCATGGAAGATCGCTCATGATGAGAAAAAAAGACAAGAACTCCACAAGATATGTACACAAGGTATTAACTTATTCAGACTGCTAATTATTTGGTTAAATCCAGTTGTACCAGGATTGACTTCACGAAGCGAGAGTTTCTTGCGGTGTTCTATCTCCAAGAGCGGCGTATGGCAAGACATCAGAACGCCATTATTAAATCATTCAATAGGAGAGTTTTTTCCCTTGCTGAAGCGGATCGATTCCACGAAAATTGAATCAATGATTGAAGAATCAAGTAATCGGAAGGAAGCCGATATGAGCCAATATCTCCTCCAGGACCCAATAGGGGAAGAAATTTCTATAGACGAGTTTTCTAAGATTGACCTTAGAGTCGCTGTTATCATGCAGGCTTCTTTAGTGGAGAATGCTGACAAATTACTTCAGCTTACGTTAGATGTGGGTGGGGAAACGCGAAATGTTTTTGCCGGTATAAAATCTGCGTACAGTCCAGACGAGCTCGTTGGTCGCCGAGTAGTTTTGGTAGCTAATCTAGCATCAAGGAAGATGCGATTCGGCATTTCTGAGGGAATGGTGTTAGCTGCTTCCGGTATTGACGACGACGGAATTTTTCTCATCGAACCCGATACAGGTGCGGAGCCAGGAATGCGTGTTCGATAGAGCAATCTTTGCGCTGTCCTACTAGCAAGTAACGAATTAAGAAATAGTAGTAATAGTGTCTGCCATTTCGATTACAGAGCGCCTATGTCTGTCATCAGATGCACCATCATTTTCTAGAACACTGAAATATACAACGACGGTTTTAGACTCAGGATGAACTAAAAAGAATTGACCGCCCCATCCACCGTGCCCAACCCATCTGCCATTTGTTATTAATTGATTGCAGTAATAAATATGTGAGTCAGGATCAGGGTAGTGTGTTCCCGAACACTGCCGGGTCGCTTCTAGAAGTGCTGAACTCCCAATTCGTTCTCCGTGAACACCACACATATGCTTGGTAAAAATTAGACCATATCGGGCAAGATCAAGGGCGGTCAGGCAAACTCCGCCGCTTGAGTTTGGCACACCGAGCCGATCTGTTGACATATATAGCAAGTGCTCAAATCCAGACGCCTCGACTATATCGAGATAGTGCTCTCGCAGGGCTTTCTTGGTAGTTCTTTCAACGATCCAGCCAAGTACATCAGTGTTGGCTGATTTGTACTGAACAACCTTATCAGTATTGCTTGTATTGTTGCTATGAATATCCACCAAGAACTCTCTTGTGTTAGCTTCTATCTCTCCAGCTGCAGGTAATCTCCATCCCATAGAAGTATTTTGGAGAAGGGCAGTAGAACTAGGGTCTGCGTAGTCTTCGGTATAGTCATTGATAACATCCATATCTAATACTTCTTGGACTGTCGCATCTGCATACCCAGATCCAATCTCTGGAAGATATTCTTGAATTATTTTTGCGGGATCAATTAAGGCTTGGTCTATGCATTTACCAATCAGCAAATGCATCATAGTTTTACTAATGGACATAATTGTATGGAGCTTATTCCTAGAAAAATCGTCGCTATATGCTTCATACAAGATTGATTGGTTCCGCACAACAACAAGTGCCGAAAATCCATAGTGATTGGTTAAATCTTGGACAATCTCGTGGTGTTCTATTTCGGGAATGAGGTCTGTATCGAGAACTAATATGTCAGGAGAGCGCATACTAAAACCATAGCGACATACCTTATGAAAATTGTGAAAGGCCCACCGACGGTTTCGTAGCTTCATCCACTCTTCATATCCTGCCTCAGTAGCAAGAAGAAGTGGATTAGGTCTTAACATTAATTATTGGCGCTCTTAATCTTTTAAGTATTGTAGATTCGTAGCTTTGTTCGGGCAGATTGTTCGCTATCATATATTTGTTTGATACCGTCCCCCATAGCCTTCTCAATTGAGCGAATATGACGAACAAGATTTGAGAGGCCTACGGGTTGTACGCTAGCTGCTTGATCAGTACCCCACATGGTCCGATCCAGAGTGATATGGCGTTCAACGAGATTTGCGCCCAATGCTACTGCAACGACTGTTGTTGGTATACCTATCTCGTGACCCGAATAGCCGATTGGACTATCAAACTTACTTCTAAGCGTTTGAATCATCCGAAGATTAATTTCTTCAATTGGGCAGGGGTACGTACTCGTGGTATGACAGATAACATAATTACTGTCATTTAGCAGGCTGACTGCATGATCTATCTCTTCGCTAGTTGACATCCCTGTTGATAGCACTACTGGACGTCCTTGACTAACTATATACTTGACTAGTTTGTCGTTAGTTAACGCTGCGGAAGGAATCTTATAGCAAGGAAGGTCGAACTGCTCCATCAAATCTACACTGGGTTCATCCCAACAGGAAGCAAACCATGCGATATTCTTCTTCTTACAGTAATTATCAATCTCGCTATATTGTGCTTCACTAAACTCTACTTTATGTCGGTAGTCGATATATGTCATGGTCCCCCAAGGCGTGTCTCTCTTCTGTCCCTTTTGATTCTCCGGTACACATAATTCGGGGGTTCTTTTCTGGAATTTGACGGCACTGCATCCAGCATTTACCGCAGAGTCAATTAGGAGTTTCGCGTTATCCATATCTCCATTGTGATTTATTCCGATCTCCGCTACGATATAGCAAGGATTGCCATCCCCGACGTTATGTGAGCCTACATGTATTACTTTGGACACGTTGATAGCCTTATTCTTTTACCGAGTCTTGTTTGGTGGCTTATGCATTCTAGATGATCAGGGCTGGAACTATCACTCGCTGAATATAAAAGTTGTGACTAAATAATAAGATGTTACTATTTTTGGCTTAGGTTATACCTATTTTAACGGTTATTCATTACAGTGTTTGTTTTATTTCGTGTTATCAGTTTGAGGTTTGGCTTAATTCATGGACGCTATTGACCAATATAGCTACATGTTCTGGATTTACGCCGGGTGAAACCCCATGGCCGAGGTTGAATATGTGACCTGCACCACCTCCATAATCATCCAGTACGACTCTTACCTGTTCCCTTATTATCTCAGGTGATTCAAGCAGGATAGAAGGATCCATATTTCCTTGAAGCGCGACTTGGTTTCCAACGAGTCGGCGGGTTGCACCAAGTGAAACAGTCCAGTCACAGCCGACCGCAGAGCAACCTGTCGCTGCAATATCAGTAATCCATGGCCCTCCACCTTTTGTAAAAACAATAATGGGAATTTCAGAGGCTTCAGCAGTGTTTTTTATATTACTAATTATTTGTCGTGTTGGCGCTAAAGAGAAGTCTTTAAAATCTGCGTGTGCAAGTATTCCGCCCCAAGTATCAAATATCATGAGAACCTGCGCCCCTGACTTAACTTGCTCGATCATATACGATGATACCGCTTCAGTTAACAGTCTGAGGAGTTTGTGTAATGCCTCTGGTTCCTGATACAGCAAGCTTTTGCTTCGCCGAAAGTCTGCGCTCGATCCGTTTTCGATCATGTAGGTTGCTAGCGTCCAAGGGCTGCCCGAAAATCCGATCAATGGAACGCGGCCATTTAGTTCGTTTCTCGTGAGTCGCAATGCATTCATGACGTACGCTAAGTCAGTAGCCGGATCTAGGGCACCCAACTTATTAATGTCATCTATGGATCTTATCGGGCGCTCGAACCGGGGGCCTTCGTTCTCACGTATGCTTAAACCAAGGCCCATGGCATCTGGTATGGTGAGAATATCCGAAAAGATGATAGCTGCATCTAGATCAAATCTATGTAGAGGCTGCAGTGTCACTTTACATGCTAGCTCAGGTGTTTTGCATAGAGTGACAAAACTACCTGCTTTCTTACGCATAGCTCGATATTCGGGCAGATATCGACCGGCTTGACGCATCAGCCAAACCGGCGTGCAATCAACAGGCTGACACCGTAAAGCGTTTAAGAGTCTACGGGACCTAAGAGTCTCAGTCACGCAGCAACACGTGCCAGTGCACATTGTGACCAAAGATCGTTCAATGACTGCGCAAGATATTCAACATCTGCTTCAGAGTGAACACAGGATGGAGTAATTCGCAGCCTCTCTGTGCCTCTTGGTACGGTTGGATAATTAATTGGTTGAATATAGATTCCATATTGCTCCAACAGAGCATCGCTAACAAACTTGCACTTTACAGGATCTTTTACTATGACCGGTACAATATGACCCGGATTATTTAGATGAGGAATGCCTATTAGATCTAGTTTCGAGCGAACTTCTCTGACACGTTTTTTGTGTTCCAGTCGTTCATTGCTGCTCACTTTTAGGTGTTTTATGGAAGCATGGGCGCCGGCTACAACCACAGGAGGTAGGGCAGTGGTAAAGATAAAACCAGAAGATAAACTGCGAACAAAATCGCATATTGCAGTTGATGCTGCAATATAACCACCCATGGCTCCAAAAGCTTTGCCAAGGGTTCCCTCGATTATTGTTATACGATCCATTAAGCCCTCCTGTTCTGCGATTCCACCTCCTCTTGGCCCGTACATTCCAACAGCATGGACTTCGTCAAGGTAGGTCATCGCACCATACTTATCTGCTAAATCACAAATCTCGGAAATAGGTGCAATATCGCCATCCATCGAGTAAATGCTTTCAAAGGCTATGATTTTTGACTGGTCTTTGCCACATTCTGAGAGCTTGGTCCTTAAATCGTCCAGATCATTATGCCTCCAGATGAGTTTTTCACATCGGGCATGCCTTATCCCCTCAATCATTGAAGCATGATTTCCAGCATCAGAAAGTATCACAGCATTTTCTAGTTCAGCGCCTAAACAGCTCAACGTTGTCCAGTTTGAAACATAGCCGGAGCTAAACAGCAAGGCAGCTTCTTTGTCATGGAGATCTGCAATCTCATTTTCCAGATTCACATGAGCGTGGGTAGTGCCAGAAATATTACGAGTACCACCTGCACCAGCACCATAGTGGTCCAGTGCCTTATGCATCGCTTCCAGCACATCCGGGTGTTGACCCATGCCTAAATAATCATTGGAGCACCATACGGTCACCGGTTTTACGAGACCGTTACGATGCATTTGCGCTTTCGGAAACTGACCACAAGAACGTTCCAATTCGATGAAAACTCGATATCTACCTTCAGACCGCAGTCGATCTAAGGCTTGGCTAGCAAGGGCGTCGAAATCTGTCATACTGTGGTTTGCATTGTGTTGTAAAAGCTAGGCCGAATAATTACCCTGAGGTATTTTCTTCTCTAATTCTTAGCCAGAGATAGATGATCCATGGAGCAGACAACCATATATTGTACTTGAGACGTTAGATTCTAGCTTGCAAACTTTCGTTATGGTGGTCATGATCAGATATAGGTCTATCAATGGTACTGCCGAGTTAGCGAGATAGGGTTCAGTCATGTTGTGCTATGAGTCATAGAATGTCCAGAAAATGGGAAGACCAAATAATCCATGTGTGAAAACGTTCTCTTTGTGTTGTTTTACGCTAGAACGGCTTTAAAACCGAAAGTAGAACTACGCTCATCAGAATGATAGTGGGAAATTCGTTGAACCATCTGAAGAATGTACTTGTTCTAGTGTTACGATCTTTTTTAAACTTCTGAACTATAATTCCGCACCACGCCTGATACAATATCAACAATAGTACCAGTAAAGATTTTACATAGATCCAGTCCCCGATTATATCGTAGCTCGCCCAGAGCCAAAGACCTGTTATGATTGTAAGAATGCTTCCTGGTGTAGTTATTCCGTAAAGAAGTCTTCGCTCCATAGTTATGAATCGTTCTTTAGATTGATTGTCTCTGGCCGCAGCGTGATAGACAAAGAGGCGAGGGAGATAAAATAGCCCAGCAAACCAGGTGACCATGAATATGATGTGGAATGACTTAAGCCAGAGCATTATAATAATTCTGAGCGTGGTTAATTTTTTGCATCCTCCTTTGATTTAGTTCAATACTTTTGGCCTTCAATAATAAAGCAACCGGCATTGGACAAATCTCAAAAGAAGTCCGGTGGTTTTTTAGATAATAAAGGGCATTGCAGAGAATCATGAGTCGACAAGCCAGTCTTTGGGCTGTAGGAATTCATCACTTAGGCGTTCCTCTGGCGTATCTTTTTTATTAGTTGGTTTCTCATATTGCCAAGTAGCTTGTGGCGGAAGAGAAATGAGTATTGATGGTGTCCGACCTCCGCTTTGTAGTCCAAATCTCGTACCACGATCATGCAACAAATTAAATTCTACATAGCGACCTCGCCGAAATAGTTGAAATTGGCGCTGATGGTCGCCGAATGTGACATTTTTACGCTTTTCGACTATAGGCAAGTAGGCTGGCAAAAAGTGATTCCCAATGCTTTGTGTTAAGCCGAAAGAATGACTAAAACTACGCTCATTAAAGTCATCAAAAAAAAGCCCACCAATCCCACGTTGTTCATCCCGATGCTCAATTCGAAAATAATCGTCACATTTTTGTTTAAACTTTGGATAGAGTTCTGTTCCGAATGGCTGGCAGGCATTTCGGGCCAGTGTATGCCAATGAACAGCATCCTCTACATATCCATAGTATGGTGTTAGATCAAATCCCCCCCCAAACCACCAAGCTTGTGTTTGTTGACTATCTTCTGATAGGAAAAAGCGAACATTCATGTGTGATGTTGGTACGTAAGGGTTTAACGGATGGACAATGACAGAGACGCCCATTGCTTGAAAAGTATTGCCGGTTAATTTATTTCGTATAGCTGTTGCTGCTGGAGGCATTTTGTCACCCCTAACTTTAGAGAAATTTACGCCGACTTGTTCAAATACATCCCCGCTTGATAGAACACTGGTTATGCCTTCACCATTAGATTTTGACCAGTTATCATTATGGAATTCTCCTCTGCCATCAGCAAGTTCAAGTTCACCGCAGATGTATTTCTGAAGACTGCGAAAATAAGTCTCAACATCTATGATAGGTAGCTCAGACATTACTTTTAATTTGTCAGATGGCAATCACACAAGGTTCGGATGCTATATGATCTAATCATTCACCTGTTGCGCAGGTTGAAGTATTCAATTACGATTGTAACGCTCGCTTGTGAATTGCGAGCGTACGTCAGTGCACTTGATTATAGTGCACCATGAAAAAAAACTATATATTGATTCAATCGCTTATAATTGCTTGAAATGGCTTCTTGAGTCAGTACTAGTTCGTCTTCATGAAGCGATTATGTGCATTGACATCAGTTTATGCTGTTCTTTTGATAGTTTGATTGGGAGACTCGACCGATGAAATTGGTCACTGCAATAATTAAGCCATTTCGCATTGACGATGTAAGAGACGCTCTAAGTACACTTGGAGTCAAGGGTATGACCGTTACAGAAGTGAAGGGCTTTGGTCGCCAGAAGGGCCATACGGAACTCTATCGGGGCGCAGAGTATGTGGTCGATTTTCTGCCTAAGATCAAACTGGAAATAGCTGTACCCATAGAGCTTGTAGATCAAGTCGTTGAAGAAATTGTCCGAGCCGCTCAAACAGGTAAGATCGGTGACGGAAAAATATTTGTTACCGATATAGAGCAAGTAATTCGAATAAGGACTGGCGAAACGGGCAGTGATGCTCTTTAGTTTGGTTTAGTTATAGCTCGTAATCATATCGACACCCAGAAGATAGCAGGTTGATTATTGCTCTAATAACACCACAGACAGTATCTATAGCTTAATTGACATGTAGTAGAGAATTCGCAACTTATTCAGACTCGAAAATTTACTGTCATGCCCAATCGATTATTCTGGTTTCATAGTATGACACTTAGAAATCGTGCAAGCCATTGCTGTTTTCAGAAAATATTGGCGAGCTGTGTTGTGATTGTTTTTTGTTTTTCAGCGCCAGTAGGGGCCGCAGAGATTTTTCAAGTTGAAGCCATAACCATTGTCGATCCAGTTGCATACAAAACGTCATCTACTAGCGATAGCACTGAAGTATATTTAATCCTTAATAATTGTAGTGGCAAAGTGGATCATTTAGTTGGAATAGAAACTCCAGTAGCGATGTCTGCACAGATACTCACCCAACAGGGAGATGATGGTAAGAAAAAGGGTGTGCCATTAGGGCAATTGAAGCTACCACCTAAAAAAGAGGTCGTATTAGCACCCGGAAAACAGTACATCAAACTAGTCGGTCTTGATGTGCCACTCCAAGAGGGTGAGAGTTTTCCTCTGATTCTAGTTTTTGAGAGGGCAGGCAGTGTATCTGTCAACGTAAAGATCAGAAAGGCTCATGCTCATGAAGATGAATTTGAGGAAGTTAGTGAGAGTGGCGATGAGGTCTCGGCTTATTCCGTAGTCTACGTGTCAGTCAAAGGTGGCAAAGTTAGTAAGCATCAGCGGTCGATCCGGTTTACCCACAACGAACGCGTGTTAATTAAATTTGTAAGTGATGAACCTCATGAGCTTCATATACATGGCTATAATATAGTAGTTAATCTTGATCCCATGGGTTCCACGCTTGTTGATTTTGATGTTAGTGCGACAGGGCGTTTCCCTGTTGAGATCCATGGATCTAATGATCACCACGCGTTGTTTTATATTGAAGTTTATCCAGACTAGCTGATACCTACTTTTCAGTAAAAAGATTTGAATCTTCCGTGTTACAAGCAACTAGCGAGTGTTTGTGCGATGCTTCGTATAAGTTGTGGGTAAAAGTGCTTCCCTAATTCAAGTTGCGTTCCAAGGGGGTCAATGACGTGACTTTTTACAATCGCATCACCCATAACACTTCTTATAAGTCCTGGATTAAACTGTGGTTCAGAAAATATGCAGATCACACCCGTTTTCTTTACGAGATTGTTGAGCTCTAGAATCCGTGCGGGACTTGGATCCACAGCATCTGCAACGGTAATTGCGCCAATAGCTGAGATACCGAGTCGGTTCTCAAAGTATTGGTAGGCATCATGGAATACGAGGAATTGTATATCTAGTACTCGCGATAATGTTGCTTCAACTTCTGCAATTACAGCGTCAATTTCTAATTTACCACTTTCAGCATTGGCACGATAAGTGGCGGAATTAATTGGATCGATTAGAGACAGCTCAGATGCTATAGCATCGAGCCATAGTTTGCCATTTTCAGGGTCAAGCCAAGCGTGGGGGTCTGGTCGATTTTCTTCATGCTCTTCATGTCCTTCATGCTCTTCATGTCCTTCATGCTCTTCATGTCCTTCATGCTCTTCATGT
>PBOB01000065.1 GCA_002724185.1 Acidiferrobacteraceae bacterium | reverse complement strand
GGCTCTGGGATCCCTTTGCTTATCATCTCTTTGACCTCGTCCATTACTTCAGTGGTGAACTCGTCTTTAGCTATGGCATCTGGAGATTCAGGTTCATCAAGATCTGGCGTCTTGGGTTCAGGTTCGCCAGGGTCTGGTGCCCCAGACTCTATTCCCATTGCTGCCAGCACGCGAGGCCCATACAATTCCCACAACGACTGAACATGTTCTATAGCTCTATCTCGGATACCTTTAAATTTCTGAACATATTCTCTGTCAATAAACTCCCTCTCCATTTCCCACTGGACGCGGATCTCCTCCATCACACGAAGATCTATTTCCTCCGGTGAGGCCTCTGGCGCACGCGTCTCGGCCTGTTCGCGATACTCCCGCACTTTATGATGTTTGCCGGGATTCTCAAATCTATTAACCACCTCATTGTAGAAGCGACCATGGTGGTTATTGACTGAAGCCACGTCGTCCCTAGCGGCATCTCTAAAGTGCTCAAAATCTTCATTGTTGTACAATTCATCATACTTAGGGTGGTCAGGCCACGAATCTCTTCTTATGTTTCTCATAGACGGCTGGTCTATAAAATTAAGCCATGGCTGTTCAACATCCCCATGAGCTTGGTCCCCCGGCTTAAGATCCTTTCTATAATAAGTGAATGTTTCGGCACCGACTGAGGAAAGATATCCAGCATTATCTGTGACAAGCAGATTAAAGTCCTCGTTAAGACCCTTTATCCGATTCGCAGCGCCCTTAGCATGCTCTTTCGCTGCATGCGTGTATACTATTGCTATTGGGTCATTTTTTTTAAATATTTCTAAGCGCCTTTTCATCGTCCAAGCGTCAGGCGTTTGGTGCATAATACTGGTGATATGATCGACGCCCGCAAGCTTGTTGAGCCATTTTTCAGAGGGTTGAAACTCTGGATATATCTTTTCCATAATCCCTAGGGCTATTTCTTTAAACTCCATCTTGGGCGCCCAGTCACGCCGAGCCCCAAACTTATCAGGGGTCTGCTCATTGGGGAACACATCGACCAAAGTAAGATTGATGTCGGGGTCCCTCTTCGAAAAGAAAACTCCCTGTACAGGTTCGGCCGGGTGAATAAAGTTGGTGCCCGCGTCGTCAACAAATCCTCCGATACCTAGCCCCCTTATAACAGCATTCCAACGCATCGGACTTTCATTAGCTGCAAGCCTGGTTAGATTCCAAAGATTACTAACGGTGGTCGACTTCCCCCGGCCAAGTTCCCCTTTAGTAGCTTTCAAATAACTTCTAGAACTAGCTTCAGCATCGGCCACCACCTCTATATCACTGGGTACCCAATCGGTGTCTTCGTCATCAAACCAGCGATCTTGACCTTCTTGGCTATTTATAATTTCTTTTGCTGCTTCAACAATAGCCTCCCCTCCTGGGCGACTAAGAGAGAGTTCATATACAAAGTCATAAAAAATATCCCTGGCCTTAGTCGTGCCAATAGTCCATGGTCCATCATCGCCAGAAAGTTCGCGTTGATCCCAACTCATGATCGCGGCTCCTTTAGTTTGGATCCATCTATCGAATCGGCCCGTTAGATCTTCTCTAACGTCAGTCAACACATTTGGATCAGGCTCCCCAAATGGATACTGTGTAAACATTGGCTTAAGTATTCCATCCATCACAATCTGCTCTGCTATCCGGGCTACTTCGTATTCAATAGTTTCATTGCTTCGCGACGGGGTGCCCATGTAGTGTCTGGGGCGCCATGTGTGGGGATGGAGGGCTGCTCTGAACCTTCTTACTTTCCCCTCGGCGCGATCGCTCTCTTGTGCTCGGATCCTCTTCGACGCCGGCCACCCGGAAGGTCGAGGTCGGGGCTGACTTACTTTCTTTTCATATATCTCAATGGCTTTGTCAGCCACGAAATTCTGCAGATGAGGGCCCCAAAGCCATTTGCCATGTTCAAGGTTATCAATTTGTTTCCGACCGTCGTGAAGAAATTTCAGTTGACCATCGATAGCTGCATCAAGCTCATCCTCGCTCTTGCCCTTGGTCCAACCATGCTTTTTCTTGAAAATTTGCTTATTAATCTTATGCTGTTTGGCGATGAATTCATCAGAGAAAAGCCTTTTTACATATTCCTTATATTCATCTAGAGGAATGTCCCGAGAGGAATACAACACTGGTAAGCCCTCTCTTGGCTTAAACAGCAGCACATGCGGAGACTCGGCAGCATATGCAACCAGACCCCTGCCAGGATTGTCTTTGAAATTATTAAATATTTGTCTGGTGAGGGGATATGAATATATACCAACAGGCGTATTGAATTCGGCTGCCGACCCGGGGTGGATTCCAAATTTGAATTGGGGGCCGTGTTTTGATTGGCGCTCCCCTGCAGCGACATATTGGGCTGGGCCCAGTTTGGGATCAGGCACAGCCCCCCCGGTGTGCAAATCTATTTGATCAGTTTTCACCGGTTGGACGGAGCGCTCAGTGATTTGACCTAGATGAATATAGTGTGTTGGGATCTCGCCGTCTTCTACGACATATTGAGCGAGAACATCAAGCATCGAGCCCATCTCGCCAGACTCAAGCTTATAAGGTCCAGCGAGGCCGTGCTTCTTCCAGGCCCTTGCCATCTCAAGGATCTTAGCTTCCTCTTCGTTTAAGAATCTTTCAAAACTCATAACTCTTCACATTTGCTACAGTCGTCAAAACATTGACGATAACATTGCGCTTTCACTTTCTCGCGAAACTTTTTGTTCGCAACCTTGCTACAGGCCCGGGCCCTTTCCAACTCACCGTTCTCTCTAATGCATCTGCACCGCTTGGGGCTATCAACCTTATACACGCTACAATCTTGAACCGTTACACAAGAGGTCACACATGTTGTAAGTGATAAAGATAAAAAAAGCAATGCAAAAAGTTTCATACCTCCCCACCCGCGGGCCATGGCAGTAACTCGTCATACACTTTACTTAGAGCTTCATCGCCACGTTTGTCTCTGATGAGATCTACGATATCAGAAAGGGTCCTGGGTTCGCCTCCAGCCAGCAAATCTGCCAGTGTGTTCATCTTTTCCCATCCGCCAGGAAGATCATTGTGGATATACAGGGCAGCATGCCTTATATTATGATTGACGATGTCATGAAGCCATCGTTTATCATCATCAGGTAAGGCGTCATACCCTCTCTCCACTCCGCTGCTCTGCAGGGTTTGGCCAATGCGTTGCGCAATAGGCTTAGTGTCTTCGCGTGACAAATCTCCGGTGATGATTTTATATGACTCTAATACCAATAATAGTTCTTCGAGAATGACCTTTTTCAAAGCCGTTTTTGTGACGATCATCTCAAGCTCCTTTCCACCACTTCGTCTTGCTTTGCTGCGGTGAACATTTTGTGCCTACTTTGCACCATTTATACCCGTTGCCTAAAAAACCACTTTCTTCTAAAACTAATTCAAGTTCTTCACGAATTAACTCAATCAATTTATCTTTAGTGATCTTCATCTAATAAATAGTACTACGTATCGTAAAACCATTTATCTAATCTTGTTAGGTATATAATTTTTCCATTTATTTGGAAACTGGTATGTGTCAAAAAATATTGGCAAAACACTTGGTGCGCTAGGCTGCTTGATTAGCCTCATCCCTGCTTCTGCGGGAGTTCTGTTTCTTTTGCGCTGATTGCACGGGGGGCAACTACTAACGATGTTTTCCCACGATCTCTTTCCACCCTTTGATGCGGGCAAAACATGGTCGAGAGTAAAAGTGCTCTTATTTAAAACCTTACTACAATACTGACATCGGCCACGATCTCTCAAGAAGACATTAGAGCGAGAGAACTTTGGGTTTTTTCCTTTATGGTACCTTTTGAGCACGGTACCTACAAAGCGAATCACCGCGGGCATCTTAAACACTTTATTAACAGTGGCAACAAAACGGTCTTCATACTCTTCAACAATTTCCACTCTTCCTGCCACCCACATAGAGATTGCTCGTTGCCAACTTATTTGAGCCATCGGCTGGTAAGCCGAACTGAGCACTAGTGTATCCATCAGGACCTTGCCGGCTTTTTAAGGATATTCAATGAGGAAATCCCTTGGTGTTCAAACCAGACGGCTGTGTGGTCTATTTGTTTAATATGTGTGTCTTCTAGTGTCATTTCCCAAAGCCCGTCCTTTTTTGTAAAGACCTTAAGATAGAGGTCACCTCGATAAAGACCTTTTGACTTGCGAAATCTTCGTGCCAAGCCTGCCATCTCTTTCGCACTAGTGTCGGTAATTATCATACCATTGCGCATACGCTTTGGGACATCATACGCTTGGATAATTTGACGCACCTTGACATCAGAACCGCACCAGTTAACAAGCTTGATATCGCCGCCCTCGATCAGTTCATAATTTTTTGTAAAGGTCGTCGGCGCAAGTGGGTGGTTGTACATGTTGATTCCTCCGAACGAAAATTTTTTTACCGAAATTTTTTCTAATTGATATAGTCATCAAAGACTATTCCCTCGTCTTTCCAAGAAATGTCCAAATAAAGAATCCATTCCTCGTCGCTCATTGTATCAGGGTTTATAAGATATTTAAGCTGTTTGGACTTTTTACCAACAATGCCAAAAAAATAAAACGACACATACAAGAATTCCAACGCTGCCTTACGACTGTCGACTTCGTATTGAGTGTATCCGGCATTTTTAAGCAATGCCGCTATTTGTTGCTTTAAGCTCTTTTTGTTATTGGCCATATAGTAACTAGTGAAACCAATTCATTGTATTCAAATTAACATAAGCTAAACCTAGGCCGGCCAACAAAGTGTTTGTTATGGTAATTGCTTCAACCAACTCATTGCTAGCCGTAGCTACTCCCATGGCTTGCTGTACAGCCGTAACGGCAAATCCAAGCGAGAGTAGAAAAATTAAAATCTTTTTAAGCATCAATAATCCTTTGGGCCACTAAAGCCCTTGCGTCGAGGCTTACGGTTATCTTCATATTCCATATCCGCCTCAGTGGGTTCTCCAAATGCGCTCTCCAGTACGTCTTCCTCACGGGAAGGATCGTTATCAGGTCACGTCTCTGTAATAGGATTCTTTGCTAAAGCAGGACCAGAGCCATCCTCTCTAGCTTCTTGGCTACTAGCGACAGCAGCCATACCCGCCTGCATTGCTGCAGCAACCATTGGCTCAATCATAGCCTTAATGGTAGAAGGATCTGGTGTTTCTTGTAAGCCAAAGGCAAGGGGATTGCTCTTTACAACGCCCTCAATTGCACCAATAAGAGGATTCTCTGATGCTTCTGCCAACTCAATCTTTTTTTCGGGTTGCTCCCCTTGTGCAAACCCTTCGGGGATAGGGGCCTGCATAACGCCCGGCTCTGTATCACCCTCTATCTTATGTTTAAGATGGTCTCGCGCGGAACTAATCTGATCCTTAGCTCGGGTTAGCTTGGATTGGACCCACGCCTCTAGCTCGGTATCCTCCCCAATCATCTCATATAGCTCCTTAGCATAACTCATTATGTTGAATAGCTGAGAACGGGCCATCTTGCCTTCATGGTCCTTCTTGACACCTGAGTACTCAACGCCCATGGGATCCGCTTCCATGGCTTCCTTCACGTTGTCGAACCGCTCCCTCAACCTCTTTTCATATAAAAGTCTTTTAATCTCTCTCAATGTTGTGTTCATCTACCTGCTCCCCTTGTATTATACATGTTTTCTAGAAAATATTAAGCATGCGCTTCTATAATTAGATCCCTTTGCTTACATTTGCGTTTTTTTTCTGGGTGGTTTTTTTAAGTCTCAGATTTTGGCTTTTCCATCGAGAACACGCATGTATCTAGTCCCAATAACCCCTGTATTATCAGGCACTTACATTCCGGGGTAGGGGGAGGGGGGGAGGAGGAGTACCCCTAACACTATGATATCACTACAAAAAAAACCCCGTCAATTGCTTGACGGGGTTAGTGTACCTAGTGTGGAGTGTCTTGATCTCGCCAAGTGCAGCTAGCCTAACTTCAACTGACAGTGTTTATACTGTCTCTGGGTAGGGGCACATCACCTATATAGATGAGGTCACCTACTCAACCGTTCCCTTGACATAGGCATTGAACGGCTCAATATAGTAACACACATAGCACTGTGTATATCCCTTGACATACCTATAATCGTTCACTGTATGTTAGCTTTCTATACATATTTATTTTTGTTATCCTCGACCAGAAATCACAGTGTGCCCAACGTGCAGTAATCCGCAGAACAGTGCGGCGTGGAACAGTAGTAGTAGTGTCATCCCCATCGTGTATATATACTACCAAAGATTGCGCCTGCTGTCAAGAAAAAAATGCAGGCTGTAGAAAAAAAATACCTAGTGATTACCGGGTGTTAGGAAAAAAATACCTTTACCCTCGACCGTCAATCAACTGACGGGCAATCTCTGCGGCAACAAATTGACGCCCTCGCTTGCTCCCCATGTTGATGTCCGTCAAATGTTTGGCGTCGTCAAGGATTTGACTAATGCGCTCTGTCAATGCGTTGACGGTCGTATCGATTGTCTTGTCGTGTGTCATTCTTTTGACTCTCTCCCCTGGCATGGCTTTTGCTAGTGCAGGGTCCGTGCCAACCCCCTTTATACTCTAGCGTATCTCGTACCTTGCTGATACCATTAGGAAATTACAACGTATGGCATACTATACCCGTTGTATACATATCCCCCCTAGTACACATCTACTCACACTGATAGAAGCCTTGCTGCTCCCAATCACAACTGTCAGCCCATTGACACCATGTTTCGGTGTGTCCATAGGCACAGATATCAGAGTAGAAGTAATATACTTCACAGCATGTACCGGCGTACTCTCTTGGTTCTCCCCAAGAGACTTCATAGTAGTCACTGCAACTGGTTACGTTAGCTTCCCTGGGGAGGGTATGGCAGTAGTCCCAATCACCTTCTACTGTGTCTGTATAGTTATCTTCTGTCCTTCTATCTACTATCTCTATCGTCTCTACTGGATAGATATAGCAAGCCTGGGAGAGAATGAGAGCAACTGTTGTTACTGCTACTTTGACTAGTTTTCTCATATTATTCTTTTCTCCCCTCCGACTTCTTTCAGTTGACCTTGAAGCCGATTTGACGCTTTCTTTCTTCCTTGTCCTCGATAGTATCGGGGGACATGGGCAACAGGCTTGGCGGGGCGAACAGTGGGGTTTGCACTAGTGGCACCGGATGCTCCAACAGATGCGCCGTGGGTTCCCCCCTCTCATCGAAGGTCACATCAATGCGACCAACCAAGTAAAGTTCAAGCATGGCGGCAGCTAGTTCGGCTCGGAGAGCGTCGCCTAGCATGGCCTCTGCTGCTGCTAGTGCTTGAAGGCGTTGAGCGATGCGATCCATGTTACGACCTCACACGCTGGGCGATAAACAGTTCACTCACTGCCGTAACAGCGAAGAAAAAGACAACGGACTGAAACAAGAGTTGAACGGTCATGGGTTTAGTTTCCCTCTGTGGTGCAAGCCTCGACAAAGCGGCACACGTCAAAGTTAGGGTTCACCTGCTCCCTCGCAAGGCGAGCGGCGAACATGGTTGCGATACAGTCACGACTGACATCCACGTCAGCCGGAATCTTGCTGATGACACTGGCAATCAATTCAAGCTGCCTGCGTTGCATGTTTACATGCACGTTGCGCCCTTTCACAATCATCTTTCTTTTCCTTTCTCTCTCGACTCTTTCTACAACAAGTATAGCAAAGAATCTTGTTGAAGTCAAGTAGTTTCTTTTCTCGTCACGACAAGATTGTTTGGTGCGTCGAGCGCCTGGATTGCAATCATCCCGGCGAGATACCTACGGTGGTCGTCCCGTGTCAAATCCATGACGTTGACAGCCTCGTCGTTGGCGTCAAGAATCTGACTAATGATGTCGGTAAGCTGCTCGGGGGGCAGCGACGGGCGAGGCCCTTCGTGCATGTCCGCAGCGGTGGACCCTCCTAGGTCGTACAGGTCGAAGTTTTGCATGTTCGTTGCCATCTACTAGAGTTCCTCCAGACGGGCAACGGCGGGCGGCGTGAAACCGACCAGACGACCGCCAGTGATGACGGTCTGTTCGTCGGCGTCGGCCTCTGCGCCGAGAGTGTGGCCAAGGTCCAGGCGACGCAGGCGCTCGTTTGCCTCGTCAATCGTGGACGCCTCGATGACGACATCGTGCTGAACAATAAACTTGAACTTTCTCAATTTAGTTTCCTCTCAAGAAGTGGGTGCGGATTGCATCTTCGTCGGTGTTGGCCGGGGGCGTCGGGTCTTGGGGCCGCAATTGCAGTCTATCAATGACGCTGTGCGCCCACGCCTCGAAATGAGGCAGGCAGGCCCTCAAGTCGGGCCGGGCCGTCGCCGTGCAGCCTGGATGGGTGCAGTTCATTAGTTTCCTCCCAAGCGGGTGACGGTCTTACGCTGAAAGCGTTGACGGGCGCAGTCTCGCCCACGGTAGCCGACAGAGCGGCTGAAGGTGTTAGACCCACGGGCCTTGCGGGGGCGACACACGGTCACGGTTGCGGTGTGGGTGTTGCCGTTGCTGTCGGTGATGGTGATAGTTTTCATGCCCTTCCTTTGTCGTTCCCTCATCGTCTACAAGTAGTATATCGAACCTCGGGGGTTTTGTCAAGCCCTTTTTCCTAATGGAATCAGGGACTTGCAAACTATTTTGTAACTACTTGATTCCCCTCGCCTTTTTCAAGTGCCTTTCTTCAAGGTCAATCGTCTCGGCGGAACCCAGGGGCAGCACCTTGTAAACCTTGGAGCCCTTGGCAGCGGACTTGACAGGGGCCGCACCGATTTCGATGATGGCACCCTTGCCCAGCGGGAACTTGCGGCTGTAGACCCTCGCCGTCGCTCGCAACTCGACAAGTTGACCAACCGAGAAAGCAGGGGCGCAAGTAGCTGATTTCAGTACCTTTTTCGCATACTTGTTTTCGCACATCGCCCGGTATTGGCGAGGGGTCGGGATGAAGCTGGGGTCGGTCAGCACCTTATCAGCAAGGTCGCCAAAGTAGGGCGGGTTGGCCTTGTAATACTCGGCGCAGACTCGGGCGATGTTCCGCTTGCTCTCGTCGTAGCTGGCCCGCCAGTCGGCTCGGGCTTGCTGGAATTCGGGGGTCAACTGGTGCTCCCGCTTGACGAAGATATCGAACTGCTTTTGCGTCAGCCCCTTGTACTTCTTGAAGCCCTCGGCAATCGAGGCGCAGAAGTTACGGGTCCACTCGTCCGCATTGACGTCGGCTGCGACGGCATTGATGCGGTCCAGCAAAGCCGGGTCCGTCAGGTGCGGCGGCTTGGGCTGGCGTGGGCGGCGTGCGTAGTAGTTTCGATAGGCCATGTTGCGGTTCCTTGTCCGTTCCCTCATCGTCTACAAGTAGTATAGGCCATTCCGGCCCAAAAGTCAAGAACTTTCTTTCGTTTTCCTCAACTTTCTTTAGCAAGGATATCAAGGGGTTACAAGGTTTATTTGCAACCCCCTGATATCACTCACTTTGTGTCGATTGCGATGATTTTCTCGTTCGTCTGAAAGTAAGGACGCTCGGCGTAGTATTTTGTGGTCATCCACATACGCTGGCACTTGCTCCGCTTGGGCTTCGGGGCGCAAAGGTCCGTCAAGACGATATGCCCGTCAAAGCTGCGCTCGTTGACGTAATCGGTCGGCGGGTTGAAGTCCGTGCCCCCGTACCGCACACGCTCCCAAGGGCGAGTCTCGCCCCGCTTCCAGACGTAGATGTTATCGGTTGCCACGTCGGAATCGAAGGGAATCACGGTAAACTCTGCCAGGGTCGCCAGCTTGTTCAACTCTGCGAAGAACGCTTGAAGCATACCATCGTCAACACTTCCAGACTGGTCAATGCTAATGGCGATTTTCGCCTGTCGATTCACGGACTTACCAGGGTGCTGGTAAGGATACCGCTTGTTGATGCGCCGCACGGTGCTGCGCTTGTTAGCCTTTTGACTAGTCTTGATGAAGTATCGAAGAACTTTCTTCCAATCGACCTTTGGGGCCAACTTGGCGAGAATGTCCTTGCGGCACTCACCCGACACGGAACCCCAAGAATTGGCCTTGCTGGCTTCCTCTGCGGCCTTCTTGATATGGTCCTTGATGCGCTCCTTGGCGATGTCCTTGACCTCTTGTGGCACGTCATCCCACCCTTCATGGTCGTCGAAAACGCCATCGGGGAATCCGCCGCCCTGTCCAGGCTGACCCTCGCCCTGGCCCTCGCCGGGCTGGCCTTCACCGGGCTGGCCCTCGCCCTCGCCCTCGCCGCCTTCGCCCTCTTGCTGCTCGGGCAGGTTGGCAAGATACCACTCGGCAGAGCGAGCGATGGGCAGGTCAGCGAAGGGGCCTTCCCCCGGCATGCAGCAGCCATCGGGCAACTCGCCACGAAGATGCGAATTGATGGCAAGGTCGGCGGCGATGTTCCAGCGGCGAGCGTTGACGCCCTCGGGCTTACGGTCGGTGACGTGGGCAAAGACCAAGTGGTAGAACTCATGCTTGAGCACCCCGGCCTTTTGCTTGTCCGTAAGTCCTTGAAAGAACTCGGGATTATAGACCATCTCAAACTGCGCCGTGACCGGATTGATTCGGACGCCCGCAGTCGGGATGCCCGCCATCGGTCGCTTGTCAACTCGGCGGCTAATGGCGGCGAAAAACGGCTCGTTCATTAGCAGTCGGGCGACGTGCATGTTCAGGTCAAAAGGCTTGGCGGCTTCGTCAGTCATCATTTCCCGTTCCCTCATCATCTACAAGTAGTATAGCAAAGGTTTCGGCCAAAGTCAAGAACTTTCTCAACTTTCTTTGCTAATGATATCAGCAGGTTATGAAGTTTGTTTCTAACCCGTTGAAACCATTAGGGAAACCGGGGGGATTGATTTCCCCCCGGCTCCCTGGCTCCTAGCTATTGTTGCCGGTCAGCAACTCGACAAGGTAGGAGGCGACAGCCTTACCGTCAACGGTCGCCTGGTGCAACTTGATGGTGTTATCCACCTCACCGGCACCCAGGACCGTCCACAGCTTCATGGCGACCTCGCTGGGCAGCGTCAAGAAGTAGCTGGCGAGGTTCGTCACCTGACCATCGGACAGGGCCGACTTGAACACCTCGGAAGCCTCCATCTTATCGACGAGCGCCGTGTGCTCGTTGATGGTGAAATCATTGGTCTTTTCGACCTTGCCATCGTCAAGGATGTCAGAAACAGTCACTTGACGCTCGTAGTTCTGAACGAAGTCCTGAAAGGACACCGCAGCCTCGAAACCGACGAAAGCGGCGGAGAGGTTGAACAGGGTCGGGCTGGCCTCGGAGAGCAGCCCCGCAGCCGTCAGGCACTCGTTCAAGCGGTCCCAAGAGCGACGGGAAGGGTAGACCTTGTTAGGCTCAAAGTCGCCCGTGTGCTCCAAGTGGTTGCGGTTGTTGTTGATGAAGTCCCAGACCATGCCATCAACATTGTCCTTGGCCCACGTCAGCCAGTCCTCAACGGACGGCTCGACATCGAACACGGTCCAGCGGTCCAATTCGGCGGGGTCCATTTCACCCACCTGATAGGACTCGGCACCGGCATGCTCGCCGCCATTGACGGCGGCGAAGATGACCGTATCAGGGTGCAAGGTGTGACCGGCCAGCTTGCGGCTGTCAGTCAACTCAAAGATGCCCTGACGGACCTCGGTGGTCGCCCGGTCAACCTCGTCCAGAAACAGGACTCGGGCCTCGTTGCAGCACTCGGCGTACCAGTCGGGGGGGCAGAAGGAAGTCGTACCGCCATCGGTGGACGGCAGGCCCAGCAGGTCGCCCTCGGTCATTTGCGACGCCCGGCGCTCGACCACGGGCAAGCCCAGGCTCGCAGCGGTCTGGTAGACGACACAGGACTTGCCAATGCCGTGACGCCCACGGAGCAGGACGGGCTTGCGAATGTCAACGACGTG
>PBOB01000064.1 GCA_002724185.1 Acidiferrobacteraceae bacterium | reverse complement strand
ATCTGTCCGAACCCGACATCATCCAGAACGATGACAACAACATTCGGCTGCTTACTTTCATTCAGTGGCGGATATGGCCATCGGATTTCAGATTTCTCTCTTGTTGTTGTCAACCTCTGTGGATCTGTCATAACCTGCTCCAAGTATAGGACGCTGAGCCTCATGCATGTCGCGTCCATTGATCAGGTAACATGGTAACTAAATTACCTAATGGAGTCACGACATAGACATAATTAGAAATTAAGTGAATGATGGTAAATGAAAACTTAGTAGTAACCTCGTCTGGCCGTATAGTCAACAGTTAGACTCACCAGAACCACTAGAAAGGAGGGCTCATTGCACACTTTGCCCTGGTGATATCTTGCTCCTCTAGTCCGTTAAACCCGACAATCGTGGAAGAAACAGGCCCACATCAGGTATGTAGGTCACAATAATTAAAACTGTCGTCATAATTATCCAAGGCCAAAACATTCGCCTTGCAACTTGTAGCACATTTCTTTCAGCTATTGCTGATGCCACAAAAAGAGTGATCCCATAAGGCGGTGTAACCATACCAATCGCAAAATTCATCACGACTACAAGCGCAAAATGCACTGGATCGATTCCAAAGTTGATAGCGATAGGCATGAGGACTGGAACAAGAATTAGAATTGCTGCCATACTTTCCATAAACATCCCTACCAGCAAAAGCATAACATTAACAATAAGCAGGTAAACCCATGGTTCAGAGGTAAATTGCTTAATCCACTCTGCCAGCAGCGCTGGTACATTTGCATTAGCAACGAGCCAGCCAAAAATACTTGCAGTCCCCACTATCATCATAACTCCAGCAGCTAGTGCAGCTGCCCGGAGAATCATAGCAGGCATCTTTTTGAGCTTAATATCCCTATGAATAAATATTCCAATAAGCAATCCGTATAGAACTGCTATCGCTGCTGCCTCAGTTGGAGTAAATACCCCTCCTATAATCCCACCGATTACGATGAGAGGCATCCCTAGCGATGGCACAGCCTTGATAAACGTTCGGACAAGGCGGCGGAATGTAAACGCTTCTGTTTCACGATATTGCTCGCCGCCACGTCTTGCATGAAGATAGCCACAAGTGAGCAGGCCAATAGCAGTAACCAATCCCGGCAGAATGCCAGCTAGAAATAATGCCCCAACAGAAAGATTAGAAATAAGTGCAACTACTACCATCATCAGGCTTGGTGGAATAATTTGTGCTAATGACCCTGCTGCCGCGATCAAAGCTGCAGAAAAATCAATATCGTAACGTCTACGTTTAAGCTCTGGCTGCATAATCGCGGAAATTGCTGCTACGTCTGCCGATCCAGATCCTGATATCGCCGCCAATGCTGTTGAGGCAAAAACAGAAACCATTAACAAACTTCCAACAATCCAGCCTAGTAAAGCAGCAGCAAAATCAACTATCCTACGCGAGATTCCTCCTTCATCCATTATGACGCCCAGAAATACGAAAAATGGAATCGCCATCAATGTAAATGAGTTCAAGCTATCAAATATACGCTGACTAATAATCGTTAAAGGAATCCCAGGCTCCACAAAGATCAAAGTTAGCGCTGCTGCAATGCCAAGCACGAATACAATCGGTGTGCCAATTACAAGAAAAAATAGAAATGCGGTAAACGCGAAAATCATATCATTCGATCGAATCAGGAATTTCGTTTTCGCTTGACTTAATAACACCAAACGGCTTATCCCATCGCTCGATCACCGACAAAATTATCTCAATTCCAAAATATATTGCGCCCAGTGGTAAGCACATGTAGATAATCCACATTGGAATACTAAGTACTGGTGAACTCTCAAATAACCACCCGAGCTCAATCAATGCGAAGCTGCCATACACAACAATTCCTAAAAACCAAATACATCCAGCCGCAAGAATGACCTTAAGGGTCCTAGCAGCATTAATCGGTAACTTTTCTGGCAATGAATCAACAGCGACATGCCATCCCTTGCGCATAGTGATACCAGCGCCAATGAGAATTACCCATGCCTGCGCAAAGCGTGCTGTTTCTTCAGTCCATGAAATCGAATAGTTAAAGACATAGCGACCAAACACTTGCGCAAGTACCGCGATAGTCATATAAGCAAAGCAGACAACAACTATTGTTGCCGCTACCAGACGTATTCCTGCTACCGCGTGTCTTAAGTAATGTGGCATTGCACGCAATACGGTCAATAGGGAGAGCAAATAGAGCTGTGTGTGTTGAAGTACCCCGGGCTGGAGTCCTAGCCTCCAGCCAGTGACAAATGGTGTAGCTACTTGGTATCTTGAATCATCTTCAGGATGCGTCTTTCATCATCGCTTGTCAAGAACTCTGCATAGACTTTCTCACTTGCTTCCTGGAAAGGCGCAATATCCAACTTGGTAATTGAGACGCCTGCATTTCTAACATCGTCTAAGCGACCTTGGTCGACTGACGCATAGTAATCTTGTTCCCATTCTGCAGCGATGCTTCCACCTTCAATCAATGCTTGCTGAACATCTGATGGTAAAGAAGCAAATTTCTCTTCAGACATAATTAGCGGGGCTGTAAGGATTGTCCAGCCAACCTGCCCCCAATACGGTGCTACTTCATAAAACTTCTTTCCAAAGTAGTTTGTGTTTGCAGCTTCTGCCCCATCTACAACACCAGTTTGTAATGAGGAATACAGCTCTGCATAGCTAATCGGGGTTGCGTTGGCGCCAAATGCATTGAAGGCCGCCATGTGATACTTACTTTGCATAGTCCGTATCTTAAGACCTTTAAGGTCGGACATGCTGCGAACCGGGGTACTAGACATTATATGACGAACACCAACATTGTAGACGCCTAGTAAGCGTATACCACGCTTAGATACTATTTCATTGATATCCTGCAGCACCGGCCCTCTCAAGACATTAATCATGTGTGCTTCATCACGAAACAGAAACGGCATATCAAAGATCTTTAACTCCGGCACAAAATTCGTTAACGGCGCATTTGAGGGTGAAGTGATATCTAGGCTTCCCGTAAGGACTTGCTTTATCATCTCCACTTCGCCACCAAGCTGCATATTAGGAAAAATCTCTATAGTTGCTTTTCCACCGGTCGCTTCTTCCACGTGCTCTCTCATCATGTGCAGAGCTTTGTCCATCGGCTCACCAGCATTCTGTGAATGGCCTGCCTTTAACACAATATCCGCTGCAGAAACAGGTGCAGATACAAAAATCATAAGCGTAGCAGCAACGCTGAAAATCATTCCACCAACCAACAACTTCAATCTATTCATAACTATTAGTCTCCTTTGTCTAATTGGCTTACTCATAAGACTCGATTATCTATGCAGCCCTAACTACTATAGTTACACAAACATAACTTAAATTCTAGTGCTAGATCCGTTCATCAGTACCGTCAATGTTTCACGTCGGACTCACGCTAGAAAGGAAAAGGGGCGCTGTAATAGCGCCCCTTTATCATTAAACTACAGCCTAACTATTCATTGAGCTCCGCAAGTGCCTCAGCATGCAACTCATTAGCTTCCTCGTTGAGATCAGTCATCAGAGCGCGCGCGTCACCTCCTGACAGTAATTCAGCTAATACTTCACGCAGCAATCTCCTAACTTCCTCATAGGAGGCAGATGGTGGCGTTTCTGATCCTGCTGTAGGCATTAGCTGCCGGATAATATCAAATTGTGGATTAGCAGCACGATAGTCTGCAAGCAAATCTAGCGCCGATTGCCGCACAGGAACATAGTTCGTAAGGCGAACAAATTCAGCTTGATTCTCTGGCTTCAAGAAGGTCTGTAGCCATAGCCACGCGGCGATTTGTTTTCGCCTGTCATCCTTATTTGTGATTGCAAAGGAGGGTCCGTACAAATTGCCTCGCGGTTGATCAGTTGTGTGTGGCACTGCATATACCGACCAATTGAACTTAGCACCTTTATCAATAGCGCCTCCGTAGTATGGAAGACCTGATGACGAACCAGTTGTGAATAGAGTGAGGCCATTCCCAAAGTCCGTTTGTTCGCCGTATTTTTCGGTTGCCGCTCGTACGCAGCCCTCTTCTGACATCTCCGATATTAGCGTTGCAGCTGCTATTGCTTCTGGACTATCTAGGACATATTTACCTTTTTCTTTGTCAAGCGTCTCCCCCCCAAATGCAATAATAAATGATGCAAGTCGTGATGCATCCAGCCCAAACACAAGCCCCTGCGGGCTAGCGTTTGGATCAACCGCATTCGAGTACGGATTCTTGGTCGCTTTGCAAGCTGCCTCTTTGAATTCTTCTGGGCTTGACGGAATCCTGTCAAAACCTAGTTCTGCTAGCCAGTCCATATTAGCGTACAAAAGCTCCATCGATCGACGCGGTGGAAAACCAAGTCTCATCCCACCAAAGTCGGATGAAATATCTTGCGCTAAAAAGCCCGCTGGTATGTCAGCCATATCCTTATCAGGCATCGCCCACTTCTCCGACATGACCAGATCATTCATATCAATAAGGCCTGGCCCAGGAGGCATGTTATAGAGCGCAAGCTGATTTTGGTAGCCGATCACCATATCTGGGAGCTCATCAGTGCCAATTAAGTTTACAAACTTCGTAAAAATATCGCCATAACCACCCGCAGATACCGCTGTAACCGTAACTCCATAAGGATTTGTCTTGTTGAACTCGGCAGTTAACTGATCAAGAAATGCAACTTGATTATCGCGACTAACCCGGTACCATACAGTCGCTTCCCCGCCCGTGGGATCGATATCCTCGTATGACCCTGCATAAGACGTACCTGCCAAACAAAAGACAAAAGCCAAGCTCGTGAAGAGATTTTTCATAGCATTCCCCTTTGATTTAGAATAGATTCTTCAAACGACTTTAATACTTTGAGCAACAAATGTCTCTGTTATATTACGCCACATTCACTACAAAAAACCACCATTCTCGCTAACCCTTGAACCCAACACGGGATGCGGAATTGATGAACATCCGAAGTGCAACAATATACAGCAACAATACAGGAATTACTGTTATCGTTGCTCCTGCCATCCATAAATGAAGTTCTGTTCCCTGGTCTCTCGTGAACGCATCGAGTCCAACTGGAAGAGTAAAATGACCGCGGTGATCAAGCTGAGTGAGCCGAGGCCACATAAATGAATTCCATGACCAAATGAACGACAACAGACCTATTGTTGCAAATGCCGGTAATGTTAATGGCACAGCAACCTGTGTAAAATATTGAAAATGGGTTGCACCCTCAAGTCGAGCAGCATGCCACAGCTCTCGAGGCAATTGCTTAAAAAATTGTCTAAACAAGAAGATACAATACGCATTTCCTACAAACGGTATAATTAGAACCGTATAGGTATTAAGCCAATTACTCCCCGCAATCTCGTCAATAACTACTGTGCGTATGTCTGTGACAGATAAAAATAGCCACAGTAGTCCGCCCAAAAGAATTAACGTACAAATAAGTCCAAGTTTCGTAGCGTTTAGGTTCCAGTTAAACCGATTATTAAGAAATGATATCAACACCGTAAACCAAACTGTAATGCAAAGCAGCATCGTAAGGATCGTGACCACGTTCAAGATATTGATTGATACGATCCTACCTAAGATTACCTGGTACAACGGCGCGATTAGCACAGCTTCCGGGATCATTAGTGTGATTAGGACAAATATAAATAGCAGATTTCGGCCGCGAATTTCAATTACTGCAAAGGCGTACCCAACTAGCGAGCATATTACGAGCTGAGCAAGCACAGTCACCATAGTAACAACGACTGAATTGGTAAAGTAGTTAGAAAATCGAGCTTGCTCCCAAGCTAAACGATAATTTGCAAATCGGAGTTCGCTGGGAAGCGCAATCTGCGTACTTATTGCCTCACCCAGAGACATAAAGGATACAAGCAGCATATAAACAAAGGGCACAATCGAAATAGCACTTGCAACTACTAATATGGTATAGCGACCATATGGAGAATTCTTTATGCTCGGCGTTAGAAGCCTCATTCTCCAAACTCCTGCTGTCTACTAAACAGTGAAAATTGTGAAATTGTTAGTAAGATAATTAGAATGAATAATATAACTGCCAAAGCTGACGCGTAACCGAATTTGCCAAGTTCAATCTCGCGCCAAATAGTTATAACACCGGTATGTATTGTCTCATTTACAATGGGTCCAAGCATGATGTAGATGTGGGTAAACGCCTGAAACGTGCCAATCAAGCCCGTAATCACAAGAAAAAATATCACCGGAGAAAGCAAAGGCATTGTGATGAAGCGAAATGTTTGCCATGCAGATGCTCCTTCTATCTCTGCTGCTTCGTAAAGGTCTGTGGGAATTGACGTAAGTCCGGCTAATAAAATAACAGCGTTGTATCCAGTATAAGAAAATACACCAAAAAGGATAACTGTTACCATTCCAAGCGATGGCCCACCAAAAAGTCCACCAAGTTCAAGCCCAAAAAAATAGTTGATAACCGGCGTACTATCAGCTATCCAGCGTAATGGCTCGATGCCAATGAAACTTAATAACTGATTACTAAGCGATGATTCTCTTTCTCCATAAATCAACCGGAATACCGTGGCCATAGCCACCACAGGCACAACGTACGGTAGGAAAATTAGAAATCGAAATATAGCGAAACCACGTAATTTCCTATAAAGAGCGAATGCAATAATTAGCCCGAGGCTCACCTGCATCGTGATCGTTCCAATAGAATAAAACACCGTATGAATTAGAGAATCAAGGAAATCAGTATCCCCTCGAGCCGTCATCTTGGCCCATCCTATAGAAACTACTTGTGCTGCGCCATAGAACAGGAACACTGAAGAAATTCTAGCTAAGATTACGAGTTTTTTTTGGCGAACTACTACAAACCATAATAGGCAACTCGACATTACCAATACTAGAAAGGATCCAATTAGACTTCGTATATTTGCTCCTACTATTAATAGCTGCTCTTGTGGATCTCCGTTTTTATCAAGAAAATAGCTGCTAGCGAGCTCTAAGCCACTATCACTCCCAAGTTCATACTCCCTCGCAAACATATATAGCTGAACAGCACGTGCAGCCACAGCCATTATAAAAAATAAGAGGACTCCGAACGCTAGATAAAGAATTTTACGATCTATTTGATCACGCCAGTTACGCACTAACATCCACACGCCTATGATCATTACCGAGAAACCACCTAACACCAGCAACCCACTCGTAATATCTCCAAGCGCTTTTTCGTAATGACCTGCGCCTACATATCTTCCTTGTATCGGCCTCCAACGATGTACAGACATATATATAGCTAGGCATATAGGTAACACACCAAAACCAACTAGCAGGCTTAGGCCTGGCAAATAGAATATACCGACTATGCGGCTCTTGTTAAGAAAATTTCTCACGGCTCTACGTTCATAACTTGTAGATGGAGGCGTCGGGCGGAATCGAACCGCCGTCCACGGCTTTGCAGGCCGCTGCATAACCACTCTGCCACGACGCCAACTGGAGCCGACTATAGCACCTGATATCGATGCCCACAGCGAATCTCTCTAGTGACACCGAAAATGGAGCGGGATACCAGATTCGAACTGGCGACCTTCTGCTTGGCAAGCAGACGCTCTACCAACTGAGCTAATCCCGCGATTGGCCAATAGAGCTATCAGCGCTGACATCTTTACAATTATAGTGCCCAACCTGCTGCAAAATCACCAAGAAGTTTCTTCATTGCTTCGCTTTAGAATTCCCAGTAAAGGTCTTTCTCGCAACACGCAGATACGTCACCATTGATAGCAGCGTAAAAAAACCAGATAGATATAGTAGCATCTCACCTAACCATGATACCCACTTTGGCTCACCAATCGGTCCATAGAGAAGCATCGTAATTGCTGCTATTTGCACCAAAGTCTTCAATTTACCAAGTCGATTTACCGCGACTACACCCCTTTGCCCTATCTCTGCCATCCATTCTCTCAACGCTGATACAGTAATTTCTCTACCAACGATGATTGTTGTAACAATAATAAAGAGAATTGGGCTCTGCACTGATACTAGGACGTCATTATCACTGACTAATAAAATTAGCGCCACTACAACCAGTAATTTATCCGCTACAGGATCTAAAAACGCTCCGAAAAGGGAAGTCTGATTCATGCGACGAGCGATATAGCCGTCGAGCCAATCTGTAAATGATATCAACACAAATATTGCGGAAATCCAGATTCCAGGCCCCTGAAACAGGTATAGCGCAACCAGCACCGGAACAAAGGCAATACGCGAATACGTTAATATATTTGGAATACTAGTAGGCATAGGCTATCAATGATGAAAGTTATCATAAATACGTTTTGCAATACCAACGCTAATTCCTGGAGCCTGAGCGAGCTCACCAATACCAGCTTCTTCAATCTTTTTTATGCCGCCGAAATACTTAAGTAAACTCTGTCTCCGTTTTGGGCCGATACCTTCAATACCCTCTAAGGTTGAACGTTTTCTCGATGCCGAACGCTGAAGTCGATGTCCTGTTATCGCAAAACGATGTGCCTCATCACGAGCTTCTTGCACAAGGTGGAAGGATTCGCGACTTAATTCTATTTTCCTAACACTGCCGGCAGACAATCCATAAGTTTGATCAAGATTAGGCTTGCGATTAAAACCTTTTGCGATGCTTAGCAAAATAGGTTTCGTCACCATATTAATTTCCTCTATAGTCTTGCTGGCCAGCTTTAGATGAGCACGGCCTCCGTCTATTACTACAATGTCCGGAATAATACCCTTGCCATCTCTTATTTTGTGAAAACGCCGAAATAGCAGTTCTTTAAGCGCACCAAAATCATCCCCAGCTATACAGTTTTGGATATTGAAACGACGGTACGCAGAGCGGTCTGGCCCATTATCTGTAAACACTATCTGAGATCCTACAACGGCCTCCCCGCCAGTATGGCTAATATCATAACATTCCATCCTTATAGGTTTATCTTTATATTTCAAATCCTTAGAGAGCGCTTTGAATTTGATCTGGTAGCTCTCCTTGCCGATTAAATATTGTTCGAGTCGTTCATTCGCTTGGCTGTTTGCAAACTCCACTGCTTTCTTTCTCTTTCCACGAACCGATGTAGCAAACCTAATGGATCTATTGCTTAGCGTCCCTAATAATTCTTGGATTAGGGCTAATCGCGCAGGCTGTGATGACGAAATAATCTCCTTTGGAATCTTACTAGAAAGATAATATTGAGATAAAAATGCGGCTAAAACTTTATCGGTACTTTCCCCTAACAAGGGCTTAACGACATAGGGTCGTCCGCCCTGATTCTGTCCGTTCCGGACAAACATAACATAAAAGACTATGGTTCCGAGTTTCTCAGCAATACCGATGACATCGATATCTCGATCATCTGGAAGAACATCTATTTTCCTAGCCTGAATTGCACGAAGTGCTGATATCCTATTTCGATACTCCGCGGCTTTCTCATATTGTAGTTCAGCGGAAGCTGTTTCCATTCGATCTGTAAGCAACTCCCCTAGCGCATTGCTTTTCCCATTGAGCAACAAGAGAACCTGCTCTACTTCAGTGCGATAGTTATCCTTATCTATCAACTCAACACATGGTGCTGAACATCGTTTAATTTGGTATTGCAAACATGGTCGACTTCGATTATGAAAAAAACTATCACTGCAATGGCGAACGGGAATAATCTTCTGAAGATTTGAAAGCACTTCACGTACAGCGCCAACACTTGGATAAGGGCCAAAAAATATACCCTTATTTTTGAGACTCCCTCGGTAAAAACTTACACGCGGATACTCTTGATGCGTTGTTATACGAATATAGGGATAGCTCTTGTCATCGCGAAATATTATGTTGTATCGTGGTCTCTTCGCTTTAATTAGATTGCTTTCGAGTAACAAGGCCTCCGCTTCATTAAATGTTGTTCGTATTTCAATCTCTGCGATTTGCCTAAGCATTAGAGCTGTCTTGTCGTGCAGCTTCTGACGACTAAAATAGCTGCTGAGTCGCTTTCTTAGATCTTTTGCTTTGCCTATATATATACATGCTCTAGATTGATCAAACATGAGATACACGCCAGGACCACGCCCTACTGTTTTTAGAAAATTCTTACTATCAAACATTTAATTTTCTCTGTGTGTCATTACCTTTACTTATTTATTGCTGTTGCCTCCCGGAACCACTAGACTTATTGGAAACTATATATCATTAGGCGTATTATGAAAATTTCAGCGTCAGATGTCCGTATTGGAAACCTAATCGAGCATCAAGATAGATTGTGGAGGGTGCTAAAGAAGGGCCATGTAAAACCTGGCAAAGGAGGAGCATTTGTGCAGGTGGAGCTTAAGGAGATAAACGGGCGCTCCAAACAAAACGAGCGATTTCGCTCGGAAGATAAACTAGAAAAAGCCCGGGTTGAACCCAGAAATATGCAGTACCTCTATCCAGAATCAGATCAGTATATATTTATGGATCTAGAGTCATACGATCAGATTAGTCTAGGGATAGAGTCGCTCTCAGGCCAGGAGGGATACCTAGTTCCTAATGAAGAGCTTCAAATCAACTTCTATAACGAACAACCCATTGGAGTTGAGCTACCAGCTACCGTAGTGCTAGAGGTGATAGAAACGGAAACCTCAGTGAAAGGCCAAACCGCCGCTGGTTCAGGCAAACCAGCAATTCTAAATACTGGGCTGCGAATCACTGTTCCAACATTCATCAATATTGGAGATAGTATTCGGGTCAATACTGAAACTGGTCTGTATCTTGAAAGAGCCTAACTACTAAATAACTATCCCCTGTGGTATCCGAGTCAAAAAACCATCTGTTTGTCTACTGGGCTCTTTTTTCAACGCTTTACTAAATGTTCAATAAATGACTCGACACCGGCGAAAATCAACTTAAATGTACGATCATAAGTAGCTATGTCTTTGCCGTACGGGTCCTTAATTTCTTTCAAGGGAATGTTATCCGTATACTCAAGAAGTAACTTTGGTTCCGTTACCGCAGCATTTGGCCGCATATTATTGAGATCATTTAAGATCTGATAATCCATTGCTAAAATGTGTCTAAATATAAAGAAATCCTCCGGGTCTATCATGCGCGCTTTTAGATCAGACATATTAAATCCGTGCTGAAGCGCAACGGAGCATGCAACTGGTGTTGGTGGACTTTCCGGTGCTTCGACACGAGTTCCTGCTGAACAGCCTGTAAGGCTTAAACTGGACACCTCCCTGACTGAGAGCTTTCGGAAGATTGCTTCTGCTGTCGGCGAACGGCACGTATTTTGTTCACATACAAATAAGACATACTTCATTTGCGCGCCAATTATGCGATTGAATGATTACTAAAATACGCAACCGCATTGACCAAATCTGACGGCGAATCGATACCTGGCCCTGGTTCCTCCACAGCATCAGCCACAAGTATCGGCTCACCATTCCATAATGCTCTCAATTGTTCAAGTTTCTCTTCCTTTTCCATTGGAGACGGCTTCTGCGTACCAAATTCCTTCAAATAACTAACCCTATACGAATAAATACCTATGTGGCGATAAGTGCTTCTGATCGATCGGGAATTAGACAGCTCATCTCTCCTATTAGCGTGGAAAGGGACTGGTGACCTTGAAAAATATAGAGCGACATCACGTTGATTCCTCACTACTTTAACAATATCTGGATTATATAAGTCTTCACTTTCGGTGATTGGCGCACAAAGAGTCGCTAAACGAACCCGAGGGTTATCTATCAGCAGATCTGCTGCTTGATCGATCAATAAACCTGGCATCCGCGGTTCATCACCTTGCAGATTTACAATGATTTGTTCTGCCGACCAATTTACGATAGTAGCTACCTCTGCTATACGATCCGTCCCGGAATGATGTGTGGTCTTGGTCATTACCACCTTTGCTCCGAACGAGCGGGCAACCTCTTGAACCTCTGCGCTATCAGTCGCAATAATAATAGTCCGAGCATGACTTTTCCTAGCGCAATCATAAACTCTTTGAATTAATGGCTTTCCTGCGACGTCCTTTAGGACTTTCCCAGGTAAGCGTTTTGAATTTAATCGAGCCGGTATAACGATATCGAACGCTGCTTTCATAATTCTACTGGATACTATCCAACTTCTTTAACAGATTATCTAAAAAATAGTCGTTTAGATCTACTATTAGAGGTACAGACCACCAATCTTTACCAGCATAGTTTACAAGCTTTATAGCGTCTTTTGCTGTAATGAGAACTGTTTTATTTAGAAGCTGTTCAATATCGATCTTTCGATAATTATGATGGTCCGGAAACTTGTGTTCAATCATACGAATTCCTAAGTCTTCGAGCTTTCGAAAGAACTCTACGGGATGAGCTATTCCTGCTACGGCATGGATCTCTCTATCCAAAAAGCTATTGAGGTCACGCCGTTCACCAGTATGCAAATTTACCGCGTATTCCAACTGAGAGCGCATAGTATATTCAGAAGCGTAAGGCAAACCGCCATGACGAACAACAAAATCTACAGAATGAAGTCTTTTAGTTGTTTCACGCAATGGTCCTGCAGGGAGCAATAATCTATTCCCAAAAAGCCGTTTCCCGTCAACCACCACAATTTCTATTGCCCGCTCTAAGCTAAGATGCTGTAGGCCGTCGTCACTTATGATGATATCAACACCATGATGTGCAATTAGTTGATCGCAGGCAATCGGTCGTTTACGTCCCACCACCACCGGGCATCCTGTTTCTCTACGAATTAGTAACGGTTCGTCGCCTACGAGGCCTGCATCTTCATCACCATTCACAAGTCTACTCTGTGCTTCCGCTTTGCCTTTGTAACCACGACTAACTATACCTGGGGAATAACCACGTTCACGAAGATATCTAGCAAGAGCTATAGTCAACGGCGTCTTTCCCGTACCACCTACTGTCAAGTTTCCAATGACTATCACAGGGACACCAGCATTCGCCCTCTTCAGTAATCCACATCTATATGCTGCAACACGTAACGTTAGCACAACTCCATATAGGGCACTCAACGGCAACAGCATAAACGATAGTATAGTCCGCTGGTACCAACTCTCCTCAAGCATCAATTGCAACCTATTCACTTGTTCGATCCAAGGTATGCTGGGTGAGCTGCGCACTATTCATCTGGTTGCTGTAAAGGGCGCCGTAGTAACCTCCCATTGCCACCAAGGTTTCGTGATCACCAGACTCTATTAGTCTTCCTTGATGTAAAACGTAGATGCAGTCGGCATCAACGACTGTTGAGAGACGATGTGATATGGCTAGCACGGTTCTTTTTCCAACAAAATTGCGAATATTTCTTCTTAGCTCTTCTTCACCAATATTATCTATTCCAGAAGTCGCTTCATCCATTATCAGAATAGAAAACTCTCGATATAAGGCTCGGGCTAAGGCAACACGCTGCCGTTGACCGCCAGACAACAACGCGCCGCGTTCACCGATATTAGTTTCGAGGCCGTCTGGGAGGTCGGGTATAAATCGATCAATTCCGGTAGCCTCAATTACTGCTTCTAGCCTACCTTTATCTGTGTCAGCGCCGTAGCATATATTTCTTATCAGGGTATCATTGAATAAAGTGGCATCCTGGGGAGCAAGACTAATCTCCTCCCTAAGGCTCCCTACGCTATGCTCACTAATCGATACACCATCGATAAGAATCTCACCACAAAACGTATCATAGAAAGCCACTAGAAGAGAGGAAATAGTAGATTTTCCACTTCCAGACTCACCCACAATACCAACAAAGTCGCCCTGTGAAATACTAAATGAAACATTGTTGAGCGCAGCTGTATTGCTCGAGCTGTAGGTAAATGAAACGTTCCTAAACTCGAGATTACCGAATGCTGGGCTCATGATATGTCGACCACCGTCAGACTCGCTTTCCATGTCAAGGATGTCAAAGGCGCTCTTCGATGCTGCGACTCCTGTCTGCAAAAGCTCGTTAACCATAGCAAGACGCTTTATTGGCGCCATAAGCATCAAAATCGCACCTAAATATGACGCAAAAGTACCAGCACTGATAAATGATCCGGTTGCACCTGTCATGGCTAAGTAAATCACCCCAGCCACATTCATACCAACGAAAATTAATACAAGGGGGACACTTCCGGCCCCAATAACAGCCTTCTTGATTGCTTGGTCTCGATTGCTTAGATTGACCCGCTCAAACGATACAGTTTCGTGCCGATACGCCTTGAACGATTTTAGTATTTTATGGGCTTGGAATGCTTCTTTAGATACTTGCGCAATATTGCCGATAGATTCTTGGATGCGTTCGCTAACAGTTCTAAACCGTCGACCTGCTACACGTATAATAACTGCCGCTACTGGGGTAATAGTCAGAAAAATAACAGTTAGCTGCCAATTTAGGTATATCAGCCAACCCAATAGTGCAAGTGTCAGAAGGGCATCTTTAACAAGAACGCGTATTGCTAATGTTGCAGCTTGCGCCACCTGTTCTATATCGTAAATCAGTTTAGCAACTAAGCTGGCTGATGTTTCATGATCATGATATGGGACAGGCAGCTGTATCATTTTTTCAAAAAGCTCGCTACGTAAATCAGCAATCACCATCCGGGCAATCCAACCAATGCTATACTGGTCAGCAAAAGACCCGACACCGCGTGCCATAAAAGCACCAACCAGCAATAATGGTGTAAGTTTAATTACGGTAGTGTCTCTATCTACAAAACCACCGTCCATAATAGGTTTCAGAAGCGCGGCAAAGGATGCTTCGGATATTGCAACTACAATCATGCCTAAGAGGCCCAATATAAATACCCAGCGATAGGGAAGGACGTACTTGAGCAGCCTTTTGTATATTTGAAATGTATTCACAATAATATACTTCTAAAGCATCAAGAAATAATCGGCCAAAGCATACCAGCTCTTAATTCAAACATCCTATCAGCTCGCCTAGCAAGCATATGGTCGTGAGTTGCGAATATCATAGCCATACCGTTTTTTTGATTTAGATCGACCAGGAGTGATTGGACATCCATCGCAGTTCGCTCATCAAGATTACCGGTTGGTTCATCTGCAAACAGACACCGCGGATTATTAATAATAGCTCTTGCAATAGCAGCACGTTGCCGCTCGCCACCAGACAATTCAGATGGCTTATGGTTATAGCGTCCCTCCAGCCCTACAATCTTTAGAAGTCCCTGCGCTTTAATTAGCGCTTCTTTATAGGAGTGTCTAGCGATTAGCAATGGCATTGCAACATTTTCCTTTGCAGTAAATTCAGCTAAGAGGTGATGGAATTGGTAAACAAATCCAAAGCTCCTATTTCGAAGAACGCGCTTATCTCGTTGACTACACGCATTCAGATCTTGACCATCAACGATAACACTACCTGTACTCGGGATCTCTAACCCGGCTAGCAAGTGCAGTAATGTACTTTTTCCAGAACCAGATGCACCTACAATTGCTATCAGCTCTCTCTCTGCTATTGAAAGTTCAATCTCTCGCAATATTTCCAATGACAATTGATTATTACTAAATGTTTTACCTAAATTGGTACATGACAAAATCTCTCTGATCTGCTTATTCATATCGTAAGGCATCAGCAGGATTAATCTTGGATGCCCGCCACGCAGGATACAACGTTGCAATGAAAGTAATCAATAATGAGACAATGACAACGCGGGTTACATCAGCCCACCTTAAATCAGCAGGAAACTCTGATATAAAATAGACATTCGAGGGGAAAAACTCTACCCTAAATACAGACTCCAAGAATGGTACAAGTGTTTCTATATTAAGTGCCGTAGTTACACCTAAAAGCATTCCTATTGTAGTACCTACGATACCGATTAACGTGCCTTGTATGATAAAAATCGACATGATACTTTTCGTCCCAAGTCCGAGTGTACTGAGAATTGCTACATCTGGCTCTTTGTCCGTAACCACCATAATCAATGTAGAAACTATATTGAAAGCGGCTACGGCGACAATTAGCAGTAAAATAAGGAACATTACTCGACGTTCAAGCTGTAGGGCTTTGAATAGATTCTGATGTTCCCAGGTCCAGTCGCTAACAATAAAGTTACTCGAAAGCCTATCCGCTACTTGTTGCCGTATTGATGGCGCCTGATAAATGTCAGAGACAGAAAGACGAATTCCAGTTACCCCGCCACCAGTTTGAAATAGTTTTGCAGCATCGTCTATATGTAACAATACAAATGCACTGTCGTACTCAAACATGCCAAGTCTAAATATTCCAGAAACTTCAAATCGGCGTAATTTAGGTATAACTCCAGCGACACTGACGCGCCCTTCTGGGGCGATAACTGTTAACTTATCCCCAATCTCAACGCCGAATCTAGAGGCTAGAGCCTCTCCAACAACAATGTTCCAGGAACCTTTCTCTAGTGAATCGAAGGCGCCACTAGTGAGGTGGTTAAGTGGCCCGGAATCAAATACTTCCATAGCAGGATCAACACCCCGAATCAAAACACCATTGCTAGATCGGCCATGGACAATTAGACCCTGAGCTAATATAAACGGGGCGAGCTCAGTCACACCATCAACCCTTTTTGCAATATTGGCTACGGCTCCCCAATCTCCTAAATAGCCAGCGTCGGTCTTAATGGTTACGTGAGAAGCGACTGACAGAATTTTTTCCCGGAGCTCTTTCTCAAAACCATTCATTACCGAAAGCACTGTAATAAGAGCCCATACACCTATAACAATACCAAGAATTGAAATTAAGGATATAAACGAAATATAACGATTTCGCCGCCTCGCTCGTGTGTAGCGTAATCCGATCCTAACTTCCAGTGGAGTCATCGTAATATCAAATATCTAAGTGCTAAGGTGTTAACTAAATTAGAGCATCTTCAATATCAGGGCGCATATGTGGGAATAACAAAACATCACGAATGGATGGCATATTAGTAAGAATCATTACTAATCGATCCACGCCAATACCGCCACCCGCGTTAGGCGGTAATCCATATTCGAGAGCTTGTATATAATCATGGTCAAAAAACATAGCCTCTTCATCTCCCTGTATCTTTGATTTCGCCTGATCAGAGAAACGGTCAGCCTGATCATCCGGATCATTGAGTTCTGAAAATCCATTAGCGAGCTCCCTTCCAGCAACAAACAATTCAAATCGATCAACGATTGATGAGTCATCCTCACAACGGCGCGACAGTGGTGACGCTTCAACAGGATAACCTGTTATAAATGTCGGTTGGATTAATTTGTCCTCAATACGTGATTCAAATAGATCAAGCAATAATGTTCCTGCAGAACTTCCAGCTATATGTGGGATATTCCATTCGGAAAGAATCCATCCTAGTCGAGCAGCATCTCCAATATCTTCATCTGAGATTTCTGGATGATATTTTTTGACTACCTCTTGTAGGCTGTATCGTTCAAATGGTGTATCAAAGTCAATAATACTGCCCTGATACGGTAGTTTTGTAGATCCGGATACGTCGCGAGCCACTTGGCTGAGCATTTCCTCAGTAAATATCATGTAATCGATATAATCAACGTACGCCTCATTGTATTCAAGCATCGTGAACTCTGGATTATGTTGTGTGCTGAGACCTTCGTTGCGAAAATTACGATTTAACTCATAAACTTTTTCGAAGCCACCAACTAGACACCTCTTGATCGCCAACTCCTGCGCAATCCGTAAGTAAAGCTTCATGTCTAGCGCGTTATGATGAGTAATAAATGGTCGTGCGTTTGCTCCACCAGGTATAGGAAGTGTGATCGGTGATTCAATTTCTAAATAGTTATGTCGATCTAAATACTTTCGAAGAGCATTAATGGTTTTTGATCGTTTGCGAAATACCTCACGAGATTCAGCATTAACCATTAAATCTAAGTAACGTTTTCTATATTTCGTCTCTATATCGACTAAGCCGTGATATTTATCTGGCAATGGATGCAGTGACTTTACTAACAAACGTATATTACTAATACGTAGGCTTAGCTCGCCTGTCTTAGTCCTAAAAACAGTACCAGTAACACCGAGAATATCGCCCAGATCGTATCTTTTAAAGTCTTCATATGCCTCTTCTCCAACTAATTGCTTTTGAACATACAGTTGAACCTTTTGATTCTCATCTTGGAGGTGCGCGAAAGATGCCTTACCCATAACCCTCTTGGTCATTAATCGCCCAGCAATAACTAACAAAGTCTCATCGGCTAATAGCTCTTCTTGGCTCAGTTTGTCATATTGGTTAAGAATCTCGACAATCGTAGTATTTCTTCGAAAGTCGTTCGGATAGGCCGTTATGTTCTCATCACGGATACGAGAAAGCTTCTCTCTACGTTGACGCGTCTGCTCATTTTGGTCTTCGTCTTTCATCTTTGTCTCACTCAAATGAATGATTTAGCTAAAGTCCAGCTTTTAAACTTGACTCGATAAAACCAGTTAGATCTCCATCTAATACTGCTTGTGTGTTTCTAGTTTCAACTCCAGTCCTAAGATCCTTGATACGAGATTGGTCAAGTACGTATGATCTGATTTGACTGCCCCAGCCTATGTCTGCTTTCGAGTCTTCTAGCTCCTGCTGAGCTAGCTTTTGCTGCCGGATCTGTGCTTCATAAAGTTTGGAACGCAACATTGACATAGCCTCGGCTTTATTTCTGTGCTGCGACCGATCATTTTGGCACTGGACAACTATGCCAGAAGGATGATGTGTTATACGAACTGCAGAGTCAGTCCGATTTACATGCTGCCCACCTGCTCCGCTCGCTCTATATGTGTCAATTCTAAGGTCTACTGGATTAATTTCTATTTCTATGTTCTCGTCCACCTCTGGATACGCGAAGACCGAGGCGAACGAAGTGTGCCTTCTGTTTCCTGAATCAAAAGGTGACTTACGAACAAGTCGATGCACACCTGTTTCAGTGCGAAGTCGACCATAGGCATGGTCCCCCTTTATACAGATAGTTGCGCTCTTTATTCCAGCAACTTCGCCATGTGACTTCTCTATCAATTGTACGCTAAATCTGTGACTCTCCGCCCAGCGAGAATACATCCGAAGCAACATTTCTGCCCAATCTTGGGCTTCTGTACCGCCAGAACCAGCCTGGACGTCAAGAAACGCGTTAGCAGCATCTGCCTCTCCTGAAAACATTCTCTTAAGTTCAAGCTCAGCTACAATAACATCTGTCTCAGCAACGTCCTGTTTGATAGCGTTCAACGTAAGGAAATCATCTTCTTTCGTTGCAATCTCTACCAGCTCCAGATTATCCTCAATGCCAACTTTGACCGCATCTAGTTGAGATACAATGGCTTGTAGATTTGCGCGCTCCTCGCCTAGCCGCTGCGCATGCTGGGGCTTGTTCCAAATATCAGCCTGCTCTAGTTGCAGCAAAACCTCTTCAAGACGTTCCTTTTTGTTGTCATAGTCAAAGATACCCCCTAAGACCAACGATTCGTTTGTCCAATTCTGCAAGCAGGCGACGCAAATCGTTCACTTCTTCTGGAGTCATATATCTCACCAAACTGTGGCCATTGTGTAGTCCGCAAGGATACCGGATTTAGGTCTTGAGGTAACCTTATATTTCTGGGCAATAGCTCTAAGAGGCGGTGGTGTATTCTATTATTGATTCAATTTATGGGATTAGTCGTTCATTTTTGTTGTCGATTTTCCGCTCGATGTCTAAAATAGGCGATCGTATCAAACGTAGCATCATACTGGCGCATGAAAATTGGCATACCAAAAGAAGTGACTCATGGCGAGAAAAGAGTCGCTGCAACACCGTCAAGTACGGAACTGATCAGAAAGCTCGGCTTTGAAGTACTAATTGAAACAACGGCTGGTCTTAATGCGGGATTCAATGATAGCGACTACGAAGTGGAGGGAGCTACTATCATCCCAACTGCCAGAGAGATATGGACTGCTAGCGATATTATTCTCAAAATAAGAGAGCCCGCAACGAATCGTACTGAAGGTTTCGAAGAAATTGACCTTCTACATAATGGCCAAACTCTAATTGGACTGCTGTGGCCAGCACAGAATGCAAACCAACTAGATCGCTACGCTGAGAAAAAAGTCACTGCAATAGCCATAGATAGTGTGCCACGTATATCGCGCGCCCAAAAGTTTGATGCTCTGAGCTCGATGGCAAACATAGCAGGTTATAGAGCAGTTATTGAAGCTGCAAACCACTATGGTAAGTTTTTTGGCGGCCAAATTACTGCTGCCGGTAAGATCCCGCCCGTCACAATACTCGTCATTGGCGCTGGTGTAGCGGGGCTTGCCGCAATTGGAACAGCAGGAAATATGGGGGCAATAGTCCGAGCGTTTGATACACGCCCTGAAGTTAAAGAACAGGTCGAGAGCATGGGTGCTAACTTCCTGTTACTCAATATTGACGAAGATGGCTCAGGAAGTGGTGGCTATGCCAAAGTCATGAGCGATGAATTTATCGCAGCAGAAATGGAACTTTTTAGTCAGCAAGCCAGAGAAGTCGACATTATAATCACTACTGCCCTGATCCCAGGAAAACCAGCGCCAAAGCTGATCACTGAAGCAATGGTGTCATTAATGACTCCTGGGAGTGTAATTGTCGATCTAGCTGCTGAACAAGGTGGAAATTGCGAACTTACGCAACCCAATGAGAGCATAATAGAACATGGCGTTACCATAGTTGGCTACACTGACTTCCCTAGTCGAATGGCTGCTCAATCAAGCCAGCTCTACTCTAATAACTTATATCATTTGCTCAGTGAACTAAGCCTAGAAAATCAGTCAAATATTAATATTGATATGAGTGACGACGTTGTTCGTTCCGTAACTATTGCTCATGAAGGAGCAATTACATGGCCTCCTCCGAATTTGCCAATAAAGAAGGAGCGGGAAAATTCTATAGGCGTTGATGTTGATGTAGTCGAGACCCAAACCAAAACCAGTACGAAATCACGCCGCGTGACCACCATTACCGGCCTCGCTGTCGCACTTGCATTAATATTTGGTTTAGGTTCCGTAGCCCCTCCGGAATTTATGGCTCATTTCACAGTATTCATACTTGCGATTTTCGTTGGCTGGCAGGTGATCTGGAATGTGACTGCGGCGCTACATACACCGTTGATGAGTGTTACCAACGCAATTAGTGGAATAATTATTATAGGAGCGTTGGTCCAGACCCCATCCTCTTCAGCTTTGATACTTTTTCTTGCGGGAATATCAGTTTTGATTGCTAGCATCAATATTAGCGGCGGATTTTTAGTCACGCAACGGATGCTTCGGATGTTCCGAAAAGAGAATTAACCAATGATTACATCTGGACTCACATCGGCTGCCTATATAGCCGCAAGCATTCTCTTCATCCTCAGCCTGGGAGGATTAAGTCACCAGGAATCCTCACGTCGTGGCAACATCTATGGAATGCTCGGTATGGCGATCGCCATCATCGCCACCATATTTCATATTGATACAACCTATTACTGGCTAATCGTCACTCTGATGCTAGTTGGAGGTGTAATCGGTGGGACTGTTTCACAACGCGTAGCAATGACTTCTATGCCCCAATTGGTTGCTATTTTGCATAGCCTAGTCGGTCTTGCCGCTGTGCTAATTGGTTTTGCGAATTACCTTGATCCAGGCACTAATCATCATGGTGTAGAACGAATAATCCACAACAGCGAAGTTTTTATAGGGGTGCTAATTGGAGCAGTAACGTTTACTGGATCGGTCGCTGCATTTGGCAAGCTACAAGCCATACTATCAAGTAAACCAATGATGATACCGGGCAGACATTTCGTCAATGGAGGAATTGGTGTTGCTTGCATTGTCCTCGGATTCTACTTCGTTGAAGCTGCTAATAGTAATCTCGGAGTTCCTTTTCTGATCGCAATGACAATTCTAGCCATGTTGTTTGGTCTCCATATGGTTCTCGCAATTGGTGGAGCCGATATGCCAGTTGTGATTTCAATGCTAAATAGTTATTCAGGATGGGCTGCGGCAGCTACAGGATTCATGCTAGCAAACGACCTACTAATTATCACTGGAGCGCTGGTTGGTAGTAGTGGTGCGATTCTGAGTTACATAATGTGCCGGGCTATGAATCGTCGCTTCTTAGCAGTAATATTAGGCGGATTCGGCACCTCAGGCAGCAGTACCGTAACCACAAATTACGGAGAAGCTACATCAACCTCTGCTACTGCAGTAGCTGCGCTGCTCCAATCTTCTCAAAGCGTAGTTGTTGTTCCAGGCTATGGAATGGCTGTTGCTAACGCTCAACATGCAGTATCTGATATGGTTAGACATCTTAGGACATCAGATGTCGATGCTAGATTTGCAATACATCCAGTTGCAGGAAGGATGCCGGGACATATGAATGTTCTCTTGGCAGAGGCAAGAGTGCCCTATGACATCGTGCTTGAAATGGATGAAATTAACAGTGATCTTTCAAAAACTGACGTTGTAGTCGTCATTGGAGCCAACGATATAGTTAATCCGGCTGCAGAGGATGACCCGAGCAGCCCCATAGCTGGCATGCCAGTTCTTCAGGTTTGGAATGCTCAGAATGTTATTGTACTAAAGCGCTCAATGGCTACCGGCTACGCTGGTGTTGATAACCCACTGTTCTATAAGCAAAACACTGGTATGCTATTTGGAGATGCGCGCGAGAGCATAGAAAATATTATCAAGCACATGTAAGCGCAACGCTAGAGAGTTAGAGCTGAAGCGACAAAGTTACCCATTTCGGCAGGATTCTCTGTCACATGAACCCCAGCATCACGAAGGGCCTCAATTTTTGCGATAGCTGTACCCTCGCCTCCCGAAATAATCGCCCCAGCATGACCCATCCGCTTCCCCGGTGGCGCAGTTGCACCCGCAATAAACGCTATGACTGGCTTATGCATATTTTCGGCAATCCATCTCGCACAGGCTTCTTCATCGGTTCCGCCAATCTCACCACACATGACTACAGCTTCGGTATCATCGTCGTCATTAAACCGTTTTAGAACGTCGAGGTGTTTGAGACCATTAACTGGGTCCCCTCCAATACCTACGCATGTTGACTGACCAAGTCCAAGTTTTGTCAATTGATCTACTACTTCATAGGTTAATGTCCCAGACCTAGAAACAACACCGATAGACCCAGGTTTGTGAATATATCCTGGCATTATTCCAATCTTAATCGTGCCTGGAGTAATAATACCCGGACAATTAGGCCCCAACAATATAGTCTTTTTACCACGCATTCGTGCGCGTGTATTGACTAAATCACGCACTGGAATCCCTTCAGTAATACAAACAACAAGATCGAGTTCGGCGTCAACAGCCTCATCGATGGCTTTCGCAGCAAATTTAGGCGGCACATAGATTACTGACGTATTACATCCGGTATCTAGTTTCGCATCTCTCACTGAATTAAATACCGGTATATTAGCTACCCGCTCTCCACCTTTGCCAGGCGTAACGCCAGCAACAAAACACTCCTCCCCAAAGCAATATTCAAGGCAGTTCTTAGTATGGAACACTCCTGTTTTGCCAGTAATCCCTTGAGTGACAACACGCGTATTACGATCGACTAGTATTGACATTCAATTAGCCCGCTGCTGCATGGACTGCTTTAATTGCCGCATCATCCATGTCTGTCGCCGAAATATAATTTAGACCTGATTGCGCAAGTATTTCTCGCCCATCAATGACATTAGTTCCTTCAAGTCTGATGATTAATGGCAGGCTCATTGCAGTCTCTTGTGCCGCTTCTACTATACCTTTGGCAATAACATCGCAGCGCATTATTCCGCCGAAGATATTCACAAGAACAGCTTTTACGGTTGATTGTTGTAACATAATTTGGAATGCTACAGCAACCTGCTGTGCATTTGCCCCACCACCTACATCTAGAAAGTTAGCAGGCTCACCACCGTGTAACTTAATAATATCCATAGTAGCCATAGCTAATCCAGCACCATTGACCAAACACCCGATGTTCCCATTGAGGGAGATAAAGTTTAGTCCAGCCTCTGCTGCCTTGCTCTCATTGATATCTTCCTCCGATGGATCCCTAAATTCTTGTATTTCAGACTGCCTGAATAGTGCATTATCATCGATTGTAACCTTAGCGTCAGCAGCAATCAGCCGATTATCTTCTGTAATAACTAGCGGATTGATTTCCACTAACGATGCATCACATTCCAAGAAGAGTCTATAGACATTTTGGAACAACTCATCAGCGCCCACATGGAGTTCTTGCTGTAAGCCAATTTTTTCAGATAACTCCGATGAAGTTGCCATATCGATCTTTTTTTCGCCATCAATAAGCATCGTAAATAATCTGTCTGGTGTTTCATTCGCCACTTTCTCTATGTCCATTCCACCATCAGCACTTACCATGAGCGCAATTTGTTGGCTTGTGCGATCAACCACCATTCCTAAATAAAGTTCACGCTCAATAGAAACAGCTTCCTCAATAAGGATTCGCTCTACTAATTTACCTTTCGGTCCTGTCTGGTGCGTCACTAGTTGCATGCCAAATATAGAGTTAATTGCCAATATTGCTGTGTCACTAGTTGTGGCAATTTTCACACCACCACCTTTGCCGCGCCCTCCAGCGTGGATCTGTGCCTTGATCACCCACGAACCGAAGATCATAGATTTAACTGCATCAAGTGCCGCTTCTTTTGAAGAATAAGCAACACCTTTTGGAACCGGAATGCCGTATCGCTGGAACAGTTGTTTTGCCTGATATTCGTGAAGTTTCACTCTAATGCTACCTTTCGCTATTGCATAAAAATGTCGGATAAAACTAATGTTGCGTGGCGAACTTCTGCTGCTCTATAACAACTAAATCAAATAGATGCATGTCATTTCTTGACATTCTATTGTTTCACATTCAGCAGCATATTGCTATTGTTTCTAAATGACGCCAAACTGCAATAACAATAAATTATATATTCATTCAATGAAATCAGAAACTCAAACTACTTGGTATCAGGCAACTCGTGCGCTCAACAGCCACCATCCTGTTTTAACTGGATCTGTTACAACAGATGTAGCTGTTATTGGTGCCGGATACACGGGCCTCTCGACTGCGCTACACCTTGCTAAACGCGGTTACCAAGTGACAGTTATTGAGGCGCAAACTGTTGGCTCCGGCGCGTCAGGTCTAAATGGTGGCCAACTGTGTAGCGGGCAAAGACGCGACATGATTGAACTAGAGAAGATAGTTTCCCGTGATGATGCTTTACGTTTATGGTCTCTATCAGAGGAGGCGAAAATACTAGTAGCGCAATTAATCGATGAGTATAGTATTTCATCAGCGATCAGATGGGGAATTATCACCGCGGCCTGGCGTAAGAAACACTATTCTTATCTATGCCGATATTCTGATTTCCTAAAATCTCGTTACTCATACGATAAAATTTCAGTTATAAAACCGAGTAATATTAAAGATCACCTTGCTACTAATTCTTATCATGGCGGGCACATTGATTATGGTGCTGGACACTTACACCCGCTTAACTATCTTCTCGGCCTATCACGCGCCGCTACAGCGCAAGGCGTCCAGCTTTTTGAATATTCCAAAGCGATAGATATATCAGCGATACAGAACTCTAAACTCCTAATTAGCACTAGCAATGGTCAAATTTACGCGGCTAACGCAGTTATTGCTTGCAATGGATATCTAGGAAAGCTTGCGCCGAGACTAGCCAGATATATTATGCCTATAAATAACTATATACTGGCAACTGAACCGATGACCCCAGGCGTATCCAATGAACTGGTAGCAAATAATGTAGCGGTAGCCGACACAAAATTCGTTGTTAACTACTTTCGTATATCAGACGATAATCGTCTATTGTTTGGCGGTGGAGAAACATACACAAATAGATTTCCTCATGACATTAAGTCCTTTGTCAGATCACATATGTTGAAGGTATTCCCGCAAATGAATTCTATAGGGATAGACTATGCGTGGGGTGGAAAACTTGCCATCACTATGAACCGTATGCCAATATTTGGTCGACTTAATTCAAATGTCTACTATGCACTTGGATATTCGGGGCAAGGAGTCGCAATTGCGACTCTGGCTGGGCGTGTGCTAGCAGACGCAATAGCGGGCGATCAAGAAAAACTTGATGTCTTTGCTAGAGTGCCGCGCTACAAATTTCCAGGCGGGACACTATTACGTTGGCCCTGCCTCGCTCTCGCGATGTCTTACTATTCACTTAGGGATTATTTCTGAAATAATATAACAATGAATATTGCTAAGCACCTATATAGTCAGCGTGGCGCCGTGAATACAGTAAAAAATGCTAGGCCTATGTAAACACTCGCTGCGAGCCTGTCAAGCAGCGCACCTCGTGACGTTTTGGAGCGCAACCAGCTGCTAAGTTTACCGGCTACAATTGCATAAACACTATCAGTTACAAGACCTATTGCTACGAGAATGATCCCCAATATGATAATTTGACTCACCACATTTCCGCTCCTCTCATCAATAAACTGAGGCAAGAATGCAACGAAGAATAGTATTGTTTTTGGGTTAGATATATTTACAAGAAACCCTTCCCAATAAACTATCTTAAGACTTAGTTGATCTACATTCGCTGATGCTGCGATTGTAGTCTGAGCCGATCTCCAAAATAGTCTAGCGCCTAGATAAAAAAGATAGGCGGCACCACATAGTTTTACAGTAGCGAACGCTGCTGGTGATGCTAACACTAGAGCTGACAATCCAAGAGCGCTTGCAAGGACGTGCACCAAACCACCCGTTACGATACCAAGGACAGACGTCAAGCCGGCTAATATACCCTGCTCGGTGCTGCGCGCGACAATGTAAAAAACTGCAGGCCCGGGTATCACCAACAGTGTTATCGCGGCCGCAATAAATAGGAAGAGCGTTGGAGTAGATACCATAGATCTTACTTGTTTAGAATCTATAATGATCGGCTTACCTTGATCTATCCTCCATGGACCATTGGAAGTATCGTCATTGAATCGCCAGGAACGACCTTAACAATACCTCGTTCCTTTCTAGGAACGGATTCATCATTTATCGCAACCATGCCAGCTTCCTCATCTGGGATGTTCAACTGCTTTAAGACATCTAATACAGTTGCCCCTTCTGTTACTTCTACACTGCTCCCATCATTCCAATATTCCTTTAGTCGGCCTACTAGTTTTATTTTAAGATCCATAACTAATTCTAATTTAGACCAAGTCGAGCCAAAGTCTCTGCTGTTGGCCTACCGTCGTTGGTCCATCCTCTAAGATCATAGTATTCAGGGAGCATTCTATCAAGTTCAGCAAGTGTTCCCTTCCGTATCCCAGTCGGTGCTGGATCGTTCAGTAGCCGGGGCGGCAAGGTATCATCTGCAGAGGTGAAGCCTGCAGCAAGATTAAACAGTCGCTCAAGGTTCCAAATGCGCTCACCAGCCTCCAAAAGCCGATCTCCTGTCCATGTTCCGTCGCACGCAGCATCAAGCTGCACAGCAAACTCCTCTATACCCCAAGCAGTCGTTACAAAGACACACAAGCCGCTTGAATCCATAGCAGCTATTCGGTCTTGCGAATCTTTACAAGGACCGGCCTTGCCTTCGGGACTACTATCATCATAGTCTTCAGCAAAGACATCGTGCCTCATATGGCATGCACCACGATTACTGGTAGCATAGCCAAGTCCCATACCTTTGAGGGCGCGGGAATCATAGCCAGCAAACTCCTGACCTTTTACGGTCATAGAGAGTTCAGGATGGCCATATTTTTCACATAGCACCTTTGATCCCAAGCCTAATATCTGACCGAACCCTTCAAATTTACCGGTTTTTTCTGCCATCACTGTTAATGCCTCAGCATTACCAAATGTTAGCTCGACACCATCGGTATCGTCTTTCGAGATAGCGCCCATCTCATACAACTCCATGGCCGCTGCTAGCGTAACGCCAAAGGAAATTGGATCCATGCCATGTTCGTTCATCATATATCCTGCAAAAGTGAGGGCATCAATGTCGTCCACACCTACTGCAGGGCCAAAAGCAAAAGCAGTTTCATACTCGAGCCCTCCCGACGCGTGCCAATACTCTCGCCTGTTTATGATAGTGAAATGATCCTGTCGGATATGCGCGATCCTACCGCACGCAATCGTACACCCAAAGCATGCCTTATTAGTAATGAGGTTACGATGGCCGCTATCATCCGTTTCCTCCATTGCATTTGCATCGACTTTATCAAAACCTTCAAATTGAACCTCTCGGAAATTTCTCGTAGGCAGGCTACCGTATTCTTGCATGGTAGTTAACATTGAGTTAGTGCCATGCTCTGTCATATCCTTACGCCCAGAGTTGTTTGCTAGCAGGGCCTTGGTCTCTCTAACTACCTCCATAAACCGCTTTGGATTATCAACGCTCACGCCCTTTGTGCCACGAACCGCAATTGCTTTAAGATTCTTGGAGCCCATGACAGCTCCGACGCCTGACCTTCCTGCTGCTCGATGAAGATCATTAATTACAGAAGCGTAGCGCACTCCTTTTTCACCAGCAACCCCAATAGAAGCTATTCGCAGTTTTGGATTATTGTGTTGGTTCCGAATCCACTCTTCTGTTTTCCAAACCGATTGACCCCATATTGGTTCAGCATCCTCGAACGAAATAGACTCGTCTTCGATTAATAGATAGCACGGCTTTGAAGCGCGACCCTCAAGTAGAATGAGATCATAGCCCGCGAACTTCATTTCTGCGCCAAATTTGCCACCCGAATTCGAACAAGCAATGGCCCCGTTTAGTGGGCCTTTCGTAATAACTGCATATCGGCCACTTGTAGATGCCATCGTCCCGGTTAATGGACCGGTCGCAAATATAAGTGCATTGTCTGGACTTAGTGGATCGACTTTCGGATCAATGCTCTCAACCAAATATTTGCTCCCTAACCCTCTTTCGCCAACATAGTCGTTAGCCCATTCCATGTTTAATGGCTCAACAACATAACTGCCTTCTGTTAGGTTCACTCGCAACACGCTTCCTTGCCAAGTCATTGTGACACCTCCAAATGTGTTCGCTCCGCCCAAGATCTCATTCGGTCATACCCGGTGGAGTCTGCATCAATATAAGTAATAGCAGCAGTTGGGCATGCTTCTACGCACTTCGGATTACCGCCGCACAAATCGCATTTGTCAACTTTGCCACTAACTGGATTAAACTCTATAGTACCGAAAGGGCATGCAAGGGTGCACGCCTTACATCCAACACAAGCTGATTCAACAACTAACTTTGCTCCAAGCTTCGTATCTAGGTGGATCGCTTCTGTCGGACAAGCCTTCATGCACCATGCTTCAGCGCACTGTGTACATGTATATGGAACCGTATGCCGACCGTGCTCGAACTCGAAAACCTTAATTCTCGACATAGAAGGATTGAATAAACCCTCATGCTCATAGCTACACGCGAGCTCGCATTGCAAACAACCAGTGCAAAGCTCAGGTTTAATGTGGAGTGCTTTTTGCATAAAAATTCCTTTGTCTAATAGACACTTAACTTCGGTTGTTCAACTGCTTAATAGAGCCATTAACAACAGCCACAAAATATCTTGGAGCTACCATGTATCAGGGCTCCACTGGCGACTACTATGCCCCATACAGTTTCCGAAGCAATACGGCTTATTATCACTTTTTTTACAACCACACATGTAAAAAATTCCATTAACGGGAGCTTCAAAGGTTATTGGTTCGTAGCTTGTACCTTCATGTGAATCATCACACCACGGTTGTGACTGACTAAGACCACAACTACACCAGCGGTAAACCCTTCCTTGGCCAACCTCTACGGGATAAGGCCGATTCTGTGGTGAATGAGGTAGGTTTTTATCTCCATCTTGCACTGTGATTCGTTTAGTCATCATCTCAAACCTTTCCGCGTTAACGCAGGAGCGTCGCTGGCCTTTTTCGATCCACAACTAGCGTGCTCCACAAGAAATTCACGAAGCACCTCTACTCGTTTGGTATTTCTCATCTCCTCTAAATAAACAAAATATACAGATATTGTGGGGCCTTTAATCTCTGATAGCACCTCCACTAAACCAGAGTTCTGATCGACCATGTATTTTGGTAAAGCACCGATTCCAGCCCCGCTTCGGACTGCCTGCAATATTCCGTGAACACTTGCCACGCTTAGAGCTGGCTCATAGTGCGGGGCATGATCTCTAACAAGGTCTAAATGCCAATTTATATTCTCAACTGGAGCTGGCATATCACTTCCATAAACAACAATTTTGTGGTCAGCTAAGTCTAATACGCCCTGCGGGGTACTTTTATCCTTGAGATACTCTTCGCTTGCATACAAGTGGTAGTGAAAATCAAGAAGTTTTTTCTGAATCAATGAAGGTTTTGTCTGTGGGGCAAATCGAATGGCTACATCAGCATCGCGACTTGAAAGGCTCATTTCAGCTTGATCGCTCAGCAGCAATGAAATTTTAATCTCAGGGAACTGCTCATGAAATAAGCCCATTAAAGGTGATAGCCATGACGAACCAAACGCGACTGATGTTGTAAGCCTCAAAGAGCCAGCTGGTGTTTCCTGACGACTAAGAATTCGCGACTCCATAATATCGAGCTGCCCTTTCAGTGAAACGGCCGTTCGATAGACCTCTTCGCCTATCTCAGTAAGGACTAGTCCCTTATTATCTCGATGGAACAATATGATTCTAAGCTCTTGCTCAAGAGTGCTAATCTGACGACTAACAGCAGGCTGGCTTAGTTGTAGCTGCTTGGCAGCTCCGGTAAAACTACCCACTTCTGCAACTTCTCTAAATACCCTAAGACGATCCCAGTTCCAATTCATGGCGATATTTCGAGGCGAGCATCAGGCAAAATAGGATCACTCATCTGCGAACTCATATCATCGCTGTCGGGGTAAAACCTGTAACTCGGCTGCTCGAAAACCACCGACACCATCTTCCTCAATAACATAGGAAAGTCGCTGGCCTTTCTCGATTACGGCAAGACCTGCCGCTTCAACAGCAGATTTATGGACATAAACAGATTTACCACTTGTGTCGTCTGCAATGTACCCACCAAACGGGTTCCGGTTTACACTATAGACGGTTAATTCCCCAGAGGAGGGCCCCGGACGAATACCCTTTGTTAATTTTTTATCCATCGCTGGTTTTCCGGCAGTAGGACCTACAACTCGCTCATCT
>PBOB01000063.1 GCA_002724185.1 Acidiferrobacteraceae bacterium | reverse complement strand
TTCGCGTTTTTTCTTTGCCTCAGCTTCGCGTTTTTTCTTTTCCTCAGCTTCGCGTTTTTTCTTTTCCTCAGCTTCGCGTTTTTTCTTTGCCTCAGCTTCGCGTTTTTGCTTTGCCCCAGCTTCGCGTTTTTTCTTTTCCTCAGCTTCGCGTTTTTTCTTTTCCTCAGCTTCGCGCTCGACGATTTCTCTCTGTGCTTCCTGCCTCTTAGCTAGATCCGATTTTCGCTGTTCATCGGCTTTCTCTATCTCTTTCTGACGAGTCTGATGGTTTATCTTTTCTTGCCTTTCTTGCTCTTTTTCTAACTTACGTGTTGCCTCTTTTTGTATCTCTATTTCGTTCACTATCTGACTCTCGATAGCAATAACTACCTGGGCTTCCGCTAACTCAGGCTGTAACTGAAAGCTTAGTCCAAAAAGGCCGAAGAATATGATATGAACTAGTAGAGCTAGTAATAGAGGTCTAAAAGAGCGAACGAACCGGTACGGTGAACTCATAAATAAGTGAATTAGTCCTGATATTGTGTAACAAAACTTAACTTCGACGCTCCCGCCTGCTGCATCTTGTTAGCAATATGTGCGATAAAGTTATATTCAACGTCGGCCTCACCTCTGAGGTGGAAAGCCGCATCGGGGTTTCTTCGAAGAACAGCCCTGACACTTGCCTGGAGTGCGGCAATATCTGCTATAGGTTCTTCATTTTCGTTTAGGTAGATTTGCTGCTCCTGATCGACGGAAACCACAAATGGTACATTGTTAGGATCCCCAACAATGGGTGGCGCATCTGTGTCCGGAAGGTCAATTTGTATGCCCTCCATCATCAAGGGGGCCGTAACCATGAAAATGACCAGCAAAACCAGCATTACATCAATATAGGGAACTACATTAATTTCACTCATCTGACGACGGCGGCGATGGCGATGGCGAGCTACCATAAGCTAATCTGCACAATCATTCCGGTGTTTTAGAATTTCGCCCGCGGCTTAACGCGTGGCGGCTAACGATACTCAAAAATTCCTCGGTGAAAATCTCATATCTCGAAATCAGAGCCTCCGAATCATTAGCAAAACGATTGTACGCAATCACTGCTGGGATCGCGGCAAACAATCCCATGGCTGTCGCTATAAGCGCCTCCGCAATACCCGGCGCAACAGTAGCTAATGACACACTCCGCATTGCTCCAAGCGATCGAAAGGAATTCATAATACCCCACACCGTGCCAAACAAACCGACATAAGGACTAATCGAACCTACGGTTGCAAGAAAAGAAAGGCGTGATTCTAGTATTTCTACCTCTCGACTCAAAGCAACGCGCATAGCCCGATGCACACCATCGACTAAATCGTCTTTATTAACTCCGCCAGCCTGGGTTAGTCTTTCATGTTCTCCGTACCCCTGGATGAAGATGCTGGCCATGCCGATCGGATCATCTGATTGATTGGATAACTCCTTAAAAAGGCCATTTAGATCCCCACCAGACCAAAAGTCATTTTCAAATCTATCAGCTTCAATACGAAGACTCTTCAACAGTGACGCTTTTGAAAATATGACTACCCACGATACTAGAGATGCTGCAATAAGAATCAGCATCACCACCTGCACTAAAAGGCTAGCCTGGAGCATCAAATTGAATATTGATAACGACTCTGTGGTTAATTCAATATTTTCGTTCATGATTTTCTACAATTTCTCTAAGATCTGCTTTGGAATTCGGCATGGGCGCAGGCTGTCGGCATTTAAGCATGCTAGCTGCAAACTACTAGAGCATAAAGTATCATTTCTGCGTATTACCTCCTGCCATAATTCTAGACTGGCATGCCCAATACGCTTCAAACTCACTGTCACTGTCAGCAAATCGCTCAAACGAGCTGGGCGTTGATAATTAACTTGGATAGACCTCACCACAAAGAGCGCCTTTTCAGATTGAACAAGCTTACCAACATCAATACCGAAACTACGCAGCCATTCTGACCTAGCACGCTCCATAAATTTAAGATAGTTCGCATAATATACGATCCCCGCTGAGTCTGTATCTTCAAAATAGACTCGAATAGGCCATTCAAATATTCTCGACCTGTCGCTCACGCTATCAAAGACTGAGCACAGCAGGAGCGCCAAGCGCGACACTAGCCTGATTCTCCCAAATGACTGTGGTATTCATATGATCAATTCCTGTGTTTTTCGTGCCGAATTACTTTTTAAATAAGGCTCTATTACTCTCAACTGTATTTAGAAAAAATATCGTTCTGGGCGGAAACAGTTGTTGGCATCTCAAGGTCAAAATGGGCCCAAGCACTGCGGGTAGCCATACGTCCTCGTGGAGTGCGGGTCAATAATCCGGACTGGATTAAAAAAGGCTCGACCATATCTTCAAGGGTACCTCGCTCCTCACCAACTGCGGCTGCTATGCTATCTATCCCAACAGGCCCACCATCAAACTTTTGAATGACGGATAATAGGAAACGACGATCCAGTGTATCAAGTCCAAATTCATCGACTTCAAGCATGTCAAGAGCATCAGCAGCAACAGCACCGGATATTTGCCCATTAGAACGTACTTCAGCAAAATCCCTCACACGCCGCAACAACCGATTTGCAATTCTAGGTGTTCCTCGTGCCCGGTGAGCAATAACCTCAGCACCCTCTTCTTCATATGCAACAGCCAGGATTGCAGCGGATCGCTTTATAATCTGTGTGAGCTGATCCGGAGTGTAAAACTCTAGGCGCTGTGTAATGCCAAATCGATCACGCAGCGGGGATGTCAACAAACCCGCTCGGGTTGTAGCACCAACCAATGTAAAAGGCGGCAGGGTTAACTTTATTGAACGTGCCGTCGGGCCCTCTCCTATTACTATATCGAGCTGAAAATCTTCAAGTGCTGGATATAAGATTTCCTCAACAACAGAACTTAATCTATGAATCTCATCAACAAACAACACATCATTTTCCTCTAAATTAGTCAATATAGCTGCAAGATCTCCAGCTTTCTCCAATACTGGCCCAGAGGTCTGTCGGAGCTGTACCCCCATCTCGTAAGCCAAAATATGTGCCAATGTAGTTTTTCCGAGTCCGGGAGGGCCAAACACTAGAACATGATCTAATGGCTCATGCCTTTTTCGCGCAGCCTTAATGAAAATCTCCAGCTGTTCTCTCGTCTTCGCCTGACCTACAAAATCTGCAAGAGAAACTGGTCGTAAACTACGATCAAGCGCTCGTTCATCATGCGAATCGCCATTATCTTGACTGGCCACCAGTATGTCATCAACACTCAACTTTGGACTCCTCCAAGTTGTTTTAGAGCGTTACGAACAAGCTCTTCAGTTGAAGCGTCGGGCGACCTCAATTGTTTTACAACCTTGGCAGCATCACTGCTTCGATAACCTAATTTCACAAGACCCCTTACAGCGTCTTGCTCCGGACTGATACTTTGCTCGCTTGAAGTCTGTTCGCCTCCCATCGATTCATCGAAACGATCTCGGAGGTCTATAATTAAGCGCTCAGCTGTCTTCCTACCAATTCCTGGAATTCTAGTTAACTGAGCCGAATCACTGAAACTAATCGCACGAATTAGATCTTCGACTGTAAGCGCGGATAATATAGCCAGCCCAACTCTTGGTCCTACTCCACTGACGCGCAATAGCTCTCTAAAAAGATTACGCTGACGAACTTCAGTAAAGCCAAACAATTGGTGAGCATCAGCACGCACGACAAGATGTGTGTGCAAGGTTACCTCCACATCGAGCGCGGGCAAATCATAAAATACTGTCATGGGCGCCTCAAGCTCATATCCAATCCCATTTACATCTATGAGCAATTCCGGCGGCTGCTTTCGTTTCAATTTTCCAGTCACATGCCCAATCATGCCACACTATCCGAAGCCGAGATCCGTCGTAAAATTTGTTGATTGTGAATATGGCATATAGCGCAACCCAACGCATCAGCTGCATCCGTAGGAGGCGCATCATGCAACCCAAGAAGCATTTTTACCATCTGCTGCACCTGCTCCTTTGTGGCGCGTCCGGTACCGACTATAGCATTCTTAATTTCAAGCGCACTATACTCAGACACGGCTTTTTGCCCATGAATAGCGGCTAGGAGTGCTGCCCCCCGTGCCTGCCCTAAAACCAACGCACTCTGTGCGTTCTTAGACATGAACACTTGCTCGATAGATATAGTATCGGGTTTATATTTCTCAATCACATGTGCAACTCCGCGATAAATTTGGCCCAGTCTTGGCCCCAACTCACTACCTGTCGTACGAACACAGCCGCTGTAAATGTGCCGCAGTGTTTGTCCTTTAGCTTCTATTACGCCTAAACCAGTTACCCGCGAGCCTGGGTCTATACCTAGTACCCGGGAGACCGCCATCAGGACAACCCATGCCAGCCTTTAGGCAGCTGATTGTATGTCATCAGGAAAACTAGCGTTAGTAAAAACATCTTGAACATCATCCAGCTCCTCCAAGGCGGAAATAAGACCCAATACATTCTCAGCTTGACTCGCAGAGAGGCTGCAATCACTTGTTGGACGTTGCACTATTTCCGCAAATTCTGGCGTTAGTGATGCCTCGCTGAACGCGGTCATAATGTTCTCAAATTTGGTAGGTAGGCAAGTAACCTCGATGCTGCTATCTTCAGAAATTTCAACATCTTCGGCCCCAGCTGAAACAGCGGTATCCATCACCAGATCTTCGTCGGCCTCTGGCGAAAAGACAAACACTCCAGCCTTTTCAAACAAGTATGCTACAGAACCATCTGTTCCAAGATTGCCACCATATTTTGTAAAAATGTGGCGAACCTCACTAACCGTACGATTTCGGTTATCCGTAGTACACTCGACCAAGACAGCCGTGCCTCCCGATGCATATCCTTCATAACGAATTTCTTCAAACTCAGCACCATCAAGCTCACCGGTGCCTCGTTTGATCGCGCGATCCACAGTGTCCCGAGTCATGTTTCCTGATAGCGCTTTGTCTATAGCAGTACGTAAACGCGGATTGCTAGCGGGATCCGCACCACCACTTCGTGATGCTACGGTTATTTCACGTATTAGCTTAGTAAATAATTTCCCTCGCTTAGCATCTTGAGCAGCCTTACGAAAACGAATGTTTGCCCATTTGCTGTGTCCAGCCATGTCTCCTCCAAGATAGAAATAGCTTTAGTCTCTTTTGATCACAACTTTTAGATCCGGTTAATAGCAGACTACTTTGTCCAAGACTGAACTCCCTCTGTAATGGCTCCCAAAATCCAAGAACTCACTATCGCTTATTAGCTAGCACCCAAGACTTTCCCCAAAATGATTACTGAGGTGCTTCCCAATTTTACACCAGTTTTTTGACGCATTTACCTTCTTTTGCAAAAGCTTTTGGACAGGAACAAGAACTCACGATCCTATCGTAGGTTATGGTCGTTAACTCAGCAAAATATCGTTAAACGGTATAAATATAATTACGTTCACCAACTGAGCCTGTTTATATGAGAGCGCACCGTGGCGTACACACCTCAATTCAATCTAATTTGAATGCTCTACCGATGCAGAAATTGATCGTCGAATAATACTTAGCTCATCAAGCTGACTAGACTCGATGACGCTAGGTGCGCCAGTCATTAGACAAGCTGATTTTTGGGTTTTAGGAAATGCAACAACTTCTCGGATTGACATCTCTCTGGCCATCATAGAGACAATTCTATCTAAGCCAAATGCTATTCCACCGTGAGGGGGGGTACCGTAGCGAAGCGCTTCCAACAAGAATCCAAATTTATTTGTTGATTCATCTTTACTGATGCCTAAAGTTTCAAATACACGTTCCTGTAAATCAGCATTATGAATACGAATAGAGCCACCCCCAATTTCTGTGCCATTTAGCACCATATCATAGGCTCTTGCTATAACTGCGCCTGGTTTTTCTGCTAAGAGTTCGATATCTGACTGCCTCGGCGACGTAAACGGATGATGAACCGAGTCCCAAGCCTTTGTTTGCTGATTCCACTGAAATAATGGGAAATCAATTATCCAAAGTGGGCACCACTCCTCACTCACCCATCCCAGATCATGCCCAAGGCGGACCCGTAAAGCACCCAGTGAGTCATTTACAACCGATGCCGTATCAGCGCCGAAAAATATCAAATCTCCATCCACAGCTTGTGTCCGCGCAATAAGAAGTGTAATTACATCATCAGTCAAAAACTTTAGGATTGGCGACTGCAAACCGTCACGACCACTAGATACTGAATTAACCTTTATGTAGGCCAGCCCCGCCGCTCCATATTGTCGAACATAATCAGTATATTTGTCGATCTGCTGGCGGGTTAATGCACCGCCATCAGGTATTCGAAGAGCGACTACTCGTGACCCAGGCTTCTGCGCTGGTTCAGAAAAGACCTTAAACTCAACCTCTTTCATTAAGTCAGCTATTTCAATTAACTCGAAGGGGATTCGAAGATCTGGCCTATCGGTACCAAATCTCGACATAGCATCTGAAAAAGAGATTACAGGGAATGGACGAGGCAGAACTACTTCAAGAGCCTCCTCAAATAGCCCATGAATCATATGTTCAGAAATCTCGATAACCTCCTGCTCATCAGTAAATGAAATCTCCATATCGAGCTGTGTAAATTCTGGCTGACGATCTGACCGAAGGTCTTCGTCTCGGAAGCATCGAGCAATCTGATAATAGCGCTCAAAACCTCCTATCATCAGTAGCTGTTTAAAAAGTTGGGGTGATTGAGGCAATGCAAAAAATGAATCAGGATATATCCGACTTGGAACTAAGTAGTCTCTTGCCCCTTCCGGTGTTGATTTGGTCAACATTGGTGTTTCTATATCGATGAAATCTCTTGATTCGAGAAACCTCCTCAAACAAGACACAGCCTTATGCCGAAGTCTTAAGTTGCTCTGCATACGATCAGAACGAAGATCCAAATATCGATAACGCAGACGAACTGCTTCAGACACATCCTCGTCTTCTAACTGGAATGGAAGCGGATCACTAGAATTGAGCACTTTAAGGCGTGTACCAACGACCTCAATCTCGCCGGTAACCATTTTTGGATTAGTTGTGCCATCTGGTCGTAGACGCACCACGCCTTCGATAAACAAAACATACTCATTACGCAATAATTCTGCCTCACGAAATACATCACCATTTTCAGGATCTACTACGATCTGAACTCTTCCTGAACGATCTCTTAGGTCTAGAAAAATCACACCTCCATGATCCCGACGCCTATGCACCCAGCCATACAATCCGACAGCCTGCCCAACAGCACTACGATCAAGCTCTGCACAAAGATGCGTACGCATATAGCAACCTATACTAGCCCCGGACTTCCCGGGCATAAAATAATATCAATAATTGCTATTCTACTCACTGCTAGTTGACGCCCCACTTTTTGATTTGGCTGGGCCTTTAGCACCAGTCTTAGTCTTAGCCTTCGAATCATTTGTGCCCTTAGTATCGGCGGTAGTATCGGCGGTCGATTTATCTGCTTTCGAACCTGAGCCAGTATCAGGTGCAGCACCCTGAGTCTCCTGTCCAGAATCCTTGCTATCAGAAACTTGTGATTTATCAGAAGTCTTCGGATCTTTATTAGAACCTTTCTCTTGATTCTTGAAATCTGTCTCATACCAACCGGCACCCTTAAGGCGAAAAGCCACAGCTGAGACCTGCTTACGCAAGGTCGCTTCGCCACATTCTGGACAATAAATAAGTGGCTCTTCAGACAATTTTTGTAATGCTTCGAGGTGGTGATTACACTGTCCACACTCATATTCGTATATTGGCATATATCATGCACTCCAACTTTAATATCGTTACATAGGCCTAACCGCGCCAATTCTGGTCGCAACCAATTATAACCTGAAGCTCTACAAACGCTGACCCTTCATAGATTATTTATCGGCAAAAGTGATACCGAAACAATGGATTAGGCTGGCCCCTTTGCTCTAGCAGAACGTCTGCCAGTTCGAAGCCATGATGAGCTTATATCATAATCTATTAATAGGGGTGCGTGGTCCGAAAACCGTTGCTCTAAATAGATAGATGCCTGGCAGCTACGCTTTGCTAGTCGAGGAGTACCAATCTGATAATCAATCCTCCAGCCAACATTCTTAGCCCATGACTGCCCTCGATTTGACCACCAAGTATATTGATCAGTCCGTGAATCCAGATTTCGGAAAATATCAACGAAACCGATGTCATCGAAGAGCCAGTCAAGCCAGGACCGTTCATCTGCTAGGAATCCTGAATTCTTCTGATTTGCGCGCCAATTTTTTAGATCGATCTCTTTATGCGCAATATTTATATCACCACAGATGAGATACTCTCTACCATCGTTAGCAAACTGCTCGAGAACTGGTTTCATTCGCCCCATGATGTCATACTTGAACCGCTGTCTCAGATCTCCGCTGGTACCAGAGGGCATATACAATGACAAAATGCTTAATCTGCCAAAATCGATACGCAAGACGCGACCCTCAAGGTCAAAGTCTTTCCATCCAAACCCTTCGTAAACGCGTAGCGGCTTCAATCTGCTATAAATCGCGACTCCACTATAACCTTTACGCACAGCATCAACATAATAGCAGTGGTAGCCATGCGGAAAAAATATATCGCTGCTTCGTTGATCTGGCTGAATCCGCGTTTCTTGCATGCACACAACATCTGCATTTTGTTGTGATAGCCAGTCGAAAAATCCTTTGCGACCAGCAGCCCGTATACCATTAACATTGAGGGTTATGACTCGCATATTCATCAAAATCTCATGGCTTAGATCATGAAACACCAAATTGAATCAAACTGGGAACACGAATTCTTAGAGTTCGCAATCTCCAGTGGCGCTCTTCGTTTCGGTGAGTTTAACCTCAAATCTGGCAGATTAAGTCCATATTTCTTCAATACCGGACTTTTTAATAATGGCGCGCTGCTTTCAATTCTGTCACGATTTTACGCAAAGATGTTAAACACCGTGGAACAACAGCCATTTATGCTATTCGGGCCAGCCTACAAGGGGATTCCGTTAGTTGCGACCGTTGCAACCGCACTAGCTGAAGAGTATAACCGAGTAGTTCCATTCGCGTTTAATCGAAAAGAAATAAAGGATCATGGCGAAGGTGGTCTCATTATTGGCGCGAAACTAACTGGTCGCGTAGTGATCGTAGATGATGTGGTAACAGCAGGGACCTCAGCAACTCAGGCCGCAGAATTAATAACCGCAGCGGGTGCAACCCCTGTGGCTCTCGCCATAGCTTTGGACAGAGAAGAAAAGGGAATATCTGATGTGACTGTTACGGATGAGATTCGTAATAGATTAGATATTGACGTGCATTCAATCGCCAAATTCTCGAGTCTGATTAAGCACCTTCGCGAAATTCCCCTGCTCTCTGATAATGTTCCATTGCTAGAAGCCTATCATGCACTCTATGGCGCCTCTCAGAGCTAGTAAAATGATAGTATCTTCAGCCCCATCCGTACGAATTTATGCCTGACCCTGCCTCGACTTTGAACAAATTTCTGGTTGGTGGTGCTGTGCGTGACAAACTATTAGGTAAACCAACAGAAGATCGGGATTGGGTCGTAATTGGAACAACATCAGAAGCATTGAGAACACTTGGCTTTAAGCAAGTGGGTAAGGATTTTCCTGTTTTTTTGCACCCCGTAACGCATGAAGAATATGCTCTAGCTAGAAGAGAGCGTAAGGTTGCGCCCGGCTATCATGGTTTCGATATCGATACCTCGTCATCAGTCTCTCTCGAAGAAGATCTAGCTCGAAGAGATCTAACAATCAATGCGATGGCAGAAACAGTCGATGGGCAGTTAATCGATCCTTTTAATGGAGCGAGTGATCTTAAAGCACGAGTTCTCCGCCATGTCTCATCTGCCTTCTCAGAAGATCCTGTGCGAGTGCTTCGTTTGGCACGATTTGCTAGCCGATTTGCAGATCTTGGATTCACTGTCGCCGCTGAGACAGGAGTCTTAGTTTCCGAAATGGCTCAAGCAGGAGAGCTAAACACTTTGGCTCCGGAAAGAGTATGGAAAGAACTCGAACTTGCACTAGCAGAAAACCACCCAGCAACATTTTTCCAAGTGCTACGTGACAATGATGCACTGCTTCACATTCTTCCAGAGATTGATGCGCTTTTTGGCGTGCCGCAGCCAGAAAATCATCACCCCGAAGGGGATGCTGGAATACATACTATGATGGCACTCGAAGCTGCAGCGTCACTGACTAGTGACACTCGAGTCCGCTTTGCAACACTGGTTCATGACCTAGGCAAAGCGCTAACTCCAAAAAGCGAGTGGCCCAGTCATCGCAATCATGAGCGAATAGGAATACGCCAAGTAACTCAATTTTGCCAAAGATTACGAATACCACGGCGGTATTCCGAATTAGCAATTGTCGTAACAGGCAACCATTTGCTAATGCATAGGTTGCCTGAATTACGCTCAACAACAATTCTAAAATTACTAGAAGCGCTTAACGCGTTTCAGCAGCCCGAAAATATACAACTATTTGCACTAGCCTGTCAGGCAGATGCTGATGGTCGTGGCTTGAAAAAGAAACCTTATCCAGCCGCGGATTTGTTGCTGAAATATGCTAATGCAGCCCGGGCAGTCAATCTAGAAGACCTTGCGCAACGATTTCCCAATGGTAAAGCTCGATCACGCGAGGCAAGGCGGAGGCGGGTTTCGGCCATCGCTGAAGTGCGATCCATTTGGCGTGGAGCACAATAATCCATCTAATTCGCTGAAAAAACGAAAATTAATGCGGCCAGTAATATTCTATATATAACAAAAGGAAGCATTCCCACCACTTCAATCCATCTCATAAAGAGATTAATGAAAATCCATGCACTAACAAATGCGACACTTATACCAATAAGAAACAAAATCCAATCAAGATCGCTACCAACTATTAGCAATTCTATGGCTTTATAACTGCCTGCAGCTAAAATAATTGGTATAGAGAGCAAAAACGAAATGCGTGCTGCGCTACGACGACTGTGTCCGAGAGCAAGAGCTGCCGTGATAGTAATTCCAGACCTCGATGTACCAGGTATAAATGCAATCGCCTGCGCAACACCTATAATGAGCGCACTCTTTAAGTTCAACTCAGACAGATGTTTGCTTTTTGCGCCATATAGATCAGCACACATTAGAACAAGAGCAAAGACTAAGGTGGCTGCAGCGATCACAATCGGATGCCGCAAGAATGCCTCTGCAGATGGCCCGATAAGCAACCCCACTAATAAGGCCGGCAATGTGGCAACAAATATGACTAGTCCTAGTCTACTATCGGCACCTCCTGACCCCGTGGCAATCCGCCTGACGACACCCAAACCAATATTTACAAGATCATGGCGAAGGTAAATAACAATAGCAATCAAAGTGCCTACATGAACAGCCACATCAAAAGCTAAGCCTTGATCTTGCCATTTAAAGATGTACGGTAATAGTACGAGATGCCCCGAACTCGAAATTGGGAGAAACTCGGTCACCCCCTGTAAAAGAGCTAAGCTAAATGCTTGAAAGGTATTAGTCATAAGGTGTCACTTCGGTCACGCAGACTAAATCCTCGTAGAGGCCCTTCAAGACGCTTAGCCAGACCAAGAACTTTGAATGTTTGACCCATAGCGGACGGTAGTATCAATTGCCGAATTTCATGACTAGTTGTTGCGAGTTGATAAGGCTCTTTAAGATGTTCGGCAAAGTCAGTAATGCCCAGAGACAATAAGAACGCCTCTTGAGTCGAAAATCCTGCCAGCTCACAACCAGCCTCGAGACCTGCAGCGGCAAACGCTGAAAAATCGACGTGTGTCGTGATATCTTGAATACCTGGATACCACAATGGATTAGTGTGCGCTCTATGCTGGTAGTGGCACATCAAAGTCCCATTAATACGATCTGGATGATAATACTCGCGAGCAGAATACCCATAGTCAATAATTAGCATTAGACCACTGCTAAGCATCGATGAAATAGTCGCTGCCCAAGCCTGTGCTCTATCAGAGTATTCGCTAATATAACCTTCAGGCAAATCATGTATTTCAACAATTGAATCTCCACGTGCAGAACGCGCTTTGTCGCTCCAACATAAACCTAAAACCCCTCCTTTATCATAAACATAAGCCACTGTTGCATGCTGTGGTTTAGCGCGAAATAGGCTAACTGGGAAGGCATCTACAACCTCATTGGCTAACACTAGTCCAGTCCAATCCGTAGGCAAGGTCTCCAGCCATTTATATCTACTGAAATGATGTCCTGAGCGATTAGATAGGTATTGCTGCTGACGATCCTTAAGCTCTGGGCTAATCTCTAAGAAAGCATATTGTTCTGGCATAACATCCAATGTCTCAAGCTCTTCAAGCATGGCAGAAGCAAGAGCTCCTGTCCCTGGGCCCACTTCCAATATGCTGCCCCCACCGAGTTTTCGGAGTACTTCTGCTGCTTGTCGAGCCAAACATCGACCGAAAATTGAACCTAGCTCTGGCGCAGTCGTAAAATCCCCAAATTCGTTAAACTTTTGTGTTCCTGTAACGTAATATCCCAATTCAGGCTCATATAGAACGAGGTTCATATAGGTCTCAAATGGCAACATGCCATCAGCCTGCTTAATATATTGTCGAACCATGTCGGTGACTTTTGCCGAGTGGGCTATCGCTTCAACTGTAGGCTGTGGAAGATTCATAATCTATATCGTATCGTCATAATTTCATTACAACTATCGCCACACAATTAATTATTCGTTAAGCTTACCTACCATGCACTATTACCAAAGCCATGTCTAGAAGCTCAGTTGATCAAACAGCCGTCGCCATAGTAACTGGAGGGGCTCAAAGAATTGGTGCTGCTATTGTTCATGCCCTACATGAAAGCGGTATGAACATAGTTATTCATTATCGCTCTTCAGGTCATCATGCACATTCGCTTAAACGAGAACTGGACAATCTTCGACCCAACTCAGTTATGCTCTCACAAGGTGATCTTTGCGATCATCAGATAATCGAAAATCTTACTAGTCAGACAATTAAGCATTTTGGTCGACTTGACCTTCTGGTCAACAATGCCTCCAATTTTTACACAACACCAATAAAGACCGCATCTACCGATGACTTTGATGATCTGATGGGTATTAATCTAAAGGCTCCTCTCTTTCTATCCAAATCTGCAGCTCCATTCCTAAAACAAACAAATGGAGCAATCATTAATATTACAGATGTCTATGCTGAACGCCCCCTAAAAGACTATGCTATATATTGCGCAGCAAAAGCCGCACTCGCCTCACTCACCCGTTCACTGGCTCGCGAGTTAGCTCCCAATATCCGAGTTAATGCCATCGCGCCAGGAGCTATTCTATGGCCAGAGGATGACAGCGTTAGACTGCAACAACAAAACCAAATTATTTCTCGAACTCCTCTAGCTAGTATAGGAAAAGTCCAAGATATACAAAATGCAGTGCTGTATCTTACCAATAGTGCAAATTTTGTAACCGGACAGATACTGAGAATCGATGGCGGACGGTCCGTTACACCATAAGTCAATTCAATTTTATATGTTCAATAAGGATTAATTGTTCCAGGCTTGCGTTTAGTCTGTTCCACATATCACCGAATGTCTCACTACAGATCGGATGATTAACTAAAGGTAGTACGTCGGCCAAGGGCTTCAAGATATATGAGTGATTTGGAATCTCACGCCGTGGAATATCAATTCCTTCTGAATATCTAATACTTTGACCATAGAGTAAAAGATCGATGTCAAGACTCCTAGACCCCCTGCGATCTGCTCCAATTCCACGGCCTTGCAAGGCTTCAATGGTTCGGATTTCTTTGTAAAGCATCTCAATGTCAAGAGGTGAATTAAAAACTATTACCAGATTGTAAAAAGGTGGTCCTTCAAATCCATGGGCAGCACTCTCATAAATCGGTGAACATAATAATGGCCCAAACCTACTTCTAAGAGCAGTTACAGCGGCTCTTATATTCATTTCTCGGTCCAAGTTACTCCCTACACCCACAGCAACACGAGCCATAACTGTTATTTGAACCGTTCAATAATCACACCAACATCTCCTGCTCCAGTTACAGCGCCATGCTTGTTAAGCCGAACCTTACACCACTCTGCTCTAAATTCATTCAATAATATTTTTGCGACACCTTCTGCTAGAGTCTCTAATAAGTTAGCCTTTGCTTCTTGTATATAGCTCGTTATTCTTTTGGCTACTTCTCTATAACTAACAGTATCAGCGATTGCTCCACTAGCAGCAGCGACCTGAGTATCGAATCCAATTTCAACGTCACAGATCAGGATCTGTGTAATGCGGCGCTCCCATTGCCACACTCCAATAACACATTCCACCCTGAGATCTTTTAAGAAAATTATATCCATAATTGCCGCTATCGAATCTGATGTTACGATCAGTTTATACTTCAACCTAGATATCTTATGCTAGTCTTTCATCATGCTTTACTTAATCTTAATCATTATTGGATATTTAATCGGATCGTTATCGAGCGCTGTTATTGTCTCTAAAATACTTATGCTACCAGATCCCAGGAATTTAGGCTCTGGCAACCCTGGAACAACAAATGTTCTGCGACTTGGCAATAAATTGGGTGCTGCTTTAACTTTGGTCGGAGACACTGGTAAGGCTCTAGTGCCTATCTTGATCGTAAAATTCTACATCACCAGCAACTCATTAGCCATTACGCTAATGGCAATCAGCATTGCTCTAGGACATATATACCCGCTCTACTTTAACTTTAAAGGAGGAAAAGGTGTTGCTACATCTCTCGGTATATTCTTAGTTATCAGTCCAATAATTGCAGGGTTACAGATCATAACGTGGCTTGTTTTTATGCTACTGTTTAGATATTCCTCTCTATCGGCCATCGCCGCTGCATTACTAACGCCATTATATTTGTGGGCATTGGGTAGTGAACCAGTGTACATAGCTCTAGGTAGCATTTTGTCAGTCCTCATATTAGCGCGCCACCATCGGAATATAAAGCGATTAATTAAGAAAACAGAAACAAGGTTCAGTTTCAAACGGTAGATTATTTGGCTCAGTTGATTGGCGGTAGATCTGATATGCTCCATCTAGGCCTCGCGACAAAAGGTAAACTATCTTTTTGGCCAGATGCAAGTCGGACCCAACCAGCATAAGCAATCATCGCGCCGTTATCAGTACAAAATTCTGGTCGGGGATAATAGACAGTAAACATCCCATTATCCCCCGCGTTAGTAAGTCGTTTGCGTAACTCTAAATTGGCCCCCACGCCGCCAGCAACAACAAGACGCCTGCGCCCTTTTTGTTTTAAGGCGCGTATACATTTGATTGCAAGTGTATCTATCGCCGCGTCTTGAAAAGCCCAAGCTATATCAGCTGTGGTTTGACTATCCAAGAGAGTATGTTCGGCTATGTTACGCACATGTGTTTTTAACCCACTAAAGCTAAAATCAAGACCGGGTCTATTGGTCATAGGACGTGGAAAATTGTAACGATCTGGTGTGCCACTTCTCGCTGCGTCTGCGATAGCGGGACCTCCGGGATAATCTAACCCTAATACTTTTGCAGTTTTATCAAAGGCTTCGCCTACAGCATCGTCTAATGTTGTGCCGAGAATCTCATAAGAACCAATTCCGAGAACATCCACTAACAACGAATGCCCACCAGAGACCAATAATGCGATAAACGGAAAATCCGGCTTATTCGTCTCTAGCATAGGAGATAAAAGATGGCCTTCCATATGATGGATACCTGCCGCGGGTAACTGCCACCCAAATGCTAAGCTCCTACCCAACGATACACCGACAAGAAGAGCGCCCATAAGTCCAGGTCCAGCTGTATAAGCAACTCCATCAATTCTTGGATCACCCGCGTCAGCTAACGTCGCTGTGATTAAAGGCATAAGAACACGAATATGATCACGTGCAGCAAGCTCCGGCACAACACCCCCATAATCACGGTGAATTTCCACCTGAGAGGCTAATTTGTGCACAAGCAAGCCCTTCTCAGCGTCATAGACGCCTACTCCGGTGTCATCACACGACGTTTCAATACCAAGAACTCTCAAAAATAGACCTGTTCTGCAGATGCAATATTTGGCAAAAATGCCGGGTATATCAGAAAAACATAGCCACGGTCAATGCTGATCTGGAGTGTGGCCTGCTCCGAGTTAATTTGCATAAACGCTAGATAAACGCTAGGGACATGTACTTCTTGCCCATAACGGGCTAGAATGCGCGACCCTTGCACTGTACCCAATAATAAGGAGGGTTGACAATTAGATGCCTAGCGTGAAGGTCCGCCAGGACGAACCTTTCGATGTAATTTTGAGACGCTTTCGCCGCGCGTGTGAAAAAGCTGGCGTCTTCACAGAATCTCGCCGACGAGAATTCTATGAAAAACCAACAACAGTCCGGAAACGAGCTGGTGCAGCTGCAGTGAAGCGTGAAAAAAAACGAGCTGCTCGGCAGGACCCCCGCCGATCTAGAGCGTACTGACTTTCCCGAATTGGGTGCCTAGTAGCAATGCCCTTGCGTGAAACTATAGCCGCTGACATGACTGAGGCTATGCGTGCGCAAGATCGCGCTCGTCTCCAAGCCGTCCGACTTCTGAGGGCTGCTATACAGCGACGAGAGGTTGATGAAAAGCAAAGCCTTAACGACACAGAAGTATTGGTTGTTATACAGAGAATGATTAAACAATGTAATGACTCCATAGACCAATTTACAAGCGGCAATCGTAATGATCTAGTCGAAAAAGAGATGGTTATGCTCGACGTACTAACAAAATATCTCCCTCAACCACTTAATGAAGAAGAAACGTTGAACATAATTTCTGAAGCAATAATGGAAACGAGGGCAGAATCCATACGCGATATGGGTCCAGTTATGAGCTGGCTAAAGCCTAAACTTCAAGGAAAGGCGGATATGGCTTTCGTAAGTAAAGCTGTCAGGGAAAAACTTAATTGAGCAGCTGATAATCTTGCACGGAAAGCACCCTGAGCCATCCGTTAACTATCATATTATTTTATCGGCTTCTCGACAGGTAGGCCAGATATAATGCATTTGTAAGCAACAACAATGCTACGGCCTGGTGTGCTACTGCAATCACGATTGGAACGTGTAGTAATAGTGCTGCTAAACCAAGAGCACCTTGAGTAGTACCTATCAGTACTAGAAACGCCAGCGCTACCCGATGAGGCTTCAGAGCAATATCATTCCAACCACGAACGGCGCAAATCCATAATATTAGGTAGGTAATAATGCCAATGTAACGATGATTAAACTGCACAGCGAGAACATTTTCGAATAAATTACGCCACCAAGGAGCTAGAGTAAAATATCCTGGCGGTAGAAATTCACCCGACATTAATGGGAATGTGTTAAAAGCGTGCCCCGCTTTAAGGCCTGCGACGAAGCCACCCGACAGCAATGTAATCAGTATTACGATAACGACACCAACCATTAAACCAACAACTTGTGACTTGGCCCTTGACTCTCTAGCTGGAACCAACATTGCAAATGCCGACCATAGAATATAGCTGTAAATTAAAATTGCTGCGCCTAAGTGAGCTGTCAACCGATACTGACTTACCTGAGGTATATCGACAAGTCCGCTTTTAACCATATACCATCCTAGCAACCCTTGTAGACCTACCAGCAGCAACATCAGTATATATTTTCGTGCACTGGTATTATCTATTCTTCGCGTAAAATAAAAAAAGATGAGTTGAAGTAAGATGACTAAACCGATTGTTCTGCCCAACATTCGGTGTGCGTACTCAAAGTAAAATATTCTCTTGAACTCCGACAGTGCCATCCCATGATTCTTCCTGATGTACTCCGGCGTCATTTGATAATTCTCAAACTCTGCTTGCCACTCTGCACTACTGATAGGAGGTATAACACCAGAAATTGGCTCCCAATCAACCATGGACAAGCCTGAACCAGTAAGTCTAGTAACACCACCTAATACCACCATAACAAAGACCAGAACTGCGGAAACGAGCAACCACAATCCCACCAGTCGTGCACTATCTTTTCGAAGAGGCCTGGTTGACATGGAGTCGGTAGTAATGCTTAGGTAGCGTATCAGTCAAGGTATAGGGCTTCTAATTTTAACCGCCTTAGGCACCCACATAAAAGTACTCTTCAAAATTATAGTTGGTGATACACTGTAAACTAACTTTAGCGCCTGCTTATGAGCCAGCTACCAAAAGACTTTATTGACGAACTACTTGTTCGGATTGACATAGTTGAGGTGATCGACCAACGAGTCCCCCTCAAGAAGGCTGGCTCATTGCTCAAAGCACGATGTCCGTTCCACGATGAACGTACCCCATCTTTTACGGTTTATCCAACTCAGCAATCTTATTACTGCTTTGGGTGTTCAGCTAGCGGAAATGCCATAACTTTTTTGAGGGAATTTGGGCATCTCAGCTTTCGAGAAGCAGTGGAAGAATTAGCAGCGGGAGCAGGGCTCGACATACCGAAAAATGGCTCCAACCCAAAAATAGATCGCGACATTCCAGGACTATTAGAGATCGCCCTTGAGGCCAACCGATGGTTCAAAGACCAGCTTCGTAATCATTCAGAGGCAGCCAAAGCAGTAGACTATCTAAAAAATCGTGACATTACTGGGGAAACTGCCGCTTATTTCGAAATTGGCTATGCCCCAGATGGTCGATCCAATATCGCACATAAAATGGGGACTACTGAAAAGAGGCGTAACCTACTATTGAAGGCTGGCCTTATCGCGAAAAGTGAGCGCGGTAATTACTATGATCGCTTTCGCTCACGAATCATTTTTCCAATCCACGATAATCGACATCGACTTATAGGGTTTGGGGGACGGATACTTGGACAAGGAACACCAAAATATCTCAATTCTCCGGAAACCGCTATCTTTCATAAAAGTTCTGAGCTCTACAATTTGCACCGAGCGAACAGCGCCATAGCTAAAGAGGGATGGTCTTTAGTTGTGGAGGGTTATACCGACGTCATCTCTCTAGTGCAAAATGGCTTCAAAAATGTAGTGGCCACGCTGGGCACCGCAACTACCCCGACTCATATCCAACGCCTGTTCCGATTATCCCCACATATAATCTTTTGTTATGACGGTGACCGTGCCGGACGAGACGCGGCCTGGAAAGCCTTGGCTGTGACACTTTCGGAGATGGAAGAAGGCAGGCAGGCGAGCTTTTTATTCCTCCCGGACGGTGAAGACCCTGACTCGCTAGTCAGAAGCTATGGTTCGGAGGAACTACACGCGAAAATTAGGATGGCAACACCACTACCTGATTTTCTTTTTGGACATTTACTCCAACAAACTGATCGGAGTCGAATGGATGGACGCGCGAGGATTGCCGACCTCGCACAACCATTGATTAGCAAAATGCCCGGTGGATCTCTTCGTGAATTGATGGAAACTCGTTTACTTGAGCTATCAGGCGTCCGCTCCAGACCAGAATCATTGATACAAAAGCAAACAAACAAAGAGAGCCAAAATCTTGATCAGCGATTATCCCCACTCGCAACTGCAATCAGCCTCCTAGTTCAGAACCCTTTTCTCGCGAGGGAAGCAGATTTACCAAACATGGAAATTACCGAAACTTCAGAATCGAACCCTGGTTGGCAATTACTCACCGAACTTCATAGGATCTCGAGAGATAGCCCAAATCTCAATACAGCTGCACTATTGGCACGCTTTCAAGGTATGGAGCACCATCGAAGTCTAGAACGGCTAGCTATCCGAGAGCTATTCATTCAGGATCGTGAAATTATCACATACTACCTAGAAACCATGGCCACTATTGAACAACAGGCTCTAAGCTCAACCATAACAAGATTACTCCGTGAGGCGGGTGAGTCTGGATTAAGTGGAGACGAAAAAACTCAATTAGCGAAGTTATATAAGCGGCGGGAGGTCTTACGCTCCACACGAAAAAACCATTGATTTCTAGGGAAATCTAGGTGCTCATGCTATAATCGAACGGTTTTATTTGTTGCACCGCGCACGTCGGAAAATAAGAGGAGTCAAGAATATTAATGGACATCCAGACCCAACAAACAGAACTAAAACGTCTAATTATAAAAGGTAAAGAACAGGGCTTTCTTACTTATAGTGAGATTAATGACCACTTGCCCGAAGGTATGAATGACACTGACCAGATAGAAACTGTGGTCAATATGATCAATGATATGGGTATCGATGTGTTTGATAGTGCTCCAGATCCGGATTCGTTACTTTTAAAAACCACTAATGATGAAGAAGAAGTAGTGGAAGAAGCAGAAGCTGTACTAACAACGGCGGTAGAAAGTGAATTTGGTCGTACCACAGATCCAGTGCGGATGTACATGCGGGAAATGGGTACTGTTGACTTGCTAACAAGGCAAGATGAAATTGATCTAGCCAAAAGAATAGAAGATGGAATCCGACAGAGCATAGCAGCTATCGCAACATGTCCGCAGGTTATTGATGCAGTAATACATCTGGCGAATGAATATGAAGAAGGGAGGCTTAAATTACCAGAATTCATCGTAGGCTTTGTGGATCCAGATGCCGAAGATGAAATGATATTACCCGGCGCTCAGCCTGGGGATGACCCAGCGGATGCTGAGCTTGGCCCTCTTGGCCCGGATACTGAGGAGGTCAAGGAACATCTTGATGGTCTGCGGGTTACCTATAAGAGCCTCTTACGCGCGAGACAGCGTTACGGAATCGGTGCTCCACAACTTCAAAAGCACCAGCAAAAATTGGCAAGTCAATTACTTTTTTTTCGACTCGCGCCAAAACAGATTGAGGGTCTTTCTAGAATTATGCGAGACACCGTGGAAGTAACGCGCATACTTGAAAGATCTGTTGCAAATATCTGCATTCAAAAGGCAAAAGTATCGCGAACCCTTTTACTGAAGAAATTCACTGGTCGAGAATCTGATCCATTTTGGATCCGCAGTCTAATGCGTGGAAAGGAGGGTAGCAAGGATGTGCTGAAGGCGCACTCTGATGAATTACATTTATTGAGAGAGAAATTTGAACAGCTTGAGAACCAAGTTGGCTTACCTATCTCAGAAATAAAGGACATTAGTCGTCGCATGTCCATTGGAGAAGCTAAAGCACGGCGAGCAAAAAAGGAAATGGTAGAAGCTAATCTGCGACTTGTAATCTCTATTGCTAAAAAATATACGAATCGTGGATTACAGTTCCTCGACCTAATCCAAGAAGGTAATGTTGGATTAATGAAAGCTGTAGATAAATTTGAGTATCGCCGTGGTTATAAATTCTCAACTTATGCAACATGGTGGATCCGCCAAGCCATCACTCGATCAATTGCTGATCAGGCTCGTACTATCCGTATTCCGGTACACATGATTGAGACGATAAATAAGCTCAATCGTGTCTCAAGGCAAATACTCCAGGAAAAAGGCAGGGAAGCCTTGCCAGAAGAACTTGCCGAACGTATGGATATGCCTGAACACAAGATACGAAAGGTTTTAAAAATTGCGAAAGAACCTATTTCCATGGAAACCCCGATTGGGGATGACGAGGACTCTCATCTTGGTGATTTCATTGAAGATAAGAATGTCGAGGCGCCAGTTGACTCAGCCCTTACATCAGGCCTGACAAAAGCAACTCGGGATATCCTTGACGGTCTAACTGATCGTGAGGCACGAGTAATTTGTATGCGTTTTGGCATTGGCATGAATACTGACCATACACTTGAAGAAGTTGGCAAACAATTTGACGTAACGAGGGAACGAATAAGGCAGATTGAAGCAAAAGCGTTGCGTAAGATGAGGCATCCAACCCGATCTGAGAAATTGCGTAGTTACCTTGATTAACTGAATAATGATCTAGACTATTGAAAATTTATTGTCAACTCCAGACACGGGCCTGTAGCTCAGTTGGTTAGAGCATCGCACTCATAATGCGCTGGTCCCTGGTTCGAGTCCAGGCAGGCCCACCACGTCTAAATCGTCACTAGCGCGTAAGAAATCCGTAATATGAGTAAATCATCTTTTCTTAAATCAGTTGAATCCAGCTTTAATCGTGCTGGTGAGCTACTCGGCCTCTCCGATGATCTGCTTGAAAAAATAAAAGTAGTAAATTCCACTTATATAGTGCGATTCGGCGTGCGCCTTCAAGGCAAAATTCAAACATTCACTGGATACCGCTCGGTCCACTCGGAGCACTTTGAACCCGTCAAAGGTGGTATACGTTACGCGCCCTGTGTTGACCAAGATGAGGTAGAAGCTCTGGCAGCGCTCATGACCTATAAGTGCGCTCTAATGGAAATTCCTTTTGGAGGTGCGAAAGGTGCTTTAGCCATCGACCCACAACAGTGGCAAGTTGATGAACTTGAACAAATTACTCGAAGATTTACACAAGAACTTGCAAAACGTGATCTTATCAACCCCTCACAAAACGTTCCAGCACCTGATATGGGAACGAGTGAAACTGAAATGGCCTGGATGGCTGATGAATACAAAAGACTCCACCCAACTGATCTAAATGCATGGGCCTGTGTCACTGGCAAACCAATTGGAAAAGGAGGCATCGCTGGCAGAACAGAGGCTACAGGAAGAGGAGTACAATACATTCTTCAAGAGTTCTTTCGACACAAACATGATGTTGAAAAAACAGGATTGAGCCAAAACCTTGATGGGAAAAGATTAATTGTCCAAGGACTTGGTAATGTTGGATACCATGCAGCTCTTTTCCTTAGCGAAGAAGACAACTGTAAAATAACCCACGTTATAGAACGAGAAGGTGCGGTGATTGATGCTAGTGGCATCGAGATCAGAAAATTACATTCCCATATGACCAATACAGGCGGAATAAGCGGCTTTCCTGGATTTGTCGAAAGTGGCCCAGAGATCCTAGCAGCTGAAGCTGACATATTGATACCTGCAGCTACTGAATCAGTTATCGACAGCCGAAATGCGGGAGATATCCAGGCTCCCCTAATCGTCGAGGCAGCAAACGGCCCCATAACACATACCGCCGACTCAATTTTAAGAGATCGTGGGATTGTAGTAATCCCAGATTTTTGCGCCAATGCAGGAGGCGTAACTGTCAGTTATTTTGAATGGATAAAAAACCTAACGCATATTAGATTCGGACGACTCCAAAGACGACAATTAGATAGCCAATTTAAGGCAATCATCTCTGGCATAGAGCTTGCTACTGGGCAGCCTTTTCCGAGCAAAAATCATGATGAGATCCTTAGCGGTGCTACCGAGATTAATCTCGTTCGGTCAGGACTAGAAGACACCATGAGGGGTGCCTATACAAGTATAAGTGCTGCATGGAATGCAAATAGTAACATTCCAGATCTTAGAACAGCCGCCATGATGATCGCTGTTGATAGAGTCGCGCAAAGTTACGTATCTATCGGTATATGAGTAATAGTCTAAATTTGTAAGTCGTACCGAGAATAGGGATGACTCATTGCGTATCTCGCTAGTGTCGATTCTTGTGGTATAGCTTCCCCTCCTCTGCATTACTTCTACAAACTCTCTAACTAATAAACTACGCGCACGTGCTATGCAAGCTCATCTAGTGAGTCAGCGACTGACTCAGAATAACCCCTATGATCTTATTAACAATTGGAGCAACGATACTATGGAATACCTAATGGATATATGGCACGGCAAAGAAGTGGCTCAATCACTAGCAAAAGATGGCTATACGGGACGCCTGATGACAGATGGGCGCCTTGAAACCTATTTTGGCTCGAATCTTGTCTGGACTTCATACTCAGTATCTAAAGACACCGCTGAATTAGAATTCATGGAAACCGTCCATCTTGTGTCTGGCCAACTCTATGAGTAATACAACAAACTACAGCTCAAAAAATGAACCATCTAGAACTGGGGTAATGCTCATTTCACCCAGCGTCTTCAACGATCCAAATACATGCTCGACCGACTCGAAGCTTGGCGCTTCAAGAATCAAGAAAATTCTATGCTCCAGAGGACTAATTACGAACTCTCGAACTTTGATATCGCTCTTTTCTGCCACTTTAACTGCTTGAATCCATAATTTTTTCTTAGCCGCATTCTTGCCAAAACAATCGGATGGTTTGTGCTTATGCTCGCAGTGATAAATTGTTCGAGCTAACTGATTTTTTTGCTTCACGCCTCGAGCTCCCTTGATGTTTTTTTGTTTGTCACATTCACTCTCTCTCTCCCAAGCATCTTTCTACAACAAAAACCAGAACTATATTCTTTCCAAGAATCTACTAAAACAGAATGTTGAATCCTCCAGTGATAACACTATCCGATCTTGAACACAATTATCATTTCTGAACCCCAGTAAGGATTCTGGAAACTACAGCATGAAATCACCGAAGCTCCATAAAACTCTCGCAGCAACATCGCGTCGGAGAAAGATAGCATATCCTTCCCTGATAGTGCCCCTCTCTATAGGCGAAGCCGTATAAACCCTACCCATCTGATGCTTATTCTACCTCTTACTGCTTGCTCCAAGTGTAAACTACTCTATGATAGATGTCCGTTAATATCCAACATAAGGAAACTATTTTTATGGAATTAAGTGTCTACCTCTCTGGAGAAATACATAGTGACTGGCGGAGCATTATAGAAGCTACCTCTGAAAAATATGATTTGAGCGTAGCTTTTACAAACCCAGTAACTGACCACTACGCAAGTGATAATGTCGGCGACAAGATATTGGGCAATGAGCAAGAATCCTTTTGGAAAGACCATAAAGCAGCAAGAATAAATTCTGTGAGAATATATAAGTATATTCAGGATGCTGATCTGGTCGTCGTCCGCTTTGGAGATAAATACAAGCAATGGAATGCCGCTTTTGAAGCAGGCTACGCTGTGGCAATTGGGGTGCCTGTTATTACTCTACACGATGAAGAATTTAATCACGCTTTAAAGGAAATCGATGCGGCTGCACACGCCACTGCTAGGACTCCCGAACAAGTTGTTGAAATACTTAAATACCTATTAACTCAAAAATAGCACCTCTCCCGTGAGAATTTGGTGTCTGCTCAACTAATATTTGTATACAACATGCTCTATGATACAAGGAACAAAACTACGTTGACACATACAGCACAGGTCAGAATTTATGATCAATATTGCAGCTGATATTGAGAGCCTGCTGAAGCAAACACTAATTGCTGTAATCAGCACTGTCGATAAGCATGGTCGTCCACGATCTACGCCAATCTGGTTCAATTGGGAGGATGGCGCGGCCTATATGTTTACAGACCGCAGCACGCTCAAATGGCGTAACCTACTGATCCACCCATATGCATGCCTATGTATTGATTGGAGAACACCTCCCTATAGATCTATAATTATTGATGGCACTACAGAAGAAGTTGGCAGACCAGTATACGATATGGTCCTCATCATGGCTCAAAGATATTATGGCAACAAAGAAGGGTCTCACTTCGCTGACCAATATAAAGATAGTGCTAAAGATACAGTAATTTTCCGACTGATACCTGACCGCATCGTTAATTTTCCAAAAAAATAACTACTGCTTCAGCAATTATATTCCGTGTATATATACGACCCTATAAATAATATCGAGACTCATAGCTCTAGTGGAGATTGAACTCATTAATAATAGGGCTGGCGCCAGACTTCACGGCCTTGATTTATCAAAACCGATTGCAGCAACGGTTTTTCAGCAGATATATGAAACATATCTTGAATACGCAAATATCGTCATCACTCGACAAAAACATATCACTCCAACTGACTACGTCCAGTTTTGTAGCCGATTTGGTGAAATAGTACCTGGGGTGCCCTCAACCAGCTATCATAATAAATACTCCGAATCTGATATTAGTCGTGACGACGCACCAAATTACACCCTTCCAGACCACCCAGAAATCTTCGTAATCTCCAATATTGAAAAGAATGGGAAGCCCACAGGATTATCGAAGGCAGGATTGTACTGGCATAGCGACCTGTACTACACAGACAACCCATCGAAGGTCACCTTTTTACTAGCAAAAGAAATTCCAGCCTATGGTGGCGATACACTGATTTTGAATACATATGAACTTTTTGCGGCAATGCCGGGGGCTCTAAAGAAGCGTGTTAAGGGTATGAAGATACGGCATAGCTGGACTAAAGGATGGTCCTATCTTTTTCCAAACCGAGCACCGCTTTCACTGGAAGAGC
>PBOB01000062.1 GCA_002724185.1 Acidiferrobacteraceae bacterium | reverse complement strand
GAATTTATCAGTCGCTTATGTAACACAGTCATAGTAATGGCCGAAGGAGAGATTCTCGCAACGGGTACAGCGGAGGAGGTAAAGCGAAACGACGCAGTTGTAGAGGCGTACCTTGGATCTGGTCTTTACGCAGACGCTGCTAAGTATTGATATGATCGTAACCTAATCAACCACCAATGATGAAGCTTCTCTCAGCCAGCAAGATGTCGGGAGGTTATGGCGCTACCGATATACTTTCTCACTGCACAGTTGAGGTAGACCGAGGCGAGATCTCGGTCATTGTGGGTCCAAATGGTGCCGGTAAGTCAACGGCAATGAAGGCAATTTTTGGGATGATTAATCTCCGTGAAGGATTTGTGAGGCTAGATGGGCAAGATATCACACATCTTCCGCCACAGGATCGTGTAGGCCGCGGCATGGCGTTTGTACCGCAGAACAGTAATGTATTTCCAAGCCTGACAGTAGAGGAAAATCTCGAGATGGGCGGCTATTTACATCGCTCTAAGGTCGACAAGAATCTCGAAAGAGTATATTCCCTGTTTAATGTTTTAGGCCAAAAGCGCAAGCAGGCCGCCGGCGAGCTCTCGGGTGGTCAGCGACAGCAACTCGCGTTTGGCCGCGGTCTTATGACAGAACCAAAGGTTCTAATGCTAGATGAGCCGACTGCTGGTGTATCCCCCATCGTTATGGATGAATTGTTTGGCTGTATAGTGGATATTAGAAAAACGGGCATTGGAGTTGTGATAGTCGAGCAGAACGCAAAGCAAGCATTATCGATTGCTGATATGGGTTATGTTCTTGTGAATGGTGAGAATCGTCACACTGATGCTGGTAGGACATTGCTAGAAAACAAAGAAGTGCGGCGGAGTTTTCTTGGTGGTTGAAATCATGGAGTATTCCACTGATTTACTTAATGCCTTACTATGGTCGTTCAATTTTCTGATCTTACCGGCTATTACCTATGGTTCCACCCTAGCGTTAGGTGCATTGGGTGTAACGCTAATATTTGGCATTCTACGATTTGCCCATTTCGCGCATGGGGATATGATGGCGTTTGGTGCAATGCTATCTCTCATCGGAGTGGAACTGCTAAACCATTTTGGGATTTTTACTTACCCCATCCCAGCCGGACTAATTTTCCTACCAATAGCTATGGTTCTTACCGCATTATTGGCTATTGTGCTCGATAAGACCATATATCAATATTATCGCTCTATAAAGAGTCCGCCAGTTGTTGTTGTAATGGTGTCTATGGGCGTAATGTTTTTATTGAACGGACTTACGCGTCTGATAAAGGGTCCAGAGCTGACGCCATTCAATGAGACTCGGACATTTCCTGCCCATCAGTTTGATGTAGAGCAGCTTATGGAAAGATTAGGGGAGAGGGCGATACAGATAAAAACAGATTTCAGTACCAACCAAGAGGTAGTGCGTGTTAGTGAACCAGAGTTTGTTTTTTTTACAGTAAGACAGTTTAAAGAAGCGGTAGGGACATCTGAAGGATTTGGATTAGATCTGATCCAGCTATCAACAGTGGTGCTTGCTGTTACTATTTTTGCTGCATTATATTGGTTTCTTACTTATACATGGACGGGAAAATCAATGCGCGCATACTCAGATAATGAGGATCTGGCATTGTTGTCTGGTATAAATCCGAAACGGGTTGTCTTTGTGACATGGCTAATCGCTGGATCGCTAGCAGCTGTTGCAGGCACTATGTATGGTCTTGATAAGGGTTATAAGCCATTCACTTATTTTCAGATGATATTGCCAATATTTGCCGCGACCATTGTTGGTGGTATAGGTCGCCCCCAAGGCGCAATTCTAGGTGGCTATTTGGTAGCGTTTAGTGAAATTATGATCACAGCTAACTACAAAAAAGTAGCTAATTATCTTCTGCCTGAAAAACTAGAGATTGCAAGCAATTTGCAATTGCTTGGTACGGAGTATAAGTTTAGTGTTTCATTTCTAATACTTCTTCTCGTTCTTTTGTTTCGTCCTACTGGCCTCTTCCGAGGAAAAGTTCTTTAGTATGAAACAACTGCGATATCAAGCGAGCCTAGCTGTCCTCATTGTTCTGATCATAGTAACGGTAGGGGTGCAAGGTTGGACTGTTGCGCTAAGTGTATTAACAGTTGGTCTAATTTCAGGTGTGATGGCATTAGGACTGAATATTCAGTGGGGTTATGCGGGACAATTTAACGCGGGTGTTATGGGTTTTTCGGCGATTGGCGCTATTGCGTGTGTGTTGGTCTCAATGCCATGGGTTACTGCAACTATGCAGAATGGTCTTGAAACTCTATCGCAAGCGCCAGATGGATATGAGCAGACCATTAGCATGCTCAAGCATGATATTCCGCGTCGTCTAACCGCTGAGAAAAATATTGGGATAGCATGGCTATTAGGGGCAGCTAGCGCTATAGCAGCTTGGGCTCTCAATAGGACTTTGCGTCACCGGGTTCGAACTATATGGCGAGTTATTCTGGTATTGGTCGTATTGATCATTGGGCTCGCACTATTTCGAGGTCGATTTGACTCAGCAATTCGTATCATTGAATCGACAGGCTACGGAGACAATAGTAAGTATCTAGGTGGTATGCAGCTTCCAATATTATTTGCTTGGTTTATTGGGGGGTGCTTGGCTGCCATTGCAGCGTGGATGATTGGAAAAATAGCGCTAGGCTTACGATCAGATTATTTAGCAATTGCAACGTTGGGTATATCAGAAATTGTAATTGCATTACTAAAAAACGAAGGCTGGCTAACTCGTGGTGTTTTAAACGTGACAGGACTGCCTTCTCCAGTCCCAGCGGTAAAAGCCCTGCAGGTTGCCCCATATAGTCTTGATGTTAAGACTAGTTTGATTGTAAACAAACTAGCCTTCCTTGGTCTCGTAGTGATGTTGACTGTTTTATTTTTATGGCTTGCACATAGAGCGTGGCATTCGCCTTGGGGTCGAATGATGAGGGCAATTCGAGATAACGAGGAAGCAGCCGCTGCTATGGGTAAAGATGTGGTGTTTCGTCATCGGCAGGTTTTTATATTCGGTTCATTCTTTTTAGGGGTTGGCGGTGCAATGTTGGCAACACTCGTATTGCAGTTTGAACCCGCTGGCTATCAACCATTGAGGTTTACTTTTCTAATTTGGGTTATGGTGATTGTTGGGGGTAGTGGAAACAACATTGGGTCAATAGTGGGCGGTCTTCTAATCTGGTTTTTATGGGTGCAAGCCGAGCCAGCTGCTTCTTGGTTATTTTATGTTTTGGGCACAATTGTGCTTCCAGAGAATAGTGCGCTAGCTGGAACACTATTAGAGCGTGCACCGCAGATGAGGACGCTTGTAATGGGGCTAGTCCTCTTGATTGTTTTGCGTTTTGCTCCAGGCGGACTATTACCGGAATCTTTACAGCGTCGACTAAAATAAAAAAGGCCCAGCGTAGCCGGGCCTTTTTCTGCGTAAAACGGAGCTCCGTTTCGGATTAACGCGCTCTAACGACTTTCCAGCTTGAGCCTTCCATGACATATTCTAGATATGCTCCAGGTGGGTCGCCGGCATCGTTAAGTTCAACCATTGATGCACCTTGGTAATCTACATCTCCTCCTGCAGCGATAATGTCCAGAGCTTTACCGAGTTGCCCAGGGAGTATTTTTTCGCCAGGAGCATTAGCAACTGACATGATTGCACCGGCTATTCCGGCACGATCAGGGGACCCAGCAGCCATTGCCAGAAGAATCAGTGCGGCAGCATCGTAGGCTTCACCCTGAAAAGGTCCATTAATATCAAGGCCGCTTGCGCCGGCTATAGCTTGCCACATTTTAGCGCCTTCATTCTCCCCTCCTGGGGCAGTAAGAATCATCCCGCTAATACCATCCCCTAGCGCATCGATGAGTGATTGTCCATACATTCCATCGCCGCCAGAAAAGCTGGAGAAAGCGCCTGACTTAATAGATTCTTCAAGAATGCCTTTGCCTCCCTGATCAAGATAGCCTAGAACAACTAAATGATCTGCACCAGTGGCGGAAAGAGCGGCAACTTCCGCGCTGTAATCAGCTTTGCCGTTTTCATGTCCGGCCGATAATGCCACAGAGCCGCCTGCTGCTTCAAAGGCCCCTTGGAACGCATCGGCAAAACCTTTGCCGTAGTCATCATTAGTATATGACAATGCAACGGTGTTAATACCCTTTTCAGATAATACCTGTGCAAGAACCTGACCTTGTCTAGCATCTGACGGCGCTGTTCTAAAAATTAGACCGCCATCATCTAATCCAGTAATCGCTGGAGATGTAGATGCGGGACTGACCATAACAACTCCATTTGGAATAGCAACACCATTTGCCGATGCTATCGTGGAACCCGAACATAGGGCACCAACGATGGCGACTACTTGCTCAGAACTTACCAACCGCTCGGCTGAAGTTGTTGCGGTACCAGCATCAACGCATGTTGTATCTGCTTCAACTACGTCAATATGTCCTAATTGACCAGCTTGGTTGACTTCGTCTATTGCTATCTTTGCGCCACCTGCGATGCCAGTGGTAAGAGATTCAATCGGTCCTGTGAATCCCATCAGGATGCCAATTTTTATACCATCGGCCTGTGCTGTTGTAGCAAGGGCCAATGCCATTGCGCCAGCTATAAGAAATCGTTTCATATTCTTCCTTCCTCTGCTGCTGTCTAATAGTTAGTATGCATAATACCTCGCATGGCCCTAGTATATGCACTCAATACCGGCTGGACAAATAGTAGATTGTTCCAATCTAGGGCTGTTTTGGTTATTTATTTATGATTATTGCGATACCATAAGACCTAAATTGATAGTTTTTCGGAGATTTTACCTAAATGAATGATATAAATCGTGCCAGCTTTGATCGATACATGATGCCCAATTATGCTCCAGTAGGAGTTATTCCGGTGACGGGTCAGGGATCTCGGTTGTTTGATCAGGCCAACCGAGAATATATTGATTTTGCTGGGGGTATTGCTGTCAATGCGCTTGGCCACGCACATCCTAAATTAGTTGCTGCTCTAACAGATCAGGCAAGTAAACTTTGGCATGTCTCGAATATTCTAGCTAATGAGCCTGCTTTAGCTCTAGCAAAAATGTTAACTGAGGTTACATTTGCAGATAAAGTTTTTTTTTCGAATTCCGGAGGCGAGGCGAACGAGGCAGCACTTAAGTTAGCGCGACGGTATGCTCATGATACCTATGGCAAACATAAGGATGAAATTATTGCATTTAGCGGTGGATTTCATGGCCGCACGTTATTTACAGTGAGTGTTGGGGGGCAATCTGATTACAGCAGTGGATTTGGACCTCTTCCGCAATCAATTACTCATCTACCTTTTAACGATATAGAGGCGTTGGAACAGGCGATTTCTAAAAAGACATGCGCTGTGATCGTCGAGCCTATTCAGGGTGAGAGCGGTGTTGTCGATGCAGACCACCAGTTTCTTGCTGCAATCCGAAAGTTATGCAACACAAATCAGGCGTTGATGATTCTTGATGAAGTGCAGACAGGTGTTGGCCGCACAGGTCATCTATATGCTTATCAGCGTTATGAAATTACCCCAGATATTTTGACAACAGCAAAGGCGCTGGGCGGCGGCTTTCCAATAGCCGCAACACTTACAACAAGCGAGATCGCAAAAGTTTTGGTCGTAGGATCTCATGGAAGCACTTTCGGCGGAAATCCACTCGCTTGTGCAGTAGCCTTAGCCGCATTAAATTTAATCAATACGCCATCTGTCTTGAATGGTGTTAACAAGAGGCGAGAGTTAATTTGTGCAGGTTTAGAGCGAATTGCGAATAAAACTGGATGTGCTATTGGAGTGCGAGGCCAAGGTCTTCTTATAGGCTGGGTTCTCCGGCCAGATTGGCATGGCCGTGCCCGCGAAATCATGCATGCAGCGCAATCATCAGGCGTTTTGGTACTCGTAGCGAGTCCTAATGTGGTTCGTCTTGCGCCGTCGCTGGTGATCCCTACAGGAGACATAGAAGAAGGTTTAGGGAGGCTAGAGCAAGGTATGATGGCGCTAGCAGAAGGCAGTTAGGCAGCCATAGTGATGTTTTGAGTTTACTAGTCGGGGGCAGGTTATGACGGACAAAATTAATTGGGTTGATCATCCTCTAATTCAGCATAAGCTAAGTTTAATGAGGCGGAAAGACCAATCTACGGCGGGATTTCGCCAGTTACTGCGCGAAATATCAACATTGCTTGCATATGAAGTGACTAGAGATCTTCCGCTTACTACCGTGCAGATAGAAACACCATTACAAAAAATGGACGCACCCGTTCTTACGGGGAAGAAGCTTTGCTTCGTATCGATTTTAAGAGCGGGTAATGGTTTATTGGATGGGATGTTAGATCTGCTGCCATCGGCAAGGGTTGGTCATATTGGGTTATATCGAGATCCAGAAACACTAGAGGCTGTTGAGTATTACTTCAAAGTTCCACAGGATATTGGTGAGCGACTTGCAATTGTAGTGGATCCGATGCTTGCCACAGCAAACTCAGTAATTATGGCTATCGATCAACTTAAGCAGGCCGGTGCTAATAGACTAAAATTTGTTTGTCTATTGGCATCTCCGGAGGGTATTCATGCTCTCAATGAAGCTCACCCTGATGTCGAAGCATATACCGCCGCTATTGACGATCGATTAGATGAGAATGGTTACATTTTACCAGGCTTGGGAGACGCGGGAGATCGGATCTACGGTACACGCTAAGCATGGCGCCTGAGTGGAATAAACCACCGACCTATTCAATTATTTCGGAGATTGCTAGTTTGACTGGAGTGTTGTTTAACAGTTTGGTTGTTGCTGGTAGGGCAGCTAGATCTCCTGGGCTCTTATTAGCAACACCAGATCGAGATATATGGGCATTTACCGTGACATACTCATAATCAAAAAGTGAGGTACTTGTCATTGGGGAAAGTGTATCATCCAAAATAATTTCAACTGGCCACTTGTCAATCGTGTGCCTAACCGCTGCGACCGGTCGGCTCTCACCATCACCTAGCGCATAAACAAATAGCGTATCCCCTATTGAGACAAGGGTTGATAAGTCAGGATCAAGTGAGATATGAATCACCAGTCGATCTTGAATTGGATGTGCGTCTATGTTCGGTGACCTTGCAGATGTGTAGCGATTTGGTAGGATTAGGCCATTCTTAAGTGCAACTGATTCAGTGGAGCTAATAATGTCCTGAAGGTTACGCAGCTGATCAGATTGATGCGCGATCAAAGGCTCAAGCCTATACCAGTAGCCGAGTGCATTCACTAAATCGTTACGCTCTTGTGCGGCGACACCAGCAAGCCACAATCCATAAGGCTCTTTGGGATCTATATCGAGCGCTTTCTCCAGGATGCTTGTTGGCCGTCCATTTAAGTCTCCATCTGAAATCATTGCTAGTGAATAGGCATAGCCCACCATTACACTGGGTCTATCACCAACAACATTAAGCCACGATTCATAAGCTTTGACAGCTTCCGAATAGCGGCCTAGTGACATCATTGCATCTGCGAGTATAGACCAACCAACTTCATCGTCAGGATTGTCTTCCAACCTGGCTCGAAGTTGTTCTAACATATCGGCGACTGGCGGCACTGATGATTGAGACGCGGGGAGCGTTGCTAATGTAGAATTGCTACTACTGGAAGGAGCTGCTATAGAGTTAGGTGTTCCAAGTTGGAAATACATTAGGAAAGCTATTAATGGCAACAGCGCTGCTAGGGTTAGCGCGAGTGGTATATTTGGCTGACTTACATTACTGACAGATCCCCTGCTACGTAGGTCAAGCGCTAAATTGTCTTCTAATTCTTCGCGAAGCGACTCAAATTCGTCTAGAGAGATGTGATCCTTAGTTTTGGCAAGTTTCCATTCACGGAGTCGCTCTTTAGCAAGCTGGAAATTCATATCATTTTGATGTGAATCTAGTATTTTCCCCTTTGCGAATAGGGGCCATACTACTAGCATAACTGCTGAGATAGTCATTCCGATAGCAGCAATCCAAAAAAAAGTCATTGCTCTTGACTTTCCTCTAGCTCTTGTCGGATACGTTTTCGATCTAGCGTTCTAGAGCCTTTAGTTGTCTGAGGCGATCGTCTTGTTATTGACCAGATTATGATCACTCCACCAACTAGCAGCATACCCGGTGCAATCCATAGTATTATTGTTACTCGATTGAACGGAGGTTTGTATCGTACAAAATCGCCATATCGTTTTACCATGAATTCCATAATATGCTCATCCGAATAGCCAGCGATGACCATATCGTAGGTCATTTTACGGAGGTCTTTAGCTAGATCAGCATTTGAATCTGCAAGATTTTGGTTTTGGCAGACTAGGCAGCGAAGCTCTGCGATAATGTCTCTATAACGCCTCTCATGTTGGTGATCTGAAAAAACTGCTATATCAGCCTTTATTATCGGATGGATAGTCAAACTAGATGCGACAATCGCAAGCGTCAGAAAGAAAGCATGGCGGCCAAGTCGGAGGATTTTATTGGTACCCATCGTTAATTCATTTCGATTCTTCTAGCATTCGATGAGTTTGTCCTAGGATTCAAAGTGACTTTTCGATATCTAGCATCTAGCGCAGCTAGTAATCCACCCAGAGACATTATAAGAGGTCCTAGCCATATCCATCTAACAAAAGTATTGTGGTAAATCCTTATGGACCATGTCTGATGATTTTCTAGTGGCTGGCCAAGTACAACATAAAGGTCACGAAATAGGCCAACATCGATGCCCGGCTCTGTCATTGGATTATCCTGTACAAGATACGTGCGTTTTTCGGGATAAAGTTTCGTTATCTCTTGGTCATTTTTGAGAACACTTATCTCACCAAATAGGGAGGTGTAATTAGGGCCCTGGCGCGTCGAAACTCCTTTGAATCGGTATTGGTAACCATTGAGAACATATTCGTCGTTAATTGACATACGTACTTCTTTCTCAACAGTGTAGGCTGATGTGAATCCTATTCCAATTACCAGTACTCCGACGCCAGCGTGGGCTAATGCCATACCATAGATGCTGGCAGAGACATTGCGAGGTGTCCATGCGTGATTGTAGCTATAGAGTCGATACCATAGATTGTGTGTAGCGGAGGAGATAATCCAAATGCCTAGGACACTCGCAAGTGCTGCGGTAATCGAGTAGTGGCCCATTCCAATCGAAGGTAATATTAATCCTAGCGCAAGACTGAACACGAAAGGAAGCCAAAGTCCTTTTGTTATTCTTAATATTTGGTCTGTTTTCCATCTAGCATAAATTCCGATGCCAGCTAGGCAGATAGTAGGAATAGCAAGCGGAACAAATACAGCATTAAAGTAGGGAGGCCCAACCGAAATTTTTCCAAGCTGTAGACTGTCCAATATTAGTGGATACAGAGTTCCTAATAGAATTGTAATCGCGCTAGTCACTAGCAGTATGTTGTTCAATAGAATCGCAACTTCACGGGATGTAATATCAAACTCGCCAGAGCTACGTATGGTCGGCGCTCGCCATGCATATAGTGACAGCGAGCCACCAATTACAAGTGCGAGAAAAATGAGTATAAAGATACCTCGCGCCGGATCCGTTGCAAATGCATGAACAGAGGTGAGGACGCCGGATCGCACTAAGAAAGTCCCTAAAAGACACAAAGAAAAAGCAAAAACGGCGAGTAAAACTGTCCACGCCTTGAAGACTCCTCGTTTCTCGGTAGCGATCAACGAGTGAATCAACGCTGTGCCAACAAGCCATGGCATGAAGGAAGCATTTTCAACTGGATCCCAAAACCACCAGCCGCCCCAACCTAGTTCGTTGTAAGCCCACCAGCTACCAAGCGCGATGCCAATTGTTAGAAAAACCCAAGCTAATGTAGTCCAAGGGCGAGACCATCTCGCCCATGCGGAATCTAGTCTGCCGGAAATTAGCGCGGCGATCGCAAACGCAAATGGTACCGCAAAGCCAACATAGCCGATGTATAGCATCGGTGGGTGTATCGCTAACCCTGGATCTTGCAGCAGAGGATTGAGGTCTCGTCCATCTAGCGGGATTGGAAATTGCCTCGCAAAAGGATTTGATGTCAATAAGATAAAAAGTAAGAAACCGGTACTTACGAGGCCAAGCACGCTTAGCACTTTGGCAATCATCTCTTCGGGAATACTTCGGCTAAATACGGTTACAGCAGCAGTCCAGCAAGAGAGGATCAGCATCCACAACAGAAGCGAGCCCTCATGTGAGCCCCAAACGCCTGAAATTCTATACATAAGAGGCAGTTTAGTATTAGAGTTTTGTACAACGTAGGCAACTGAAAAATCGTTAGATATAAATGACCATGTTAGTGCAGCGAAGGCAATAGACACGAATATAAGCTGGCCTTTTGCTAGAGGCTTGGCAAGGATTATCCATGAGGCGATACCTCGAGTTGCCCCAATCAGCGGAAAAATGCCTTGGAATAGACAAAGCAAGAGAGCAATAATCAAAGCGAAAATACCAATTTCAGGAATCATTAAAATCCCATCTTCTGAGCTTTTTCTAGTGCGTGCTCTACTTCGGGTGGCATATAAGTTTCATCGTGTTTAGCAAGAACTTGAGTAGCTTCAAATGTACCGTCAGGAAGTAATTGACCTTGAGTGACAATCCCCTGGCCTTCGCCAAAGAGATCTGGCAGTATTCCTGCATATTTGACAGTAACGGTCTCCGCCGTGTCAGTTAGATCAAACTCAACCAACAGACTGCCTTCTATTCGTTTAATGCTACCGGAGACAACCATACCACCCATGCGAAAGCTTGTGTTGGGGGGCGCATCTCCAGCGTTAACTTCACTTGGCGTAAAAAATAGATTTATATTTTCTCGCAGCGCAAGTAGTGAAAACCCTATCACGACGATTGCTCCTACAAAAAGAGCTATAGTCATGATGAGGCGCTGTTTACGCCGAGGGGTCATTCGATTCTAGGGGATTCTTTCTGTTCACCTGCCGACGTATATTACGGAGTCGTCGGTGGCGAGTACGAGCTAATAATAAGCTTCCAGCAAGCACGATAATTGTGATTAGATATGCCGGCCAGACAAACTCCGCATACCCCCCCATTCCAAAAAATTCGGTAATTGTCATTTTATGGTGCCTAAGTTGTGGACCCACTGTGTTCGTTTCTCACTAATAAGAATTTCACATCGGACATTGATTAATGCTACCGTCAAAAAATGTAAATGAAACGCGCCAACCATGGTTAGGAGGGGAATAAGCATGCTGGGGTGAATGGAAGGTGAGTCCATCTTAAGAATCGTAGCACCCTGATGCAAAGTACTCCACCAGTCTACTGAGTAGTGAATAATTGGAAGATTAACTAATCCAACTACAGCTAGAATAGCACTAGCCCGAGCAGCTGTGCGTCTATCTGAGAATGCTGACTGTAAAGCAATATATCCTAAGTAGAGAAATAACAATACAAGTTCCGACGTTAGTCTTGCGTCCCAAATCCACCATGTGCCCCACATCGGCTTTCCCCAAAGAGATCCAGTGATTAGGGCAAGAAAAGTATAAGCAGCACCGATAGGTGCGCAAGCTCGAGCAAAGGCATCGGCAAGTTTCATCCGCCACACTAGTGTTATGATGCTGCAGATCGCCATTACGGCATAAACTAGCATCGATAGCCAAGCAGATGGTACGTGGACATAAATTATTCTAAAACTTTGGCCCTGCTCGTAGTCTGGTGGGGCAAGAATTAGCCCTCCATAGATGCTGTACACGAACGCTATAGCACCCAAACCTCCAGCCCAGGGTATTAGCTTGCCAGCAAGAGAATAACAATAGGGTGGGGAGCCTAATTTATGAATTATTCTAGAGAAGCCTGACCAAGCACTACGCTTCTCCTGTCTTCTTGAGTCATCACTAGTCATAATAATACTGCGTTTTTCTTCAGCCAAAAATGCAATCGGTCTTGTTTATATAGTGGGAATTTCGTGGATAGATCGTAGTTTATGTAAATTTTGAACTGTTGCACGCTGCTATTGTACAGTTTCGCTGAATAAATCTGCTAGCAAATTTACCGAGAATGCATGCGCCTAGCACACATAAGATCGATCGATCGTGTAAATCGTAATTACTACAAGTGTTAATTAGGCATGGCTCCTAGAGCGGCCAATTGTCCAGCGCGTCTAGATCACTCCGTAGTATGGCGCTTTCACTTG
>PBOB01000061.1 GCA_002724185.1 Acidiferrobacteraceae bacterium | reverse complement strand
TAAATTCAAGATCATGCTCGATCATAAAAAACGTATAGTCTCGTTCACGGTTCAGACGAATAATAGCATCACCAATTTCTCTTAATAATGTCCTATTCACGCCCGCTCCTACCTCATCGAGCAATACAACCTTCGCACTAACCATCATTGTCCGCCCTAACTCTAAGAGCTTCTTCTGCCCACCCGATAAATTCGCAGCTGGTTCATTTTCTAACTCAGTTAGATTGAGGAATCTTAGAACTTCCTTCGCTTTCTCAAGAACGATAGCTTCCTCTTTTTGAACTAGACGGCGCTTGAACCATGCAGCGAATAAGCTTTCTCCCGTTTGACGCCCTGGAACCATCATTAGATTCTCCAGAACAGTCAGCTTGCCAAATTCATGGGCAATTTGAAATGTGCGTAACAACCCCTTATGGAAGAGGTCGTGGGATGCAAAACCCGTCACATCTTCACCGTCGAAAAAGATTCGGCCAGAAGAAGGCTGCAGGTTCCCAGCAATAACATTGAAAAGCGTAGTCTTTCCCGCGCCATTAGGGCCTATTAAGCCGGTAATCGATCCCCGCGTAATCTCTAGGCTAACCCGGTTAACAGCTGTCAGGCCGCCGAACTTCTTGCTAAGCTTCTGAACTTCAATCATCCGCTATACCCTGGATTATCCAGCAACAATAGATACACTTACTATCTTTACTAGGTCGTGATCTCATTGGTAACTCATTAGAATCTGCAAAGCCAAAAAGGCTATCTTTATCATGAAAAGCCTACTAAAAGGCGATTGAAATATCTCTGTGATGAGATTTACAGCTAGCGACCAGTTTTGCCTGCTCGATAGTTAACTTCTTTTGCAAGCGCAGACCCACAGATGAACGCAAAGCTTCATCGTATTTCAACAAAGGAGTCGAAAGCATCTTCATCGCCATTGTTCGCCACGCCACCTCACTTTCATAGACGTCAATTGCCTCTGCCAATAGACTCTGCGCTCTGGTATTGTCTGGATTCTTTCCCTTTAGCGCTCTTCGAGCTTTAGAGACCTTAGATTTAATTGGGCTCGCACCATTGATCTCCCCTAATTTACTTTCAAATGCTTTGATCGCTCTCATTGCATCTTCTGGACTCTCTCGTTGAACAACAACCTCTAGATTGCTCAGACCCAACTCTAAGTCTAGCAACTTCGGTGTTGCGTCGATAATGCCTTGTATTTTGATGATTTCATCATAGGCCTCATCAACATTTCTACGATAGATCATTCGGGCTTTCTTTAAATTTTTCGACAAATCCGTGTATAACTGGTTAGAACCCTCCCAGCTCTCCGGAATTTGCTTTTCCAGCTCCACTCGATCATCAATCAAAACAGCAATTTCCCTATCAATGCCTTCTAGTTCTATCTGAGTTCCTTCCCCGCTCCGCATTAATCGATTCTTCTTCTGTTCAAGTTCCTCAATGCCTTCATCAATCAAGCTGACTTTACGCTGCAAGCGCCGCACACGCTTAAGTAGCGGTCGATATTCCGGTTCGAATTTAGCAAGATTAGCTTCAGCCAATTGCACATCATCGACTAATTCGAAAGTCTTTCTCACATTGTCTTGGCTCGTATGAAGATTCTTACGATAGGTTTCGGGTAGATAAGCCACGTCTATAGCCGCCAAAGAGTCTACCGCAGCAAGAATGTCCCCTTGATGACTGTCATAGTAAGAAAACACGTATCCTTCTAGACACTCTTGCAACTTCGGGTTCATTGGTGGTGGCGAGTTTGGTGAAGTCAAATAAATTCGATTAGGCAAATAATTTACAATGCTTGGAAAGTATCCTGCTATAGCTAATCCCGCCAGTTGTAGCAGAATAAACGCAATAACGCCTTTGTAAATCTGGAGCGTCTTGACCGACGGCGGGGCAACACCACGAAGATAGAATAGTGCAAAGCCAAACGGCGGTGTCAGAAACGAGGTTTGGATATTTAGTCCAATCATGACGCCAAGCCATACAGCTGTAATATTAGCTGCTGGATCAGCCAACAGGATTGGCGCCACAATGGGAACAACAACAACCGAGATCTCGATAAAGTCGAGAAAGAACCCAAGTATAAATATCACGGCCATGACAACGATAAACTGAGCCCAAAATCCACCTGGAAGCCCACTAAGGAAATCTTTGACCAAGATCTCTCCCCCAAAACCGCGAAATGCAGAGGTCAACATCGCTGCACCAATTAAGATGATGAACACCATCGAGGTGGTCTTTGCTGTTTCAATCATAACGCCTTGCAATACATCATCTGTCCGATAAGCTCTAACGGCGCTCCAGATAATACCCGTCATTAAGCCGGTAACGCCGATAGTAGCAATGAATAGCGCAATGAGATCCCGCGAACCCTTGAGATTCTTCACATTGAGTTCAAAAAAGTTTAGCACCAGCGCAATGATGATGAGTGACATCACCACGACAAAGGCTGGAACATATGCCCCCTTTTGTCCTTTATGTAATCGATAGCCACCCATGATAAGTGCGCCCACCGCGCCAATGGACCCCGCCTGGTTAACGGTTGCGATGCCAAGTATGATGGAACCGAGTACGGCAAATATTAGAGCTAATGGAGGCACCAGCGCTAAGACAACACGCCACATAAAATGAAAGTCATATTTACCTTCGTGACTTACTGGCGGCGCAGTCTGCGGACGTAATAGCGCAGAAATTAGAATGTACAGCATGTAGAGTCCAACAAGAACCATACCCGGTATGAGTGCGCCCATAAACATGTCGCCTGCACTTGCTGAGGTCACTGAGAATTCCGATGGCATGGACATTTCGCCCGTAGCTTCACGATACTGCTGAGTCCTATAGGTATCTGCTACATCAGTAGCATTCGAAAGCTGGTCGGCCAAGATAATCAGTACGATTGATGGCGGAATAATCTGTCCAAGGGTGCCGGCACCGCAGATGGTTCCACTTGCCAGTGATTTGGAATAGTTGTGCCGCAACATGACTGGGAGTGAGATCAGCCCCATCGCTATGACCGTAGCACCAACGATCCCCGTGGTTGCAGCCAGCAGTGCGCCGACAAAAACTACCGAAATACCAAGCCCTCCGGGGATTGGTCCGAACAACTGAGCCATAGTGATTAGCAAATCTTCAGCGATCTTGGAGCGTTCCAGCATAATACCCATAAATACAAACAGTGGAATAGCAATCAACGTGTCACGTTCAACATCCCAGTACAAGCTGCGAAAATTAGTGACGCCAGCATTCAACCACTGAACTGGACCACCTTGGGCAAAATATGCACTAGCGTCGCCAGCGAAAAGATATCCACAAAGAGCGCCCGCACCGATGGTGATGATGGCAGAACCTGGCAGAGAAAATGCCACGGGGAAGCCCGAGCTTAGGGCAATCGCCATAAGCAAAAACAACAAAAATAAAAATACGAGTTCCATGGATTTCCTATTCGATATATGGGCTCACCAAGTCGAGTGCTGCCCTGGAAAACTTTCAAGTCCTGGCTCTTTGCACAGATCAGCAACACTGTTCATTAGATAACTACATAACTGAATTATCATTGAAACCGCAAAGACCACCAGAAACCCTACCATGAGATATTTCACATACATGCCATACCCCTGTTGGTAGACCTCAAAACTCAATAAAGGGCTATTTAAACTGCTACCCCTCCCCGACATCCCAGTAATCAGAATCGCCCAGCAAAGTGGTAGTCCAAGCAATAGTGATCCCACGCCATTGGTCAGAGCTTTACCACGCTTCGTGAACTGTGAATAGAAAACATCTACTCGTACATGCCCTTCCGTGATCAAAGCATAGGAGCTAGCAAAGAGAAATAGCGCTGCATACCAGAATCGAACTAGATCACCCTGGAACACCTGCTCATAAGAATAAATAAAGCGTGTTACCACAATCACAAACTCGGCAAATACCACCAATAAGGTTAGCCACATGAATCCCAAGGATCGCGAAAACAAGGCAATGATGAATCCAACAATAATCAATGGGTAGTGGATAAAGGTTCCACGCCACGAAGGGCGACCCAAGTTTTTTGACATATTGTCGCCGAAGAGCAGTTCCAGCCACCCTTCTACGCGCAAGAAAGAAATTGCCATATCAACCAGACCCACCAGTAAAACGCCCCAGAAGCAAGCACGAATTATATATGCTGCAAAGCGGGATAACGTTCTTGAATCGGCTCGCAACCTGCGTCCAGGCGTCAAGAGAACAAACCCTGTAACGATAGTCAAAAAGGCAATCACCCCACCTAATTGTATCCATCCCTGAACGATCGCTAAATCAGTAAGTGGCGAGCGAAGCGGCTCTGAAGAAAACCACTCATTATGTGCAAAGAAATTGGAAAGTCCTGGCCATTCCTGCCAATAGATCAGGTAATTATTTAGCAAGAACAGCATGGCTAGACCAACCGTACCCAACGAGAACAAACGAATCACTATAGTGATCGCATAACGTGTCGGTGTTGCACCACTTTTCTGTTCTCGAGTTCGATTTTGGTCCTCTGAAATCATTATAGGGGGCCTGTCATTGATCCAGTTCTAACAATCCTTTCAGCGACGAATTTGTCATTTTCCCAATTAACACGATAGTTCCCACTCAGACCCCGGCGATAGCCAGACCAGATAGCCATTAGTTTGGACATTAGACTAGTCGATTGTAAGCCAGAAAAAATAAAAAAGAAACGGAGCCAAATGGCTCCGTTTCTTCGTTCTGGCCTTGCTAGAATTATCAGATTAGAGGCCGAGTACTCTGTTGCGTTGCTGGAGATAAGCGCCATCTGAAAGATTACCCCAAGCACCGAGACTGGAGCGCGCGTTCAGGAAGCTCTCATGGACTCGGTTCGCTAGGTCGCTGTGCTCTCGCACTTCGTCAAAAACTTCTTCAGCCGCTTCACCAAAGCTGTCATAAACATCATCGTTGAACTTGCGCAACTGAACGCCTTGCTCATTGATTAATCTGTCAAGAGCCGCTCCACTTTTCCAGTTGTACTCGGACATCATTAGATCGTTCTCTAATCCCGCGATCGCAATGATCAGATTCTGATCTGACTTAGAAAGTCCTTCCCAGAAATCCTTATTCCATGCGCAAGAGATCATAGAGCCCGGCTCATGCATGCCCGGATAGTAATAGTACTTAGCCGCCTCGTAGAACTTCATGAACTCATCGTTCCACGGGCCCACCCACTCGGTGGCATCAATGGCGCCAGACACCAGGTTTTCATAAATCTGGCCGCCTGGCACAGACACAGAGGATCCACCCAACTTGGCAATCACATCACCACCAAGTCCCGGAATACGCATCTTAAGGCCTTTTAGATCATCCGCCGAATTAATCTCCTTGTTAAACCAACCACCCATCTGCACGCCCGTATTACCGCCCGGCATGCACTTTAAGTTGAAATTACCGGCTACTTCGTCCCATAGTTCCTGCCCACCGCCAAAGCGAATCCATGCGTTGATTTCGCTGTACAACAAACCAAACGGCACAGCTGTGAAATAGGCCCAGGCTGGATGCTTTCCTTTCCAGTAGTAGTCTGCGGCGATATATCCCTGCGAATTACCAGAGGCCGCTTCATCAAAACAATCGAATGCCTTTACACGTTCATTGGCCGCGAAATACTCAACATGAAGACGTCCATCGGTGGCATCCGTAATATTCTTGGCAAGCCGTTGTGCTGAGGTGCCCAATCCCGGGAAATCGCGTGGCCAACTGCTACAAATTGCGATGTCTGTTCGTGCCTGTACAATGGCAGGTGCAGCCAGCGTGCCAGCGGCAACCGCACCGCCAGCGCCAGCCTTCTTTAAAAACTCTCTTCTTTTCATCTCTCCCTCCTATATCTTTACTATGAAATTACAACCCCAACACTGACACGCTACCAGAGCTAGTCGCTCGGTTCAAGAAAAAACCCTGTTTTTATCTTATTCTTAAATACTAGCTGATACGCCCGCACTAATAACTCATGAGAAAGTACTATTTAGCCTTGCCATCAGCCTTATATGTCGACTAGATCACGCAACCAAGCCGCACCGATAACAGTTGCGCCGCGATATAAAACCGTCGTGAATATAACGAGAGCCTTTACTAAATAGACTCACCTTTTCTCAAGTCTTCCTCGTTGAGGAGTGCTAACTCCGGAATCGAGGATATATCAAGATCACGACTTGAACCTGACTTCAGATCGACTGGTAGAACAATTGACCCATAACGAATTCGTATTAATCGATTTACAGTACAGCCGATTGACGACCACATTCTACGTATTTCACGATACCGCCCTTCTTCAACAACTACACCATACCAATAATTTACACCAGGTGAAGGCCTTTCATAAAACCTTTTGAACCGACACAAATGTCCATCTAGCAAAACTCCTGATCGCAATTGGTTTAGCTTGTTTGTGGAGACTGATCCATGAACGCGACACAGATATTCCCGCTCAAGTCCAAATCTAGGATGCATCAAACTATTTGCAATTACACCGTCGTTAGTAAACAGTAGCAACCCGGTCGTATTAAAATCTAAACGCCCCACGGAAATCCAACGGCCAATATCTAACTTGGGGAGATGGTCGAATACACTGTTACGATTCTTTGGGTCCTTTCGACTACAAATTTCTCGGACTCGTTTGTGATACATGATTAATCTCGGACTGCTTAACTGAGAATCAACGGAGGGGATATATCTTCCATCAAAGAGAATACTGCTTTTCGAGTTAACCTTGATTCCTGGACTAGCTACACTCCCATCAACGAAAATTCGCCCATCTTTAATCCAATTCTCTATCTCACGCCGAGATCCTAGCCCTAGATGCGCCAGATATTTCTGGATCCTCTCAGTCACTTACCAACCGGCACGACAATTCTTGGTGTATTCTCGTCTATGGGTTCAATATTTGAGGCATGATTAATCTCTTTATCACTTCGTGTCTTCAGTTTCAAACTGTCAACATTCGCTTCCTTAGCCTCAGAATAAACAGCTGACGCTGCCTCATGCAAGATCTGTCCGCTAGCGCTCTCCTCATTGATTTCGTCTGTGCCAGCACTAAACTGGCCACTAATATCGAGCTCACGCATTATCTGCGCAATCTCTCTTGGGTCATCTAACTCAGGTAAATCATCGAGAGTCGCAAGGCCAAAATATTCTAAAAATTTGTGGGTCGTAGAATACAGTGCTGGTCGTCCTGGTACCTGCCTAAAGCCACTTTGACGAACCCACTCTCTATCTAACAACGATCGCATTATCTCTGTCGTAACAGTAACACCTCGTATGTCTTCTATGTCACCCCGAGTTACCGGTTGCTTATATGCGATGATTGCGAGCGTCTCAAGTAAAGCTCTTGAGTATCGCGGTGGCCTCGACTCATAGAGCTTATTAAGCCACACCCCATAGCATCCGAGAGTCTGGAATCGATAACCATCACCAATCTGAATAAGCTCGATACCGCGACCTTCGTAAAACGAACCTAACTGGACTATCAGTTTAGATAAAGCTTCAAGTGTTGGGCGTACGTCCTCAGTAAATAAGAGCTGCAGCTCTTTTACTGTCAGCGGAGTTTCCGAAGAGAAAAGCGCCGCCTCTATGATATTACTGAGCTCTTTGATTGATAAAGTCATTCGCGCGCTAGTTTAACGTAAATCGGAGCTAGACTTTCGTTTTGTGTGATATTCACTAGTCCATCTCGGGCCAGCTCGAGAATAGCTACAAAACTTACCACAAGACCCATACGCCCCTCATCAAGCGAGAAAAAACTCTCAATACGTGAAAATTGCCCAGTCTTGACTTGATCAAGGATTTGGATCATTCGCTCTCTCACAGAAAGAACCTCTCGGGTTATCTGAAAACTTCGACGCTTCTCAGCCGATACAATCGCTCGACGCATCGCTTCAATTAGCTCAGACAAATCTACTTTGGCTTCAACTTTTTTGGGAGTCGGCGTATTCATCTTTGCGTAAGCAAGGTGGAGATCTCTTTCTAGTCGAGGGCGGGTGTCAAGATGAATAGCTGCGGACCGAAAGCGTTCATATTCTTGTAATCGTCGAATAAGCACTCCGCGAGGGTCGTCTTCGTCTTCGTCTTCGTCTACTTTTTTAGGCAACAACATTCTTGATTTAATTTCTGCAAGGGTAGCTGCCATAACCAGGTATTCACTTGCTAGATCGATTCTTATTTTCTGCATGAATTCAATGTATGCCATATACTGACGCGTAATATCAGCCACGGGTATATCAAGAATGTCTATGTTCTGCTTGCGAATTAGATACAACAATAAATCGAGAGGTCCTGAAAACTGCTCCAGTATTACCTCAAGGGCATAAGGAGGAATATATAAGTCTTTCGGCCAGCTCTTTAGGGACTCGCCAGACACAAAAGCGGCACGAGGATCAAGAACAACGTCAACCTGTTGCTCTTGCTCAGTCATAAATCATACCGACAACACTGCGTACTTCTTGCAAGGTACGCTCCGCAACCACTTCTGCTTTTGCACAACCATCCGCAATGATCTGCTGCACCTGCTTCGGATCGTCCTCATACGTTTTCGCGCGTTCTCGAAAAAATGCTTGCTCTTCGACTATGGCCTCAATCAATGGTTTCTTGCAGTCCACACAACCAATGCTTGCACTCCTACATCCCGATGCGAGACCATCCCTCACGGGATTCTCTGTGTATACTTGATGAAGATCCCAAACTGGGCACTTATCGGGCTCTCCCGGATCATCACGCCGCTTCCTAGCTGGATCAGTTGGCATACTTCTAATAGCAGCAGCCACACGATCTGGGTCATCGCGCATACTAATTGCGTTGTTATAGGACTTTGACATCTTTTTCCCATCAAGACCTGGCAATCTAGCAGCTTCCGTTAGAAGAGCCTCTGGCTCCTTTAAGATTAGGCGGCCAGTACCATCAATATACCCGATTAACCGCTCTCTATCCTCATTACTTATATTCTTACTGTTAGCCACCAGATCGACCGCTTTTTTTCGTGCCTCTACTTTTCCATCCTGAAGCCAGCTTCGACGACATTTCATCAAAAGACTAGCTTCATTCTTATCAAATCGATCAAGTGTTGCCTCTACCTTTCTATCAAAGTCTTTATCTCTACCAAAGATGAAATTAAACCGACGAGCTATCTCTCTAGTTAGTTCTACATGTGGAACCTGGTCCTCGCCAACTGGGACCCAATTTGCTCGATACATTAATATATCGGCACTCTGTAGCAGCGGATAGCCTAGAAATCCATAGGTTGCAAGATCTCGATCTGTCATTCGCTGTTGCTGATCCTTAAAACTTGGAACTCGTTCCAGCCAGCCGAGAGGTGTCACCATCGAAAGGAGCAAATGTAGTTCCGCATGCTGTGGAAGGCGAGATTGAATGAATAAAGTAGCTTTGTCAGGATCTATGCCAGCTGCTAACCAATCAACAACCATTTCCCATACGTTAGCAGACATAATACTAGGCTCTTCATAATGAGTCGTAAGAGCATGCCAGTCGGCGACGAAAAAGAAACTGTCATGCTGTGTTTGCAAATTGACCCAGTTCTTTAAGACGCCATGATAGTGGCCAAGGTGAAGGCGACCGGTAGGCCGCATACCCGAAAGCACGGTGCTCCGCTCGATAGATTCAGTCATCAATATTTTCCTTAGTTACCATGAATATGGTGATGCTTCTAGTAGCTACTTTCAATTGCCAAAGTATCTAGCAGGCATTATAGCCGAACAATCAACGATCGGACCCAACGACCCCTTTAAGCCTTGTTGATCATTTACGAGTTGTTCGATTTGCCACTCTGTAAGATTGTTGGACTATTGCAGCAACGAATCTGCTCCGGTCGCTAGCCCAAAATAATAGCTACATTCTAAATAGTTATCTTTCAACCTGCCATATTCATCTGCCATCAGATACTTTTTTTACTTTCTGATCACGGCAAGCATGCATATATTGATCAATAGATCCCAAGCCAGGAAGTTTGATTGAGCTTTCTATTTCCCGTAAAGGCTTCAAGACAAATAGGCGCTCGGTTAAGCGGGGATGCGGGACTGATAATTCTGGCAAATCAAGGATTAGATCTGAATATATTAGGAGGTCCATATCCAATACGCGAGGACCATCTACAGAGTCATCTCGTATACGCCCAAACTCTGACTCCACTTTAAGCAATACATTTAACAATTCCATTGGATCGAGAGAAGTTCGAACACGTACTACAGCATTGATAAAATCTGGCTGACTAATACTACTAATAGGTTTTGTTTGGTACAGTGATGAGCTTTTTTGCACGTTAACTTGTGCTTGCTCATTTAGTCGTCGTATAGCTGCGGGAACAGTTTTCTTTGGATTGCCCAAATTTGCACCGACTCCAATCCAAGCATTGAGCTCATAACTGTATGTCGTTTCCCGCTCGACCATCTTACCTCCTTTTAGATGTTGTGGCCTGTTTCCGATGATGCTCCTAAACTTCACTCTTTCGGTCATGAGACTTTATTTCACGCTTTGCATTGCAAGAAATAGTATATATCGTTCGCTTTAGCACATATCCCGCACTTGATAATAAATCTTTGCGCGCACAAATCCTATAACCTGCTATATCTAGTTTACCAACTGGAAAATGTGTCGTAAGCTCTCCTTCAGCGACTGCTCTGCAGGAGAACTAGGTTAATTATTGTTAAACTAAAGCTTGTGATAAAAAACTCACACTACGCACAGATTGCTCATTACAATGCCAGTAGAATGGGTCATACGCACGCTCCCTTCGTCTAGCGGTCAGGACGCTGGCCTCTCACGCCGGAAACAGGGGTTCGATTCCCCTAGGGAGCGCCACTTTAAACTGCTAGGCACTAGAATGTCGCCTAAGCAGTGACAGTGCGACAACTAAAAGCGTACAGTTTGCTGTCATTACAATTAAACCTAGAGAAAACGTACCAGTAACTTCATATAACAAACCTAGCACCAATGGTCCACCTACACCTCCGATCTCTGCAACAGAAAAAAATAGGCCACCAGCGGTGCCTGCTCGCTTTTTGCCAACACCATCAATCTCAACCAAAATAAGAATCAAAATAGTCATCATTGATGACCTTGCTATTCCCTCCAGCAGCAGTCCGCCCCAAAGCGATGGTCCGCTTGGATACTGCAACAGCACACTTGCTGCACCAGCCGAAAGGAATAGAAACAATAATATTCGTACCCGGCGATGAGGCAATGCCAGCCTTGGAATAGTCAAGGCTCCGAGTATCGCTACAAGTACCGGCACTGCAGCCCAGAAACCTGCCTGATCTAATCTCATGCCACCAGCACGCAACAACTCAGGCAGCCAATTCTCCATGCCATGGACAAAAAAGAAAACGCTAATGCTCATTAAGAGAACGAGTCGAACGGTAGGCAAGCCAATCATCCTTGAAATAGACGTTACTGGATTACTAACATCTCGACTTTCTTCACCCCTCAGCCTTAGAAAACGCGAGATAGCAAACCAAACTAGAGTAGCGATTACTGCCAATGCACCCCAGATCCTCAATAGTGCTCTCCAGTCCCCATCGAGCATGGGCATGAAAAGAGAATTTGTCAGTGATAAGGCCACAATCGCCCCCATGCCAGGGCCAGTAATATAGATGCCCATTGCGAGCCCCCGCTCCTTGCCTTCAAACCATTCTGCGATGATTTTTGGTGCGCCTGCAGAAATTATCGGACCGCCAAGACCAAATAATCCAACCGAAACTAATAATTGCGTGTAATCAGAAACAAAACTCCGGCTCAGCATTGAAGCGGCAATCAGCATCGAACCAATTATAAAGGCGCGTCGCCCACCAATTCGATCAAGAAGCACTCCACAAGGTATAGCAGCTAATATGTAAACAAATTGCCAAGCACCCAACACGCTTCCCATTGCACCGTGACCAATTCCTATATCTGCCTCTATTGTTGAGACTAATGGAGGAAGGCTAGCTATACTGACTCCAAATACGGCGTAGAGCAGCCATACACCAGTTAGAACTAGCCATCGTATAGGATGCTTATATGGCACATCTTGCTGCCGATCAGAATCTAAACCCATATAATCCTTGCTTGAACCCAATAGTTCAGCGCCTTGAAGACGTGCTCGTCAGATAGTGTTAAAACGATCAGACCAGAAAGCTCAATCACGTGAACCTGATATCTCCACTCCTATCATCTCATCCTCAGAATCTATAATCTCTGATGGAAACCCTGATGCACGCAACTTCACACCGCAAGCATCCTCAAGCCGACGAACGATATTCGACGACCACTCTCGACCGCCATAACGTAACGCACCGTCCTTGAATATGTTTGATAATATTGGAGCAATTTCCAATGGAACACCAGATTTTTCAGCAACAGCCTCGAACAGCCCCATGTCTTTCACAACTAGGTCAAGTGTAAAGTTAATATTCCGACTACCGTTTAGAATTAATTGGCTCTCAGTTTCATGCACAAAAGAATTGCCAGAAGAAATGCGTATAGCATCGTAAGCTACACCCAGATCAATACCGGCACAATGTGTAGTCATTAACGCCTCTCCCAAAGCAATAAGATTGACGGAAGCCAGGTAGTTTGTAACAACTTTGAGAATGGATGCAGATCCCAAGGAGCCCGTATGCAGAATGTTTCTGCCCATTGACTGCAATAGCGGAAATGCCCGATCAAAGTCAACTCTTGCCCCGCCTACAAAAATAGAGATATTACCGGTCGCGGCCCTATGACAACCTCCTGATACCGGGCAATCAAGAGATGAGCCTGACTTGTTAGCTACTAATCTGCTGATTCGTTTTACTTCAGCTTCGTCTGTAGTGCTCATTTCCATCCAAAGAGTGCCAGGTGACAGAAAAGACAAAATTCCATCCTCGGCCTCCATGACATCTGCACTAGCAGAAGGGCTAGGCAAACAAGTGATGATAGTCTCACAATTTTGTGCAATTTCTTTTGGAGATGCCGCAGGGCTTGCACCAAGATCTAGTAGCACTTGGCTAGCATCTGGATTTAGATCTAGTACCATCAGATGATGACCACTGCGTACTAAACTAGTCGCTAACTTGCCGCCCACATTACCTAACCCAATAAACCCAATTTTCATATAATGCTCCTAGAGATCGCACACGATCATGGTTATCAAGTAAGGCAACCTAAACACACAACGACAATTTAGTCATTGTCTATTGTTCCAGCACCTGCACCATCTTTCTTCGACTTAAGGGATTCCGGTACCAGACTCCTTGCTGCAAGTCTGTGGAGTTCATGCCAATGTTTCTCCATAGTCGCACTAATATTTTTTGTGGAACGCCACTCTCTTATTGCGTGCTTCTTTGGATCTTTTATGGAGAGTGTTTCTGCCACAGCATTAATATTGATACTAACACTAAAGCCAGAATCAATAGAATTATCCAACAAAGCAGGCTTATCTATTCTGTGTTCCCCGTCGGCTATTACTACGCTAGTTTGACCATGTGCATTTCTAATGTCTAAAGTGCAATGCAGTCTCCGCAATTCGCTATAACGCACTAACGCGCCCAATAACATAAGCGGTTCATCTAGCCGTTTAATACTAATAGGTAATTTATCTCTTAACAAATCCATAATAGAGGGCGTTGCATAGAGCACTGATGCTAACTTATTCTCAACATCGGCTTGAAAAATCCCGGGCCGCGTATTCAGCTTAACTGGTCTCGCGATATTGTTATTCAAATTAGCAATTGCGCGCCCAATAGTACATATCCCGGCATGATCGTTAACATGCAGCCATGCTGCAGAGACTCCGGCTAGCTCCGCTAGCCCCTGTGGTACACCAGCTGCTAACGCAGCTTTGTAAACAATTAACTGAACCTCATTATAGGATGCAAGCATGCCAACACTCAATTCATAACAGGCAAAAACCAATCGTCATAGTTCTGGTTATCCAGTTCGTCGGCGAGCGGTGCACCCTGGAACAGGGTAATGCGCATCCATAATGAAGACTTTGGGTCAAACTTAGAAGCGCCCATAAACGCCAATTTATAACGAAGCAAATCAACTGGAACACAATTTTCTCCAATTAGATTATCACGCACTTCTCCGTAGTTATGAGTTCTTATGGTCTGAATTCGATTTACCGTATGCCTATGCTCCGGATGAGCTAATAAAAATTCTGAAAGTGGTAACTGGTGATTTGATTCTAAAAGACATCTATAGAGGCTTTGAACCGCGCGCGAAATATCTAGTGCAAGCTCTCTATCTGAACCTAACTCATCGTAGCGAAGGCCTAATCTGGGCTCTAGCTTATTCTCCGAAACATACCAAAAATATTTCTGATTCTCAGAAATATCGAAATCAATAGCAAGCGCCCAATCGTAAACTGCTTCAATATTCTGCACTAGTTCTATAATAGACTGACTTGCATCAATATCAATACATCGATCAAAGCTTAAGTTCTCCGCGAACTCGTCTACCAACTCTGGATACAACTCAATAAGTACACTCACTATAAGCTCTTGCATCTCTAGCACGCAATTCTCTTCGCACCATAAATATACTAGATCCCATTTGTGAGCAGTTTGTGACATGAATTCGGCGCTCTCCACAAACTGTGCAAGCTGTTGTAGATCTTGGCGTACCTGGCGTATGGTTATATTTTGTTGTCGGTCAGAGACCCTCCATTGTTCGAGATGCTGCTCCGCTCGCTTTATGAGATTCCTAAATTTATGTACTTTATCGGGAATTACATCAACTGTCTGCCGGACGTATGCTAGTGCACGCTCTTTAGCGTAAACCCAACCGTGGATTAGTTCTGGATGGGTGACTAGGAAGGGTGCCATACCCAATCCTGTCGCATTGCCTACGCCTAAGAATCGTTTACATGACCTATCTAAGGGTACATATTTTGATGGGCATCGAGCATAAGCAATATGTTCAATCTGGTCAAAAGAAAAACATCTAATTAAATACACAGTTAACATCTCAGCCTGAAATGGAGCAATCAATTCTTGCCGGTCAACTAGACGGTCTCGATCAATAACGCCAAATTTCCCATTTCCGTACACGGCTGTAGTACGCATCAAATAACCAACATCTATTAGTCTATTTATATCTGGTTGAATTCCGTCTGAAAGTTTCTTGCAGATGTAGTCAAATAACCTCACACTCCGATTTGCCCTAGATAGAACTATTTCGCTTTCATTAAATCGACTAGCTTCTTGCCGAGGCACTTTTAACTTGAGCCTAGCAACCTCTTCATTGCTGGGTATACCGTCATACAATACAAATGTTGCATCCCATTGTTCTGCTATGACCCTATCCGTCCGGAGACTGTCGTCGAGGTGATTCGAGAATGCCACTAAGCTGTAGGCTCTATCAGGCCCTACAGCAGAATAGACGGCATTACCATAGCCATCATTATCCAAATTAAAGCTCTGACGTTTAATGCACCACTGCTCTCTCAGCATTCTCCGTAACAAGATCCGAGAAAAGCTTATTCGAGTCTGAAAAGCGGCACCCATACGTTCCAAACGCATCACCTGCTCTGGGGGGCGTAAATTCAACCGTGCCTGATCCATTAGATTAGTTGGCAGCCATTGTATATTCAACACTCATCTAATTATGACGCTTAAAACAACGTCATGAAGATGGACGTGGACCAAAGGACTGGCGAAAAAACTCAAGCCAGTTACCCCCCATGATTTGGTTTATCTCTGCGGCATCAAAGCCCACCGCATTAAGTCCTTTGCGCAAACTGCCAAAATCACGATTATCCTTAAACCACGTCAAGTCATCTGGAAATCCGGCATAGCTTGAAGGATCTTCACCAAAATCTTTATCCCGCGTCCATCGGCCATTACGCATCCAGTCTACTACGTGATCCGGTTGATCCTGGCATAAATCGCTACCAATTCCAATATGATCGACACCAAAATTGTCGGCAGTTATGGCTACCATTTGACAAAATTCTTCGACCAAACAATTACTACCATTCTTCAGATGATGCGGATAAAGAGATAGACCCAACATTCCACCACTTTCAGCAAGCGCCCTTAGCACTGTGTCTGACTTGTTTCGCAATGTTGGGTGCCACGAAAATGGATTTGCATGAGTAATGCTGATGGGTCGCGTTGAATGCTCAATTGCTTCAAGCGTTGACCGTTCGGCAGAATGGCTCATATCAATTAGCAACCCTACCCGATTCATTTCTTGAATCACTTGACGCCCCATACGCGTTATGCCGCCATCATCTTGCTCGTAACAGCCTGTCGCAAGCAATGATTGATTGTTATAAGAGAGCTGCATAATTCTCACGCCCAACTGATGAAATATTTCAATACGATGTATATCATCTTCAATGGGAGTGCAGTTTTGAAAACCGAAGAATATTGCGGTTTTGCCTTTTGCCTTTGCGCTCAATATATCTTCGGCTGTTCTCCCAAGCATTAGTCTTTCGGGATAGCGCTGAAATCTTCTATTCCAATCCTCAATATTCTTGACAGTATCAACAAAATTCTCGTGATAGCAAATAGTAACGTGCACCGCATCAACGGACCCCGCAGCCATCTGATCATAGATGGACGACGACCAATTACAATATTGCAGGCAATCAATGGTAACTGGCTCTGATCTATACATCTATAACCAATCCAATTTATATGGGTACGTTGACATTCTCTTAACACCTGTTCCAGTTACTATTAGCTGCTCCTCTAGTTTTACTCCCTCTCGCCCACCATAAGCTCCAATAAACGATTCAACACATATCGTCATCCCTTCTTCAAGAACTCCATTATAGGCGCCTGTATCGTAGTCAACTGAATGCTTGATACTTGGATACTCATCTGCCAGTCCTACACCGTGCATTAAAACTGAATACCGATTTGAAATAAATTCTTCGGGTATGCTCCAGCATTTCTCCGAAATTTCTGCAAACGAGAGCCCTGCTTTTACAATAGCAATGTTTGTTTCAATTTGCTCGTACGCCAATGAATAAAGACGTCGTTGCTCATCACTTGGTTTATCGCCACATAGCCATGATCGTGACATGTCTGAACAATACCCATAGGGACCAATTAAATCTGTATCAAACGAAACTAAATCGCCTTCTTCTATTGGGCGCATAGAACACTCCCGAAACCATGGATTGGTGCGTGGACCTGATGACAAAAGACGAGTCTCAATCCATTCACCACCTAATCTTATATTCGTTTCATGCAATTGTGCCCAAAGAGCATTCTCCGTAATGCCAGGTACTAAGGCATCTTCCATTGCCCTGCATCCTGCCTCACAAACAGCCATCGATGCTTCCATTAGCACGATCTCTTCGGATGATTTAATTGATCGAGCTCTTTCTGTAATCGCCTGACCGTCCAGCAAAGTTAGACCCTTCTCTCGGATAGCATCAGTCGCGATGAAAGATAGGCGATCTATTGCTAAGCGTCGGTTACCACCTCCATAATTAGAAATTAGATCGTCTATTTGTATTGCAAACTCTCTAACTCTCTCTTCAACGAGATCACCAGCGGCAAAATAGTAGAATGGAGGAATAGCACGATGCTCATCCACTAAAGATAACCCATCAGTCAAATGTGGATAGGGCCCATAATCAAAAAGAATTACTGGGCCTTCCAAAGCAACAAAAACGCAGCGCGTCTCATAATGCGTACACCAAATCTGCATATTAGATGAATCAGTAGCATAACGAGTATTCAGAGGATCAAATAGCAATAGGCCTGCCACATCATGCTTCATCATTTCTTGTCGCAGTCTGTCGAGTCTATATCGCCGCACCACATCAAGATTTACCGGTGGTCTGCTGTAGTCCATGGCGCCATGCTGTACAACTCCTTCAGGGACTGCACTACTGTTATGACTATTATTGGAACTAGGCATAGCTCAATTCCTCGGACTATTTGTCACGGATCAACAATTTATATTAGCAACGCAGGATTTACGCTCAGTTCACTACTCTTGCTTTAATCTTCCTAGCAATCGAGAAGGAATATCTGCCAACACAAAAACTTTCTTCTAATTTTTTGGTACGTTTTCTAATTCATAGTTTGACGCTGCATTACCGCGTTTACTGAATCGCCTAGAATATTTGCTATATCATCGAGCGTATCCTCAGAAGTCGTTATAGGTGGGGCAATACAATAAACATCACCTCGAACTCTACTAAACATGCCGCGCTTAATAGTCTCTCGATTTACTTGTCCGCCAATATCATCACTCGGATTAAAGGGTAACTTGGTAGTTTTATCCTTTACTAGTTCAATCCCACACATTAAACCTAGGCCACGAATATCGCCTACATTTGGATGATCCATGAGAGCGTCCTTTAATTTTACTAATAAATGTGCGCCCTTGGTCTTAGCCTGTGACACAAAATCTTCAGTTTCTATGATATCCAACATTGCTAGCGCGACTGCACAACCAACAGGATGAGAACTATATGTATAGCAGTGCATCCATGGAGTATTGCTATCATTCAAAACTGTAGCAATTTCATCACTGATACCTACGCCACCCAATGGAAAATATCCTGATGTTATAGCTTTAGCAAATTGAATAAGGTCTGGCTGAACACCCCAGTGTTCCAAACCAAACATTTTCCCAGTTCGGCCAAAGCCAGTAATCACCTCATCGGCTACAAGCAGAACCTCATACTGATCACAAATTTCCCTGATACGCGGGAAATAATCTTCTTGTGGAACGATTACACCGCCCGAGCCTTGTACAGGTTCGGCTATAAACATCGCAACCGTATCTGGACCTTCACTAAGAATCTGTTTTTCAAGCTCGTTGGCCGCTGCAATGCCCTGGCTGACCGCATTCTCCGTCGGATCGTAACGGTAAGGATAAGGACTAGGGATATGACTAAAACCTGGCATGCGGGGTTCAAACATAGGCCAATAAGACTCAATGCCTGTAGCAGACATAGCTGCGAATGTTACACCGTGGTAGCCAAGATGCCTTCCAATAACCTTCGTCTTTTTGGGTTTGCCTCTCACCTTCCAATAATATCGAGCAAGCTTGATATTGCTATCTGTTGACTCACCCCCGCCTGATGTCATAAAAAAATGGTTTATGTTTGGATAGGTAATTTTGGCCAAGCGTTCTGCCAGCTCTATTGCTCTCGGATTTGAACTTCCAATATAACCTGAAGCATAACCAAGAGAGCTCATCTGTTTAGCAGCTGCTTCTGCAAGCTCACTCCTCCCGCTCCCAGCCGTGTTACACCATAGCCCCGATAGCCCATCAATAAAACGATCACCATTTGCATCAATCAGATAGGAGCCTTCACCACTTACCCACACTTTGCCCGAGTCATGGGCGCCTGAAACATGCAATGAATGGATGAGATGCGCGCTGTCGCGGTCTAGCAGTAACGATTCCTTTGAATCACTCATTTTTATACCCCTGTCTGGATCTTGTTGATACGAAATTAGCACAATCATAACCACACATACTAGGACTAATCGCTAGGATTCGGTATAGGTTCACGAGTACTAGTAAAACGACCCCTCTTAGAGCTAGAATTCGCGCCAGTACAATGTCTTAATTTGATCGAACCATGTGGCAACTAGCCAAGGATATTGACGGTAAAAATATGGATGTCAACGCTCAAACCTTTCAAACGGCTGTGATACAGCAATCTCACGAGATGCCAGTCCTGACAGATTTCTGGGCAGACTGGTGCTCTCCTTGCAAGATGTTAATGCCGATACTGGCGGGTCTGGCCGAAGAGTATGCTGGCAAGCTAGCGCTCGCAAAAATAAATACCGACCAAGAGCAACAATTAGCTAGTCAATACGGTGTGCGCAGCCTACCAACGGTCAAGCTATTTAAGAATGGTGAAGTAGTAGATGAATTTATGGGTGCATTACCCGAAAGCGCGGTCCGAGCATTTATAGAAAAACATCTAGACAGACCCGCTGACAATGAAATAGCGGCCGCCATGGAATTAGCAACTACGGGTGACCGTACACAAGCTGCTACGCTCTTGAAGCAAGCGCTACTAGATGATCCTGGATATGAAAAAATATCCATCGCACTCGCTCAAATACAATTAGAGATGGGGTCACTAGATGATGCTAGGAATACTTTAAACTCACTATCGGATAAAGTACGCTTTGAGCAACCTGTGAAAACCCTGGTAGCTCGGTTAGAGCTAGCGGAAAGTGGCAACATTAGCGACGACAAAAATGAATTGGAGAGTGCTGTTCAAATCGATGCTCGTAACCTGACCGCAAGAGAGAAACTTGGCTCCCTCTATTTCGCAGAGGGAAATATAGCTGCAGCAATGGACCAATGGCTAGAGATTGTGCGCCTCGGGACGGGAGACAGCAAAGAAGCTGGTCGCAAAAACTTACTAAGAACTTTTGAGGTGCTGGGCCCGGCCAATCCAGACGTAAATTTGTATCGAAGACGGCTCGCACAAATCTTGAATTAACAAATATTATTACTGCAACGGTTTACCCTCGAGGGTGATGTGCAGCGTGAAGTGATTTTAATCGCTCATTGGCAACATGGGTATAAATTTGAGTTGTGGAAAGTTTTGAATGCCCCAACAACAATTGAACGCTCCGCAGATCTGCCCCATGATTCAGCAAATGCGTTGCAAAAGCATGGCGAAGGGTATGCGGAGAAAGCTGCCCTTTAATCCCAATAGCCACACCATAATTCTTTATTAGCTGCCAAAATCGCTGGCGAGTAAGGCATGACCCTCGGCCGGTTACAAATAGAGCATCTGTCCTACGAGCACCGAGCAGTTCCATTCGGGCAGTCTCGAGATATCGCTTTATCCAAACTAGGCATTCTGTGCCAAGCGGGACAATTCTTTCACGTTCTCCCTTGCCTTTTACACGAACTAGGCCTGAAGAACTGTCTAAACTGGATAAGGTCAAGTGAATTAATTCTGATACGCGCAAACCGGTTGCATACAATGTCTCAAGCATAGCTCGATCTCTTAACCCCCGCGCTGTATCAATATTAGGAGCTTGCACTAATTGAGCCGCCATATCCTCTGATAATGTTTTTGGCAGTGATCTACCAATCGTCGGTGACGCGATGTTGTCCGTAGGATCAACTCGCAGTTTATTTTCGTCAAACAAATACTTATAAAATCGTCTCATGCTAGATAGCTTTCGTGATGCTGAGTTTGCTTTGTGACCGAGCTGTGCGCAATAAGCTAGATAACGAAGCACATCGGCTCGCTGCACGCTGATGAGGTCGTTATTTTTTCTAGCTAACCATGTGGCGTAGTGAGTGAGATCAGAACGATAAGCCGCCAAAGTATTCTTACTTAACCCCAATTCAAAAAAACCTGCGTCGATGAACAATTCAATCAGGGCCTCATCCTGTCGTCGTATTTTATTCTTTGGTGTCATTCGGAATTTATTGCTTGTAGTAGATTTACACTTTGCAACTTTTGCCTCAGCTGTAACTGTCGTTTCTCATCGGCACTTTCTGCCAACAACGATCCATACACATTGAATGCATCTCCCAACAAACCAGCCTGAACTAATGCATCAGCTGCACGAAAACGAGCGCTTTGACCCCAAAGATCCAACTTTTGCCCACCAACTCCAGCTGATTGAAGAAAAAGATCAGCGCCATGAGCATAACGTCCCATGCTGATTTGTGATTCACCCATCCAAAAGAGTAACTCTCGCTTTTGCCTAACTGTCTTAGCAAAATGGGCGGCGGCTTCAAATATCTTAATAGCTAAATCATGCCTGTTAATTGCTTGTAAGTCGAACACCACTTGGAGTAGCTGATCAAGCTGCTGCTCCTCTAGCTTGTTAGCCTTAGACAAGATATTGAGCAATCGATTAGTGCCCGCCGTAGAATCTCCCGAAAAAATTTCTAACCTAGCTATCTGCAACTCCCATCTCTGATTTGTTAATCCCGCTGGCGGCACATCCATACGGCTGCTAAGTAAAGCTGCTAAACTGTAATTGCGTGCCGATAGGGCGCTCTGGATTAGCTGGAGCGACAATTTGTGATTAATAGATGGTATCGGCCCCAGTAAACCAGAATCTCCATATAAAGCTGGAAATAATCTGTACAGATCGTCATCTAGAAGAGAGCTAATAAATGCATTGTGAGCTTGGTCGGTTACTGAGTGCTCTCCGTCAACCTGCAATATATGCACATAAATCGCACGAGCAACCAATGATTTTTCCGACGGTAATTCACGGGCATAACTGATCCAATCTGAATGGTTGCCAACTAACAAGAAGGCATTATTACCTTCTAGTGTTGCTAATTTCTGGTATGCAACGAGCAACTGGTCCAACGTAGTCTTACCAAATACTGGGATCATCTCAATGTTTCGACTGATGAGAGCCTCACGCATCGCTACCTCAATCTCATGATAATTGCCGTTATCTGCTGCTTCGGCAATAATGGCCAACCGAAGATTTTCTAACTCCTCTTCATTAACAGACATTTCCTTAGTGTTCAAATTCCCAATAACCTGCTTTGGTGTCAAGGAATTCTCCCGTAACCGCGCTAACGTCAGCATTAGACGTGCTCGTTCATCTTGCAAACCAACCAGTTGAGCTACAGCTTTGCTAGGTTGGCTGCTCCCAATCTGGATCTCGGCGCGCAATATATTCCATTCAGTGTCGTCTGGCAGATATTCATCTTGGTAACGAAGGCTTGCGGTCTCTGCGTCTGCTAAAAATCCACTGTTTAGGTAGTTCTCAATAACTAACCGACGTAATCGAGCAGTTCTTACGGGATTGCTATCTATATTCAGCAATAAGTGTCTGAGCCCAGCTCGAGCAGATATAAAATCACCGCTTTTTTGTTGGGCTAGACTTAAACGCTCCAGTACTTCTAACTGATCTACTCCATCGACACGGCCAAGGGCATCTTCTAGACTGTTGATTAAACTATCGTAATCCTTGCGCTGATCACGAATCTCCCAAAGCTCTCTACTCCAATCTAGCCAATCGTGAAGTAGTGTTTGTTCTGATATCCCTGCGACCAATAATGACTCTGCCAATTTGAGAGCGCCCGCGGCACGAAGAGCTCGAACACGTGACAGATTGATCCTTGAACTTGGTGGTAACTGCAATACTCCAGAATCCTTATCTCCACTGCTACGGTCAAGGCGCTCGCTCAGGTGACTTTCTGGGGGAGGACTAGCATAAGGGATGGGCACAATCTCGGTCCTAAACCCTGCCTCAAAATTAAGATCTAGTATCATCTCTGCAGTTAGATTAGACAAGCTAAGCACAGCAGAGTTACGATTTTCCGCAAACACCATCGGCTGGCAAACGAATCCAATGAGCACTACCAACAAACTGACTAAGCGGTGAGAAAGCACCTTAGATCCAAGAGGTTAAACATATACATCAAGATATTTTCTGCTTGATTCTCGCGGACTTACCTGTACGGTCACGAAGATAATATAACTTTGCGCGACGTACATCCCCGCGACGACGCACATCAATTGACGCGATAAGCGGACTATGTGTTTGGAATACTCTTTCTACCCCTTCTCCATAAGAAATTTTCCGAACCGTAAAAGATGAATTTAACCCACGGTTTCGCTTTGCAATGACTACTCCTTCAAACGCTTGAAGCCGCTCTCTATCTCCCTCTTTTACTCTAACCTGAACCCGAACAGTGTCGCCTGGGCCAAAGCTCGGTACATCAGTTTTCATTTGCGCTTGCTCAAGCTCGCTGATGCTATTTGTCATCTCAACACCTCCTCACTAGTATGCTCTTTTTGGTATACCAATAAGAGCTCTTTTTGCTCATCAGTCAAAACTAACTGCTCAATAAGATCAGGACGCCTTTCCCATGTCCTGCCCAAAGCTTGTTTCAATCTCCACCTGCGAATCTCCTCATGATTGCCCCCTAGGAGGACGTTCGGAACTTCGTGACCCGCAAAATCTACAGGCCTTGTGTAATGAGGCCAGTCGAGGAGACCCTCGGTGAATGAATCTGCAAAAACGGATTCCTCGTTGCCCAATACGCCAGGTAGATATCTTATCAGACCTTCGATTAATACCATCGCCGGCAACTCACCGCCAGTTAAAATATAATCGCCTATTGAAATTTCTTCATCAACCTCTCGGTCAATTACCCTCTCATCAATTCCCTCATAGCGCCCAGAGAGCAATATTAAACGAGACTGTCCCGCCAAATCTCGAATCTTATCCTGCTTTAGTCGCGTGCCCTGTGGAGTCAAATAAATCACTTTACTAGCGCCGTCATCTTGTCTAAGGCGGCTTAAAGTATCCATAAGTGGCTGCGCCAACATGACCATTCCGGGTCCACCACCATATGGCCGATCATCGATTCGTCTATGTTTGTCTTTAGTAGTATCTCTTGGATCCCATAATCGCAAGTCTAATGCGCCGCGCTCAATCGCTCTTAGCGCCATGCCACAGCATGTTAACGCCTTAAACATTTCTGGAAATATACTAATTACATCTATTCGCATGCCTTATCTTGAATTAGTAGTCAAGCCTCCAGTTTACTCGAATTTGCCGCAAAGATAGGTTTACATCAACAATTGTATTAGACGTATAAGGAATAAGCCTCTCTTCGGATCCTTGCACAACGAGTACATCATTTGCCCCTGTCTCAATTAGATATTCAACAACTCCAAGCTCATCCCCTTCCATGTTTACTACATTCAATCCTTCTAAATCATGCCAATAAAATTCACCTTCCTTCAGCTTTCCAAGCTGGCTCGGCTGGATACCTATTTCCGTTCCGATAAGTTCACGAGCAACATCTCTGCTATTCCACCCTTCCAGCTGAACAACTACTATATCGTGATTCAGACAACCATTCGCAGTGGCTACTTGAGTCCACCCACTTTCAAGTTTCAAAAGCCAGGGGGTGTAATTGAGAATATCTCCACGGCGCCGCGAGAAATCAAAAACACGAACTGCCCCATTAACGCCAAAGAGGCCTGAAATTCGACCCACAATAATCGGCGAATTTGGCGCTTGGTACACTAGCCCCCCTTAACAAACCAAAAAAGACATACTAATGCCTCTTTGTTATCAGGTTAGCACCGCTTCGCTCCTAATCTGTTTAAGAATGCGCCCAACCCGATCAGATGGCTTTGCACCCTTGCTTATCCAGTAATCAACCCTGCTTAGATCCACACGCAACTTTTCCTCGCTCTCGTTCGCCATCGGATTAAAAAATCCAACACGTTCAATGAAACGGCCTCTCGGTTGACGCCTTTGATCGGACACCACAATAGAGTAAAACGGTCGCTTTTTCGCACCACCCCGTGCTAGTCGTATCGTAACCATGCTTTTCTCCGAACTGCACCTAACAATGTAATTAGGCCAATTTTAACACACTGTTACACCATTCTTACCATATTAAAATACTATTATATTAGCCAAACGGTGATCCTCCGCTACTTTTCAATTGATCCATCATCTGACTTAGGCCTCGTTTGCCCTTAGCCTTTTTCATTATCTTCTGAAGCTGAGCAAACTGCTTTAGCAACCGATTGACTTCCTGAACTTGAGTACCAGATCCCCCGGCAATTCGGCGTTTTCGCGCCCCCTTGATCAATGCTGGATAAGCCCGCTCTCGTGGCGTCATCGAGTTGATAATTGCAACCAACCGCTTTGTGTTGACGTTATCTGCCTGATGTAAAGCGCCAGCTGGTAAGCCTCCCATGCCCGGTAATTTGTCAACAATGGCGCTAAGCCCACCCATCTGATGCATCTGCTCCAACTGCTCTCTAAAGTCAACCAAATCAAATCCTTTGCCTTTCGCTAATTTACGCGCTACTCGCTTGACTCCTTCACGATCAACATTTCGCTCAGCCTCCTCGACTAGAGTCAGCACATCTCCCATTCCTAGAATTCGAGAAGCAATTCGTTCTGGGTGAAAGGGTTCGAGATCAGAATTACCTTCTCCTGTACCAATAAACTTTATTGCACACCCCGTCTGATATCGTATAGACAACGCTGCGCCTCCACGGGCATCTCCGTCTGTCTTTGTAAGAATAACTCCTGTCAATTGAAGCTCTTTATTGAACGCTTGCGCACTATTAATTGCATCTTGGCCAGTCATGCTGTCTACAATGAAAAGTATCTCGGTAGGATTAACGGCTGTCTTGATATTTTTTACCTCAATCATCATTTCCTGATCAACATGCAGTCGGCCAGCGGTATCAATAATCAATACATCAAAACCTTTCGTTTGTGCGTATTCAAGCGCGTCAGTAGCCATTTGCATCGGATCTGTAAGCTTTACATCACAATACGCGACCTCGACTTCACCCGCTAGACGCTTAAGCTGATCTATCGCAGCGGGCCTATATATATCAACACTTGTCACCAAGATGCGTTTACCACGAAGTGAGTGCAAATAACGAGCTAGCTTGCCAACTGTTGTTGTTTTTCCTGCGCCCTGTAAACCAGTAACTAAAATAACTGCCGGCGGTCTGACTGAAAGATCAAGGGCATCATTTTTTTTGCCCATCAGCTCAACAAGTTCATCATGAACAATCTTTACAACAAGATGTCCGGGGTTCACACTACGACTAACTTCCTTCCCTAAAGCTCGCTTTCTAATGCCTTCGATGAATTCCTTGACAACTGAAAGTGCAACATCAGCTTCAAGCAAAGCCACTCTTACATTGCGAAGAGCTTTGTTCACATCATCCTCGGTTAATCGGCCACGCCCTCGGAGGTCATCGAGGGTTGCCTTGAGTCTATCTCCTAATTGATTAAACATAGATTGGGCATCTCTTGTTATAGATAAACAGGTCGCATGTTGACATTTGATTTATTCCAAGTTCTAGAAACGCATACGTAATCTTCAGATTTTACACTGCAACGCCAATGGGGCATAAGAAAGGCAATTGACGCAAGTTGAGCCTGCTGTTCAAATACCCATTCGATCCAACTGACCATACCACCATATCGACGGACCAAGAAACCACGGATAACTAAAATAGTATGGCCTTGCTTGAAATCGAATTGCATCAAATGCCGTAACGCCCTCCCCTAAACCCAAAACCTGCTGCCCGAGCTTGGCGCCCAAATACCCTGATAATGCGATACCAGAACCACAGTAGCCCATGGAGCACCATACTCCATCATATCGATGAATATGCGGAATACCGGAAAATGTCCATCCAACAAAGCCCATCCATGAATGACTAACTTGAATGCCCGCTAGTTCAGGAAAGATTGTAAGCATCTGTCGATACAATCGCGGCGCGCTTCGCCTTGGATTAGTTTCTGCTAAAGATACTCTCCCACCAAATATCAGTCGATTTCCGCCAGGAGCCAATCGGTAGTAAACAACCAACCGGCGCGAATCTGTTACATTGCGAGCGCGAGGTATAAGTCGGGAACCTGTTTCCGCTCCGAAGTCTTCTGTCGCAATAATATAGCTCCCAATAGGAATTATTCTACGCTGGTGCCAAGGTGTGGCTCTTTGAGTATAACCATTTGTTGCAATGACAACGTCACGAGCCCTAACCTCGCCCTGCCCTGTTTTGACTCGGAACCCTCTACTACCGCGTAATCGATGAATAGATTCCGCAGTGCAGTAACTTACAAAACGAGCACCAGCAGACTCAGCTATCTGCACCATAGCACTATGATATGCAGCCGGATCAAGGGATGCATGCTTTTCAAATACTAACCCCCCATGATAAAAATCAGTACCAATTTCAGAAATCTGTTCTGAGCGCGGCACTAAATAAGCATCAGACTTTAATGCGACTGGATATTTTGCTAATTGCCTTCCAAAGCGCTCATAATGTCTAGCGGTGTGTGCTCCATGAAATTTTCCTCCAACGACAAAGTCACATTCTATGTTTTCTTTGTCAATAAAATCACCAATCCAGGCAAGGGCGTTGTGCCCTTCTCTGAGAATGCTGTTAGCTATATCGAGACCATAATTCTTTGACAGTTGGTCAATGTCTGACTTTATCCCAGTGCTGACCTGGCCTCCATTTCTAGAGCTACAACCCCAACCAATCTCTTGCGAATCTATAACAAACGTTGATCGACCACCACGAGCAATTTCAATTGCGGCGGAAGTTCCCGTATATCCTGAGCCGATGATAAGTGTATCAATTTCTGACGGTATCCTTTCGCTCGGTTCTCGACTACGTGGGTTCTCATCCCACCAATATGAATTGTCAGAAAAGTTAGAAGAAAAAAGATCCGTAGCCACTTTATAGAACAGAACCTTGCAATTTACTACTCACTCACTTGATAACTACTAGATTCAAGCCATGTCGGACTTATGTCAACGCCCCAGCCGGGAACATCTGACACCGTAACCCAACCATCTTCAATAAGATATGGAGATTCCTCAAAAAGGCCAACCTGCCATGGATAATAATCGGAATCTTCAATTGAGTATTCTAGATACAGTCCCGGATTTGTAATAGCTCGCAACAAATGCATGGCAAACAAGGTAACCATTGAAAGATTTGCGCAATGTGGCGTGCACATTAAGCCAGCTTCATCAGCCATAGCAGCAACTTGCATAGTCCGAACCATGCCACCCATATAACATACGTCTGGCTGGACAACATCAACGACTGGTAGATTAATAATACGACCCCAAGTCGTTAAATCACAATCCTGCTCGCCACCAGCTACATTGACTGACAAAGCACGCGTAACACTCATGGTCTCCTCAAGGTTCCAATATGGACAGGGTTCTTCAAAATGCTCAACACCATTATCCTCAAGTAACTGCCCTACCTCTATCGCTCTCGCAACTGTAAATCCGCTATTAGCATCAACAAGCAAAGATACGTCGTCGCCTAAAGTGCGACGAACTAGTGGCACAATTTCTTCTGTCCGGCCAGGCCACTCGTCTTTATCTTGTCCACACTCTGAGCCAACCCTAAATTTAAATGCATCGAACCCGTATTTATCACGCAGATTGGCAAATCTTTTTGCTTCGGCAAGTGGCTGGAGATCTCGTCGCATACTGGATCCATAAGCGCGCAGCTTGCCAGGTGTGCCTCCAAGTAACTCACAAACACTTTTTCCAGACAATTTGCCTTGTAAATCCCACAGCGCTGTTTCAAGCCCTGACATTGCCCGGCAAAGATACGATCCAGGAAATTTATGCTCTTTAATCGGAATAGATCGTATTAGCGCCTTGACATCAAAAATATCCTCGCCAATTGACCAGGGTGCCACTTGGCGGTGGAGAACCTGCGCTGTAATATCAGCATTATACGGTGCAACCTGACCCCAACCCGAAGCTTCATTTTCCGCAGTGACCCGAACAAAAGACACATATCTTTTGCTGAAGGTCTCTATTTTTCGAATCTTCATCAAATGCACGCCAGATGATAACTACCCGTTAAAAGATTATAACGTTACGCATCACTAAACCTTTCTCAACCTCTAAAATAGCACTATTTATTTCTGATAACGGAAAACGGTGCGAAATAAGTTCATCTAACTTTAGCAAGCCATGATTGTATGCATCAATAAGGAAAGGAATATCGACCTTCAGCTGACTAGAGCCCATCTTGCTACCTATTAGCTTAATTGCGTCATTTGCAAGCACCAGCGGCTCTAACTCAGTTCTGACTCCCTCCGCAGTCATTCCAACTAAAACAACCATTCCGCCCCGTCGGATTAGCTGCGTACTTTGCTCAATGGCGGAGGGACTACCAGCAGCCACAAATACATAATCTGCACCACGCCCATTCGTCAAATATCTCACGACTTCATTTACATTTTGTATTTTTGCATTTACCACATCGGTTGCACCAAACTGATATGTCATTTTTAGCTTATTGTCATCGAGATCAATCGCAATATTGCGCTCCACGTTAGATAAAAATGCTCCTTGGATGCAGTTAATTCCCACACCACCAACGCCTATGGTGACTACACTAGAGCCGGAAACAACAGAAGCAACGTTTCTAACTGCACCAACACCGGTGATCACACCACAAGCCAGCAGGCATGCACTATCCATGGCCATGCTAACGGGAATCTCAATTATCTGAGATTTGTGGACAATCACCTCCTCAGCAAAGCCCGCCGTACGGAGGCCTTGATCAACAATAGCGTTATCGGCATCCTTTAGTGGTGACAACTCATCAAGTGGGAACTTCGCTTCACATAGACTATCCTGATTTCTTAGACAATAAAAACAGTTACCACACGACCTTAGAAGCGTGACAAGAACAGGTGCACCTTCATTCAAAAAATCTATATTAATGCCAGCTTCAATAACATGCCCGGCTGCCTCATGACCATAAACAGCAGGCAAAGTTCCTCCCCAGTGACCGCGTATATAAGTGATGTCACTATGACATATTGCACATGCGGCAAGTCTTACTCGAACTTCATCCGGACCCGGCGACCTAAGGCTCAGATCTTCTATTGTCAACGGTGCATTGAATTTTCTACAAACTGCGGCTTTCACAACAAAATCTCCTGTATAGCTAGCAAGGTAATGATTCGATAAAAGGTAGTGTCGAACTCAACCCGGACTTAAGTACCAATCAAGCTCTAATGGATTAATCTCACGCAGGAATCGATTGTGTTCGAACTCTTTCGTCATACGATACAACCTTACGTAGTCGGAGCCGAAATAGTTCGGTAGAACTTTTGCATCGGCCAATCTTTCAAACGCCAGTTCCCAGGTTGCAGGAAATGCCAAACCTGCCCTTCTTTTTTCGTCTCCTTCACTTGGTGGCCCAGGATCTATCCTATTTCTAATTCCATAATGCACCCCAGCCATGATTGCGGCTAGAGCTAAATAAGGATTTACATCAGCTCCAGGAACTCGATGCTCTATGCGACGTGAGGACTGATCGCCTCCAGGGACGCGTAATGCGACTGAGCGATTGTTGTAACCCCAAGATGGTGTTACTGGCACATACATATCCGGCGCAAATCGCCGATACGAATTAGCATTTGGTGCAAAGAAAGCCATTGCCTCAGGCAATGTATGCATCAAGCCTCCTATCGCATGTCTCATGAGAGAGGTACCGCGCTCTGTACCATCGTCAAAAATATTTAGTCCGCTCTCGTCTTGAAGGCCAAAGTGAACATGGCCTCCATTGCCGGCAGAATCTTTATATGGTTTTGCCATAAACGTAGCAAGTGTATCGAATTTCTTGGCTATTGCACGTACAGCCCGCTGCATTAGCATAGCTTGATCTGCGGCAACAAGAACGTCAGTAGTGTGGTGGAGGTTGATTTCATATTGACCGCTAGCATATTCAGCGCTTGCCGCTCCCAGGGGAATGCCTTGCTGCACACAAGCTTTACTCACAGTCCCAAGAAATCCAGAAATCTCTTCGAGTTCACGAATACTATATACCTGCGTATCATGCAACCGATCTTTAGAGCCTGGTAGAACCGGAGGTCTAAGTTGTTTTGTCTTTGGGTAATCTGCATCTACAAGATAAAATTCAAGCTCAAACGCCACTGTCGGGAACAAACCATCAGTTACTAAAGCTTGCCAAACCGAATTTAGAACTTGCCTAGGGTCGACACTGCAGGGAGATCCATCAAGCTCCCACAATGAGCCTAAAACTTGCCCAATAGGCTCATCTGACCACGGTATACGAACTAGAGTGTCTTTGATCGGCCAAACACAAACATCTGGATCACCATCGCTAAATCCTCGACCGCCAGGGTCACTACCTTCGCCGGTAATATCCAACAACATTATCGAACTTGGAATTTGAAACTCACCAACAAACAACTTATTGAGATCTGCAATAGGCAACCGTTTACCACGAAATATATTGCACAGGTCAGGTATCAATATATCAACGTACTCTAAATCTCGGTTAGACTCTAAGAACTTTTTTAGATTAGCCATGACTCTTCTTCAAAACATTTTTCTATTGATAGAATTATTGATAGCGATAGTAACTGATCTTAAGCGTACCAGTGACTAATATATACAATTCTTTATTGCGATGTTAAGTAAAGAACTAACCTCTACAAGCCTGTACAATATCAAAAAACCGACCACCAACAACACAAATCAAGTATGTGAAATCACGAGACTTAATATTAGCCCTTTCTGTTCCACTGAATTGGGCTTTAGGCTTTACCTTTGCAAAAGCGGCACTAGCTGAGTTTCCACCACTCATGTTAATGGGCATGCGCTTCTGTATAGCAGCCATGATATTAGTATGGTTTGTGCCAAGGCCGCACGGCTATTTCAAAGCGATACTCCTAATTTCCCTAGTTAGTGCAACACTTCAATATGGATTGACATTTACGGGTTTATCTCTAATCGATGCGTCGCTTGCTGTAATTGTTATACATCTCGAAGTGCCATTTGCAGTTCTATTAGCATATGTATTTCTTCGTGAAGTACCAGGCGTTCAACGGATGATTGGCATAGCCGTTGCATTTGCCGGAATAGCACTTATTGCTGGACAACCCGATATTCGAGGACAGTTATTTCCTATAGCTCTAACCGCCGCAGGAGCATTAATGTGGGCAATGGGTCAGATTATGGTGAAGAATTTAGACACAGGAGTTAATAGTTTCTCGCTAATCGCCTGGGTAGGAGTCTTTGCTGGCCCGCAAATGCTGCTCGCCTCGTTAATTATCGAGGGAGGTCAAATAGCTGCGATAAAAAATGCCACGTGGATTGGATGGGGTACCGTATTGTATCTTGGACTAATTATGACGGCACTGGGTTATGGTATCTGGTATCGGGTGCTTAGTAGAAATCCTGTGTCGCAACTTATGCCAGTTTTACTGCTTATGCCAGTTATTACAATTATTTTGAGCGTAGTGCTCCTCGGAGAACGACCATCTACGGTTATAATACTTGGAGGAATAATTGTCCTGGTAGGTGTTGCCATCATTGTGATGAAGCGGGATAACCCAGAACTTGCAAAAACTGTGCCGAAATAATCATTCACTGGCTCTTCACGGTATTAATCATAATGTGCCAATCACCCTACTGTAGGACTTAAATTATTTTGTTTTTCTACGTTAAATCCTAAGGAGACAGTATCCTTATGCGACGCCTTATTAAGTGGTTAATTGTTATATTAGTCATTACCGCAGTCATCGTGCTTCTCTACTGGCAATCAACAAAACCAAGACCCGTTATAGTCGCCGTTACACAAGCTAGTCAAGGTATTGTAGAAAATACTATTGCAAATACTCGAGCAGGAACGATAGAGGCTTGCAAGCGCGCCCAACTCTCCCCAAGCACGAGCGGTCTAATCTCGGTCTTGAATATTGCCAAAGGTGATCTGGTAAAAAAAGGAGATCTATTGATGTCGCTGTGGAATAACGACATTATGGCAGAGATGGAGTTAGCGCGCGCAGAAGCACTATCTGCTCGAGCAAATGCTAGAGCCAGTTGTCTCACTGCTGATTCTTCAGCACGAGAATCAAAGCGACTGCTAAAACTTAAGAAAAGTGGTGCTGTGTCCGAGGAAACAGTTGATCGTGCGGTAACAGATGCTTCTGCACGGAAAGCTAGTTGTGACGCAGCACAGGCTAGCACGACCATTGCCGCAGCACGAGTGAATCTGATCAAGGCACGACTAGATCGCACTCGACTAGTAGCACCATTCGATGGGATAGTCGGATCAATTAATGGAGAACTCTATGAATATGTAACGCCTACAATGGGAGGCGCACCTGCGGTTGACCTGATCGATACAACTTGCTTCTATGTGACAGCTCCAATTGATGAAGTTGATGCGCCACGCGTCGCAGTCGGTCAACCTGCCCGTGTCACACTAGATGCGTTTGGCGATCGCGAGTTCGCGGGTATAGTAAATCGCATCGCACCCTATGTATTGGATATAGCCTCAAAGGCTAGAACTGTCGAGATTGAGGTTGAGCTCACAAATATATCTGACATTAGTGAATTACTAGCGGGTTACTCAGCCGATGTCGAAGTAATACTAGCTAGAAGAGATACGCCCGTACGTGTGCCAAGTGAAACGGTTCTCGAAGGAGAGCGAGTCTTTATCCTGTCAGGCAACACGATCGAAGAGAGAATCGTGACGACCGGTCTTTCTAATTGGAGCTGGACCGAAATCATTGACGGCGTAGCGCCAGGCGAGTCCGTTATTACATCAATTGACACAGAAGGCGTTGAAGATGGAGCTTTGGCGAGTACTGAGCCAACAGACTGATGATTCGATTCTCTAAAGTCAGTCGTCAGTTTGAGGTGGGCGAAGAACGTGTCCTTGCGCTTCGTGAGATAGATATGGAGATTCATGATGGCGAATACGCTGCCATTATGGGTCCCTCTGGCTCTGGTAAGTCAACAATGCTAAATATCCTTGGCCTGCTCGACCGAGCAGATAGCGGGCAATACCATCTCGACGATCAAGATACAACAACCTTATCTGAGACAAAACGTGCTGCACTTAGACGTCGGCAGTTCGGATTTGTCTTCCAAAGCTTTCACCTTGTTCCACGCATGACAGCTGCACAAAACGTCGAGCTACCCCTTAATCTCGATGGCGTATCACCCCGAGAAAGACGTGATAGGGTCGGAGCAGCGTTAGATTCCATGGGTCTTGCAGATCGTGCAAATCATAAGCCGAGCCAGCTTTCAGGAGGTCAAAGACAACGCGTCGCCATAGCAAGGGCCACAATAATGAAACCGAGTGTTCTTCTTGCCGACGAACCAACGGGGAATTTAGACAGCAAGTCTAGCAAAGAAGTAATACAAGCTCTTGAGACGCTCAATTTAGCTGGTATTACATTAGTCGTTATAACGCACGACCCTTCTATTGGCGATCGTGCAAACCGAAAAATTGTCATGCAAGATGGAAAAATTGACCAAGATATCACCCTAAATTAACCAGCATAAAATGAGATTAAGCGATCTTTTCAAATTTAGCCTGGGTGCTTTGGGTGGGGCTCGTACCCGTACATGGTTAATGTTGCTTGCGATGTCTATAGGTGTCTCTTCAGTATTGTTGCTTACTGCGGTCGGCGAAGGAACGCGACACTATGTCAACAATCAATTCATGGATTTGGGAAGTCACCTACTCATAGTAATGCCAGGAAAGCTGGAAACAACCGGTGGTCAACCTCCAATATTGAGCGCTACTGAGGTTGATATTACTATTGATGACGCTATTGCCATAAGCAGAAGCCCCTCTATACGGCGAGTTGCACCTATGGTTCTAGGTTCAGCGCCTGCATCTTGGAATCAACGCGAAAGAACTGTAAATGTCATCGGATCAACTGCTGATCTTTATGACGTCCGAAAACTTACTATGGCATCCGGCCGATTCTTGCCAACTGGAGACCCAACTCGAGGCGCCCCAGTTGCTGTAATTGGAGACACACTAAAAGCGGAACTTTTTGGCAACACGGCAGCACTTGGAGAACGTATCCGGATCGATGGGCAAAAATTTCAAATTATTGGCGTGTTGGAAGACGCTGGCGGTGCCGGAGTCGGTATGGATCTTCGTGATGCAGCAGTAATACCCGTTGCAACTGCACAAAATTTATTTGATAGTCCATCCCTGTTTCGAGTAATGGTTGAAGCTGATGGACATAGCGCTATATCCAGAGCTGAACGTGCAATCATTGATATTATGCGGATGCGCCATAATGGCGAAGAAGACGTGACTGTCATAACTCAGAACGCGATGCTAGCAACCTTTGATAATATACTAGGATCTCTCACTCTAGCTGTTGGTGGAATCGCTGCGATCTCGCTTGCGGTTGCCGGCGTATTGATAATGAACGTCATGCTTGTGGCAGTAGCGCAGCGCAAAACGGAAATTGGTCTATTAAAGGCAATCGGATCCCCAGGCCGTCAAATACTTCAACTATTTCTGGCAGAGGCATCAATGCTTGCTCTTCTTGGAGCCTTAGTGGGGCTAATTATAGGATTTGCAGGAGTCTACGGACTAGCCAAAGCGTTGCCGGATTTTCCAATTGGGATTCCATACTGGGCGCCTCTTGCTGCAGCAGGCACTTCGCTAGGCACAAGCGTAATTTTCTGCTTCCTGCCAGCTCGCCGTGCGGCAAAACTTGACCCTGTATTAGCGCTCGCAGGTCATTAACAATGCATTTAACAGACTATATTCGCCTATGCTTAGCATCGGTAGCCTCTAACAGGCTGCGCAGTTTTTTAACAGGACTTGGTATAACAGTTGGCATTTCGGCAGTTGTCTTACTAACATCAATCGGCGAAGGAATCAATCGATTTGTTGTCACGGAATTTAGTCAATTTGGAACTCACCTCATTGCAGTGTCGCCAGGCAAAGCCAGTACATTTGGCGTATCAGGCGCGGTAGTTAATACCGTTAAACCGCTCACTCTTTCAGACGCAGAATCAATTGCTGATCTACCTCAGATCGAGGCCGTTACGCCGATGGTCCTTGGAAATGCTCCAGTGGAGTACAACGAATTTACGCGTTACACCAATATATATGGTGTGGGACCATCGGTGCCTGATGTCTGGACAATGGGGCCTTCAGTCGGACAATTCTTACCAGACGACAATCCTAGAAATGCACGTGCGTTTGTAGTGCTAGGTAGCACTGTGCGAAATGAACTTTTTGGCAAATCAAATCCCTTAGGAGAACGTGTCCGCATTGGAAGCAGTACCTTTCGCGTCATCGGCGTAATGGAGTCAAAAGGTCAAATGATGGGCGTAGATCTAGACGATGCGGTATTTATACCTGTACATCGCGCGCAAACGATGTTTAATCGTGAGGGCTTAATGGAAATTAACATCGCGTATTCGCCCTCAGCGAATAGCGAACACATTTCGAAGCGAATACATAATCTCTTGGTAAATCGACATGGTAATGAAGACTTCACGATTCGAACAATGGACGAAATGCTATCGGTACTCGACTCAATCCTTGGAGCGGTGACAGCAGCTGTAGGTGGTTTGGGTGCAATTTCCTTGCTTGTCGGGGCCGTTGGGATTCTTACTATTATGACTATCGCAGTTAATGAAAGAACAAATGAGGTTGGCCTACTACGGGCATTAGGCGCAGGCAGGGGCCAGGTGTTGATGCTGTTCCTCGGCGAAGCAATCGTACTTGCAGCCATTGGTGGACTAGCAGGCCTTATATTGGGCGCTGGAGGTGCTTGGCTCATCGGTACAGCCATACCCGCATTACCAACTCATACCTCCTGGACCTATGTTTTGATAGCAGAATCGGTTGCTGCGATTATTGGATTGCTGGCCGGTGTGGCGCCTGCATGGAAAGCAGCTAAGCTTGATCCAGTAGAGGCCTTAAGAGCAGAATAACCTCGTAATGCCTGTTATTAATAATGGGTCTATTGATGTTTGGACCATTTCCATAGACTCAGTTCAGCATCTTGTTTCGGACTGCAAAGAACTGCTCTCCCCAGAAGAACGAATGCGCGCAGATCGTTTAGTAGTTCCGTATGCGGGAAAACAATTCTACCTCTCACGCGGTGTGCTACGTATTATCCTGAACAAATATCTAAACATCACTGAACAATCAATTCAATTTGCTTATGGTGCGCATGGCAAGCCTCAACTCGCAAAATGTCATAATTCCAAAATTGAATTTAACGCTTCCAAATCAGGGAAATACCTAATATACGGAGTAACAAATAGCATGCCCATAGGGGTCGATATTGAAGAAATTAGAGAATCAAAACCCAATTATTATTTACGTATAGCAAAAAGATTTTTCTCGGCGCATGAGTTCAGCAGCATGCTTTATACTAAAGATCATAACTCAACCGATCTTTTCTTCACATGCTGGTCACGCAAAGAAGCCTATTTAAAACGTCACGGCATAGGTTTGTCGCGACACTTAGCATCATTCGTCGTTAATGTAAGTCCAAGCGAATCTGCACGTCTAATTGCAACACCCTGGTTGCCTAGCGATGTTCAGGAAACACAGCTCATAGACTTACCGGCGCCAAACGCATACCGAACTGCTCTTGCAGTCGCATCATCTAGTAATATCACTATTCGTAACTACACTGAACTCTAGAATACAGAAATATAGTATGGACTAGAAATCTCCTGATTGACGGTCAAAGTCGTCCTCGTAGCGCACGATGTCATCTTCCTCAAGATAACTTCCAGTTTGTACTTCAACTAATACTAGGTTAGTTTGGCCTGAATTTTCGAGTCGATGCTTAGTATTAGCCGGAATATATGTTGACTCATTCTTGCTCAATGCGAACTGCTCTCTGCCCCTCGTAACTTGCGCACACCCACTCACAACAATCCAATGTTCGGCTCTTTTGCTATGTGACTGTAGCGATAATCGGCATCCTGGGTAAACAGTAATTCTCTTGACTCTAAATTCCTCACCTGCATCTACCGTTTCATAGGTGCCCCACGGACGATCTACCTTACGATGCTGCCTATATTCTTCGCGATTATCACTCTTAAGGCTTGCGACAACATCTTGCACTTCCTGCGCCTTATCTAGATGGCAAACTAGCAAAGCATCAGATGAATCCACTATAACTAAATTCTCAACGCCAACAGTCGCAATTAACTTATGATCGGCATAGACAAGCGTGTTGGAAGTATTTCGCGTTATTGCGTCACCATGAACCACATTACCATTACTATCCGGCTTATTTATTTCCCACATAGCTTTCCAGGAACCGACATCGCTCCACATCGCATCCAAAGGTACGAGCACGCCCTTTGTTGTTTTTTCCATAATCATGGTATCGATCGAGCCTGAATCACATTGCGTCAAACTTGACTGAGGTATATGAACGCACCCATGAGCGTTCTCTGATTCTTCAAGAGCCTGACGACAACAAGCAAACATTTCTGGTTGATATTGTTTGGCTTCTTCAATATATTGATTTGCCTTAAACAAAAACATGCCACTGTTCCAGAACCATCGGCTATCTTTTCCATAGTCCGTAGCGGCAGATAAATTTGGCTTCTCCACAAACGAGGCTAGCTGAAAAACCCCAGGCTGTAGCTCTTGACCACGCTGTATGTAACCATAGCCGCTTTCAGTTCTTGTTGGCAAGACGCCAAAAGTCACTAGATAACCAGCTTCAGCCGACGTTACACCTACCTCTAATGCAGCGCCAAACTCGGCCTCATTTTGAATTACATGATCTGCAGGAACAATTAGAACTAGTGGATCAATATTGTCTGAAAGTGTTTCTAAGCAAGCTATCAGAGCAGCTGGTCCAGTACCCCGACCTATAGGCTCAAGAAAGATCGTTCGATATTCGAGTGACAGCTCTCTCATCTGTCCTCTTACTAAAAATTGATGATCTTTATTGCATGTAATAATTGGTGGTGTAGTATGTGGCAGATTCAGTAATCTCTGTACTGTATACTGCAACATTGACTGTTTTCCCGTTAACCGAAGAAACTGTTTCGACGCTTGCTCTCGAGATAACGGCCACAATCTCGTACCGATACCCCCCGCTAGAACAACTGGTATGATTATTTGCTTGGACACGTAGAAGCTCTCCTATCTTATAGCGTCTTCCCGCCAAGGTATCCGTAATACGATCCAATATAAAAAGAGAAGAGTGGACCAAGTGAAAATAGCTGACCAAAGAACATCCGATAAGAAATGGCCACCAGCTGCCATCCTGGCAATGCCCATAGTAAAACCAAGAACAATAGAAACTGCTAAAGCGGTATAAGCCCTATTCGGAAATCTTCGTCTCCAAACTAGGTAGAAACCGCCCAACAAAAATGCTACTGAACAGTGGCCGCAAGGAAAAGAGTTGCCTTCGGTGCCGATAGCTAAGGGAGGTATGTAGTGTTCTGTCCCACCAAACACCTGAATATCGCGTGGCCGTGGGCGTTCCCAATGATCTTTAAAAATCGCATTAACTATTAGACCAGGACCTACAACAACACTAAGCAATAAATATACGCCATAGACACGCATGCGATTATTAACCTTCCTACTCGCTCCAACTAAGAAGATCATAACGCCGCTAAGTCCCACTCCTAGAGCTAACCATGGTGCTAGCCAGAAAAAGAATTGCCAGAGCCAATAATCAGCGAAGACCCAGCCCTTTCCAGGATCGGCTGGATGGAAAAACCAATGGGCAATAACGAGATCGATGGGACTAAGCCAAAATGGGATTGTTGCCACGAGTACAAGTGTTGCTATCCCAACGAGTTCTGGCATCCAATATTTGCTATAGATCACAACCAAATACCCTGTTGGTACCGTGCCGATAGTATATAACTACATAAAGTCAGATATAAGGAGAATGGCCTGTAAAAACCCATGATCAAGACAATGATAACTAGTTACGTTCCGTGTAGCTTAGCAATTAAAGTCATATCACGCTTCTCAAAGAGATCTGCAGAATACGGGATCACACACGACCGACCATTTGCTTTCGCAAAATATAGAGCTTTATCAGCATTTCTTAATAACTCATCAAGCGTTAAACCATCAACAGCATATTCAGCGACACCAGCACTAAAAGATATATTCACTGAGTCAACCTTTGGCGTCTTTAGTTGCAGATCCTTGACAATATCAAGCGCAGTTTCTAGCCTTTCTGTAGCACTTGAGCGTGTATTATGGAAATCTACTACACAGAACTCCTCACCCCCTAGTCGCGCGATAATCGAATCTTCCGCGATCTGCCCTCTCACCTGCCTTGCGAATGTCCGTAACACAAAATCGCCAAATTCATGACCATATTGATCGTTATAAACTTTGAAGTGGTCTATATCAAGAATACTCACGATACAATGAAAATCCTTTGAGGTGGTAGCTATAGCCTTAAACTGTCTAAATAACGCCCTGCGATTAGCTACACCCGTTAGTGAGTCCGTATGTGCCAATCTATATAACTCCTTATTTCGCTGTTCGATCAACGCTATATCTTTAGATTGCTCTTCGATGGTCATCAAATGGGCGTCTATGCTAGTTCGTGCTTCATTCAAATCCGATTTGTCAAAACCGATCAAGATAGCAGTTGAATCACTGTCGCTCGATAATCTTAAAGTAAACTCATAAAACGTCATAGCAGCTTGATCTGATGCAATCTCCTTAACAAGACACATATCTTTTGTCTTAAGTAGGTTCGACAAACGACCATCAAAAAACTTGTCCAGATCACCTAAATCTGGGGCTTCAGATCCGTCTACAAAAATATCGGACAAAAAACAAAATGCTCTATTAATGAAGATCAATTGCTGAGAATCTAGATCAACCAAGGCAACTGGAAAGTTCAATGAGTCTAGAATGGATGTCTGATCTACCATCACGCTCCTGTCGCTTGCTAGAAATATCAAAATCTATTCAACCACAATATAATCCAGCCTCGAAAATAACGCCTGTCTACGAAACGGACTAACCTCACCAAGTTGGCGCGCCCGGAGAGATTCGAACTCCCGACCTCATGGTTCGTAGCCATGCACTCTATCCAACTGAGCTACGGGCGCTTACAGGGCATCTTACAGGCCTACCGCACAAATCATTTCTAATTTTACATCCTATTTAATGGCGTTTTTACTAGTTCCTTAATCGTATGCTACGAACACTCTGGAACCAAGCGTTGTTTACAATTCAAATATCGGAAAGAAGCTTGCGCATTCCCTCTCCAATAGCTGTCAAGCCTGCCTGGTAAATAAATCTATCCCAACCGATACAAAAATGTCTGACTCCGAGATCTATATATCTTGTCGCAGCCTCTACCGAATCAATCTCTATTCTTGGCGCTATTCCATATTCAATAGATTTTCTGATTACTAGTTCTTCAGCGCTATTTACATCCATATCTATGGAATTTACATCCGTGCCTCGAGAAAACGCGAAGTCAACTGGCCCCCACTGCGTCATATCAACTCCCTTCTCTTTAGCTTTTATCAATATTGCATCTATGTTTTCTACAGCAATGTTCTTTTCGATCATTATTAAAAATAAAACAGACTGCAAGTCTTCAAGGTAACCCTCGACGTTATAACCGCCAAGCGCTGGACGACGCAGCTTGACACCCATGAGGCCGTCATGTTTCGGATTGTCTGGACGAATAGATCTATGGCATCGATCAATATCATCCTTATTTCTGATATCAGTAAAGAGTAGCGCTTTAAATCCTGCACCGATCGCAGCCTGCGACCAAAAGGCTTGGCTCATTTGATCCAGCTTAATCATTAATGGCAGGTCAGCACACTGAGCTGCCCGGGCCATATGATAAAGGAGAGTCATATCAAAGGAGGAGTATTCAGCACAATATTCCCCGTAGTCGAAAAGACCCAAATCACCTATAACCTCGGGGATATCAGGATCATTAGATAAGAAATGTGTCCCTAATGTTGGCGCGCCACTCGCAAAGACGTTGCGTAGACTGTTATGCATGATCATAGACACTAACTCTTATAGTTGACCCTAGTTGGTATTCGAAAACGTTAGTAACTTCGTATTTGAAAATAGCAAAAGCAAGCCCCGCACCTAAACCGATTGGTTCTGAATAAAATTGTAGCACGCAACTGCTTGAAATGAGTTAATAATTGGTAATTTCCCTGGAATCATAGTTTGATCCAGCCAATTCTATTCGACAATCTGTCGACAAAATGACTCACGAGCAACAATTAGCAACAGAACTGAAATCACCAACCAAACTAACATTACGCTAAATCCAACACGGTACGCAGCGGCATCATAGATCCGAATACTTCCTTCAAGCCGGCCATCCCACATGCTATCCAGAAACCGCCCTACTATTGGTTGCAGCAGCATAGGACCACACATAACACCTGCATTGACGAGACCTGTGACTGTGCCGCTCAAGCTACTTGGCACTGATTCTTTGGCTAGCGAAAACCCAAGAACCATGCCACCGGAAAACAGACCTGCGCACAAAAGAAACGATGCGAGCATCCAGATCGGTAGATTCGGTATAAGCAATACTATCAACCATGAAAAGAGTGCGAGAACCGTGCCAAGCAGATAGAGAGAACGACGCCTAAATAATCTCTCAGATATCACGCTGAAAAATGGGCCACCCACTGCCCATGAAAGCATGACTCCCGAACATAGTGTGGCTGCCAGCGCTGGGCTCAAATTATAGATATCAGTAAGAAAAGGAACTCCCCACAAGCCGGCGAAAGCAAGAACTGCTCCTACTACACCTCCTGGTACAAGTGTCATAATCCATGTATTGCGATACGCAAGTACCTTCCTTAAGCCCGCAAACATACCAATAGTCGGACTTGTTGGGCTGGCAAAGTAGTAAGACTTATACCCTCTCTCAGTTGGATCGTCACGAACTAACCAATTAGCAATAAAGCAAATGAGAATGCCGATGGAAGCTGACCAGCCGATGACCGATCGCCACCCAAATGTGTCCGACAACCACTGAAGAGGAACTCCAGCAAAAATCGCACCAATCATCCCCGCCACGAGCAAGAATCCCGTCGCCAATGAATAGCGATTTTCTGGAAACCAATGTGCAGTCAACTTTAGCGTCGACACAAATGCAACAGCAACTGAACCACCAATAATAAACCTACCTACTCCTGCCCATAACAATGTTGGCGCAAAGGCGAATAATACAGTCCCAAGAGCTGTTATAAGTCCTCCGAAAATCAGCAAACGCCGAGGACCGATACGGTCAACTAGCATGCCTGTTGGTATTTGCATGGCAACATAAGCATAAAAATAAAGGCTAGAAAGTCCACCGAGCGAAGTTGCAGTAAGTTCAAATGCGTGGGTTAGTTCACGCGTTAACACTCCAGGAGCTACCCGGTGAAAAAATCCAAGCAAAAAGAAGCTAGCGCCGAGAATCCAAATTCCGCATGCCAACCTCCTCGGTGGCTTTGTCTGATAATTTTTCACTTGATATGGCTGGTCAGGACGCTTAACTTGATTACCTATTATGTCTATGTCATGGAGACCATGAGCAGATTGAGCGTTTTCTCCCTCCCCTATCTTTCAAGTCTATAGTCCGATGAACGGGAGGTTGCCTAATTTAGTATAAACGCTTTAAATTAACGGCTAGAACCCTCCGCTTATTACAACACGCCTCCAAAACTTGCAACAATTTTAGCACTGAATCTAGTCCGGGCTCCGTCTATTACATTGATGGCATACATATACTTGCTGGGGCTGAAACCAAAATAGGATAGCACTATAAAGACTCCCCACTTCTAATTATTGTGGCACTTATATCGCGATCGAAAAGAACTAACATTACCGCTCACAATCAAATCAGTGACGTGAACTCACGAAGTGGCCTCGCAATTTCCAGTCAAGCACTGTATATTCGCTCTTCCTACGATAGTGGGTTAGTGCGTTTCTGACCATCGATGAACTCTTTCATTGCTTGCGCTGTAGTCAGCGACGTTCTGCGGTCGGCGAGACCAAATAAATCTCTCCCTTCCTGTACATCTATATGATCCGGCACATGGCCGGGCTGGAGACATTGTGCTATTTAACGAATTCGATCTTGATCCTCGACTGCTTAAGGCAATAAGCAAACTTGGCTTTACGAAGCCTACAGAAATTCAACGGAAAGCAATCCCTGCGGCATTGTCTGGAGCAGACTTAATGGCATCGGCACAAACAGGCACCGGAAAAACAGCAGCATTTGTATTACCAACTCTCCAACATCTTTTTCGCCGTCCAAAAAACTCTGGGCTAGGCCCCCGCGTATTAGTATTGACCCCAACCCGTGAGCTTGCGATTCAGATCGATAAGAATATCCGACAGTTCAACCGGTTCTCCAAAATAGTGACCGGCTTGATTGTTGGCGGAATGGCTTATTCCCCCCAACTCAAAATACTCCGAAATCGGGTCGATATTCTAGTGGCAACTCCTGGCCGCCTGATGGATCACATGGAACGGGGCAAGGTAGATTTTTCCAGGCTCGAAATTTTTATTCTGGATGAAGCAGACCGGATGCTAGACATGGGATTCATTGATGATGTTAAAGATATTGCTGCAGTGATGCCTCAAAATCGACAAACTTTACTCTTTTCTGCAACGCTTGAAGGCAGCGTCTTAAACATCGCAAAAAAGTTACTGAGAAAACCACAAAGAATAAGTTTGGCTACTAACCATGATCGGCATCGATCGATTCGACAGCATATGCATCAAGCAGACAGTAAAGCTCATAAACACAAGCTGTTGGCACATCACCTCGAAAATAACCAACTAACCAAAGCGCTGATTTTCACCTCAACCAAACGAGGAGCTGATCAACTTGCTAGGAACCTTCGTTTAAAAGATCACAAAACTGCATCACTACATGGTGACATGAGTCAAAACAAACGTCGGCAGACCGTTGAGAATCTCAGGAAAGGCCGAGTAGAAATGTTGGTTGCCACCGATGTTGCAGCCCGAGGCCTTGACATTAAAGGTATAAGCCACGTGATCAATTTTGATCTGCCAACAGTTGCAGAGGACTACATACATAGGATCGGACGCACGGGCCGTGCTGGCGCTGCTGGTTGCGCTATCTCACTTGTTGGCTCGTCGGACTGGCAAAAACTAGCGCAGATTGAAAAACTGACTGGGCGCAAGATAAATCGTGAAGTCATAGAAGGCCTAGAACCAACAGGCTCGGAACCTAAGGTGAAGCGGCGCGCTAAGGCTCGCCCCAAAACTAAAAGCGGTTTGGCCCAAGACGTTAAGAAAACCAAGTCATCTAAATCTAAACGCAGACGAGGACATTCTTCAGCACTTCAGAAAACAAAACAAACAAGAGTACGGAAAGCTGCTTAGGTAACATGTTACAGGAAATCAAGCAGCTTATAGTAATTCAGACTATTTTAGTGCCGTCACGCCTAGAAAAACTAAATTTGCCATTCTTCGATCTAAGAATTAGATCTTCATCAGAATAGTGCGCAGTTTCTTCAGTCATCCGGGTACCAACTTCGAACAGAATTGCATCGCAATTGGCTCGATTGATAAATTGATGGCCATTGGGCTCTCCCGCCTTGAACCCCGCGCTTTCTCCAGGACGTAATGTAGTTTCACCGTAGTCATCAACAAGCACTACTTCACCCTTAAAAATAATCACTAATTCATCTTCTTTCTCATGCCAATGTCGCAAGGAAGTTGCCGCCCCCGGCCGTAGCAGCGTGTAATTACATCCGAATTGTGTTAAATCAACATGGCCGCTAATATTTTTCCTCTCACAGCCATCGCAAACTTTCTTTAGCCTGCCTGGATATGAGCTTCCATATTGTGTCTCGATTGCAGCATAATCTATTTTTGGCATATCGTTCTCGCTTCTCATGCAGAATTAAATGACATTTATACTCTTGACTATATGAACAATTTCTTAACCTTTACGCCGACTGCAATATAACTGATATCCTTATAGCTCTCGAACAATATCCCCAAGACTAATTATTACCATGCGACATCAACTGGCCTTTACGATTCTAATTGTTGCTGCGACATTGTCGAGTTTCAATGGAATTTTTATTCGTTGGCTGGCGGATATGACAGATTGGCAGATTGTATTTTGGCGACACTTCCTGATTGGGGTCACACTTTGCTTTGGCCTTATCTTTTATTATCGATCAAACTTTATAGGGGCTCTTAAAGCCATCGGATACACAGGACTTGTCGGGTCGACAGCATTTGGTTTGAGCTTGATCTTCCTCACCATGGCGCTTCACCATTCATCCATTGCTAACGTCATGTTTATTCTGGCCTTAGTCCCGATCATGACTGCCTTGCTGGGCTGGATTATTCTAAGGGAAAAAATTCAGAAGATAACTTGGATCGCTATAGTCGGGTCCATAATTGGTATCTCGTTAATGGTGCTTGGGTATTTAAACAGCGGAAACATAAAAGGCACTGCTCTAAGTCTCGGATGTGCAATTACCGTCTCTTTTTTTGCAATTATTCTGCGCTGGGGACGCAAGATAAATATGATTCCTATGTTTGCGATAGGCACTTTGATCGCAGCTGTTATTGCCTTTCCTTTCTCATTTAACGATCTCACACTAAACAGACCACAGATCACACTACTCTTTTTTTGGGCCGGTCTAATTTCTCCACTCTATTATTCATTGTTTGTTGTCGCATCTCGACATATACCTGCAGCAGAGCTGATGCTAGCTGTGCCTTTGGAATCAATTTTATCTGTTCTCTTAGCTTGGATAGTTCTAGCTGAAATTCCAAGCGCAAATTCTCTGTTGGGAGGTACTATCGTGATTCTTTCCGTAAGTTGCATGGCAATATATCGTATTCGCCAGAAACAGAAGATACCTGAAAACTAGCTTGTAATAATACGACACATACATTTCATCCTAACGCTCATAATATTCTAGCTGTTAGGATCCACCTTGTATGCTTGCTACATCTTATTAGGTAGAACGAAGCAAGGGCTCTATGTCCTGAACGGCTCGCGATTCTATCTCACTATAGAATTACGATTGTTATAGTACAATCATTGACTGAGCAAGAAGTACAAATCTTTATCACGGGTTACAGGAGAGAAAGAACATGGCTTTACTTTCTATGTGTTTCCCAATCCTACCGGGGAAATTAGACAAGTGGCAAGAGATGATTGACAGTTGGGCTGACCCCTCAAATAAAGCCGAAACGGATAAGATCCGTGAGGGAGCCGGCATACACGAGCGTACCTTTTTGCAGAAAACGCCTAATGGTGACTTGGTCATCATAACTTTAGAAGGCGAAAACCCTGCTGAGGGCTTTGGGAAAATGGTGGCGGCCATGCCAGACGGATTTGCTGAATTCGTGCTGGACGTACATGGTTTCGACATGAAGGGTCCGGCGCCACCACCGCTGCCGGATCTTGTCTATGACAGCCGCGCATAAGCGCTTGATGTAAAAAACTGAAAGCTAGTAGTGGAGCAAATTAAAGAAGGCCGCAATTTGACTGAAAGGCTGATATGGCGGAGAGGGAGGGATTCGAACCCTCGAAAGGGGTTAACCTTTAGACCCTTAGCAGGGGCCCGCCTTCAGCCGCTCGGCCACCTCTCCATCTATACATATCAATAGTTTACGAGTTTTCGCTTTTCAAAAAAAGGGTGGGCGTAGCAAATTCAGGAAAAGTGCCCTGCTTCTCGGTGCTTATTTGGGCCTAAAAATACGAATACGCTACACCCATTTAAGAGTAGAAGATTGGGTGGAGAAGTTGAGGTAGTTACCCCAAGATCAATAAGAATTACGCCGGCAGCTTCATACCAAACAAAGGTCGAATCCATCTCATACGCTTTATTAGCAATTCATAAAGAAGCAGGCTCAAGCAAAAGGTAGCTATCAATAGCATTACCAGTTTTACGGATGCAGGCAAGGACAGGGGCAGCAGGTAATACGAGAAGAAGAATTGCACAGGCATGTGAACAATGTATATTGGGTATACCGCTTTACTTAAATACGTCAGCATTTGCGATGGTTTGTTGAGATAGACCGATCCGTACCCCAAAATGGCGAACATCCAATTCATGGATTCGAAAGCGATGAGACCGCTGGGGCCCTCCAACTCAAACACTAGAAGTCGAACCAGATAGAGAACAAAAGCCAGCACTAACGCAACATGCCGAATTTCCTCTGCAGCACGCCAAAACACTTGCTTCAGAGAAACAAAAAGAAATCCGACTAGAAAACATATCAGACCTAACAAAAAGCCATGGAGTGTCCCAACGTAAAGTGAAAAATATTCTGGCTGCAACAACACTGCTTCCGCTATCAGGGGCAAGGTCAGAACATACAGACCCACGGGATGTCGAAAAGCTCTTAAGAGAAATCTAAAAATTACGTGCTGGGGTCGGTTTCTAAGATAGAACAGTAGTGGCAGGAGCAGTAAAACATATAGATAAATGTTGACAAGGAACCATAGATGCCCCGGATTGGGCCAGTATACGGCCTCCATCCCATAATGCATCATGGCGATATAAAGGCTAATCGGGCAAATGAAAAAGAGGCCAAAAACAAACGGAACGAAAATCCGTAATGTTCGATCTTTTAGAAACAATTTCCAAGTCCGGCGTTCCAAGGCAAAGCCAACACACATACCGGACACCACAAAAAGAATGGGGATACGCCACACGTTGAGCATACCCATGAGAGGCCACAAACTCTCGAGGGTCTGATCATTTTGTATAAAGAGAATGTCCTTGGCCCAGGGCTGAAACCCCACGACCACGTGGTAGAGAATCAGCAGGCCCAATGCAAAAGTACGCAACCAGTCAACATCATAGCGTCTCATTGCGTAGCTTCACTATATTCGATATCAAGTGCTTGTTGCCAGAAAGCAATTTCCATACGTGTTGCAGTTTTAAACGTTTCGCAGATGTGCACCCAACGCGCTGAATCAGGTTTTATATCCATAACTAAACGGTCCAGTAATAGACCTTGTGTTCTTGCAAAATGTTGAGAGTTTTCACTGGCATACAGCTCGATCCACGATCGATATGGATTCCCTTCTAGCTTAGTTATCGGATCATTGATCAGTCGTCGACCAATTTCTGCATATCCTAATGCGCATGGAGCCAGTGCTGCATGGAGGTCAGCCAGATCGCCACTAATGCCGCGGTCAAGCACATACCTGGTATAAGCTACAGTAGCCACATCCTCCGGCGTGTTTTCCAGGATATGCTCTGACAATCCCCAACTTTTACAATACGCAACATGCGAAGCAATTTCATTCTCGATAACGTTAGCTAAGATCGTTAATGTTGAGCGTATATCCACCAGAGATTGACTTTTGTATATAGTCAATGCGAAGGCACGAGCGTAGTGTTTAAGGAACAGGAAATCTTGTTGTAGGTAATGATGAAAACTGACTTCAGCCAAACTGCCGTCGGCCACCCGACAGACAAAATCATGACTCAAGAATGCAGTCCATTCCGTCTTACAATAATTGATTAGATGGTGATGCATGGGTTAGTTGTTGTCATCTATTTTCTGTCTTAATGTCTTATCCAGATCATCGCAAATTAGGATCGATCACTAGACGGCGATATACGCTTGCGAATGTCGATACGATATTGGGAATAATCACTACCAATATTAGTTTTAGTCTTTTCATGCCGCAATCTTATTCCGGATCACTTTCACTTATGCCTATTAGGCACATTAATGCTACATGAGGCAATTAAAAGAACGATCATAGCAAAACCACTATAAATATTCTTAATGGCGACGCCAATCAGTACTCCACGAGGTCGCCTGACATAGGAATTGTATGCCGATCCACTTCATTGTACTCCTGTAATAGATGACGCTGAGCATCAAGCCATTCCACACCCTCTGATGCTGACTCTTGAAGCACGTTAGCGTCGCGAATAACGATTGTATAAATTTCTTCACCGTGGATCATTAAGAAATGAGTTGGTGGGTTAGCTGTAGCGGCCTCGTGTGAATATGCTTGAAGATTTCCAAGAAACTCGTCGAAGCACTCAGGCTTTGGCTTGAAGCGAATGATGGATAGCTTTTTCATTATTTCTTCCTTTGATAGCTTAAGAACGCGTATATCTTATACCTCATGCAAAGAGGTGACCAGGGAGGTGATACTGATCTGCTATACCTACTTAAGAACAAAGAATCTGGTGAGGAAGTTGGCGTAAATCAATATCTAGAGATGTCTCACAAGCCTGAGAACCACTCATATAGCTGGATAGCCTGATAAGTTACATCGGCATCGTGACTGTCTGCCTCATAGATAGTTAGCTTCGGATCGCCTCCGTGATTATTGATAGATGTAATCATTCGTTCGGAGTCATCGTACCGAACGATGTCGTCACCCCTATTGTGGAAGGCGCGGACCGGCAGATCTTTAAAACGATGGGCTTGGTATTGGTTAATCTCGGAAATCCCCCCGGAGACAGGTGCAATACCGGCAAACGCATCTGGGAATTCATGCGCGGTCGCCCAAGCGCCAAACCCTCCCATACTGGTCCCGGTGAGAAACGTCTTTCGCTCATCCACATGATGCGTCTCAATCAAATAACGGATAAATGACATAACGTAAGTCGTGCGCCAATAGAATTCAAAAGGGCATAAAGGGCACGCTAGAACAAACTGAAACTTATTCGAATTCTCTTTCAGGCCGTAGGGAATATTTTCTTCCATGATATCTGGAGGGATGTATTCTCCATAATAACCATGTAAGTAAACCAACAATGGGTAGAGTTGCTTGTGGATTCCATACCCATCGGGCAGGAACACATTGTATTCACCTCTAAATGATTCTTGATATACAGCTTCAAATTTTCCTACTGTCATGATCTTTTTGAATGAGAAGTTTCATACCGCTATCTTATGCCTGTCCAAGCTAATGCGCTACAACCATTTAAGAATAGAGGATTTGTTGGAGAGACTACGGTGCCTACTACCAACAGCTATCTGGCTAGCTCAGTCTGAGCCGTAGTCGCGGATGACTTCAGCGACACGAATCCTATAATGCTTGAAAATACCCGTAGCCTTGGCCTCTTGCTGGGTTGAAAAATGCTCAACATGCTCTTTCCACACGCTGACCGCTTCCATATTCTCCCAGGTCGAGATCGAGACAAACAAACCTGGCTTGCGAATGTTTTCAAAACGCTCGACTGATATGAAGCCTTCGATTTTCTCAACCTCGTCGCGAAGCGCTGTAGCAAGTTCGAAGTACCGGTCCTGTCCAACACAATCCATCTCGAACTCGAAAATTACAATCACCATTAGTTAGCCCCCTGCCCTCTATTAGTGGAACTCTACAAATACTCTCTAATCAGCATAAATAGAAGCTTAGATCACTATCTTATGCCTATCGATGCTGATACGCTACATCCAGTTAAGAGCAGAGTATTTGGTGGGTAGAAATTGGTCTTTACATGGCTCCATATGGCTGGTTTACTACTATTCGGCTGAAACAACCAACCGACAGAGAGAGCAACGATGAAAATATTAGTTACCGGCAACATTTCAAAAGGGTTTGCAGCGTGGGTAAAAATGCAAGATAGCATTGCATTGGAAATGGAAAAAGTAGGTATAAAACTAATATGGGCAGGCACCAACCCTGATGAGAGTAAAGTGTTTGCGCTGATAGAAATGCAAGACCCTGAACAGATGAAAACGTTTGGCGAAAGAGAAGATATTGCTAAAATACGTGCCGAAGCAGGTGTAGACGTTGCAAGCACTACAGTCATCTCGCCGATAGGTGAGCACTATATGCCTGCCTAAATTTAGGCATTTAACTTATTTAAGAGGCTCATAGGCTATTCTGTTTGTTAGGGAGTGAGCGTCCACCATGCAGTAATTTGCGCAACCAGTTCAGCAGGTTTTTCAGTGGGAATCGCATGGCTACAGGAGGGTATTTCTTTGTAGTCAGAGTCTCGTGCCAGCGATAATTCCTGCCTCGCGTCAATATAGTTTTCATAATAACTATCGACCACTGCCTGGTAGCCCTCGGTGTCAAGTCGATGCAGCATTGCATCCATTCGACCATCAATTACTTCAGGATCAGTGGCAGTAGCAACAACAACTAGACTCTCAACTCGATCTGGAGCTTTCTCCAAGATAGCTATTGCCACGTGCGCAGCAAAAGCGTGGCAAGTTCGTCAACAGGCTAGAAAATATTCTAGAGCGATTTAGTTGTTTTAGATAACATCGTCAGACTCTATGGCTCCTGTAATTTGACTCAGCTGTGCAAATGTCGCAGCAAACACACAATGTGGATGACCAGCTGCTGACCATAGCTTTTGGAATCTCTTTAAAGAGGTATCAATTATCAAATCTAATTCTTTGGGCAATCCTAGTGGAGAAACACCTCCAATCGAATATCCAGTGATCTCTTTGACCCTCCTTGCATCAGGCCTTACCACAATTCCCTCAATATCTAAAATATTAGGCAACATCTCTGTGTTACATTTCTTGTCACCTGCAACTAAGGTCACAACCGGAACTTCTTTAGTTTTACTATTAATAATAAAAACTAATGTCTTAACTATTGCACCGACAGGCACCTTGAGTGCATGCGCAGCATCGAGTGCTGATCTTGCTGTTTTAGTAAGTTCAATTACTTTTTCCGGATGGTTGATTCGATCCAATATAGCAGAGACTTTTATTACTGACTTTCTTTCTAAATTCGACATGCTAATTTACCCCTTCCGAATGCCTATCTCTACCTCTCCTGTCAGCAAAATCGATAACTGTCGGGAGAAAGATCATCTCCAGTCCATGACCACAACATTAGCGCCGGAACCGCCGAAGTGCGCATAGCATGTATCGTCATCGTCGGTATATCAATTATGTTTCCAGCAATTTTATTATCAAAGATACCCTGATTTAGCGACCAGTCGCCGCTACCGGCAAGTACAATATAGACCTCATCTGGAGAATGCTGGTGGTTGGGATAGATAGTATTTTCTGGCAGTAGAAATAACCCAAGACGCAAATCTTCGGAGGCAATAGGACATAGGGGCCCCACAATCTGAGAATATGGTGAGTTAGATTTTGCTGACTGGTACCAGTCTAATTCACGGTAAATACCCTGAACTATGGTCAAGCACGGAGAATGAGGCTGGCCAGCCGTCATTTGTGCGATGCACTCAGGAGGCGAAATAGCCGTTTCGTAATCCCACAACTTCTGGCCCGTTAAAGTAGATCCCGGCACATTGTTTATAGCCGGTAAATCGATAGTGTCGAGAAGCCGTGCAGTTCGCTGCGCTGCAACACTCACACCTCTCGAAAATTCAACTACGCATTCATCTAGAAAGCGCTGTCGCTGCATAGCACTTAGCCTATATGTCATAAAAAAATCCTGTCTCTATGAAAAATCTAAAACTAAACAATATTATCGGCATCTTTTTTAGATTCTTTGAAAAATATACTGTGATCACAAAGTGCCCTACGATATAGGGCGCTTATCGTGATTACGCTGTGGGCGGTGTAAACTGAACATTCTTTGCGACACTACGTACTACATCGATATCAACGGACTCTAGAGTGACTAAATTATCAACGGTACCACTTCCCTTGGCTTTTAGGTGCATAGCTGCCATTACCTCAAACGAATCAGCATCAGCAATGACACAGAAGTCATACTGTCCACGGGTAATGTAATAGTCCACCAATTTAGCTCCAACACTACTATGTGCAGCTTCCATTGCTGCCCTTCGGTCAGAATCACCATCAACAAGTCCTGCGGCACCTTGATTAGTATAGATTCCTAAAGTTATATATCTAGACATAGGAGGCTCCTCCTTAAAATGAAATAATTTTTAAGAACATATTTTGTTCCAAATCTATCGCTATCTAAATCCGATTTTCCTGATATGCCAATCGCCTTGCAGGGGCACCTATAGGACCATTCTGAAGTAAAATCAGGTTATTTGGAAGACTCTTGGCAACGGTCGTGTAGTATTTATCGGATTCTTGACCGTGCTATCCACTGCAGAAACATCACGGCACCAATCGTAACGCTTGCCCCCGCCACCTGTTGTAGGGTGAGCCACTGCCCCAATATGACCGCCCCAAGAATCATTGCCCATACAGGCGAGGTGTTATCAATAATAGCTGTCTGTAGAGAGCCAATGAGCTCAACTGCCTTGAATAACAACATCGTGGCTACAACGTACAAGATAGCGCTACCACACAAAGCGTACCACCCTGGCAAGGCTGCTGGCCATGTTAAATCAGCAATAAATAGGGACACAAAACCTACAACTGCTGTTGCGCTCAGCAACATATAGAGCATCATAACTGTTGCTGCCTGCCTTGCCAAAACTCGCTCGCTAAGCAGCAATATAGCTGCCAGACAGGCCGCAGCAATAACGGAAAGCGCAATGCCAACTCTACCATCCCAGCCGATCAATAACGCATCTGACCCGGTCAACACAATGATCAAGCCTATGAAGGCTAGCGCCATGGCACCCAGACCAATGTAAGAGAAATGGTTTCGCCTCGTGCGCCAGATCCAAATTGCGATCATTATCGGATAAGTATAGAAAACTAGTATTGTTAGGGCGATGGGAACGAAGAGAATCGAGGCCAATAACAGATACATCTCGGCACAAAGCAACACTCCAAGAAGTAAACAGCGATACAGTTCATTACGTTTTATAGAAAATATTGTATTAGAAAGCCATACCGCGACCAGAAGACAGCCTAAGAAAAACGCAGCCCGAATTAAATTGAGTGCATGCAGGTTTGTGCCAAAATCATAAGCAAGTTTTGACAGCGCGACATTTGATGAAAATGCAATAGCCGACATCAACGCAGCGAAGCTGCCAAGCCAAAATCGTCGGCTAGTTACTTCTGTATCACAGATCAATGTTTGTCCGTTGTTTTCCATAGTCTGCTATGCATGCGACGAGGCTATAAAACAGACATTCGCCGCCATATGAATCTAAACTATTAATGCACATCCCAAATCAGTCGGCGTTCATGATGCGATAGTAGTCTTCTTCCGTATATGGCAAAACACAACCATTGTCCAGATCAAAAATCGACCTTTCAACAACAGTCAGCCTTCCTAAATAGACATGGATTCCACAACATGGTTCAATACTCACGCAACTAACAGCGTGAATTGTGGATGGACTCATCTCCAGAACCCCACCAGCTGACAAAATAATCTCATCAGTTTTGCGAAGACTGATGCCAGAATACATCTCATAAAGATCATTGCACTCAGTTCCTTGGTATATACCAATAATAGCTGTTACCTGGTGGTCATGAGGTGGTGTCGTTTGTCCTGGCACGAAACGGCAATGCCAGATTGAGATAGATTCATCCTCATAGAGCAACATATCGTTCGGAAAGGACTCTGGCACTATATCGTGAATGGATTGCGGATCACTAACCACATCTTCCATGAGTATTCTGACTGCCGATGTCGCATCATCAGCCACCGATGCGCGCCGAAAATCTGCAACAAGAATCTCTAGGTCCGAAATCTGATCTAATTCAGTCATTTGGATTAACGCTCTTACTTCAGCCTATCATGATTGAAGTATAATCTCTTAAGTAATATCCGACCTTTCAATTAGAACGGATATAATTCCTACCTTGATATCTCCCATTTAGGGCACCTCTACCAATCTAATTGCAATTGGAATATCAGCTGGCGCACGACGATAGTGCTGCAATGCCTGTGGTTTCACCCAATCTAGCATGTCATGAACATGAAGGGTTGCCTCGCCGTTGATCAACTCCGCCTCACATGCTTTAAGCAATAGTTCTCCATGATCGTAAACATAACGGCTGTCATAAAACAATTGGCCAACATTTACATCAATAGATAATTCCTCCTTAAGCTCTCTCTTCAAACAGTCTTTCTCAGTTTCATTGGATTCAACTTTGCGGCCTGGGAACTCCCAATACCCACCAAGTAATTGGTCCGGCGTTCTTCGAACTAGCAATACTTGCTGAGCATTATTTCTGATAACGCCGGCCGTCATAATTTCCATATCGCTATCTGATTTCTATTTTTTTGCGGCATGCTACTTATCACATTAATAGAAGCCTTATTATGAAACAGCGGAGGCGGATAAATGAACCCTTACAAGGTAAATAGGCGGTCTATTTATTGTCATTTCAATAAATTTGCTTAGACTGATGAACAGATTAGATATTTTTCGCTCTCTTCGGGATAAAATTAGACCTTACTAACTCAAAACCGCGATACTTGATCTCCAATAAGATCGACAATAAAACCTCAGGCATCACCATGGAAGGTTATTATCAATGGACGTCGCAGGAATTATTTGGATAACCGTCTTCGGCGTTATTATCAGTGGCGCAGTAATTGCTGCTGGAATTTTTGTATGTCGATTAATATATAACCTCATAAAGAGCGAATCGACCGATGATTAGATTCCAGGGACTACCTATGACGCTCAAAACATGTCATGGGATTATTTGTATCTAAAATCTGTATCGATATAAGATCAGGATATAAAGATTTCGGAGCAGTTTAGCCGGAGAAGGATGCGTCCCTTCCACTATCATGGCGTGCCTTGTTCGTACAACTTAGCGTGATCTGGATAGCACATATCGCTTCGTGCCGAGCGAGTCCAGATATGACTTTCAACTGTAAACCAGTTTAGATCATCGTAGGAGCCGCCTGCGACACCTCTCATTCCAGGTCGTTTCTCAACAACACAACTTACTGTAGTGCCACAGCGCCCGCAAAATTCAGTACGTAACCATCGGCCACTCTCATCCGATACAAACTGGAAAAGCTGCTTGCTACCCTTGGTGAATTCAATATCATCATCATTAAAATATACGCCAAGCCCATAAGCTGCACCCGTGCGTTGTTTGCATGCTGCGCAGTGGCATACCATCACAGCCACTGCCTTATCAGTAGTATGGAATCGGATCGCACCACACAGACAACCTCCTTCATGAATATATAGATTTGACATATCAGGAAAAGCTTTGAGAGTTAGCATGCTCTAGCTAGCCCTAACAATCAGGCTTGAATTATGCGTCTCGGCATGTGATTGACTCGTTCGCAATCCGCTTCGGTAACAATTGCAGTTTCTCCTAGGCACATGCTGACTCCAGTACGATCATCTAGCAATATCATGTGTAAGAAAAAGACCATGCCAGGCTCTAGCACTTGTGGATTATTAGGCCAAATCATAGGCCAATCCATCCAGGTTGGAGGGTAACTGATTCCTACACTATATCCGCAGGCAGCGAGTGCAGCATCAGCATATCCTCTACGCTCAAACACATTTGCATGCGCTGCATATAATTCTCCGACAGTATATCCGGGTCGTAGTAGATCCTGGCAGCTCTCCAGTGCTTCAGCACACGACTCATACATTGCCCGATGCCTTGGATTTACCTGACCTGTAACAATGTTGTACATCATGCAAGCATGGTAATGACGATATGCAGCTGCTGGTTCAAAAATGATCTGGTCGTTTTCTTGAATAATTTCGTCGCCTGTATGGTATCTACAAAAGACCGCAGACTCACCTGCACCCATTGGCCAACGACTCGCTGATGGATCACCACCCCCTCTCATTACAGCCTGCATCATGTCCCCATAAACTGACTTGACGGTATTGCCAGGTCGGGTATGTTTGATGCTGACGTCAAGCATTGCATCACAAAGCTCGCCCGCTTTACGAACATAATCAAGCTCCGGCGCGCTCTTTACCAACCTGACAAGTCGAACTAAGTCTGATGCGTCAATTAGCGTGCAGAAACCCTCAAGGGCTGCATTAACAGCAATAGCACGCTGACCAGTAAGGCCATAAGCATGATATTCAACACCAATAGTTTGGCTATCACAATTGTAATCGCGCAACATCTCTCGCAACTCAGTAGTAGGTGATGCCTCTTCATGATCAAGCCAAATACGAATATCTGGGATAATTGATGTTACTCGAGATTGAATCCGATCTGCTGAACGAGTCAAAAGCGCCATGCGACCATCTATATCAACATACATAGCCTGAAACATGGTGTAACCACTGGTATCATAACCACTCAAGTAATACATACTTTCCTGACGAAAGAGAACCACACCATGCATGCCCTTTCGTATTAGCGCATCTACAGTGGCATTCATGCGACGTTCATATTCTGAGAGTGAGAAATGCAGGTTAGTCATAGTATGTATCTATAGATCATTGGCTTAATTTCTCTAAGACACACTACCAAGTTGCAGTGGCAGTCATTATCTATAGCATAGAAGGAATATCACAGATATAGGATACACAGTACTCTTGGCCATATTCTTCTGATCACTGTCGCATTTAGTAACGCCTGAGAACTACGGTACCGCTGTCTCCTGTACAGTAACCACCAGGACTACTATATACGTAATAAATACCAGATATTCTTGAGCCTTTCACAGAGGCTTCAAAAATAATTGCATTGTTAACAATTCCAAACTCTATATCTGAACCACTAATGGTTCCGGCAACATATTCATAATCAAAACAAGGTGACCTAGAAATAGTCATCGGGCCAGAAAATGTATTCGCCTCTTGAGAAAATTTCCCGGTCACTCGACCCTTTTGGCCGCTAGAAGACGTCCATGTTCCAGTCCATACGCCACTGACATCAGCGGTAATTCCACTGTTCGTTCCGCCGTCGCACCCTTCTTGGCCAAGAATCAGGGGTATGCAGCAAAGAATAAATGCTCTTCGCAAATAAATAAGAAGAATCTGAGTCCCAGTCATTGTTTTCCGCTCTAATGGCAGCTACCATCAAGTCACTATACTCTAATCAACAGGTGAAATACACTACTACGACGTAGCGCCTTCAACTATAGTCAAATGGACTTAAACAACTGCAAATAGGAGGAAACAATGGATTATATTTGCGGAACATGTGGAATGGGTGTAACTGGACTTAAATGTGTTAAGTGTGGCAATGACCTTGTACATGACCATATCACTACTGACGATGGTACAAGCGTAGCAGTATCAAGATGCCCCAATGGTCACGGAAAAATAAAATCGCCGTCTTGTTGTGGAACAGATATGGCCTGCGGTACCTAGGAATTATTGATCGCTAACCCAACTTAACCCTAGGTAAACGATTTGGCATTATTATCCCCATCAACAATGTATAAACTTAAAATAGGAGATAACCAATATGAGCGTGACTGTAATCGTCTCATTGAAAGTTGCAGACTTTGATGACTGGAAGACCGTGTTTGATGCGAACGCAAGTGACAGACAAAATGCCAATATAAATGCTAAGGCTTATCAAAATATAGATAACCCTAATAATGCTATTGCAATGGGCACAGCGCCATCTAAGGAAGCGTTTATCGCCTTCTTCGCACGACCGGAAATACAGCAAATTCAAAAAGATGCTGGGGTACTTGCACCACCAGATATAACCTTCCTGGAAGGCGAATAAAATCTTATTCGATGGTGGGCTCCTAGGAATCAAGCAATTCTAACTGAATAGACGCCGGCGGTGCTCGTGGCTGCACCTCACGAGAGTCAGGAAATCTAGCTATTTAGAGAATTCTAAGCTCACGCTTAGAATAACTTTCCTCGAAACCCGGATAACTTCAAGCTCCACTTATGGGGTCGCCGGATTAGGCCTCCCCTAGTAATAAATAATAAAGTTAGATTACCTGCTATAGATCAACCACAAGATAACAATAATTGTTAGTACCCACCATAGCGGATTTCTTCCAAACAAATGTGTAAAAGTATTACTCTTTTTTTTTCTACTAGTTAAATCATCTTTTTTCTCTTCAGTCATATGAGCTCTCCAATACTAATAGCAATTAACTAAATGGCTGGTTTTCATGCCTTGGAAGGGCGGTCAGATCAGCCGACCATTCCTCTGCGGAACGACACCAAACCTGTTGTTTCGGAATCAGTTGAGCGCGCTGCTTTACGGTCCCAACACGCAAAGCAAAAAATGGCGAGCCCTCTCCAACTGTTTTGGAATAAATATTCGTACCGCACTCTGGGCAGAATGCAAGAGCTCTGATAGTTCCACTTTCGGCAATTTTCTCATAGCTCTTTAGCCTGCCAGTTAATAGCCGAAACTCTTCATTAACAATCCCCGTAGAAACTCTATATGCAGTTCCACTATGAGTCTGGCAATCCGTACAATGACAAACAATCACCTTTTGAGGGTCTACTGTCGCCTCATAAGTAACGTGCTTGCATAAACAGCTTCCATCCACTTTCATACTTTACTCTCCAATTTATCGGTACAAATGGTAGATCTTTATAATTGTTAATTATCGCTAAATTGTTGGCGCAAAACCCAACGCCACGCAAAATGACAAAAAAGCCCCAAAATAAACGCACTGCCAGCTATATAGCGAGCCGCACTATTGCTATCTTGGATATAAAGAACAGCGCTAAAAATTAGCCAGAATACTGCGACTACCCAGATCGCAACTATTCCAAGCCAATATATTACTCGTAGTGGTTTGCGCATTAACTGATTAGCAAGTTGGAAAAGTGAAGGATACTTGAGATATCGCTCCAGTGGAAGCAAGTACACAAATTATAGATATAATATAACTAGATTACTTAGAAAAACATATTACGCCATAACCACGTAAGTTCAGTTAACTGTCCAATAATTCGAACTGAGCAAGGTTTATGGCCAGGGATAACATGTCTAGTTACAACAGATCTCTACTTTCCAGGCGGTTCAGATATGCATCACGGCCAAACTACAATCCGACGCCGGAGCAAGAAGAACACTTGAACTGTGTGCACAATAAGATTCGTACCGGCTTCTATAAGCTGCAAGAGCATCCATGTCCCTCATGCAACAGTGACAAATATGAAGTAATCGGCGAAGTGGACCGTCATGGCCTTCCATGCTCGACAACAATATGTACTAGCTGTGGCCTGTTAATGACCAACCCATGTTTCCGTCCTGAGGACTATAGCGACTTCTATTTTCATCATTACCGTAACATCTATAAAGACATCCAAACAAATAGCAATGGCCAAGAACTTTCCGAGGATTATGAAACGATCGCTCATAACAGACCTAGAGTTGTAGACCAATATACGCTCTTACAAAAAAATTTGGTAATGGATAATAAGACTAAGGTGCTTGAACTAGGCTGCGGTAAAGGTGAGCTACTATACCGTTTAAGTAAAGATGGCTGTGAATGCATAGGCACAGATTACGATGAAAAAGTGATTGCCTTTGGTCAAGCACATGGACTCCAATTATTGAAGGGCGATTTAAATGACATTGAGGAAGGCAACTTTGATCTAGTAATAATGTCCCATAGTTTAGAACATATGCCAAACCCTACTAAAGTTATCTATGACATAGCTAGAAAAATGAGCGATGCTGGAAAACTATTTATTAACGTTCCTAATGTGCTCGATACATTTATAGGGACATATTCTGATCTGATGAATATCGTTCAATTTGTACACCTGTTCAATTTCACCCCTCAGTCTCTAAATAATTTAATGACCAATTGCAATTTCAATCATATCGTAACGGAAAGCAACTCTGATAATCGGGAAATATTAGCCTTATTCGAGAAAAGGAGTCCAAGCCACGCCGAAATCATGCCGGAATATACAGAGTTATCGCGAGCACTTCGACGTCATGAATATTCTCGCTGGGTTCAACCACACTATCTATATGAAAAGATTTTGCATTATTCTTACCCATACAGGCATAAGCTTGGACTATCTAATCTGAAAAATCGATTTACAAATAAACTGTGGTAATGAAACCGTTGTGACCATTATTGACTCCACCAGCACTATCTCAAGAATGGACATCCATGTTTCATTGCATCCCTCTTCTGCAAAACTCTCAAACTCTTCGTCATTTCGGAGTCTTCTTTGTGCCTTCATCACAAGAACATTAAATTATAAGGTTACTAGTAACGTCACTCTAATCTCTTCCCCCTTCTCCACTCCCAGGGCATAATAAAGTCTCCAGACCATAATCCTCGACCAGCTATCCTTGCTTGTATCTCTTCAGCTACATATCTATCTGAATACTTTCGGTAGGCAAGTGCAAGCCCCTCATACACAAGCCTAGCGTTTACGTTGTAGCCGTCAACGAAGCAATCTGCGATAAGTCGGCCATAGATGTCATGGGTATCTCCCATGCAGCGCACCTCTTTGGCCTTGAGCCACCTCTTTAATATCTCAGCGACCTCATAGCCACATTCCCATTTAACACCGTTCCTCTCGCACATTTGCTCGCTCTCTGGCGTATCTATACCATGAAGCCTCACTTTTGTACCCTCGATAGTTATAGTGTCACCATCCACTACTAAGGCATACCCTGTTATATCGGCAACTGCGACACGACTAACCATCAAGGTTATTAATAAAATCGTCAGCTTCAGTATTTTCATGAGTATTTTCATGCGCCACTCATAACTACCAAGCTGTTTTATACTCGCTCCAAATACTCTAATCAGTATAGCTACGCTCTAAAGGCATCAATAACAATATCATTCGATGATGTGATGTTCATTCATGATGCACCTTGATATGCTATCCACATGTTGCAAAACATCCGCCCTCATTTCTAATGCTGATGGCAAAGAAAATGCTGCGTAAGCTGCTTCTGCGCTACTAAACCATTCCTCAGCCATGCCATCCCAATCAAATGGTGCTTCGGGCATGCCTGGAAAATTGTCATTCTCATGGCGAATGTTGATTATATAACGTTGCAACATCGCACCTTGCTTATCTACTACCTCTGGTGCATGCCCATTGATCCACCAATCACGAAACTCTTCCATAGAAAGATGTTTTGCTTTTTTTAGGAACCATACAACTTTTATCATTACGATTTACTCCAAATTAGTCATTAAAAATTACACGAACAGCTAATCTATAATCGTTATAACTCAATCACAATCTTTCCAAAGTGGGCATTGCTTTCCATTCGCTTATGTGCTTCCACGCATGATTCGAGACCATAAAATACCGTATCAATAATAGGATAGAAGGCTCCGCTATTCAGGCGCGAATATACATAACTATGCGCCTCTCGTAATCGATTGGGTCGCCGCGCTATATCGCCCCAGCTATAATAGTTAATTGTAATTCTTTTTGATAGTGCATCGTGGGCATAAAGACAGCTGTCATCTTGATCGAGGTTTCCATAGCAAATTATTTTTGCCTCAGGAGCAGCAACACTAATTAAGGTACGAGTTAAGTTACCTGCAACTGGATCATAAATTAGAGTTGCACCTTTACCTCTTGTAATCTCATCGACCTCTTGTTCAAAATGGACGTCATTTATTAGAAGAACATGATCTGCACCAGTAGACTGGATCTTATCTAACTTCTCTTGGGATCTTGTAGCAGCAATTACCATGGCTCCCTTATCTTTACACAAATGTATACCACCTATTGCTGCACTACTACTCGATGCTGTAACCAAAACAATATCTTCAGAAGTAACGCGACCAAAGTCCACAAGACCGCCCCAGGCCGTAAGATATTGATGCCACGCCGCAGCATTGATGACTGGTGAAATAGCATCTGGAATCTTAATAACCGCAGTCTCGGGAACGGTAGTCAGCTCTCCATAGCAACCATGACCTTCCAATACAGGCAGCCAATAGCCGTGCGGGTCGGCAACAGCGAATGGAATAATTGACACATTATCACCAACAGCATGCATAGTGACATTTTCCCCAGTAGCTTCAATAGTACCAGTTCCTTCAAATCCGATACGACAAGGCATAGTTGGCTGTACAACGTAGGAACCATTCCTCAGCATGCATTCTGCACGATTAATTCCAAATGCTCTAATTTTTATTACAACTTCATTGGGTCCTGGCGTGGGCGATGGACACTCATCTATTTGCAAAACATCAGGACCGCCCGTTCGATGAAATCTTACTATTCTTACCATATAGTTATTAGTAAACCTCAATCGGGATATTCAACCATCTACAGGATTAATAAAAAGTTATGTGCGAAGAGATAATGTATAAAGGTATCATATTTCTAGTTGGCATAGAATTATACAATTAAGAACAATTTTAGGGAGCTCTCCAAATGATACGACTAACTGTTTTGTATAACCTGAAACCTGAAGTTGATGAGGATGAGTTTTTAGAGTGGCGACTAACCGATCATCAGAAGGCTAATAGCTCAATGTCGGGAGTAGTACACACAGATTTTTCTCTCAATAATCTCGCTTGGCCAGAAAAAACTAAACCACGTTATCGGTTTATGACAACTGCTGAATGGCCCAATATGGACCTTTTTAAAGAAGTGTTCTACGAACCGCAATTCCAAGCAGAGTTAAGAAGTGGTGTCGAGAAGATGCTAGACGACCACGTATTTTTAATTGGAGAGATCCTCGCAAATCATTCTGAAAAAACTTAGATCCAATTAGAAGTTAGAGATCATAAAGCCCCCACTTAATCACAACAATGGATGCATGCCTGATAATAAAATCTTGTAAAGTAGCAATCATCGCGTCTATCATTGTGATCTTTGCTAGCGAAACTACTAATAATTACTATGGTATTTTCCCATTATTAGCCCAAGCCATGGTCAAATAAATGAAACCAACCGACATTAAACCACCATTCGATAAAGAAACCGCATTGCTCAAAGTGCGGATGGCTGAAAACGCATGGAACACTCGTAATCCCGAAAAAGTTTCCCTAGCTTATACCGAAGATAGTGTGTGGAGAAATCGTTCTGAACATTTTCAGGGACGGGAAGCTATTGTCGAATTTCTCGCCAGAAAATGGAGGAAAGAACTTGACTATCGTCTGATCAAGGAATTGTGGGCGTATTTAGATAACCGCATCGCAGTTCGCTTCCAATATGAATGGCATGATGTGCAAGGGTTATGGCATCGATCCTATGGAAATGAATTGTGGGAATTTTCGGGCAATGGCCTCATGCAAAGAAGAGAAGCGAGCATCAATGATCTTGACATCAAACAAAATGAACGTCGCTTTCTCTGGGATGCTCCTGGAGAGCGGCCTATTGATCATCAAGGCCTGCCACAAAACCCCGAATAAATACTGGCGCTAGTACATCACTGATAAGGCTTCATTTTTGATTTCTCTAGCGTCTCGATTTGCTCACGCAATTGTTGCAATTCATCTTTCTGCAGCTCAAATTCCTCTCTAGTCACTAGATTCATCCTTCCAATAACAGACTGCACTTGAGTTTCAACATATTTTTTCATATCTTCATAAAAACTCTCTGGCAACATACTCTTAATCGCCTTAGCAGCCTGAACTGCTGCAGTAATTTTATTCAGCGCCATAATTATTTCTCCAATTCGTGTCCGACCTAATACATTCTATAGAGTAGATGACTATGTTTACACGGATCTAGATACCAAGACGGATACTCACCCACTCATGAAACGCTTGGGTCGCGCGGTCTTGAACCGGCGACAGAATACCTCCATCAAACCCTGATGATGCTCTACCTTTTTGCATACCTGTAACAACACTTACATCTTCCTCGAAAACATGCCTCCAAAAGACGGCTTGCTCCTGTCTCAACGTTTCGTATTCTAGTGTTAAGGATTCATCACCGACAAAGTAAAGGCGAGTCTCTTCCCGTATTTGATTAAAGTGAATGGGAATAACCACCATCACGAAAAGATGGTCTGCTTGCAAGCCGAGCAGTGTATTAGGGAAAAGAGCAGGATAATCTGCTTCTGTTAGCAATGGCGATGGCCAATCTGGAAAAATAGGGAGGCGGTTCTCACTCTCCGCTCCTAGTTGATAACAGTGGGAAACTTGACCCGCAAACTGTTCCGCAACTTGTATATCGTGATCTTGCATAGGAGACACCCGATTGAGTTCCGAATGCACAGTAGGCAGATGATATGCCTCAAGATAATTCTCAATAGCCAACTTCCAGTTAGCGTCTATGTCAAAGCAGATGGGCTGAAAATCTTCGTGGCGTCGTAATTTGTCACTGCCGGAAGTGCCCCATAATCTTGACCACCGCTCTTCCAATGGATGAATAAATTTCTCGAAAGAATCTGCTGAGCCGTCTAGATTAATAAATAGCAGATCATTCCACACGCGACAATCAACTGATATCAGTCCCGCCTCATTACGTTCAAATGCTTCGCAATCATGTATACCTAAACCACCTATGTGAGGTGTTCTCATCAAAGAACCATTAAGCGCGTAAGTCCACGAATGGTAGGGGCAGCGCAACGATGCGCCTAGCTCTCCCGATTCAGTAACTAGTATATGTCCACGATGACGGCATACATTATGAAAAACGTGTACTGCGTTATCGTAATCTCGAACGATAATGAGCGGGAGCTCCATAAATTCGACTCGATAAACGTACCCAGGAAGTGGCGCATCACTTGCGAATCCAATACATACCCACATCGGCGCAAAGATTTTTGCTCGCTCGACTAGAAAATCTTCTTTATTATCATAATATCGGTTCGCAAGGCCCTTCATCTCGTAATTTCCTAAAACCTTACTCGTGAGACATCAATCAAGTGATTTTAATTTTTTGGGCTCTGGAAACAACCACAGGGATAACGCCATAAATATACCCAGACTAAGAACGAACCACTTCATAAATTCATTACCTAAATAATGCTCGACATAATACGTAATTAGAGCAACTAAAATTGTGATTATCGAAACTACAATCTTGATGTTTTTCGGCATCGACTAATCCCAATTAAAGAATCTCGGAAGCAGAAGTTGCCTGAACTGGTGTTTTCGGCATTACAGGGAGATCGTTACGCACAAATTTACTACTGTACCCATTAAAAAGATGACGAAGTAGACCACAATCTAGGTCTGAAGTCCCAAATAGCCAGTCTGCAATAGGAAACGTAAGATTCATATTCCTATCCATCATCATTGATTGATTGTGATGGGCGGTATGATGTCGTCTCAATGTATTCACAAAGGGGCAATTGGCTACAAAGACATTTTCATTAACGTGGCAACAAAAATGCATGAATTCATAGACGAGATACATACTAACTGTAGTAGAAATGAACAGCCAGCCAACATTAGATGCGACCATCAATCCGACTATCAAAGCTGGTGGAATTGAAATCAGCGTGAAAACAACTAAGGCGTAAGTAGGAAAAACTGTTACTCGCCAATCTCTATGATTAAGAAAACGCATCTCACTGTCGGTAAAAAACTGATGATGATTTAGAGTATGCCTGTCATATATAGCTTTCAGTCCTGGAATATTTACTGGCCGATGCATAACATAACGATGCAAATACCATTCAAATAAATTACACGAGACAAAAACAATTGGAACCGTCAACCACTCCCACCAGCGTATACTTTGTAAATGACTGGCAAAGAAATAAATTAGACCAAATCCAATGCTATAGATAATCAGTAGATGAATGTAGCCACTATACCAACCAACTAAGCTGGATCGGTAGTTTTTGCGAAACTTTTTCTGTTTTTCAAGGACCATAATAATTTAATTGTTGGTTTACAATGAGCTCTAACGTCATGCCAAAATTCCTGTTTAATTTGCATAAACCCTACACAACCCAAGATTCGAACTATCTAACTCCTGGCTGATTGCCCTTTACTGAGCTCACAGACCACTGATATAACATTTTTGGACGCCCTTCGCACCCCCTAAAGAGACAGCAAACCTATCATTAATCATTTACATGTAGCCTTGGAATTTCAGTCCATGAATCGCGAAACTAGCAATGAATTTTGACTTCTTTTCCCATGAAACGTTGGTTTTTATGGCAGCTGCCATAGCATTAATCGCCAGTCCTGGACCAGCTACTATAAGTCTTGCCGGAATGGGTGCAGCATTTTCGTTTCAGAATTGTCGCCCGTATCTATTTGGCACCATCTGTAGCGCAACCTTGGTCAGCATCATAGTGGCCGGTGGACTGCTTGCCGCGATGCTTACGATCCCCTACGCAGCTATTATGCTATTGGGGATTTCTACTGTTGTTATGCTCTACATTGCTTATCGAATTGGAACCGCATCTTCGGTAGCTACTGGGAAAAAGTATCATAAGGCTCCGGGTTTTATCGCCGGCTTCCTGATTAATGTGGCTAATCCCAAAGCTTACGTATCATTCGCCGCGCCACTCGCAGCATATGAATTATCGCCAAGGTCTCCTGCTTTTTCTGCAGTGATTGAAGTAGTTCTGTCTCTGGTAATTCTAGCGATCACTAATACGCTGTGGTTATTCTTAGGCAAACAGTTGAAGCGTATCCTTTCAAGTCCGATCTGGGCTCGTTGCTTGAATGTAGGTTTTTCACTGTTGATGTTGATTGCAGTGCTTGGTATTTTTCTTTGGTCTATGGGCGATATAATGAAATGAAAGCGTACCCCCACCTAGCAAGGAGGCTACATTGACTAGGCCTCAGTCACCCTACAGTTCGTAGCTCTAACTAATACTGATAATGTCGTATTTTCTCACCTGACTTCCCAATTTCTGTCATCGCCTTGATGCCGATCGTGAGGTGTGTCTCTAGCCAGTTTTTAGTAACCGATCGATCTGATTCTTCCGTCTTTATTCCATCCGGAGCAATCGGAGTATCAGAGACCAACAACAACGCGCCTCGAGCAATCTGATTGTAATGCCCTACTATGAAAATAGTCGCTGTCTCCATATCGATACCGATAGATGTAGTATCCCTTAACCTGTTCCTGAACTCATTATCATGCTCCCAGATTCTCCTATTGGTTGTATAAACCACCCCCGTTCTGTACTCGTGCTGCTCTTCTAACACTTTTTGTGACACAAACTTATGCAACTTAAAAGAAGGGAGGGCCGGTATTTCTGGAGGATAATAGTCATTACTCGTACCTTCACCGCGAATCGCAGCGATAGGCAAGATAAAATGGCCAATTTCACTTGAGTTCTTAAGGCCGCCACACTTTCCCAGAAAAAGAACACCATCTGGCGCTCTGGCGGTGAGAAGATCCATTATTATTGCAGCGTTTGGTGAGCCAATTCCAAAATTCACTATACTTAACCCTGCAGAATTAGTCGCGGCTTGCATTGGACGCGTTTCCCCGTGTATATCACACCCAAAGATGTCGGCAAATCGCGCAATATATTGTCCAAAGTTTGTTAAAAGAACATAATCACCAAATTGATCAATTTCCATACCAGTGTATCTTGGCAACCAATCCTTAGTAATTGCTAGACGGTCTTTAAAGATTTCCATAGCGACAGACTCAGTTTGTTGTCCGAAACATTTGGATTTTATGTTGAACAACAGCATAAGACCCGCTCAGAGCATAATACTTGATACACATATTATATGACAGCTACATTGGCAAGCATTGCGACTCCCATGATAAAATTCATTTTCAACTAACTGCTAGAGGATCGGGAATAATATGAACCTTAAATCAGTATTTCGTATTGATGCTGTTATTTCACTTTTAAATGGGTTAGGGCTGCTCTTTGCAACAACAACATTCGTAGAAATGGCAAACTTCACGGCGACTGAATCTCTTGTGACATTTGGTCAATTTGTTGGGGTAACATTCTTATTTTTAGCAATTCTTTTATGGAGAACTCCGGATATTGCTGGAGAAGCAATTGCAGCACTAGGTAAACTATGGGCACTCGGCCACGCTATGTGGTTCGTGATAATTGGATTTCATATTTTGACCGGCGCCGCTGGTGGAGCAACAGCCTATGTAAATATTATTATTACAGGCATCCTCGGTATCTTGTATCTAACGGCATCCAAGAAGTCTGACTAAGGCATATAATAATAGGCGTCATAAACTTTTGTAATATAAACGCTACGTTCGTCTCGTGCTGCATAATTAACTGTGTTGAAACCCCGCCTAGGCGGGGTTTCGTTATCATGACTATCAGGCCATCTAAGTTTAGGTTCAATTAGGCTAAAAGCTATTATACCAACTGAACTACTCGTGATAGGAACGCAGAGATGGGGGTATTGAAAACTCTATCACCTATTCCAAATAACTATATGTGATAGATAACACGGTGGATCGCTGAAAAAAGAAGGAGATACTACAAAGGGGAGACTTTTTTCACCGTATCGATGCCACCGTTCACCGCACTAACCTCTCCCATACGAAGGCCTTAATACAAGAAATATCTTGAACCGCTACTACAACTTTAAATTGCCGGATAAAAGATGGCCAATAACCGGCGGTGGATGTAGGCATTTGAACAGTAATTATTGTCATACTTACTCCACGGTTAGCTATTCACCCACATACGCCCGGATCCTCTCTAGGCGTGCACGTAACTCTATCCTGGTCCTGTGCAATTACCGCTGAGTTCTTGTGCATATTCTGTGGAGATCACGTATCGTTGAATGAAATAGGCTACCGCTGATGAAGATATTTGTAATATGGCCCTGGTGGCGATTCCTAGAATAGGTTGGAGTCTTTTGTGATCTATAATTCCTATAGCAATACAATTAACACTAACGAAGCTTGATGTGATAATAGATCGTACTATTGGGTTTTAAATCGTCGTTATAAGCATCGTTAATCACACTGACAGGTCTAGCGCCTAATGATCGATTTAGGCGCCACATAATATCTGCAAATCCGAGTCTATTTCGACCGGCTAATAATCTATAGCCTTCCTGCTTTGCATAACGAATTTGCGCGGCCTTAAGCTGTCGTGCAACCCCTAGCCCTCTATGCTTCTCTGCAACACATAAATCTGCAGCATACAAGATCTCATTATAACTATCTGCTACTTCTGCAGATGGCCCAATGAGATGAGTAAAATCTGAAATTGGACCACCAATACAAAATCCGGCAGCTATGTTATCGATCAACGCCACTACCGAAACACCAGCGGTATTACGTACTGTTTTATTAATCATTTCCTTAGAATGCTGTCGCTCCGCCTCATAGCTATCTTCTTCTATTGAATAAATTGAGTCTTCGAACACGTACCAGTTATCTATACTTAAGCGCTCTATTGTTACTACAAGTTTCTGTTCTTTTTTCACGGTATTATTAATTGCTAGATTGCGTTCTGCTACTTCAACAAAAGTGAAATTAACACAGTATTGCTTAGACGTGTCTCAACTATGCAAACCACATAGTTGCTTTAAGGTCAGGAGACTAATGGAACATTTTAAATACTCCTGATTAAGCCCGACTCGTTCAAAATAATTTCTTTATATTATCTGGCATACAGCATCTAGTGGCTGGCTAAATATGACACACTACATAGTAGAATGTGTGTGTACGTGTACGCGCATGCACTACCACCTAATCACCATAAATAACTGATGACATGTGACAAGAACCTAGATATTATTGGCGTGCGCTGATTTGACTGATTGCGAGCGCTCTACCAAGTACAGCTAAAACGTAATTCGACCCGCACCTACGCAAGTAGGAGTGGGTTTTTTTTGTCTAACAAAGTGCTGATTATTAATCTTGAAACCTACTCTAGAGCGGATAAAAACTTCATTTTTGAGATAGAAATCACAATGATCTTTGCTTTAAACTCGGAGATGTATGCACTGTCATGAAAACCTACATAGAACAGATAAGGCTCTACTTCTCAGCACAATTAAAACAATTAAGGAGCAATTTATGGGTCCAGTCAATCTAATAGGAGTAAGGAGATGTATACAACGACACGCCTCCATCTGTGCGCGGTCAGAAGTCATCGTAAAATACGATTAGCAGACGTTAACGCGTGTTTTCCCTCAAGGCAACTCGTGGGCCATAATGAAGAATGCTCGACTTTGTGCTTCCAACTACATTTGGACTAGTAGCATAACCAAGAATTGCTTGTATGCGACATGTGGAACCACGGATCTCAGTAACTCGGTGAATTGAATTACGACCCTGAAAAAGACTTAGCATGCCAGGTCGAAGATGTAACTGTTTCACTCGGTTCGATATACCGTCTAAAACCTTTCTGACCTCTTCAAAGTTTTCATCGTCTTCTGATCGTATTCTTGGATAATATTCGAATATTCCACCTGACTCAGATGACTGAAGTAGCAGTGTTGTCACCATATCACCAGTATCAAAGTGCCACTGCTGGCAGCCGCCCTCATTCTGCAAGCTTATGTTCAGTGACTGATATTTATCTTGATTACGAAAAACCTCTTTGTCGAGTACCCTGCTAAGAAATTGTGTCATCAAATCTGAGCAATACAAAACAGAAAGTAGATGATCTCCTGGAATAAGATCGGCTGCAATTTGACGAAGATTTCTCTTCCCCTTTCGTCGCAGTGGATGCTTTCGATCCACATCTATATCTAACTCTTTTTCGAGATCGTAATTGAAAAAATAGGGCGATGCAGATGTAGGTCCCGAATAAGCCTTATCAGCAAGGGAGATAGCCTGAGATCTCATAGCCTGGAGGGCATTGGCAGTTACAAAATCTGGAAGTGTGCAACTTCCATCCAGTTCCAAACTATCTCTGATGCTCGTTACCAGTTTATGGCCGGCTGGTGTCTCTAGTCGGTCAAGGGGGTATAAATCAAGATTAATCAGATCAATTGGCTTCATAGATCATTCAAGAAATACACTATTCAGATTATTCTAATCCTGAGCTAATGACCATGGTGGCCTTGCTCAAACTGGTAAACAAAATTCCAATAAATCTCTTCGGCTCTTTCAGCAGTTTCGGCCTCCAGTACACGTTCGTCTTCCCCGATGCCATAGAGGTAGACTTTACCCTCATAAGGAACCCACTTTGCCGTCACCTCATTCAATTCGTTACTAAATTCTACGTTTTCGTTCATGATAGCAGTCACCGTACTAGAAAATATGCTATCTAGCAAGCTAATAAGGAATACGTAATGTAAGAACTAGTCTTTAACATAGTGCTGCTTGTGTGGAATGACTCCACGCACTCCGCCTTGCGGATTCGCAACATCCCCTTTACGACGCGGTATCAAATGAACATGGACGTGGTGAATAGACTGACCTGCATCGTGACCTGCATTTACACCAATATTAAATGCGGTTACATCCCTGTTATTCAGTTCGACCCATTGCTTTGTGTACAAAAGCATATTATGGATCGCGATAACTTCTGATTCAGTTAAGTCAAAGTAATTCGCCACATGCCTCTTCGGGATAATTAACGAGTGGCCAGTCGAAACGGGGAAACTATCCCTGGATGCATAGCAAAAATCATCTTCAGCAATCAACTGGTTTGTGTAGGCTCTGCAAAACAAGCAATCATTATCTTTGGTAGACATGGGATTCCCATTGGACATACGCACTGCCTAGTCTAATCAAATATGCATCTCCGCAGTCATCAATATGGCATCTATTGTTCAGGCCTGAGGAAAGCGCGTGACAAATCGTCTATGATATCAGCTACAGCCTCTAGACCTGCAGCTATACGTATGAGGTTTTCCTTGATTCCAGCCGCTGCACGTTGCTCGGTCGTAATGTGGGCGTGAGTAGTAGAGGCAGGATGTGTGATTGTGGTTTTCACATCTCCGAGATTTGCTGTAATCGAAATTAGACTTGTACGGTCGATGACCTGCCACGCCTCAGTTCTTCCACCCTTAACCTCAAAAGACAAAATACCACCAAACCCTTCCTGCTGAGTCTTTGCCAGTACGTGACCAGGGTGGTCAGTAAGACCCGGATAATAGACGCGGTCAACGTCGGGCTGCGTAAGCAACCATTTTGCTAGCTTCTCAGCATTGTCTGAGTGTAACTGCATTCTAATCGGTAACGTTTCTAGCCCCTTATGAAAAACCCAGGCATTGAAGGGGCTCATTGCGGGACCTGTGATTCGCAACATCTTAAAAATTTTCTGATATATCTCTTCATTGCTAGTGACGACAGCTCCTCCAACGCATCTCCCTTGACCATCTAGATATTTTGTCGCCGAGTGCACTATGATATCCGCCCCTAATGCAAGGGGTTTCTGTAAGGCCGGAGTACAAAACGCATTGTCTACCACCAAGAGACCTCCGATATCATGAGCTATTTCAGATAGCGCCTTAATGTCGCTGATATTGCATAATGGATTAGTAGGTGTCTCAATAAATAAGAGTCTCGTATTGGCACGAACCACGCTTTGCCATGCTCGGACATCAGAAACAGGAGCAAACTCTACCTCAATACCAAATCGCGGCAATACCTTTGCAAATACAGAGATAGTCGATCCAAAAACTTCATTAGAGCAAACTACATGGTCTCCCTCTTTCACTAACGATAGGAGCAACAAAGTTATAGCCGACATACCTGACGCTGTAGCAACTGCATATAAGCCGCCCTCTAAAGCTGCCAGGCGCTGCTCAAACGCCCTCACTGTAGGATTCGTAAATCGTGAATATACGTTACCTGATTCTGTACCAGAAAACCTTGCGGCTGCTTGTGCTGCATTTTCAAAAATATAGCTGGAAGTCGCAAATATTGGGTCGCTATGCTCTCCTTCCATAGTTCGAACTTGTCCGGCTCTAATAGCGAGAGTCTCGTTGCTTACGAAATTATCTGATTGTCTCACTCTAATTTTACCTAGCCTTAAAAGTTCTGATAATGCAAAAACCCGCTGCTGCTTACGCTGGCGCGGGTTTTCCACGTTTTAGCCGTATTTCTTTAGCGCCCGCAAGCAGTCAAATCGGCGCTGTACGACATATACTACCCATATTAGCAGTTAATGTAAAGTATGATTAACAGACTAGAGTGTAACCCCAAGCTATTGGACTACATCAAGGTCTAGTGTTTCTATCGATATGATTGAGCAAGAAAACTGCAAGAGCCTCGGTCATGCATGAACACACTGGTATTGCTAACGATTAGCGGTACCATTCTGATCGTAACTGATATGCTCTCTGCAGTCATTCCGAAGATCGTGAACAAATATCTTTCGGCGAGCTTGCAGGTAAGAAAACAATTGGCTCTTCAGGGCGCCTTGTAATTCAATCCTGTGTAATTGCTATCGGACTAATAGCCCTCTCTTGTAGAAACTTTCTAGCAGGTGAAGCTCGAATGCTATTACTCGCCCTTAGTACTAGTGTTATTGTTTTATTTGCAACTGTGCATACTAGTAAACGTAGAGGCTGAGATAAATACATTTCTGTTTCAGCGCTCATCACATTGTCGATTCTAGCTATATCAGTCTTCACATGGATCTAGAATTATTGAACCTTCTGATAGCAGCATCTCCGAAATCTGCTGAGTTGTGCATAGACACTAGAAAACAGCTATCAATCTAAAAACTCACCCATCTGTAATTCCCAAATAAAGTTATTATTTACAAATAAAATCACTATTTTTCTTTAATGCTCTGAATACTTATGTTACGCTGATTCGGCATATTCCTACATACGATAATGCAGTAAATTGCGCTAAACACACTTTATGGGAGGGTATAACGATGGCGAGTCTCGAAAAAAAATCTTTTGATAATCCGGATGAAGCAAAAACGCCTGATAAAACACATGCTGCCACAGTAAATTTTGGCTCCGTGGCCGCGTCAAGAATTAGAGTCGAGCCAGGGTGGAGCTGGTCTAGCTGCATTAAACCCCACGTCGGTGGTAATAGCTGTCAAGCTGGTCATGTTGGCATGGTTCTAAAGGGATCTGTTCGAGTTCGGCACGACGATGGGACAGAATTAGTGATTGAAGCAGGCGACGCCTACTCACTTGCCCCTGGGCATGATGCATGGGTAGAAGGAGATGAGGCGGCAGAGCTCTATGAGTTCAATAACAGCGGCAAGACATACGCAGTGTGGCAAGAAGGATAAGAAATAATATCTATGAGAGCAAAGACCCTAACAAGGCCTCCTGGTCTTTGCTCTTAAGACTCAGCAGGCTCCAGTGGATCCTCTAATGGGGTCGTATCTAAATTGAACTCCTTGTGGAGTGACCTCACAGCTAACTCTAGATACTTGTCTGCAATACCAACCGAAACCTTAATTTCAGACGTTGAAATCAATTCAATATTAATTCCTTCGTTAGCTAACACTTCGAACATAGTTGAGGCAATACCGGCGTGAGACCGCATCCCTACCCCAACGATTGAAATCTTTGCTAAAGTATTATCACCGACAACATCATGTGCTCCAAGATCTTCAGCTACTTGAGTTAAAATTGATCTAGCAGTCTCGTATTCGTCGCGCTTGACTGTAAATGTAAGATCTGTAGTTTGATCGAGACCTACATTCTGAATTATCATATCCACATTGATGTGCGCCTTTGAGATCGGCCCGAATATTCGAGAAGCCACTCCAGGCTGATCAGGAACTCCACGAATCGTTAATTTTGCCTCATCACCATTGTATGCGATGCCTGCAATTAGGGGTTGTTCCATATCTCCCACCTCATGAGTTATAAGTGTGCCAGGGCCATCAACAAAAGAAGAAAGAACTCGCAAAGGCACGTGGTATTTTCCAGCAAACTCAACAGAGCGAGTCTGCAGCACTTTAGCTCCGAGGCTTGCTAACTCCAACATTTCTTCCGCAGTAATACGCTCAAGACGACGTGCGTTCGGCACGATTCGTGGATCTGCAGTATATACACCTTCTACATCCGTGTAGATACGACATTCGTCTGCCTGAAGCGACGCAGCCATTGCGACCGCTGTTGTGTCAGTTCCACCTCTTCCCAATGTTGTAATGTTTCCATCGACATCTACACCCTGAAATCCAGCAATCACGACTACTTTGCCAGTTTCAAGATCAGTTCGAACATTAGCCGGATCAATATCTAAAATTCGAGCTTTACCATAGATGGAATCAGTTTGGATGGGCACCTGAGCGCCAGTATATGACTTTGCCTGTATTCCCTTTGAATGCAGCGCCAGAACGAGCAACGCAATTGTCACCTGTTCGCCTGTCGATAAAAGCACATCAAGCTCCCGAGCGGCGACTCCTGTTGTTGCGGTAGATCGCGCGACCTTTTCTTCTCTCCCGTCTCCAGACTCAAGTTTGATATTGTGTGCAAGATCCAAAAGGCGATCCGTCTCACCTGCCATTGCAGAAACCACGACAACTATATCGTCACCCGCCCCTCTTGACCGAGCTACACGATCAGCTACCGCGTCGATGCGATCCAACGTGCCAACTGAGGTCCCACCATATTTTTCAACAACTAAGGCCATTATCTATCTCATAGATTGTGCAACTAGGCACATTAAACACAATTTAGATTGATGGGTAAAGTCGAGCTATTCCTGTTGATTACTGACCCATCCAGTAACAGCTGTAAGCGCGTTATCTATCCCTTCAGTATCCGAACCACCACCCTGAGCCATCTCTGGTTTACCGCCCCCACGCCCACCAACTAACGGTGCTAAATAAGAAATGAGTTGGCCTGCTGAATATGTGTGTGTCAAAGATTTGGTCACTCCCGCCAATAATGTTACTTTTCCCTCTCGTATGCCACCAATAACAACGATGCCCGTGCCTAATCGATCACGAAGCTTGTCGAGTAGTGCGCGCAACACACCCACCTCAACATCGTCCTTTCTTAGAACGATAACAGAAACACCACCAACATCTTTCACTTCAGGGCTTATTGATGTATCAGTTCCGATAGCAATCTGTTCATGCAGCCGCTTAACTTCACGATCTAATTCCCGGATACGAATCTGTATTTGCTTGGCCTTGGATTCAATCTCAATCACACTCGTACGCATTATGTTGGCCACTCTATCAAGCAGAGAGCTATTTTCACTCGTGTATTTCCGTGCAGATTCTCCTGTAATAGCTTCAATGCGCCGTACTCCGGCTGAAATTCCAGACTCACTCACAAGACGGAAAGCTCCAATATCACCTGTTCTCTGAACATGCGTTCCACCACAAAGCTCTAATGAGTAGCTACCCATCCCAACAACACGCACAGTATCATCATATTTTTCATTAAAAACAGCGATAGCGCCTTCAGCTTTTGCTTCATTAAAATGCATCTCGCGCGTCACAACCTCGTGATTATTGCGAATTTCTTCATTCACCCGCCGCTCGATAACATCTAAAGTATCAGGATTAATAGCTTCTCCATGAGAAAAGTCAAAGCGCAAACGATCTTGCTCCACCAGAGAGCCTTTTTGTTCTACATGCTTGCCAATAACTTCTTGGAGAACAGCACCTAGCAAATGTGTTGCTGAGTGATTACCCATTGTCGCATTGCGTGTTTCACGGTCTACTGAAGCGGTTACGTTACCAGCCAAACAAACATTGCCGCGCTCCATAACACCAGTATGCACAATGACCTTCTGACCTAAATATTGAACGCTTGTTACGCGAAAACTTGCGTCTTGCGTCTCAATCAACCCCCCATCTCCAACCTGCCCACCCGACTCAGCATAGAATGGTGTCCTATCGAGGATAATTGATCCAGCGTCACCCATAGATAAGGAATCAACCTCTTTACTCTCTCTAAATAGCGACAATACCTGGCCGGGTGCTGTAGTTGTTGTATATCCCAAGAATTCAGTTGGAGATTTTACGCTAACCTCCAAGACATCAGCCGACTGAAATTGACTTGCGGCTCTCGCACGCTCTCTCTGCTCCTTCATAGCATGGTCAAAACTAGCTAGATCCAGTGTGAGGCCTTGCTCACGTGCAACGTCAGCTGTTAAATCTGCAGGGAAGCCATAGGTATCATAAAGCCGGAAGACAGTCTCGCCCGGAATAACATTTCCGACTAAGTTTGATATCTCGTTATCCAGAATACGGAGTCCCTGCTCTAGTGTATCCAAAAATCTTTCTCCCTCTGCTTGGAGAACGGTCTCTACATGATGGAGCTTATTGGAAATCTCTGGATATGCCATACCCATCTCAGCAGCCAATGGGGCAACCAAACGATGTAGAAACGGATCTTTTTGGCCCAATCGATAGCCGTGACGTATCGCGCGCCGAATAATACGCCGGAGAACATACCCCCGACCTTCATTTGATGGAATCACACCATCAACAATTAGGAAGGCAGTCGAGCGGATGTGATCTGCGATAACCTTTAAGGAGTGATCATCTATTTTGTCGGTCTCTACAGCATTTGCTGCTGCAGCGATTAATGAGACAAACAGATCAGTCTCGTAGTTACTGTGAACACCCTGTAACACCGCAGCCAAACGCTCAAGTCCTAAGCCAGTATCAACGGATGGCCGTGGCAACAAAATGTCTGTACCATTATTGTCGCGATTAAATTGCATAAAAACCAGATTCCAAATTTCTACATAGCGATCTCCCTCTGATTCAGGTGAACCAGGAGGGCCTCCAGAAACCGCTGAGCCATGGTCATAAAATATCTCACTACAAGGGCCGCATGGTCCAGTATCTCCCATTGCCCAAAAATTGTCTTGCGCGCCAATTCTTGAAAAGCGATTTCTAGATATTCCAATCTCATCTAACCAGATACCGGCTGCCTCATCGTCTTCCTCATATACGGTCACCCACAATCTATCGGCTGGCAATCCAAAACCATCTGTCAACAATTCCCAAGCATACCCAATTGCGTCTCTCTTAAAATAATCTCCGAAACTAAAATTACCAAGCATTTCAAAAAATGTATGGTGTCGAGCCGTGTAACCAACATTTTCCAAGTCGTTGTGTTTTCCACCGGCACGAACACAGCGCTGATCTGTTACTGCCCGCGCGCACTCTCGATTTTCCCGACCCAAAAATACTTCCTTAAACTGGACCATACCCGCATTGGTAAATAGCAACGTGGGGTCGTCATCAGGCACTAACGAACTGCTTGGGACAATTTCATGTCCACGACCCTCAAAATAATCAAGAAACAACGTGCGTATATCACTTGTTTTCATAAACTGACCTTAAGAAAGCTTATGTCAAAGGTTGGAATGGTCTTCAGCTTCGCCAATAGCCAGCTGTATGGACGCTCTATCAAAACCTCTATATTCCAAATAGCGAGCCCTTCGAGCCCACTCTGGAAAATCACGAGCAGATTGTTCGCCAAACTTCTTCTTAGCCTGAGTAAGTACGCATACATTCCAATCGATATCTGCATCGGCCATAGCTTCTCCTACTATCTCCTGTGAAACTCCTCTGTCGGACAATTCACGTCTTATTCGCTGTGGACCATAGCCTGACTCCGCGCGTGTCACGATCAGAGTCTTTGCAAATCTCCAATCAGATAATAACTCCTGATCTTCTAACTTGCCTAGAAGATTATCGATAACCTGGGTCTCAAAGCCACGCTTGAGCAGTTTAGTATATAGCTCCACACGACTATACTCCCGTCTTTCAAGGAAACGCATGGCCACACTTCTACAGGCAGTAGCATCATTACTAGTTTCTGACATCAGGCTTCAGCAGTTTTAGCTGGCGCAGCTTCTCCCTGGGGCGCTTCCCTTCCGGGAGAAGAGAGTCCAACACGCTCGCGAACTGAAGCCTCAATTGCATTCGCTACGTCGGCGTGTTCTTTGAGAAACTCACGAGCATTATCACGTCCCTGACCAATGCGCTCACCGCTATATGAGTACCATGAGCCAGCTTTCTCTACCAAGTTAAGTTCCACACCCATATCAATAATCTCTCCTTCTTTTGAAATGCCTTCATCATAGAGAATATCGAACTCACATTTCTTGAAAGGAGGAGCTACCTTATTCTTAACAACTTTAACTCTCGTCTGATTTCCAAGCACTTCATCTCCCTTCTTTACCGCACCAATTCGGCGAATATCCAAACGCGCTGATGAATAGAATTTAAGCGCATTGCCCCCAGTGGTAGTCTCAGGGTTACCGAACATAACTCCAATCTTCATCCTGATCTGGTTAATAAAAATAACGGTGGTGTTAGACCGCTTAATATTAGCAGTCAGTTTTCGCAGTGCTTGCGACATCAAGCGTGCATGTAGGCCAACGTGTGAATCGCCCATCTCTCCCTCAATTTCTGCTTTCGGAGTTAGGGCAGCTACAGAGTCGACTACAACAACATCAATTGCAGTCGAGCGCACCAGCATATCTACTATTTCAAGCGCTTGTTCGCCTGTATCAGGCTGAGAAATAAGCAACTCCTCTACATCAACTCCCAAGCGCTCAGCATAAGCTGGGTCAAGCGCGTGCTCGGCGTCTATAAATGCTGCGGTTCCACCGGCTTTCTGCGCTTCCGCGACCACTGAAAGAGTTAAGGTAGTTTTTCCCGAAGATTCTGGCCCATAGATTTCTACCACCCGGCCGCGGGGTAACCCACCTATTCCTAATGCAATATCAAGCCCCAATGAACCAGTAGATATTGCTTGAATATCTTCACCAACCTCAGCATCGCCCAATCGCATGACCGATCCCTTGCCAAACTGTCGCTCGATCTGCCCTAATGCTGCGTCCAGTGCTTTTTGTTTATTTTCATTCATCTGCTTTGCCCTCGTTTATCCATGATGGCCGACATTATTATCTAGCAAGTGTCCCGCCAGATGAGCCTATGGGACCAGAAGATGAGTCTTTATAGGTACCAGCCCCTCGCTAAACTTGATTAAACAGCCACTCTACAGGTGACATTATTCCACACCCTATACCAACAGCCTAGTAAAACGTCACTGTTTTCACAAGCCTAGTTCGTGCTATTTGGGTATAACGGGCCCCTACCGGTAGCAACTGTGACTCCACAGCCACTAAATTAGTGGCGTGCCAAGTAACGGGGTCAAAGTTAAAAACCTCGGGAGGCGGTGAATTTCGAAACAAAGTAACATGTGGTCGAAACCCGCTATTCTTGGAAAGAGAAACAACATTCCTCAGCTGATCCGATAATCGCTGCATCGTCGATATCAAAGCCGGTGGAGTGACCTGGAGGCCCAACCATGTTATTCCCGGATTCGGCCAGTAACCAATTTGATTCAGATTCAAGGTAACTGGCCCAAAAAAAGATTACTTATTAGCTGCACGCAGGCTTTTCTCTGCAAATCAGTAATTGATCCTAGAAAAAAGAGTGTGAGATGAAGGTTGTCGAAAGGAGCAAGCCTCGTGACTGCTTGGGAGCTGAAGCGCTGCTGAAGTCTTACTATTTCTTGTCGTACTAGCAGGCTAGGCCATAGCGCAATAAAGATACGATACCTCTTTGACTTATTATCTAGCGAAACAAATCCCTCTCTAGTAATAATATTAATCCTGTTAGCGCCTGTGAGACACTTTGCTCACGAACTGAGGTTCTGTCACCATTCAAAAGCTGGCATTCAGCCTTACAGTAATAGTTCCTAGCTGCCCAAGCCAGCCAAACAGTCCCGACTGGTTTATCAATAGTTCCTCCGTCGGGCCCAGCTACCCCCGTTATAGCTATAGCTATATCCGTGTCAGTATATTCTAGCGCACCACAAGCCATGGCCTTAGCAACAGGCTCGCTAACCGCGCCACACTCCTGAATCAGTTTCTCATTTACCCCAACAAGCTTAGTTTTAGAAGCATTGCTGTATGTCACAAATCCACACTCATACCATCTCGAACTACCTACTACGTCGGTGAGAGTTTTACCTAACCAACCACCAGTGCACGATTCAACTGTAGAAATTCGCTGATTCTTCTCAACCAATAGCTGTCCAACAGTAGTTGCAAGTTTCTGTAAGTGCTCCACGACTACAATCTCAGCCTGAATCTACTATATTGCCTAGCGCCATCTAATCAGAAAGCACAAATCTATCCATGCGTGCGCGAAATTCCCCCACACTATCTATCTCCCCATTAGAATTTCTAACCGCTGAATCTTGCATAGCACCATAACTTCTTAAAACTATTCGTGGTACGTTATGGTGCACTAACGATTCACTAAAAAATTCACGGAACTCTTTAAGAGATATTTTATTGATTGCGTTGACAAGCTTTTCTCGATAGTCGAACGAATAATTTTGTCTATCAATCTCAAGCCAATAGCGGTTACTTCGATCCCGTAGTTGTTCTTCGCGCCGCATAATATCCCCAACTAGACTGTCACGGTGCTGTACAAAGTCTATCTCCTCTAAATTAACCATGCCTAATAAGAATTCTTCTAGGAACTGCTCCATCTCCTTCTGTATGTTCTCTGGATTTCTATTGGGCGATTGAACTACCAACGCAAACCCTGGAACCTCCATTATGTCAATAGCACCACAAAATACAATATAACCCATCTGCTTCTCCGTCCGAAGTCTCTGATAAAAAGGCGCATTCAATACCTGTCCTGCTAGATAGAAGCGCGCTCTCTCATCAATGCTGCGGCTACTTCCTTGTAAATAGACAATCGATAGGGAGTCAGGAGACTCAATTTCAAGCGTGCGGAAAAATGTCTCGCCTTTCGGCAAACGAATAACCTGGGCATGTGGAACAGAAACAGTCTGACGCCCTCGAAGAAGTTTATTGTGGACAATGTTCGCCAAAGCTAATGCTTCTTCCTCGGTATAACTACCGTGAGTAAGTGCGACTGATTCAGTGCTTTTCAATAGCTTAGGTATGTATTGCACCAATTGATCCGGGGTAAGTGTTTTAGCAACGTCAATCTGTTGGTCTGGCCACCACGCATTGTCGATCAATAAGCGACGAAGGTCAGCTAGTCCCTGCGCATAAGGATGCTCAAGTGAAATATTCCGGAATTGTCGGATAAGATCTGTACGGAGACGCTCAAACCGCTCTGGCGTCACGTCAGGAGCACTGAGTACCTGCATAATTGCTTCCAACAACACATCTTGCTTATCGGTATAACCAGAGATTTTTAGTGTGAACCCACGTTGATGGTCATAGAGATCATAGCCAAGCCCGGCAAGCTGGGCTGGATAAGAGAATTCTACCAACTGATCGGAAACAACTTTAGTGTATAAATCTGTCAGCACTGCTGCCCTAGGGGTTAATCGCGATATGGGCGACCTAATGCTGACATAAAAATTTCCTCGAGGCGCTTCGTAGGACGGATCACTATCAAACCATAGAGTAAAACCATCAGAAATATCGTGAGGTACTGGCACTTCTACGTTAGCTTCATCTGGGCGCACAACCAAATCAATAGGAATAAAAGGGTTAGCCTTTGGAATATATAAATCCTCATGTAAAGATGCGCTTTCCCATAGACGAATTAGGTCTGAATGGGCCTTTTCTAGACTATATTCAACGCCATAATGCATCTCTATTTGGTCAGTCTCCAATTCGGGACCCAACAAAAGTAAATGTAAATTTTCAGGCTGCAAATATCCTAAATAAGAATCTATAAGATCCTGATTAAATGCATCATATCGGTATGGCGCAAAATAAAGATCTCTAACTGGATACTGATGCATACGAGCAGCGAATGCCCGTACTAGGGTATATGCATCTACATCCTCTCGGAAACTAAAATCTATTTCAGCAAGTCGTTTTTGCTCTTCAAACATCCAATCGGCTACACCACCCCCTCTGATTTCACGAATCATAGCGAATAATAAAGAACCAATTTGTTGGTAGTGATCTAGGCCCTCTTTAGTTAAAGAGATATTTACCTCAAAGGTTCCATACTTGTCATAATTTAGGCCTCCACCCGCCGACAATGCATCTGCCCAGCCTCGCTTCTTCAACGCTGCCAACAACGAACCAGGACCCTCATGGCCCAATAAGTTTGCAATATACGATAACGGTTTTTCAGCATACCGATCTCTTGCTGAGGGGATCGCAAAGGAAAAAATTGCTTGTCGAATTTCTTTTACCGGCTTAATCTTATGAACTGCTGGCAAAGTAGATTCTAGATAAATAGGTACATTGGCCAAATCATTGGACGCTTCGCCAGCTGGAATGGCTTCAAACATTTCCGTTACCCAGCCTTCCAAAGTATCAATTGGTTCTTGGCCCAAAACAACGAGTGTCATACGATGTGCGTGATAGCGCTCATTGAAGAAATTAATAAGATCGTTACGAACTAAATCTTCTTCTCGGTCTGCTAACGTCTTCTCATTACCAACTGCAAAGCCAAATTCAGGATGTAAAGGATTAAATGCTTGACGACGAGCTGCTAAAAAACGACGTCCATCAGATTGTAACTTTGAACTAAATTCTGCCGCGACAACTGCACGTTCCCGCTCAACAAATTCGGCATTAAACAAAGGTGCTACAAAAAACTGTGAGAACCTATCTAGTGCTTCATAAAGATATGCAGTTTGGATATCAAAATAATAGTTAGTGTGGTCGGGCATTGTATATGCATTGTCACTTCCTCCATACTGCTGAATAAATGCTTGGTACTCCCCAGCCTCTGGATAACGCTCAGTTCCAAGGAACAACATGTGCTCTAGAAAATGTGCGAGCCCATCTCGATTCTCAGGATCATCGCCACTGCCAACTCTAACATCTAGAGCTGCAGCCGACTTATCAGTGTTTGGATCTGAGATTAAAAGCACTTTTAACCCGTTTGACAGTTCCTGAGCAGCATATTTTCGATCATCTGACGGACTAGATATAATTTCAGCGCTTGCTGCGTCAGAAATAACAACAATCAGCACCATGAAAATAATCCACAGCTTGGGCCTCGATAACAACATCAGATACTCCGTCTATACTGGAAATATTGGTGTAATTTTAGACAGTCAACATCAGAAAGCCTCTGCAAGCAGGCAAGGCATAACAGTACAAACTCCGGCTTTTCTCTAATACCGCATAATTTAACTACTAGACACAAAAAAATGGCGTCCCCTAGGGGAATCGAACCCCTGTTGCCGCCGTGAAAGGGCGGTGTCCTAACCGCTAGACGAAGGGGACGCACAGAACAGGTCTCTATAATACTGGTGGAGCTGGACGGGATCGAACCGACGACCTCTTGAATGCCATTCAAGCGCTCTCCCAACTGAGCTACAGCCCCACAAACGGTGGAGTATTGTGCGCGCCAAGACACAAAGGGTCAAGCAGCCCCCCTTTGGCGATCTTCTATGTATTTAAGAGCGCGACCAATTCGACTAATCGTCCTATCTTTGCCGACAAGTGCAACTGTCTCATCAATTGGTGGCGTTGCTGAGTTTCCTGACACAGCAACTCTCAGAGGTTGTGCAATTTTACCCAACTTCACAGCATTATTTTCAGCCACACGATACACCACTTCCTTGATAGCAAATACCTCCCATGCATCAACTAAGATAAACTCATCTCGAAGACTAATCAAAATCTTTTCTGCTGACGACCGAAGATGTTTTTTTGCAGCTATTTCATCATACTCTTCGAATTCTTCAAAAAAGTACTTACTCTTATTAGTTAATTCTACCAGTGTTTCACATCGTTCTTGCAAGACTTCAACTACGTTGATTAATGCAGGCCCGCTATTGATGTCAACGCCATCGCCCTTTAGACGATGTGCTAGTTCTAAACTAAGGCGACTAACGTCTGCATTCTTTATATAATGCTGATTGAACCAGCGTAATTTATCGATATCAAATGCGGCAGCGGCGCCATTAACATTTAAAATGTCAAACTTTTCGATCATTTCCTTGAGTGAGAATATTTCCTGATCACCTGCTGACCAACCTAGCCGAATCAAGTAGTTTCGCAACGCTTCGGGCAAGAATCCTTGTTCTTTATACTCCAGCACGCTAACCGCCTCATGGCGCTTCGACAGACGCTGTCCATCCGAATTAACTATCATAGGTACATGAGCGTATATCGGAGGCCTTGCTCCAAGCGCCTCAAGGATATTAATTTGTCTTGGGGTGTTATTGATATGATCATCGCCTCGGATGACGTGGCTAATTTCCATATCTAAATCATCGGCAACAACAGCGAAATTATAAGTCGGCATACCATTTGCCCTCGCAATAACGAGATCGTCTAACTCTTGGTTGCTGATAGCGATCCTACCACGCACTTGATCTTCGAAAACAACCACACCCTGCGATGGATTACGGAATCTTATGACCGGCTCTTTAGCTTCTTGGTGATGAGTGCCTGCTAGATCCCGGCAACGACCACTATATCGTGGCTTTAGTCCTTGTGCTTTTTGTTGTTGCCTTTCTTGATCAAGCTGTTCGCGACTACAATAACAATGATATGCATTGCCATTTTGGAGTAGCTGCTGCAGCAAGTCTCTATAACGATCTACTCGATCTGACTGGAAAATCGGCCCTTTATCCACGTCAAGCCCAAGCCACGATAAGCCATCAGTAATTGCCTTGACCGACGCTTCTGTAGAGCGTTCTATGTCAGTGTCTTCCACTCTGAGAACAAATTCACCGTTATGGTGTCGAGCGAACAACCAAGCAAAAAGTGCTGTTCTTGCACCACCGATGTGGAGATAACCCGTGGGGCTAGGCGCAAATCTTGTGCGGACAATCATTAACAATATCTCTTAGAGCAGTAGGTGCTTGGATTATAATACGCTTACTACTACAAGTTTGAGGTGTAGTAGCACAACGCTTAATTTCTCTACTGTAACTTACTAACTATTGAGGTCAAAGCATGAATATTAAAGTACTATTCTGGATTCAAGGTGCGCTTCTAATTATCTTGGGCGGCTGGGGGATGCTTGATGGTGATAGCGCCCTGTCTAGCTTTGGTTGGGAATCAACTCGGGAAACCCTCACACTGAATCGAGGATTCTCGCTGAGTCAATTGGTATTGGGTGTAATTGCTGTCCGAATCCCAACATGGGTCGGTAATAACCTTAAAGAGCCGGCTTTGATCGGTGGGGCAATCAACACAGCCTTCCTAGTCAACATACTTTATGATCTCAATTCTGATTTTATCAGTGGTTCGGGTGCAATAATCAATCTCATCCTGACAATCATTTTTGCTATTCTTTTCTTTGTAATGGGTGCTCGACATAAAAGCAGCTAAGATTATTTATTGTATTAATGTGGGCGCGTAGCTCAGCGGGAGAGCACTGCCTTCACACGGCAGGGGTCACTGGTTCAATCCCAGTCGCGCCCACCATTTAACTCTTTGTATTCAAAGATCTGTAGC
>PBOB01000060.1 GCA_002724185.1 Acidiferrobacteraceae bacterium | reverse complement strand
GCAGACAAGAGTAATATCTGAAAGATGGCACCCACCCGTTAACAAGTCTTCCAAAATCATCGGAATACAAACTCGCCTATGCGCGAGTCGATGCGCGCCACCTTTTACTCGATCGGGAAACACTATTGCCACTGTTTTCCCGGGGCCAGCAAGCTCCTTCAACGGAGGCATGCCCAAGGGTTCATCTAAAGCTGTGCGGGTAGTCACAATTGGATCAACAGACTTCGGATCAATATGAGTCTCTCCGTATCTTACAACAACAGCACTTTCAGGTAAGCTGATTAACATTTTCGACAACCCATAATCTAAATAGATATCCTTCATAGTCGGTCCCAGTTATCAGTTCTACTGTTGCTCGTATACTTTAACGAGGGCTGAGGTGTCCTCCTGACCAAAACCAGCAGCTTGGGCAGCCTCACTCAAGTTTCGATTAATTTCACTTAGTGGAAGTGTCATACCAATTTCAGATGCCATTGAGATTCCAAGCTCTAGGTCCTTGTGCAGATTATCGATAGAAAAAGTCGGTGTAAACTCTTGATCGATGATCTTGGGCCCTAACTCACGAAATAAATTACTGACGGTTCCAGCGCCACTGTTTGCAACGGTATCGAAAAACACATGCGTCTCTAACTCCAAACGTTCACAAAGAGCAAAAATTTCACAAGTGATCGAATTGATCGAACCAAACATTAGGTTATTTAGAAGCTTAATAGCGCTCCCATAGCCAGAAGGCCCAACATGAACTATGTTGCTCGCAAAGACTTCCAAAATAGGCCTCACACACTCAATGAGTTTATTTTGGCCACCAACTGGCAACGTCCAATTTCCGCAAGCAGTCGGACGACCTAAAACAGGGCAGTCAAGGTACCCGATCTCTTTGTTTTCAGCAATTGACGCGCATACTCTTGACGTCGTTGGATCGACTGTGCTTGTGTCGACTATGATAACGCTAGACGACGAGCCAGTCTTTACTGAATCTACAATACGATTAACAACTTCTATAACCTGTGTTGGCTTGGCAAGTGAAAGTAAAATTATAGTAACTTGTTTAGCAACTTCATCTGGCGTCCGAAATATAGAATGCCCTGCTGATTTTGCCTGATCTAAAGTAGTTTTCTGGGCATCATGGATGCATACATCGTATCCTTGATTACTCAATCGATCAGCAATCACCTTACCCATTACCCCATATCCGATTAGCCCTACCTTCTCTCGCATGCTAGTAGCCTCCAATCTGTAGAATCAACATGCAGTTAACATTGCCTTAACAACTAGACGATTAAGCGCAATCGTGCAAATTCGTCTGTGAATCCCCTGGGCTTGCTACATACAAACCTTTTAATGTATATTGTAATTGACATCTAGCTCTTTTCTCCTCAGTCATGCTGAGAAGAGTCTGATTTCACATCCTACTACTCCTTGGATGAATTGGTTGGCCAGCCGTCTACCGGCTGGCCATTTTTTTAGAAAATATCCTGTAATAATGTCCACTGGCAACACCACAGACACGAAGCTCAAGTATAGCCGAGGCAAACGTAATCATCATGACCGAGTGATATTAGATCGTTGAACAGCCCTGCTCTCGCCCTCAACAACTAAATCTTGAGCGCCTTTTGAACCTTGAGCATAATTATGCAAAACCACACTTGGATCTTGTAAATCGTACCATCCAAGAAATGGCTCGTGCATCGTATATCCAATCAACTCCTGCAAATCCTTGGGTAAGAGCTTAGCCTCTGATGGCGGAACGGTGAGGTATTGATTTTGCTCCTGGCGTAACCAACCTAAACAATACCCATAGAGTAAACCAGTACGCACATCATTTGTCTGGTTAGCGCCACCGGCATGATAGACAGACCCCAACAGAATTAGAACAGACCCACGAGTCATTACCGCCGCTATAGCATCGCGTGAATTAGGTTGTAACTCATCATCCCACAAATGGCTGCCGGGAATCACCAATGTAGCACCATTATCTTCAGTGAAGTCGTCGAGAGCCCAAATTACCGTCACTACGCTCTCCTGCTCAGTCGGATGTTTGAAGGGATAAACTAAGTCGTCTCGATGAAACTCTTGGCGCGACTCTCCCGATCCAAGAGAAATAACAACACTAGAAGAAAGTTGGAATTTATTGCAAAACGGTCCCAATATTTTCTGTAATACAGACATAACACAAGGCTGTAACGCAAGAAGCCCGGCTGACCTAGAATTGGCCAATACAGTATGAGTACGTCTCGTTTGCTGGCCGACAAAATCGCCAGCCCCGAATGGGGTGTTCTCAATGTCTTCCTGTAAATCAGTACGAATAGCCTCTATTGTGTCTTTATTATTGATAAGGTCGCACACAATCGCATATCCATCAACATTAAGCCGTTCAACAATCTCATCAGTGGTTGAATTAGCATCAAGTGAAGTCAGTTGCGCTTTAGTCATTGCTTGTCGGGATCTCTAAAAACTTAGTAAATTATAGAATTTTAGCTATAAGTCCTTACTGTACAGCTACGATCAGATGGCTCGCTGCCAATATAATTCCAGTTTCTTACAACTACAAAAATAAGTAAAGTAAAATGCCAATAAATCGTTAGGCATAATTTACACAATGGCAAAATGAAAGAGATACTGGAAGTCCGCAACTTAAACAAGGTATTTGCAGGTGATATCACTGCTGCCGAGGATGTTTCATTCTCTATTCAAGAGGGGGAATTTGTCACACTTCTAGGGCCTTCGGGCTGCGGGAAAACTACCACTCTACGAATGATTTCTGGTTTTGAATACCCAGATTCTGGTCAGGTAATTCTCGACAATCGCGACGTAACAAATCTTGCTCCATACAAAAGACCAGTTAATATGATGTTCCAAGATTTTGCGCTTTGGCCCCACATGACCGTTACACGAAACATTGCATATGGACTTACAATTAGTCGTATCGATAAGGATACGATACAGTCAGAAGTGTCTAAGGCCCTGGACTTAGTAGATCTCAAAGCTAAAGCAAATAGCTTTCCACAAGATTTATCCATTGGGCAAAAGCAACGAATCGCACTTGCAAGGGCAATAATAAAAAAACCAAGAATACTACTTCTTGATGAGCCTATGTCAGCACTCGATGCGAAATTAAGAGAATCGATGCAAACTGAACTTAGGGAGCTTCAGAAATCATTGGGTATGACTTTTATTATGGTTACGCATGATCAAACTGAAGCCATGCGAATGTCTGATAGGATTATTGTTATGCGTGACGGCCAAATTATACAAGCTGGGTCACCTACCGATTTGTATGAGTCTCCTGCCACACCTTACGTTGCCGAATTTTTAGGTCAGGCCAATGTCATTGATGCAGTAGTCGAAAATGTGGGCCCACGCCATTGCACTGCGATTGCGGGTAAAAGTGTATTTACCCTGCAGGATATCGATGCCATCAAGACCCAGGGGCAGCCAATCAAATTATGTGTCCGACCCGAAAAGATAATTATTCTAAATACAGATCATGCGCCTAAAGACGATGAAAATTTAGTCGAAGGGACGTTAATTAACACATCCTATAGTGGCAATAGTATGCGCTATGAAGTAGATATCGGCTGTAAAGAGAGTCTTATAATTGATCAACAACTAACAGCAGCTATATCTGCTATAACCGTACCTCTAGATGGGGCAGCAATCTCTTGCTGCATACCACCACAGGCAATCTCTGTATTTGCTAACACATAGCTTTCACTGAAACGCCAAATAAAGATAAGCTCAATGTCTAGCATGAGAAAGAATCGGATCGCATTCTTATCAGTAATTTCTGGCCCCGTTCTCTGGTGGTCTCTAGTTCTATTAGTGCCCTACCTTATTATGTTTACTCTAAGCTTCTACACACGGAAGTTTCCTTCTCATATTCCAGATTTGCACTTTGGAAATTATGCTATTTTGCTCGCCGATCCACAGTATGTGGTTGTTTTTATTAGAACGATAAAGGTAGCATTTTTTGTTTCAATAACATCCTTCTTGCTCTCTTTCCCATTAGCATATTTTTTGGCTCGCAAAGTAAGGTCCAAGCGAATTCAGCTGATGCTTTATGTAGCAACCATAATTCCATTGTGGGTCTCATATCTGCTACGCGCATATACATGGAAAACAATACTTGGAAGTGAAGGAGTGCTGAACTCATTCCTAATATGGACGGGGATCATCAAAGCCCCAGTCTCTTTCTTTCTATATAACCAAGTGGCCATGATTATAACTATGTCATATATTTTCATGCCTTTCATGATGATGCCAATATATGCTTCTCTGGAGAAAATCCCAGATAATCTAATTAACGCTTCGAAAGATCTAGGCGCCAGCCGATTGACCTCGTTTCTTCGAATAACACTTCCTCTTTCAATGCCTGGGATTCTTGCGGGATTCACTTTTACTTTCTGCATGGCATCAGGAGACTTCATCTCACCCGTTCTAGTAGGTGGCCCCTATTCCAACATGATAGCTAACGTAGTGACATCACAATTTGGGCTAGCAATGAATTGGCCGCTAGGATCAGCTATTTCTGTGATTCTCCTAGCGATAGTAATTATAGTGATATCGATATCTGATCGATTCGAGAACACCGGACGTGTAAATCTCGGATAAAACAAAAACTGGTTATGGTTATTAAAGCCTGAATGAACAATGCATAAAAAGCCTTTTGATTTTTGGAATAATGCGGTAGCACTGGCAGCTTTCTGCGCATTTGTTTTTCTATACCTGCCAATTGTCACGCTAATCTTGTTTAGCTTCAACAGCAACAACGTAACAAAATTGCCACTAACCGGCTGGACATTAGACTGGTATGCCAAAGCCCTTACTAACAGTGACCTACTTACTGCGCTTTGGAATTCGATTATAGTTGCTATCGCCACGGTCTTTATATGCCTGGTAATTGGAGTTCCAACCGCGTTCGCGCTCGATCGATTTCAATTTCCTGGGAAAAATCTCTTTAGAAGATTAGTATTATTACCAATCACCTTGCCTGGAATTATCACCGGAGTTTCTATTCTAAGCTTCTTCTCTATGGTCAATATTCCGCTAAGCTTATGGACGGTCATTGTGGGACATGGAACAGCTTTCACCGCGATTGTCGTCACTAGCCTCTTTGCTCGTCTGCAGCGCTTTGATCGGCGACTAGAAGAAGCATCAGCTGATGCGGGAGCCCAACCATGGCAGACGTTTCTATATATTACATTACCCAATATTCGAACTGCTCTTATTGGGTCAGGATTAATTTGCTTTACTCTATCATTTGATGAAATACCAGTTACTTTTTTTCTTACTGGACGTGATAACACGCTGCCTATGTATATCTGGTCTGTTGTCCGACGAGGAATTACTCCAGAAATAAATGCAATTGGCACCATAATAATAATTACTTCTATTGTAATCATCTTCTTCTCTATACTGATGATTAATGACGACTCTAATCCTAAAAAATAGCTTTAGGCTTAACACCACATCGCCCTCACGCGATATATAAGAAAACTAAACAGTCATTAATCAGGCATTAACTCAGTTTTCATAAGATTGAAGGCAGCCTGCGGGCTGACTGTTGAAAGAAGGCCTGCTGTGGCTAGGATATATTGTGTATCTAAAACAAATCTGGGAGATTTTGGCGCCAAGGTTGTTGTGCCTTGTCTCGATAATGCTGCCTCCAGAGCATCTATTCCGTTCTCCATATGTATAAGTACGCCTCCTGTTCCAACCAATAATGGAACATCTCGAAAATCAGTACCCTCTTGAATTATATCTAATCCTTGGTTTGGAACATAAACTGCACGAGAGCTGCCACAGTGTCTCTGGATGGATAACGCTGCGCATGAGGTAGCGAGAAGTTGATCAAGTATCCCATCGAGCGAATTCGTGGTTGCTAGAAAGTGTGGATCACTGATTCGCTTATAGCATGTATCTCGCATTATTTTTGGATCAAGATCTCTCTCTCTAAACATTTCCTCCAACCAAACCGTATCTTCTTTTAGTACGTTGTCGGCATTCCATCGCATCCCCAGATCACCCTGAACAGAACGCATTAGCGTAGGATAACTAGGTCCGTGCATACTTAGTCCTCGGCCTAAAGCAGTCTCTCTTTTTGCTGAATGAATATCAGTAGTAGCGCCACCAATATCAATTGTCATGATATCCCCGACACCGGCACTAGACTCGGTTCCTTTGGAAAATAAATCAGTAGCAATAAGAACAGCTTCTGGTGTCGGCATAATTACCTTATCACTAAATTCACTTGTGTTGCTTAGACCTTTACCCAAAATTACTTGCTCGACAAATAAGCGATTGATTGCCTCCCTCGCTGGCTCTATATTCATATTATCGATCTCTGGTAGCACATTAGCAGTTACCACAACCTCAAAGCCTTTTGCCGCAAATATCTCCGCAGCAACTTCCGCGGCAGCACTATTACAGGCAATAATCACTGGACATTTGTAAGAACTACCAGCTAATGTGGCAGCATTTTCTAACACTTGCTGGGTATGGCCGCCATCCGTTCCACCAGAAAACAGCATTACATCTGGAGCTAAACTATTGAGCGCAGTTGAGCATGCAGCATTGAGCCGACCTGACCAGATTTTTTGCACACGAGCACCAGCGTTTAACGCTGCCTGACGTGCCGCAGATGCTGTGTAGTCTTCAACTAAGCCTATCGCAGCCACAGATAATCCACCACCAGCGCTCGAGGCAGCCAATCCTTTTATCCCTTCCGGATTAATACCTACTGTAGAACATACATCTTCAAGAGTCTTTCGGTATCCGTCGATTACATCTGTATCAATACATGTTGGCCGCTGGCCATTACCAATAAGGCGGCCGGAATTTACATCAACCAAACTAAGTTTTGTAAATGTACTCCCGAAATCAGCCAGAGCAATGAGATTGTTACTCATACGACAACAAACTTGTTGTACTCAGCCCAGAGCCCCTAGAAGATCTTCAAGCGATTCAGGAGTACTAATACCTAACTCATGGAGATGATTTCTAACATCAACTGGCACATCTGAACCTTCTACATCCTCGTTAAGAACACCACCCATGAACACAGAAGAGCTTACACCAGCCTCTTTCATGCGCTCAATCAGTGTTGTGCCAAATGTCCTAGCAACTCCATTATGCGTGGTGATAACAATAGAATCCGCTCCTGTCTCCAGTGCAACTTTTACAATATCTTCTGGGTCTCGATTAATTCCAAAATCTACCACGTTGCTACCAACTGACTCCAAGGTCGATGTAAGTAAGAATTTGGCGAACTCATGAACATCTGTTGAAGCTACGATTATCTTCTTGTCTTTAAGTCGTGCATCAGGACCCAGCTTAGATACGCTTTGAAGAAGCTCCGCCCTTTTCTCCATTGTTTGACGGACTAGATCAGTTTCCAGAACTGGTTTATGTCCTCGTAAGTAGTTGTCATCTCGCTCACCAACACCAAACAGCTCTTCGCATTTTTCAGGTCCTAATAACTTCATCACAATTAGCACTTGCGCAGGATCATTAACATCTACATGCATCTCTCTCATAGTTTTAATTGCCGTAGTAAAAAACTGCCGACCACCAACAACTAACCTGTCACGGAGTGATTCTATTTTCCCCCAATCGATATATTCTTGAAGCATTGGTAAGTATTCTTCACATTTACGACTAATAGTTTGCACCTGCGCTACTTCTTTCCAATCTGGAATTCGCTCCAATTCTGTAACAGGAACGGCGAGTGGTGCTGTTCCAAGTCTGTAGCGCAAATCAGTCATTTTGGATAACATAAGATCATTAGCGACAACAGCCATGTTTGCATCCAAATCTGGTGTGTAGCCAATCGTATCTCCCTGCAAAAAAGAAATTGGTACACGGTTTGGATTAACTTCTTCTAGTGCGAGAGTAACCGCCGATTTAATGACGGGATTTTGCGTGAGTCCACCCCAAGAATTTGCATAAGCAGCGCCAATCAGCTCTTCTGCCACATATCGCTCGAGCATAGCCCATCCAATGTAGCTTGCATAATCATGAAAAACACCTGGATATCCATCCTCCAAGTATGAATCAAAGACAACACCGTCTGCTTTTTTCGATGCAAGAACAGCAGCAGCCTTTACGACAGACACCACCTGGCTTGTCTCATCATCCCAGTACGGCCATCGCCACGTGTACTGACTGAGCACTCCAATACATGTAATGCCAACCTTGAGAGCATCCAACGCGTTATCTAGTGAGCCAGGACCGCCTATCATATTGTCAGCCGCTTCTGGCTGTATTGGCACAGTCTGAGTAAGCTCCCACCAATCTTTTTCATCCCACAAACATGGGCCAGTCTCCTGGGGAGCATCAGCACGCCTATCTTTTGGTAGGCCCATTCGACGCTCAGCAATTAGATTGAATCGGTCGGGTGGACGTACACCACGAATCAGGGCATCTTCATAAATATTTTCCAATGCATCACGTGTCTCATCCCAAGTGCTAAGGCCAATATTCATGCAAGTGCATGGAATACCCTTCTCTCTGGCAATCTCACGCCATTCGCGCTCTGACTTAACCCCTTTCTCTTTACAATATAGAGATTCCCCGATGTCTACCTTTTCTCCAAGAGCTAAGCCTTCGGCGACAACTTCTCGCCCATCGGGCAAATCCGAGGGTATCAGATCACGTAGATCTATAGCTGCCGTTCCAGTCATGATATTGTTACCTCATCCAGTTAGAGTCCACCCCGCATCAACTAAAAGATTTTGGCCGGTCATGTATCCGCTCCCTTGGGATGCCAAATACATCGCTGTTTCGGCAATTTCCTCTGGCTTACCAAGTCGCGCAAGAAGAGTCATTGATAGAGCCTCATCCATATGTTCCTTAGATATGTCCCAGTCAGCCTCCCAGTTTGCCTCAATCGGTCCTGGCGATATGGCATTGACTCTTATTGTAGGCGCCAGATCCCTAGCCAAAGATGCTGTAAAAGCCCTGACTGCACCTTTAGCTGCACAAAACGGTATACAAACAGAATTAACCATATTCTCCTGATTCACACCATTTCCATATGAGCCAGAAAAATTAATGATAGATCCATGACCAGCTTCACGCATATGGGGCACTACTGCTTGGCACATCAGCATTGTCCCCTTCACGTCGATCTCAAAAATTTTATCCCAATCTTCCGTGTTAATTTTTTCGAAACGAACTGTATCAGCTGGATCTATTCGCCCGGCTGTATTAACCAAAATAGTCGTGGGTCCGTAACGAGCATACGATTTCGAGGCGAATTCAGCGATTGAATTATTGTCTGCAACATCCAGAAAGTCGACATGTGCTTCGCCACCAGCAGCTTTGATCTCTTCAACTACCTCATGAGCTGTATCCTGCCCTCGGCGTACCCCAAGGGCAACCTTTGCGCCCTCGAGACCAAGCGACAACGCAATGGCGCTCCCAAGGCCACCATTGGCACCCGTCACAATTGCAACACCACCGTCAACCCGGCCGCTACTATTCTTCTTCTTCGTCATTTTTCCATTACCTCCCGTCTTTCAACTTGAAATCATTGACGGCTATCCTGAGTGAATAGCATGGCGCTGACAATATCATCAGCGCCATGTCTAAACTACAAATAGAACTTTACTGTAATATAGGAAAATCTAATTCGCAGCCTTAACAGCATTCCAAAGGTCAACGTATTTATCTACCTCTGGTGGTAACTTCCAAAAATCTAGGCCCTGCGTATAGGAACTATCATCTAAATGATGGTACTCACGCTCCTCCGCGGTTAAGCAATCTGCAACTGCCACTGGATTGGCTGGGGAATAGCCTGCAACCTTGACCATGCCACACTGGCCTTCGGGGCCCGACATAAAATTTATCCACTCATAGGCGCAATCAAGATTTGGAGTTCCCTTAACGATATTCCACACATCTTGCCAGCCATCGGCCTTCTCGACTGGGATGACCTCGGCCACTGGTATGCCTTGCTCTAGAAGCATGCCGACTTGATATCCGCCCCAGGTCTCAGAGACCCAAACTTCGCCTTTTGCATAGAGGTCTACTAACTCACCAGCAGACGACCAATAATCTCTAACAAGTGCTTTTTGCTCCAAAAGTTTCTCTTTAACTTGTGCTAATTCATCATCAGTGAGGTTGTATACATCTTTATCTGCTCCCCACAACACCCTTGCTGCGATATAGATACTCATACTTACATCTTGAATTGCAATCTTACCCTTAAGAGCAGGATCCCAAAGTACGGTTGCGGAAGTTGGTGGGGTATCAAACTTATCAGTCCTATACATTAGTGGAATCGCACCCCACGCCATTGGCACCGCGTAAATCTTTCCATCTCTCTGCACGCCTGGATGATTTCTAAACGACTCGAAGGTCTCTGAAAAGTGTGCTAATCGATCTGCTGATAACGCCTCTAAAGCGCCCATATCAACAATCATTTGACTGTAATTGACCGCCGGAGAAATCACATCATAGTTGCGATCTCCTGCTGCCATCTTAGCTACAATTTCATCATTCGAACCAACATAAGTCTTGGTTAGCTCACAACCAGTCTTGTCCTCGAAAATACTCACAAAACTATCGTCAGCATAACCTTCCCATGTTAGCAGGTTCACTTTACCGGCAGCATATCCAGTAGAAGCAAAGCTGATTAATCCTCCTAGTACAGCGCAAGCTGCAAAAAGCAACGTACGTACACGTCTTACTCGTTTCATTATGTTCCTCCACAATAACATTAGGTTGCAAGGTTCACAGGGCAAATTAATATACCCAGATAAAAGTTGCATCATATCTATTTAGACCACATGTTTACTATAGTAGACATGTGGCGGTACTGTACAGCAGCCTTCGCGGAAACTGCTTAATTTGCTAGTATTTCCCACGATATTCTGCAGACATCAAAGTCACGACGAGCAGCATCTGACGATACAGTGGACAATGGGATGTTCATTTACTCACAACCTCGATACGTTTGCTTTGTTCCGCTAGGACAGCTGGTGCGAATTTCGAATGTTTCGAGAAGCTCGTATGGCATAGCAACCTGACTCTCATCCGGATAATCTTTTGGCAAAATAGTTGTCTCATCTATAATTGCTCCATCTATGCGGACATTGCGAAACACAGCATTAGTAAAGTCTGCGCCCCGTAAATCTGCGCTGCGGAAATCTGTCCTCCCATCATAAAAACCCAATAGATAAATGTCCCCGCTGATTGTTGCGTTTCTAAAATCTGCGTCGCGCAACTGCGAAAACCTTAAGTCAACTCCGATCAATCGAGACCACATGAAACTTGCGTTAGATAAGTTTGCTCCACTAAGATTAGCACCTTGAAGATTCTTATTTGATAGATCGACTCCCGAAAGATCACACCCTACGCATCTATTTGTTTGAATGAATTGTTGGAGATCTTCTTTGTCATAAGCAACCGTCGTGCAACTAACTAACATGACTAGAATGGCAAAGTATGATCGGGTCATAGTTAGTCGCTTAAAGAGAAGTAACCGCAACGCAAATATCGTTAATAAAGGAAGAGGTGACTAATTCTTAGCCCTAATCCAAATTCGATTATCATGAAATGCGGCACCCCCTACTGGCGCTACAGGGTCAGCTCCAGTCAGAAAATTAACACCCTTGCCGTCAATAAACGCTGAATTCGGCCAAATACTCTCAATAATGACAACACCTCGTAGAAGTCCTTTAAAATACTTAGCATGAATACGAATAGCGCCTCGTTTATTTCCTATAGATGCTATTTGACCGTCACATATTCCTAACTCTGTTGCATCCATCGGATGTATCATGATTGTCGGTTGACCCTCACGTCGCACAGAGGTTGGTGTCTCATTAAATGTGGAGTTTAGATAGTGGCGTGCTGGTGCCGTCACCAACCTAAAGGGCATATCCGGAGTAGCTTCTTCGATAACTGGCCAGTGATCTGGGAATCGAGGTGGGCGTAATTCTGAAGGAACAAATCCTGCTGGCTCTACTAACCACCAGCTTGGAGCAAGATGAAATTTACCATCTTCGTGCGCAAACCCCCCAATATAATGTGAATCGTCAAATGATGGCTGGCAATCGATCCAGCGCTTCTGCTCGAGCGCATCAAGTGTGCCCCAACCCGACTCTCGCAAGGTCCAATCAATAAGCTGACGAGGCGTCATTTCAAACCCTTGATGTGATGCGCCAAGACGCTTTGCTAATTCACAAACAACTTGATGGTTTGATCTGCACTGACCAGGCGGCTCAATAATCTTTGGACCAAAAATAATATGCTGATGACCGCCACCTTGATAGATGTCATCATGCTCGAGAAACATAGTAGCAGGCAGCACGATATCTGCCATTTCAGCTGTTTCGGTCATAAATTGCTCATGCACACAAACAAAAAGATCATCACGGGCAAAACCACGATGTACAAGATTAAGATCAGGAGCGACTACCATCGGATTTGTATTCTGTATCAACAACGCCATAACGGGTGGACCGTTATGAAGCGCATCGGGCTTACCAGTGAGGATCTCACCAATCCGTGACTGGTCTAAAACTCGAATACTGGAATCCAAAACATCCAGGCCCTCTATCATCATTTGATTCCAGTGATAAATAGCACCATTATTGTGAAATGCGCCCCCTCCCTTGTAGCGCCATGCTCCAGTAATTGTTGGGATGCACAAAGCTGCATGCATATTAACGGCTCCGTTGCGTTGTCGGGAAAATCCATAGCCAAGGCGGAAAAATGTACGAGGTGTATTTCCAATCAAATGTGCAAATTCTTCAATCAAAGATACTGGAACACCACTGATTGATTCGGCCCAAACGGGGGTTCGTGTCTCGATATGCTGAGCAAATTCTTCCGGAACATCGGTATATCTCTTTAAATAATCCCAATCCGCATAACCATCACGAAACAAGATATTCATAACGCCACATGCTAGTGCACCATCTGTCCCAGGTCGAACGCATAAAAATAAATCGCTTTGTTTTGCAGTAGCATTTTTATAAGTGTCTATCACAACTATCTTTGCAGACCTCTGGCGTCTAGCTTCAAGGGCATGCGTCATTACGTTTACTTGAGTACTTGAAGCGTTTGTTCCCCAAATTACAACCATATCCGAAGATGACATCTCTCGAGGATCAACACCTGCCAGACGGCCGGTACCCGCTATGAAACCATTCCATGCCGAAGTTACGCATATAGTCGAATGCTGACCAGAGTATTTTTTAGAATTACGGAGCCTATGGATCCCATCTCGCATAATGCGACCCATCGTCCCTGCGTAGAAGTATGGCCATATGCTCTCGGAGCCATATTCCCGCTCTACCCGGAGTAGCGCTTCAGCTACCTCATCAAGTGCGTCATCCCAGCTTATTGAGACAAAATCTCTAGACCCCTTGGGCCCTCGGCGCCACAGTGGTTGAGTTAAGCGATCGGCATGATGGATACGCTCCCGATAACGCGCTACCTTGCTACAAATAACTCCGGCGGTATAAGTGTTATCCTTCGCGCCCCGTACACTGCCGATGTGCCGAGCATCGATTCGCTCAATATCCAACGCACATGTTGACGGGCAATCATGCGGACAAGCACTAGTATGTCTCAATATTTCGTTCGCTCCATAACAAAGATCTCACACACTATCCTCTATAAGTTGTTGGCTAAACAATCTAATGGGGATCAACAAATATAGGGGGATTGTACATACAATGATACCAGTCTAGGGTTTAAGTATGCGCTCCGGACAATCGTAATCACTCCATGAGAAAAGAGAGAAGCTCGCTATTAACTTGACTTGGGCTCTCAACAGCACTCAGATGATGGAGCTCGTCAAAGACAACAACTCGAGCATCATGAAGATCAGCAGCCATACGAAAGGCCATGGTTGCTGTTGATCCTGTATCCCGACCACCCGTGATAATGAGCGTTGGGCAATCCACGCCCCTGAGAGCCGAATTAATCTCAGCGTCGCAATTAACAAATACGCGATAAGCGTTTAGATAGCCCTCAAAATCGTTACTTACGAGTCTCTTGTGTATTTTGTTAACCACCATCGGATGCTGCTCCCTAAAGTCTTCATCAAACCATCGGGTGATAGCAGCATCAGCAATCGGCACAAGACCCTTATTGGCAGTAAGTTGGAGTCGTGATCGTACACCCGCCAACTCGACTTCTGTACGTTTATAGACAGTATTCATTAACACGAGTCTATTTACGAGCTGCGGGTACTCCGCCACAAATTGCTGGGCTATAACACCACCCATTGACAACCCAACTAGATTTATCGGACCAAGATTTAGATGCCTCACCAGCGTTAGAAGCTGCTCCGTAAATATTCGGAGTGATGAGGTATCAGGTTTTGCCGGAGTCTCGCCATGACCAATTAAATCGTAACGAATCAACGGGAAATGCCCCGCCAGCGCAGGAATTTGCTCATCCCACATGTGAAGATCAAGACCAACTCCGTGACAAAAAACAATCGGCGAGCCTTCGAGGTTGCCGCAAACCTCATACCAGGTACCATCTGGCCCCCTATTCTGAAACATTGCAATTCCACATCATAAGCGACCTAAAGTTAACTCTAGATGAAATCTCGGCTCGTTTCGGCTGCGTAAAGGCTATACTCATCGCCACAAATAGGATCCGTGCATGTTACCGTTAATGCAAGTTTATCCTGAATTGGAGAGATATAGTGTCAAAAGAACAGAAAGAAGTTATTGGTGGATCTCTTGTAGTTGACGGACGCCAGCTATCGCTCTCTAAAGCAATTCGAGCCGGTGATTTTGTATTTCTTACTGGCCAGATCCCAATGCAGAATGGCAATCTTATGACCACCGGCTCGATAGAAGAGCAAACTCAAGCATGCCTTGAAGAAATTGGGGAAACCCTGCGTGAATCAGGTTGCACATATGCTGATGTTGTTAAATCCACTGTTTGGCTTAAACGTCGGCAAGACTTTCCAGGTTTTAATGAGATATATGGATCGTATTTTCCTGACGGACCTCCTGCCAGATCAGCACTTATTAGCGACTTTCTAGTGGATATCCTAGTCGAGATAGAATGCGTAGCATATAGACCACTATGACAAATGTTTACCAATTATTATTGAGTTCTCCTCTCTCGGAGAAAAAGATACTTTAGGATGCATAAAGGATGGCAATTATGTCTGAACTTCAATCATATCAGATGTACATAAACGGGGAATGGTCTCCTGCAGGCAGCGGCAAGACTTTTGACAGTTTCAATCCTGCCACTGGAAATTCTTGGGCCACTATACCAGCTGCTGATGAGAATGATGTTGATCGCGCGGTACAAGCGGCACACCAGGCATATACCGACGGTCCCTGGTCTCGGATGTCCGCGACAGATCGAGGAAAATTGCTACGGAGGCTAGCTGAGATCCTCGAGACTCACTCTGAACAATTGGGCCATGCAGAAACTGTTGATACAGGGAAATTATTCAAAGAAACCCGTTGGCAAGCTCGCTATATTTCGGATTTTTTTCATTACTATGCTGGACTAGCCGATAAGGTACATGGAGAAACACTGCCTATTGATAAACCCAACATGTGGGCTATGACTATTCGCGAACCATTAGGCGTAGTAGCAGCCGTCGTTCCATGGAACTCGCAGCTTTTTCTGGTCGCTGTCAAGATCGGTCCTGCACTAGCAGCCGGTAATACAGTAGTGCTAAAAGCATCTGAGCATGCCTCAGCTCCAATGCTGGAATTTGCGCGTGTTTTTGAAGAAGCGGGTTTTCCACCTGGTGTGATTAATATTGTCACGGGATTGGGGGATTCTTGTGGTAAAGCGCTGACCAGTCATCCCCTTGTCGATCGCATAAGTTTTACTGGTGGGCCTGAAACAGCGCGACATATTATTAGAAATTCAGCTAATAATTTTGCTGAGGTGTCGCTCGAACTGGGTGGAAAGTCGCCTCTGATCGTATTCGAAGATGCAGATATAGAAAATGCTGTTAACGGAGTGCTGTTAAGTATATTTAGTGCGAGCGGGCAAAGCTGTGTAGCGGCATCGCGGTTACTGCTACATGAAAGCATTCATGATGCTATCCTTAAAGAAATTGTAGCACGAGCAGCGCAAATAAGAATTGGGGATCCTCTTCAAGAGGAAAGCCAGATGGGACCACTTGCGACTCTAGATCAGCTAAAGTTCATTGGAAATGCAGTCGATAATGCAGTGTCAAATGGGGCTCACCTGCTATATGGAGGACAATCACCAGCAGAATTTAGTAGTGGCTGGTATTATGAGCCGACAATTATTTCCTGCCCCAATCAAGATCTGGATATAGTAAGAAATGAACTATTTGGTCCTGTCGTGAGCGTAATTCGTTTCAGCGATGAAACAGAAGCCATTCGTTTGGCCAATGACACGCAATTTGGTCTGGCAGCGGGGGTGTTCACTGCTAACATTGCGCGGGCCCTTCGAGTCACCAAAGCAGTCCGGGCTGGTATCGTCTGGGTAAACTCATACCGAATGGTATCACCACTAGCACCTTTTGGCGGCTATAAGGACAGTGGTTATGGTCGAGAGTCTGGATTACAAGCTATCTATGATTACACTCGCCCGAAAACAGTGTGGCTCAATACATCGTCGGATCCAATTTCGGATCCGTTCGTTATGCAATAAGTGTTGGATAAAGGTGTGGAGACAGATACATATGACACACGTACTGATGGCTGTTAGATTTGCTAGAAATAATTAACTTTTTTTAGAAAATATACTTACCGAAACAAATCAAAATGAAATTTCAGCTAGCTATCAATATGGAACGTATCGATCCAGGTATAGCAATGGAGGATGTGACTCGACACACTCTTGAAATGGTTCAAATGGCAGATGAAGGAGGTTTTGAAACTGTTTGGGCTGCAGAGCATCATGCACTTGAAATGACTATCGCCCCTAATCCATTTCAAATTCTTACCTGGTGGGCAGCACATACAAATAGAATCAGATTGGGGACTGCTGTAGTTGTAGCTCCATACTGGCATCCTATAAATGTTGCGGGCGAAGCTGCTCTTGTGGACCTTTATAGTGGTGGGCGTCTTGAATTCGGCATAGGTTCTGGCGCATACCAAAGAGAATTTGACAGAATGCATCCCGGACTTGCTAGAACTGATGGATGGAAATACATGCAGGAAATGCTACCCGTGGTGAAAGCGCTTTGGCAAGGCGACACTGCGCACGACGGGGAGTACTGGAGTTTCCCTACCTCGACTTCGGTCCCCAAACCAATACAAAAACCTCACCCACCTATCTGGATTGCAGCACGCGCACCGATTACTTACGACTATGCAGTCAAACATAACTGCAACATTTTGTCATGGCCTATGACGAGACCAATGTCAGAAGTTGAAACCTATATTGGAAATCTTGAAACTGCACTTACTGACAATCCAGGCCACAATCGCCCCATATTCGCAACCATGCGTCATACGTGTGTCTATGCTAATAAAAGCGATTGGATGATGCCTGTGCAGGCCGTTATGAAACAACTAGCACAATTTGAAGGACTCTTTAACAACGTCGGTGGCGTGGAGAATGGATTTCCGCCGATGATTGATCTAGCCGACCTTGAGAATCGCAAAGAATTTGACCCTACCATGCTACATCAAAATTTAATGTTCGGAACGCCGGATCAGGTAAATGAAAAAATGAGGTTGTATGACAAACTGGGCGTTGATCAATTCACATATTACGCTAGTCTCGGTCTAGGATTAAAAGAGCAGAAGCGATCTCTAGAGCTTTTTATTAGCGAAGTGATACCGGAGTTCTTATCTTAGTACTGGCATCTCCATTAAGCTCGATGTAGAAAGACTTGCACGAGTATTATGCGATTAAAAGGTTTCTACAGTGGACACAACTTCTCTTGAGCGATTTCTTGCAAAACATATAGAGGGTTTCGGACACATAGAATCTATTGAAAAATTTCCAGGTGGCCAATCTAATCCGACATTCCACTTAAAGGCCACAAATGGCGAATATGTACTTCGCCAGAAACCAGCTGGCACTCTGATAAAATCAGCGCACGCGATAGATAGAGAATATCGAGTCCTCGAAGCCCTCTCAGGCACTCAAGTCCCTGTAGCTTTACCTCATATTCTTTGCGAGGACAAGAAAATCATTGGTAACGAGTTTTATGTGATGAGTTATGTGCCGGGGCGCATTCTTTGGCAACCTCATCTTCCAGGTTTAACCAATGATGAGCGACAAGACCTTTATCGGACTATGATCAAATCGCTAGCAGCAATTCATCGGATCGATATAGCAGCTACTGGCCTATCTGATTATGGTCATTTAGGCAATTATTTTGAGCGTCAGATACATCGGTGGAGTAGGCAATATAGAGAAGGTGGAAATGAAGTAATGCCTGAGGTAAATAGATTGATGCGAGAACTTCCAGAACTTATCCCTTCGGATGATGGCAATAGTTGCTTGATCCATGGCGATTATCGAATTGACAATATTATCTTTCATACACGAAAACCTAAAATATTAGCAATAATTGACTGGGAGCTTTCGACACTGGGTCATCCTCTAGCTGACTTAGCATATTTCTGCATGTGCCTCAGAATGCAACCGACTGATCATATATCTGGACTTTCCGGCTTAAATCGCGAACAACTGGGAATTCCCCAAGAAGCTGAAATAGTGCAGTATTACTGTAAAATAAGGGGGATAAAACAAATTGAACACTGGCCTTTTTATCTGAGCTTCAGCTTCTTTCGATTATCAGCAATCTGTCAAGGCGTCATGAAAAGATTCGCTGATGGCACAGCATCAAGCCCAAATGCCGAGAAAATTGGCAGCATGGCAAGCGCCCTGGCAAAAAAGGCAATTGCGGTAATTGACGACAATAACTGAAAACATATTAAGATCCCAGATATGCATTTTTCATACACACCAAAAGTCGATGTCCTTCGTCAGCGTGTTCAGACATTCCTCGACACTTATATAATTCCCAAGCTCGCTGATTGGCAGCGAGAAACAGCTAATGGGGTATACCCAATCTCTTTAATTGAAGAAATTAAAATTAAGGCGCGTGCTGAAGGATTGTGGAATCTATTTCTCCCAAGTCTAAAGCATGACGAGCCTGGGACGAGATTAACTAATTTAGAATATGCTCCACTTGCAGAAATTATGGGTCGAGTTAGCTGGGCATCAGAGGTATTCAATTGTAATGCGCCTGACACTGGCAATATGGAATTACTTCATTTATTTGCCAATGATGAACAAAATTCGCAATGGCTACAACCACTACTCAAAGGCGAGATTCGTTCTGCATTCGCTATGACAGAACCGGGTGTTTCTTCATCAGATGCAACCCAAATTCAAACGAAAATTGTTAGAGATGGAAACGACTATATAATTAATGGTCGTAAATGGTTTATATCAAACGTGGCGCATCCTCGATGTAAACTGCTAATTGTTATGGGCAAGACTAATCCAGACGCAGAACCTCACCACCAACAAAGTATACTGCTCGTACCAATGAATACTCCAGGTATAGATGTGATCCGAAATATACCGATTGTTAACCACACCTCTCCAGAAGGACATTGTGAACTGCTATTGCGAGATGTGCGAATTCCATCAAGCTGTCTTCTTGGAACGGAAGGAGATGGATTTGCTTTAGCACAGGCTCGACTCGGACCAGGCCGGGTCCATCACTGCATGCGCTCAATTGGTGCTGCTGAGCTCGCACTTGAACTAATGACTATGCGAGTGCAGGAGCGGAAAACGTTTGGCAAATATCTGTATGAGCATGGAACTATATCCGAATGGATTGCCCGTTCGCGTATCGAAATAGAGCAAGCTCGTTTACTGGTACTCAAAACTGCCTGGTTGATTGATCAAGTGGGAGCCAAAGGAGCGCGTAAAGAGATCTCCATGATTAAGGCACTTGTACCAAACTTACATACCACTATATTTGATCGAGCGATGCAGGTATTTGGCGCTATGGGCATCACTCCAGATACACCATTAGCAGATCATTGGACCTGGGGTAGAGCAATGCGTTTTTTTGATGGTCCAGACGAAATACATTTGCGCGTAGTTGCACGGATGGAGCTTAGGGATAACAAAGAAGCACTAGACAGGAGCGCAAGATATCTTACCCCATATACAAACTAGCCAAATGTGTGTGGTCTTTAAGTGTGTGAGATGATCTTAGGTTTATTGCTATATGGTTACCTACAGACAACAGCGGTTAATCGCCCTCGCTTAGTTTAGACTTCAGCTCTTCCAGCTCAACCCAGCGAGCAATAGTCACATCTAGCTCTTTCTTTGTTGCAAGAAGAGTAGTAAGAATTGGCTCAGTCTCTTCAAATGGCTGTTCATAAAAACCAGGTTGCGAAAGCTTCTCATTCAATTGTTGTACCTCACGCTCAAGTAATTCGATCGATACCGGCAGACCGTCGAGCTCGCGCTGCAATTTATATGTAAGCTTATTTGATTTCTTGTCGGCTGACACCGATTGTGGCTTAGTTTTGCCCTCAGCGCCAGCTCCCCCTAATTCGTCTTGTATTGCAAGCACTGCATCCCTTCTTGCCCAGTCACTGTAGCCACCCACATATTCACGAATTTGTCCTCCTTCCTCAAAAACAACCACACGATCAACAACCGCATCAAGAAATTCACGGTCATGGCTAACTACTATAAGGGTGCCTTTATATTCTGAAATCCGATCTTGAACAACTTCCAGAGTCTCTATATCAAGATCATTTGTTGGCTCATCAAGTATCAATAGATTCGCAGGCTGGGCAAACAATTTTGCTAAAAGAATTCGATTCTTTTCCCCTCCAGATAAAGCATGAACCGGGGTCATAGCCCGCTTAGGACTAAATAAAAAACCCCGAAGGTATCCAACAACATGGCGCGGTTTGTTGCCCAATATAATATAATCTTTACCGTCACCAACGACCTCTGCGACAGTTTTATCCGGATCTAAATTACGCCTATATTGATCAAAAAATCCGAGCTTAATGTTTGTACCAAGCTTAACTGTACCGCTCTGAGGCTGAATTTCTCCTAGCAAAAGCTTTAACAGTGTACTCTTGCCAACACCGTTATTTCCAATTAAGCCAATGCGATCCCCTCGTGTAATTTTGAGAGAAAAACCTTTAATCAATGGTTTAGCGCCATATTGATAATGGATTTTTTTCACATCAAGAACTTTTCTTCCGGAAGAATCTGCCTCTTCGATATGAACACGTGCGGGAGTAGATATTGGAATACGCTTAGAATGGACTTCGCGCATAGCCTGTAAACTACGCACGCGCCCTTCATTGCGCGTACGTCGAGCCTTTATTCCTTGACGAATCCACTGCTCTTCGGCAGCAAGCTGGCGATCAAATTCAGCGTTGGCTTGTTTTTCTTCATATCTAGCCTTCCTCTTTTCTTTCAAGTAGTCTTTGTAGTTGCAAGAAAAACTCTTAATGGTACCGCGGTCAATTTCTATAATCCGCGTAGCAAGTCTCTGCAAGAACGCGCGATCGTGTGTAATGAATAGAATAGCTCCTGAATAAGCATCAACCTTTCTCTCAAGCCATTCTATAGCTTCAAAATCTAGATGGTTAGTCGGTTCATCTAAAAGAAGCAGATTTGGATTTGAGATAAGCGCTTTAGCTAGAGCTGCCCGACGACGCCAACCTCCCGACAAGTTTCTTAATAATTCCTTTGGCGGTAGACTCATCTCTGAACAAATAGCATTAACTCTCTGTCCAACATTCCAACCCCCACGAACATCTATCTCAGTATGAAGTCTCTCCAACTCCTTCAACCCTTGCGCGTCAAGCGTCTTCTGCGCCCTGCGCTCATATTCAACTGCAAGACGCCGAACACTGCTTAGGCCTAACTCAACCAAACTCGACACTGTGATATCCAACTCATCGGGCAATGTTTGATCTAGTATGGCAACATGATAGCTAGCCGGTTTATATATATCTCCTTTATCTGGCTCGATATCGCCAGTAATGAGTCGGAGCAGCGAGGTTTTTCCCGAACCATTTCTACCGATTAGACATACACGCTCGCCATTCTCAATTGAAAAATTGGCGTTCGCTAATATCGGAGAAAGGCCGAATGCAAGACTTACATTTTCGAAGCGAATCAGATCAGCCACAGCGAAATTTTCCTAATTATGCAAAAATAATTAGACAGCGCTCGTCACAGAACTTTTGAAGGCCGGGAAATAATACCGTCGGTTGGTAGTACATTTATGGGAAACTTTAGCATGATGTAATTACGCTGAACAATATACGTAAGTAGGTTCTATCCTCCCTCGAATCAACGATTACATACGGCCAGAACCTGGCCTAAATCTGTTTTACCTTCAAGGCACTTTGCTATACCGTCTTGGAGCATGGTAACCATTCCTGATTTTTCAGCTAATGCCTGAACTTCTGCTGCTGTTGATTTGTGCTGTATAGCATCTCGAATATCATCGTTACTTTGAAGTAGCTCATGCAGCGCCACTCGGCCGTAATAACCAGTCCGGCTACAGTATGAGCATCCCTCAGCTCGGAATAGCCTTAGTCCGTCGGAACTAATTAATTGGTCAGTTACATAACTATCGAAATGCCCAGACAATTCTTCAATCTCCACGGATCCCGCCTCATATTCAATCTTGCACTTTGGGCACAATCTACGGGTAAGCCGTTGTGAGATAACTCCTAATAATGCATCAGAAAAAGAAAAAGCTTCAATACCCATATCTACTAACCTAGTAATAGTCTCTGATGCTGTATTTGTATGCAAAGTTGAAAACACGAGATGTCCGGTTAATGATGCCTCAACAGCAATTTGCGCTGTCTCGTAATCACGCATTTCACCAACCATAATTACGTCTGGATCTGCACGTAGAAATGATCTCATAGCGGCAGCAAATGTTAAACCAATTTGCGGGTGAACCTGTAACTGTCTCAACCCCATCTGTGTAATTTCAACAGGATCTTCTACGGTCCATATTTTACGTTCTTTGCTGTTTATCTCACTTAAAATAGAATGTAGCGTTGTGGTTTTTCCGGATCCCGTTGGTCCAACCGCGAGAATGATGCCATAAGGAGAGCGAATAAGCTTCTCCAAAGAATTGTAATTCTTCTGACTTAAATCAATACGCGACATCGACATAACTCCTGTACCAGTAAGAAGTCGCATAACTACATCTTCATTGTCACCTGCTGTTGGTAAGGTAACAACTCGAAGTTCAATCTGAGTATTACCAAGCTTAAAGTGAATTTTGCCATCCTGAGGCTTACGACGCTCTGCAATATTAAGCCTACTCATTATCTTTATACGAGCCACAAGCTGATTTCTATATTCAGATGGGATTCGACGATAATCGTGGCAACGGCCATCAACTCGAAATCGAATAAGTAGGTCCTCCTTTTGTCCGTGTGGTTCAATATGAATATCGGAGGCTCCCTCTCGCACTGCATCAACAATAACTCTATTAACTAGCTTTACAACTGCTCCGTCATCCGAATCACTTGTGTCTGGAGATGGCTTGCCTGGTTTCTGAGCTGATATACCGCGCAAAAAGTCTTCAAAGTCTTCATTTGACCCTTGCGAAGCCTCAAAGTGATCGACATATTCTCGAATTTGACTCGGGGATGCAACGACTTCTACTATCTGCTTCTGGCAAGTAAACCGCAAAGCATCAAGAGCTTCAATGGATAGAGGATCGCCCATTGCAACCGTAAGAGATTTGGCGTCCACCCGCACTGGCAAAACACCATGTTGCCTCACCACACGAAAAGGCACCTCCGCTACCGCGGAGCTCTCGACCTCGATGTCATCTAGATTGACGAAGGGTAACCCCAGCTTGCCTGCCAAGGTTTCTGCAATTACCACTTCGTCCACAATCTCCATGTCTACCAAAACCTCACCGAGTCGTTTTCCTGTCTGCTTCTTTTGTTGCTCTAGTGCCGCATCAATATCTTGCTTTTGAACGAGCCCTGCATTCACAAGAACCTCACCGAGTCGCAATCTTCGCCGAAGTTGTCGGTTAGCGTCCTTTGGTTGAAGTGAGGCAGGTTGCAGTTCAGTCAAAACACTCCTCCATCTCTATCTATTGGCAGACAACTAGCTTTATATAAAATCGTAGCTACTAGAACAGTTCTATTTTAACACTGAAAGTGTTATATTGTGCAATAAAGTGATAATTAAATTATTGTGGGAATCTTTGTTTAATGGCTTCTGAACCACCGTATTTAGATTTTGCCGAGCGTTTAATCGATGCTATGCAATCAGCTGGATACGGTGCCCGTGAGGGAAGCTGGTCTCGGATACCGGTAGAAATTGAACCTCTCCAACGTGAAGCCGGCGCCAAAAGTCTAACTACTGCTCGTAAATATCTCGAAGGAAAAGCATTTCCCAGGAGATACCGGCTAGAACAGATAGCAGAGTGGTTGAAGGTGCATGTCGAGTGGCTTGCTGCTGGCACTGGCCCACGACATCTATCAGAAACCGCTACAGTAGCGCTTGATTTACCAGCGGAGGCCTTGGCTGTTGCCAAAGCATGGTCAAATCTTCCTCGACACTATCGAGAACCAATTCGTAGTTGGATAATCATGGCATCGATTATCGAAAATCTTTCCGAGGATCAAAAAATACTTCCCGCTGCAGTTGCTGATCTTGATAGGCGCAAGAAGCCACGCCGCTGATCCAACATATCCTGTGTAATATAGCTCATTCATGATTCCGCTCATAATAGCGAATCAGAGCTGGACAACACCCTCCATATTGTTTATCACATGTGAAAGCTGTTCAACGAGTTCATTCTTTATAGCAGCTGCGTCACGATTAATATCATAAATAGCCAAAGATAAAGGTGGTAACTCTGGCAACCCTTCGGCATTCCCTATTTGATGAATTAATCCCAACAGCTCTGAGGGGGTATTTAATGATAATAAGGTTGATGGCACCGCTGCTACACCCATACCAGAAGCAACGGCTTTCTGAACGCCCTCTATCTCAGGGGATTGATAAACACAATGCCATGATGTCTCAGCAGTATTCAAAGCAGCAACAACCATTGAACGATATGGACAACCTGTGGGCTGCAAGATCACCGGTAACGGATAATCTCTTGACATTTCAAATGTTTGAGAAGCTATCCATACAGTTGTAGTAGACCATGCCTGCATCTTTCTATACTTTGTAGGCGCATTATCTAATGCTATTACAACATCGAGCTCACCAAGAGATAGTGAATCGAGCAGATGAGCACTAAAATCGAAGTAAAGATCTAGCTGGCAATCGCTATGTTGATTCTGAAAGTCATGGAGTGTTGCCTGTAGATGCGATGACAAGTAATCAGCTGGAAGACCGATACGCAGATGCTTGGCTTTGTGCTTAGGAGTGGTAACTTCTAGCAACTCTCTCGGTAAAACGCCTGAAATCACATTGGCTGGTGCTGGCCTGCTGTAATGGTACCCCTGTCCAATATGGCAGCCTAAATCACAAAGGCGATCAACGTGAAGCTTTTCCTCAATACCCTCTCCAACAGTCTTTAATCCTAGACTACGAGCTAGCTGAATTATAGTACGTACGATAGCCCAACTCTCTCGCTCAGAGCTTCGAATAAACGACTGATCAATCTTCAATTTATCGATTGGCAACTTGGTCAAGTAAGATAGGCTTGAATAGCCAGTACCGAAATCATCAAGTGATAGCTCGACGCCCAAATCTTTAAGCAACTTCAACACGCTTATTGTCCGATCCATATCTTCCACGAAAAGAGACTCTGTTACTTCCAAACCGAGTAGATATGGCCTAATACCTTCTCGCTCTATAGCTTCTCTAACCTGGCTATAGAAATCACTTTGTTGCAGCTGAACAGCAGAAATATTCACAGAGATAGTTATTGGCTGGAATCCTTCTTGGCGCCATAATCTTGATTGTCGGCAAGCTTCGTTGACCACCCAGCGGCCAATCGAAAAAATTAATCCAGTATCCTCAGCAAGAGGAATAAAATCATTTGGTGGAATTACACCGTGCTCAGGATGATTCCATCGCAACAGCGCTTCCGCTCCAACAACTCTTGCCGTCTGGAGATCAAATTGAGGCTGATAGTGCAACTCTAACTGCTCGCCTTTGACCGCAAGCTCGAGATCAGACTGCAGACTCATTCCACGCTCTACCAAAAACTAGATGACGTCTCATGGTTATTAATTCGAGTAACAGGGTCATGGGGTATCTCTCCTAAAGGCCTACGAACACCTACTATGGCCGGTCAACGCTACTAGATTTAAACTGTTTGTGTCAAATATATCTTTTTTAGTGTTTTTTTCAGTTAAAACGCGGGACTCCCCGATTACCTGAGTCTAGCTAACTCAAAGCTTGGATTTTTTTAAGCTAATTAAACAATAGGTTACACACTGCTTCATGACAATCCAGCAGGGACTATGCTCTCTAGTAGGCGACTAGTGACAAATAAAAAATCGACAGCGATTATGCACTGAGGGAGCAATTACCATTTCTTGGCTCTAGTGGATTGGAATCGGCATTTTTAATTGACCTAAGAAATAGCCAAAATATCCGTCGTAACACTGAATCTCTTGCATGGCGAATTGGAAATTATATTAAACATAGTGCATTCACGTTTGTAAATTAGGCATATACTTCGCAACCCGAACAGTCCCGGGTAGGAACAGGTTGAAAAGCGCTCTTCAGATTATCCGTACTCTCTACAGCTTGATGCTGTCAGTTATGCTGGTTATGATGGGCAATAGTTTATTTGCTACGCTTGTCGCTCTTAGGGCTGACATCGAAGGCTACCCTAATAGCATCATAGGCTTTATGACATCCGCCTATTTCATTGGATTCGCAATTGGCACGCTTCAAGCTGGGCCAATAATTAATCGAGCTGGCCATATCCGAAGCTTTGCAGTATTTGCTGCTATTGCTGCTGCTACGATACTTTCCTTTCTGCTTATTGTTGAACCATGGGCGTGGGTAGTTTTTCGGATGATCATGGGTGCCAGTATAGCTGGTTGTTTTGTTGTACAGGAAAGCTGGCTGAACAATAGAGCGACTAATCAAACACGCGGTGTGTTACTGTCGCTATACATAATGGTTGGTTACTTCGCATCAGCTGTTGGACAACTATCTATTCAACTAGGCGATCCCATAGATGTTCAAGTTTTTCTTTTTTGTGGAATATTGCTTTGTCTTGCAATTGTGCCTGTCTCACTCACCAGAGCAACAAACCCAGAACCAGTTGAACGAGCGCGACTAAACTTCAATAAGCTTTTTACAACATCGCCTACAGCAGCCGCAGGCTGCTTCCTCGGGGGAGTGCTAATTGGCTCGCTATGGGCTTTTGGGCCTATCTACAGCAGAGACCTTGGGCTTGGAATAGATCAAATCGCTATTTTTATGAGTGCTATTGTAATTGGTGGTTTTATACTTCAATTACCCATCGGTCGGCTTTCTGACGCATTTGACCGACGCACCGTTCTTCTTGCTGTTAGCATCACCGCCGTATTGCCCGCATCACTCCTGGTATTTGGAGCGCCATTTGGAACACTATCTCTCTATATTACGATAGGCCTCTTCGGAGGATTAATATCAACTATCTATCCCATCAGTGTCGCTTACGCTAATGATTATCTTAGCAAAGATGATATAGTTTCCAGCACAGCAGGATTTGTTTTTGCATTTGGCATTGGTGCAATTGTTGGACCACTTGCCACCTCCACCTCCATTTCAATCTTTGGCTATGGCGGGCTGTTTATTTTAGCATTGCTAGCGCTTATAACATTAACTAGTATCATTATATGGCGGATGCGGGTGCGACACTGGGCAGCTACCGTCGACAAAGAAAAGTTTGTGGTTATGGCAGGATCACCTACTCAAGCTATGGCTTCTGAACTCAACCCAAATGTAGAAGTCGATGAAAATTACAACATAGGCCCAGATAAGCTAACTACCAATTAGGGATATAGAAATTTCACACTCGAATAACAACAAGATCACTTAACAAATTCTCATTACTTTAAGTAGAATCATCGTCGTAACGAACTCTTAAAATCTCATACCGACGCAAGCCGCCAGGTGCACTAAATTCCACTTCATCGCCAACGTCCTTTCCGAGCAGCGCCCGTGCAATTGGCGAACTATTTGAAACCTTACCCATATCAACATCTGTTTCCAATTCTCCAACAATTTGATACGTCACTTCGCGATTACCGTCATCTTCCCACAAATCGACCCATGACCCAAACACAACTTTGTTGACAACATTTAGGTCTTTAGGATCGATAATTTCTGCCCGGGCCAGCTTGACCTCTAACTCACGAATTCGCCCTTCGATGAATGATTGCTGCTCACGAGCTGCGTGATACTCAGCGTTCTCTGAAAGATCACCGTGCGCCCGTGCTTCTGCTATAGCATCAATAATGCGGGGGCGCTCTTGCTTTTTTAGTCGACTAAGCTCATCCCACAATCTTTTTGAACCAGTCACGGTCAATAAAACCCTATCCACGGCATTATTACCTCATCATTCCTTCATTAGTCCTTAAAACCAAGAACATTCTGCATGTCATACAAACCATTAGGCTTATCAACAAGCCATTTTGCGGCACGCACCGCACCGGTTGCATATATCGATCTACTAGCAGCCTTATGATTAATCTCAATTCGCTCACCACTACCAACGAACCACACACTATGTTCGCCTACAATGTCGCCAGCCCTCACTGCAGAGAATCCAATAGTATTAGATTTCCTCCGACCAACCTGGCCATGACGAGCATAAACGCCGTCTTTTGATAGATCGAGATCCAATGCATTAGCAACGACTTGGCCCATACGCAGAGCAGTACCGGAGGGCGAATCTACTTTCTCACTATGATGGGCTTCAACAATCTCAATATCAACACTGTCTCCAAAAGTGCGCGCTGCTAAATCAAGGAGTTCTAATGCTAGATTAACTCCAACACTCATATTAGGTGCTTGAACAATTGGGATGTTCATGGCTGCTGCACTAATCTTTTCTTGGTCTTTTTCGTCAAATCCAGTAGTCCCTATAACTATGCTTTGGTCATGAGACTTACAATGGGCAACGTTAGTAGTGGTTGAAGCTGGCATAGTAAAATCGATTAGCACGTCAAAATCTCCTTTAGAAACACTATCAGATAAAGGAATACCAACGTTACCAATACCAGCGACTATTCCTACATCGGAGCCAATAAACTCATTTTCTTTTATTTCAAAAGCGTGTGTAAGCTCGACATCATCGGCGAGGAGTACAGTCCGAACGAGTGCTTGACCCATCCGGCCAGCAGCTCCCGCGATAGCAATCCTTATCATGTCTTTTCCTGATTGATCAATGCTATGCCCAGCTCTAATTTAACCACCGATATATGACATTTCAATGCGCGCAGCGCTGTCCCTAGTCAAGGACGCATCGCTCCTAAGTTCCGAGTACCGATCAATGCGATTGCTCCAAATTTCACGGACAAACCTCGCCAAAACTGCATCACTGGCGCCCTCTCGAATCAAGTCTTTCAAGTCATGGCCATTGCTAGCAAACAGGCAAGTATAAATTTTGCCAACAGCTGAGATTCTCGCCCGACTGCAATCCCTGCAAAATGGCTGCGTTACTGATGTAATGAATCCAATCTCTCCTGAACCGTCCAGATATCTCCAGCGCTTCGCTACCTCACCCTCGTAATTTGGAGATACCGGCGCTATCGGAAATTCCGTTTTGATTATATCTATCATTTTAGACGCTGGCATTACTTGCTCGCGCTGCCACTGGTTTGTAGAACCAACATCCATAAACTCAATGAACCGAAGGGTCGCGCCACTACCTCTAAAATGTCTTGCTAAATCGAGAATGCTGTGGTCATTAGATCCCTTGCGAATTACAGAGTTGATTTTTACATTGCTGAAACCAGTAGCTAGAGCATTGTCAATTCCACTTAGAACATCACTAACCGGAAATTTAACATCATTTATCTCCTGAAAAGTTTCTTGATCCAACGCATCTAAACTAATATTGATTCGTGCTAACCCAGCACCATAGAGTGACCTAGCTCTTTCCAAAGTCAACATTGACGCATTAGTTGTCATGCTGAGATCGCGTATGCCATCTATTCCAGAAATCATCTCAATTAGCTGCTCTAGGTCGCGACGAATTAGTGGCTCCCCGCCGGTAATCCGAATCTTAGTTACACCCTCCTGTACAAAAATCCGAGCTACCCGATGAATTTCCTCCAGACGCAGCAACTCACTACGGGGCACGAAGGCATAACCAGGGCCAAAAACTTCGCGGGGCATGCAATAAACACAACGAAAATTGCAACGGTCCGTAACTGAGATCCGAAGATCTCGTATCGGCCGATTAAATTTATCCCTAACTTGATGTGGTTGGCTTTCTACCATCGCTTACACCATGCGCCACGGCAACATATGCTTCCATTAACTGCAAAGGATTATCCATAAGCCGTTCCTTCCAAACACCCAACCTAAGTCTTGTTTGAATCAATCCACGAATCACGCCAATGTGTTCAGTCAATCCCAAAGCATTCGCACCAACCAGAACATCACCATCGAACTGTAGATCGAGATAACGAAATCTAGCTAAATCTGAGCATTCAACAGACTGGCCGCCATCAATCCCCTCCCAAGCGCCAAAGGATGTTGAAACCAGGCCCATCGTATCAAGTATATTCATATTAAGACATCCACGGTGGATAACTTCTTGCCCATCAGTCATGTTAGATGCTGCAACTTTGCCATGCTCCACGGCAGTTGGCTGTATAGCTTGGACAGTGTAATCGCCCGTTGAAAAATCACGGCCCTGGCAAACATCGCCTGCGGCAAAAATATCCTTGCACGTTGTTCTTAGATTCTGGTCAACCAAGATTCCATGATCAACTTCGATTCCTGACTTCTCCAGAAAACTAGTATTGGGGCGTACACCAGTTGCATTGATGACAAGATCAGCTAAGATCTCCTCTCCTTCCGACAAAGAAACCATAAGCTGCGAATCTTTGCTTGCTATACCTTCAACTCGGGTATCAGTCAGGACGGTAACTCCGCGCCTTTCACACCAACTCTTAATCAAACCACCTGACACTTGATTCATCATGCGTGGCACCATTCGATTTTCAAGCTCCACTACTGTTAGATCAACGCCGCAAGAGGCCAATGCCTCTAGGATAATACATCCAATAAAACCTGCACCCATTAGGACTACTTTAGATCCTGACGATGAGCGTGCTGCTATAGACCTCGCATCTTCTAAAGTCCAGCATGAGTGAACCCCTGGCAAATCAACACCGTCAATTGGCGGTGAAGTAGGGCTTGAGCCAGTTGCAATAAGAAGTCGATCGTAAGCTTCAACATTACCAGACTCGAGCCTAACAGACCTATTATCTGTTGAAATTGTACTAACACGTTCTTGCAGAATTTCGATTCTTCTTTCTTCAAAGTAGCGTGCCGACTTTCGTAGATAAGTACCCTCCTCACCAATACGCCCTCTCAAAAGATATGGTATTGCCATTCTTGAATAGGGAGGTTCCGATTCATCTCCAATAAGTAAGATATCTGAACTCGAATCCAATTGTCGCAACGTTTCAGCCGCAACAACGCCAGCTGGGCCCGCACCAATTATTAAGTGACGCATCAGTTAAGCTCTCCTCAGAGACGTGGGTAAGTGGTGCTACGCATAACACAAATATGACCTAAAAACGTATAGCACTTGATACCTCTATACAGACACAATAGTGCCTGTCTGTCCAGCCCACTGCCGCATCCTATCGTAGCCGGTTGAATCACTATCAATGAAAGTGATTGCCTCAGTAGGGCATGCTGCAGCACAAGCCGGATTGCCACCACATAAATCACACTTCACAACTTTGCCCGAATCTTTATCGTAATTGATCGTACCAAAAGGGCACGCGATAGTGCATACCTTACAACCTACACACCGGTCACTAAGCACATCTTTAGCGCCAGTAGCAAGATTAAGAACAATAGCATCTACTGGACATGCCTGCATGCACCAAGCTTCAGCACACTGGGTGCACGTATATGGTACCGTATGCCGACCATGCTCGAATTCAAATACCTTGATTCTTGATTTAGAAGGATTAAATACACCGTCGTTTTCGAACGAGCACGCTAGCTCACATTGCAAGCATCCAGTACACTTATCAGCGTCAATATGGAGAGATTTCTCCATTGTTATCCCCCTTAGTAATCGTCGTTGGCTCGCAAAGATACATTTGCCGAACCCGAAAAAATGCTGCTAGGCAGCCTATATTATACGTCGTGGTAGAGATCTGAAAAATTCCTGAGGTTGAAAGAATGCGGTCGCCAAACGATCAGTGCCTATATGTTGATCATATTCCAGCCACAGGGCCAACACCAGACCGGTCAAAAAACCTTGATATAACAAATGGTTGTGGGTCTACTCTAGGAGAAGAACCTGTAATTAGGTCTACTGCAAGTTCGCCCGCTCCCGGGCCTATGCCAAAGCCATGGCCTGAGAATCCGGTAGCCAAGTAGAGCCCGCTTGGAGACGATACAGGGGAAATAATCGGCACTGCATCCGGCACGACATCAATATACCCAGCCCACTTTGCAGCAATTTGAGCATCGCGAAATGACGGATATGTTGATACTAAGTTCTGCATAGCCTGATTGAGTTCTGACAACATTGGGGTGGGATCCATAATTCGTATTTGTTCAAATGGTCCTGGCCGATCTAGGGCCCAGGATCTTGGTAATTCCCATTCAACTACAAAGCGCCTCGACAGACGTGGTCGAAGCTCCCTTCTTGCTTGCCATGCAAGTTTAAAGAACTGCTGGAAGAATCGAAATGAATCTGGAACTATTTCATAGTTGATTGTGCTGCCATGAGCGATTGTGTAACCACCATCAAGTCGCTTTCGAAACGAGAAACCATGCCCGCTAGTAGATACCTCTGGACAACCCTTAATGGGGTGAGTGCGAAGAACCGAAGATAGAATCTTAAGCTGTGGTAAATCAATCCCCAGTGGTCTGCAGAAAAGACGCGACCAAATTCCACCTGCAAGAAGGACGCTATTACAACTTATCACTCCTCTTTCGGTAACAATACTGCTAACGGAGCCACCATGCGTTTCGACGCCCCGAGCAGCGGTATTCTCCACAATGATTGCTCCCAATTGTCGTGCTTTGCGCGCCATAGCAGGAACTGCTATGGCTGGCTCAGCTCGTCCATCTGACTTTGTAAACAATGCGCCTATATAAGCATCGGAACTACCAGGCAACAGACTGTCAAGCTCACGCCCACTTATTAATTGTGAATCAATTTCGTAACGTCTTGCGTTTTCAAGCCAAGCATCATGCGCCTCCATTTCCGATATCGTTCTGGCAAGATAAACAACACCGCTCTGATTAAAGCCTGTATCTATACCTATTCGGTGACTCATACCTTTCCAAGCACGCAATGACTCAATCATGAGAGGCAGTTCTCGTGGGTCACGACCCTGCTGTCTGCACCAGCCCCAATTACGAGAAGATTGCTCCCCTGCCACAACCCCTTTCTCCACAAGAACAACTGGAATGCCGCGCTCAGCAAGACTTAAGCTGGCCGTAACGCCAATAATGCCGCCACCAACAATCACTACTTCTGCTGACTTTGGCAGTTTCTGAACGCCATTTGCTTCATTAGAGGTCAATTCCGATGTTCTCCCTTATATTTCACTTTACTAACTCCATGAAAGAAGTAACTCGTTCTAATCGCCATTAAACGCTAAAATGCCTAGTCTTGGACTGCCGAAATATAGACATAACTAATAAGTCTTATTCTAACGGAGCACCGCCTAAGCTCATAGCGCAAGCAACTTATGAAGCATCGCTTAACTTTTCTCTTAAAGATTGCAATCGTAGCGATCATATTTCTTGTAGTATTTAATGCTATAAACTGGCAGGATAGCTACTCAGTCATATCAAAAGACGGCAATGTCATATCCACGGTGGAGGGCGAGATTATTGGCTCCTGGAGTGGTGAAAGCGTCGACTTCATTCGAAATAACTCTGCAAATCCAATCACAGTTGGACAGCAGATTGAGTCTGATGGTAGCCAAAAAATCATCCAACCAGGCTTTCTAACCTATTTTACCAATCTAGATCCGATAAACTTTATTTTAGGTGCTATCTGCTTTTTAGCATTTGCAATCATCGCTAATTGCCGGTGGTGGTGGCTTCTTCGCGCAAATAATCTCAACGTTGGATTCTTAGAAGCGCAACGATTCGCATGGATCGGCTTCTTCTTCAACAATATTGTACCCGGAACTACAGGTGGTGATATCGTCAAAGGAGTTTACATTGCCCAGCACTGTAGGACGGAAAAAATACAAGCGGTAGTCACTGTGATTGTTGATCGAATTATAGGTCTTCTCTCTCTGCTCTTAGTAGGCTGTATAGCAAGCATAGCTGTTTTTGATAGATTTCCAGTTTTTGTATACGCTGTCTGGGGCTTAGCAGTTGCAACAATTATTATATGTAGTTTGTTGTTAGCAAAAACTCTTCGTTCATCACTAAATATAGAAAAACTTATAGCCTGGCTGCCTACGCGATTAAGGGCTCTTGCCAGTGAAATAGATTTGGCCCTACTTCAATATAGATCGCATTTGCGTGGAATCATCGTATGGATACTGATTAGCCCACTGACTTATGGGATATATGTTGCCAGCTTTTTTTTGATGGATCTGTCTCTTGAAATCGGACTTAGCCTCGTTGATTACTATTTCATTGTACCTATCGCTAGCATAGTTCAAGCAGTTCCTCTCTTTCCTGGTGGATGGGGGGTGGGTGAAGCTGTTTACGGTACACTAGTTGGCAAGTTTGGAGCTATTACGTTTGCTGACGTACCAACAGCTGAACAGATAATGAGAACAAGAGGTGTTGTACTATCAGTTTTACATCGAACGCATGTTGCTGCCTGGTCACTTATGGGGGGTATCTTTTTACTAATGTATCGCTATAAAAAAATATAAAGATACACAACAATTAACAAAACTACGCATTGAATAAAATTGATGAAAATTCCCAAGATAACGAACAATAATCCGCCCAACCAAGTGACAGAAAACCCTCCACCAAAGAATGGAATCCTTGAGGTGAAAGTTACTTACCTAGAAATGATTGTGCCTTTAGATAAAGATACTCCAACTACAGTTGGTGACGATCTAATGATATTAGAAGCAAAAAAACCTGGCGCCGCCTTTTATCGTTATTTATATCAGCAAGTGGGACGACCTTGGCTCTGGTATGAGCGTTGTGCTATGACCGACGAAAAACTGCTATCAATCATTGAAGATCCAGCTGTTGCAATTTATGTTGTCTATATTGATGGCGTACCAGCAGGATATGCTGAATTGGATCATCGTAGCGGATCTATAGTTGAGCTTGCATACTTCGGACTGATAGAGCAATTCATTGGCCATGGAATTGGCTCTAGATTTCTCAATTGGATCCTAAATGTAGCTTGGCGCAAACAGCCAAATTGTATTCGTGTGAATACCTGCACTCTTGATCACCCTAAGGCACTTCTTTGCTATCAGAATGCGGGCTTCACAATCTACAAGCAGGAGGTAATTCGCATTCGAGACCCCAGACTAGAGCTATTTTGGCCTAAAAACTAACACAAAAATCAAACCGATAAACTTTTTTGGCTTACAGTTCTAGTTCTGCTTTATCACCATTCTCTCCAAGCCACACCTTACGATCTCCAGCACGTTTTCGTGCCAGCAACATGTCAAGCATTTTTTCTGCCCGACCACGACTACCCAAACTTAGACGGATTAATCGTCGTGTAGCAGGATCCATTGTTGTTTCTCGTAGTTGTGTCGGATCCATTTCGCCGAGCCCTTTAAAACGTTGAACGCTCACACTGCCCGATAATTTCTGATTCTTAATATCTCTAAGTACCGCTCGATGCTCTCCTTCATCAAGCGCATAGAAAACTTTCTTGCCCACGTCTATTCTATAGAGAGGTGGCATAGCGATACATATACGCCCAGCCTCAACTAGAGGACGATAATGCTTTAAAAACAACGCGCAAAGAAGTGTTGCGATGTGCGCTCCGTCTGAATCGGCATCCGCCAAAATGCATATTTTTCCATAACGAAGGCCGCTCAGTTCTGCTGATCCAGGATCCACGCCCAAAGCAATTGCGATATCGTGTACTATCTGTGAGCCAAGCACCTCAGCCGGGTCTACCTCCCAAGTATTTAGGATTTTACCTTTCAGCGGCATAATTGCCTGGTAGTCTTTGTCGCGAGCCTGCTTCGCGGAGCCTCCCGCCGAGTCTCCCTCGACTAAGAAAAGCTCGGTCAACTCTAGGTTCTGCTCAAGACAGTCTGCAAGCTTGCCTGGCAAAGCTGGCCCCACACCAACAGTTTTGCGAACTACTTTTTTTCCTGCACGTATCCTCAACTGGGCATTATCAATAGCTAAGCTAGCAATTTGTTCAGCCTCAGAGGTATTTTGATTCATCCAAAGACTGAACGCGTCCTTCGACGCGACCATAACAAATGAATTGGCATCCCGGGAAGACAACCGCTCTTTAGTTTGGCCAGTAAACTGTGGATCTTTCATTCGCAGAGACAACATATACGAGCATTTAATCCAAACATCTTCGGGGGCTAACTTAACACCGCGAGGTATTAAATCTCTGAATTCACAAAACTCACGAACAGCGTCCGTTAGCCCTCCTCTAAAACCATTTACGTGCGATCCTCCCTGAGTAGTTGGTATTAGGTTCACATAACTCTCTGCCACGACATCAGTACCATCAACGTTCCATGCGACAGCCCACTCGACCTCCTGATTATCTCCTTTGAGTTTACCGGTAAATAGATCATGCGGAACACGTGCAGCCAAACCCATAGCATCGATCAAGTAATCTGCTATGCCATCAATGTATTCCCACGTCTCATTATTCTTACGATTTAATTCATCACGATAACTAATTCTTAGTCCCGGACATAAAACAGCTTTGGCTCGAAGCAACTTCTTCAAATTTGGAATTGCGAAGTCGGTGGTATCAAAGAAGGCTGAGTCTGGCCAAAATCTTAACCGTGTCCCCGTGCTCTGGGTCGCACATTTGCCAACGACCTTAAGTTTAGATTTTATCGCACCATTTGCAAAAGTAATCGCGTGTTCCTTTCCTCCACGCTTTACGTTTACCTCAAGTCGCGTTGAAAGCGCATTCACTACAGATACGCCAACACCATGCAGACCTCCAGAAAATTGGTAATCTTTTGAAGAAAATTTGGCCCCAGCATGAAGCCTCGTAAGAATGACTTCCACTCCGCTAACTTTCTCATCCTTATGACGATCTACCGGCATCCCACGTCCGTCATCCTCGACCGAAAATGAATTATCCTTGTGAAGGATTACGTTGATACTCTTAGCATATCCAGCAATAGCCTCATCTACGCTATTATCAATCACTTCCTGCGCTAGGTGATTGGGCCTTTCAGTCTGGGTATACATGCCCGGACGCTTACGCACGGGCTCAAGTCCTTTCAGAACTTCAATCGATGAAGAATCATACCTACTAGGCATGCTGTTTAGGCTAACCTAGAGCAGTTCACTCGACGTTTCATTGGCCGACACAAGCTCTTTGGCATCATACAAGTCAAAAAATATGCTGGCACAATCAGCCCACGAAGCCTACCAGCAGCTCTTTACCGAAATTTCTGGCCCACTTCATGAGAGGCTACTCCAGGTCGGCACACAAAGACTCTGCCAATGGTGTAGAAACAGGGTCAACAACATAATTGTAGGCTTCGTGATCAATGCCTATGGCTATTGATGCTCCATTACCTACGATTTGATAGACGGACCTGGGTAATTGAAATCTCAAGAAATGTACCGCGGCTGTTTTTTCTTGATCTGCACGATCCATATCCTCATCAGCAATGGCATAAACCTTTTCAGCATCTCCGACCTTCACCCAACAACACCTTTCTATACCTAAAAAACGACGTAAAGCCTTCCGACGATCATCGATATTCGGGATTTGGATCATCATCGTAGCTTTCCAGTTCGTGCCATCTGGAATAAGCGGATTGTAAGCATCCAGTTCATCTTGAATACCATTTCGGTGAAATATTTTTTCAACTCGAAGCATTTCCTGGATTTGATACATAATAGTTTTTCGATCTTCAAAAGACACTGAAATATCTGGCCCAATTAGAACTAATCGATTCTTTTTATGTATTAAAACATCGTCCCGAAAAGAATTGCGATTACGATCATAATCTTCTAGGGTCATCAAATCTTCGACTGTCAGTACACTCATCTGCTGGATGTTCTCATAGTCATTAGTCGATCCATAAGCATAGCCAAAATTAGGGTCAGTTTTCACCGACCCTAATAAATCAAATCAGCTAAGATCATACTTATCTCTAGGTATCTAAACCATCCAACGCCTTTTGGAATCGATTCGCATGAGACCGCTCTGCCTTTGCTAGTGTTTCAAACCAGTCTGCAATCTCGTCGAAACCTTCTTCACGCGCATCTTTAGCCATACCCGGATACATGTCGGTATACTCGTGAGTTTCGCCATGTATAGCAGCTTTCAAATTATCGCTGGTAACTCCTATAGGCAGTCCGGTTGCTGGGTCACCAACAGCTTCCAGGTGCTCCAAATGTCCATGCGCATGGCCAGTTTCGCCCTCCGCAGTAGAGCGAAATACAGCTGAGACATCGTTGTATCCTTCTACATCAGCCTTAGCCGCAAAGTAGAGGTAACGACGATTTGCCTGCGATTCACCTGCAAACGCATCTTTCAGATTTTGCTCAGTCTTGCTGTTCTTGAGGTCCATTGTCCAATCTCCTTCGGTAAAATTGCAGTCTTGCTGCGCTAAACTTGGGTGTTAAATAAGCTAGAATGATTCTAAAATATGGCCTAGTTGGCCGTCAATCAATCTGCATACTATCTGCATACTATGTGAATATCATCTGAAAATGATAGATTTAAGGTGTGGTTGGCCCCAAAAGGTATACCACATCAAGATATCATAGCTTCAAGCATAACGGATACGCTTTCCAGATAAAGCGAGGACAATCGTGAGCCGATCAACAAAACCGAAGATCTCTGACTTTGAGAAATCCCTAAAAGAGCTCGAAACCATTGTAGAACGCATGGAAAAAGGCGAGCAGACACTAGAGGCATCTCTGAAGGATTTTGAGCGTGGCAACACGCTAGCCGCAGCTTGTCGCGTTAGCCTAGAAGAGGCTGAGCAACGAATTGAAAAATTAGTAGAGAGATCTGGTGGTTTAGAGCGAGAGCCTCTAGGAAACGACGACTAGTGGCAGAATCAGCTGGACTGGCTGAATCTTGGAGCCACTGGCTCAAACGGGTTGATCACTGCCTGGAAAATTTCCTACCAAAAAAACTTTCTGACCAAGCAGCACTTCCTGAGGCAATGCGGTATGTAACCCTTGGCTCTGGTAAACGATTCCGGGCCGCACTGGTATACGCGACAGGCCACAGTTTAGGCGCTCCTACAGGCCAGATGGACATAGCTGCTTGCTCAGTAGAACTCATACATGCATTTTCACTAATCCATGATGATCTGCCGGCAATGGACGATGATGACTTCCGACGAGGAAAGGCAAGCTGCCATGTAGCTTTTGGTGAGGCTACAGCCATATTAGCGGGAGATGCTCTACAGAGCCTAGCGTTCGAAATTTTAGCAGATCAACAAGGTATGTATACGCCCGAAAAACAGCTGCTTATGGTCAAGATATTAGCACAAGCAACGGGGGCGATAGGAATGGCGGGAGGGCAAGCGCTGGACCTCAGCATTACTGGATCTGAATCATCGCTAGAAACAGTGGAGAAGATGCACAAAATGAAGACAGGTGCTCTAATTGTTGCAGCTGTTAACTTAGGCGTCCTCGCTGCCGGCTCCACAGATGCTAGGTTACTGGCGAGTCTTGAATGCTATGGCAAATCACTAGGCTTGGCTTTCCAGATAACAGATGACATATTAGATGGTACAACAGATGCGTTAACTCTTGGTAAAATGCGCGACTCGGACAAGAGAAACCATAAACCAACCTACCTTACGATTCTGGGCGAGAAACAGGGGAAGGCATTAGCAAGGCATCATGTTGGGTTAGCAAAACAAGCCTTGAAAGACCTTTATATCGACACAACAACTCTTGAGGCTCTGGCAGACTTCGTAACAAATCGACAACACTAGAAGACAACAAACATTGTTACCATTTTCTTTCTGCCCTAGCGATATCCAGAAATGACTCTAAGCTCAGCGTATCCGTTACTTCAGAGAATTAATTCTCCTCCTGATCTGAGGCTAATTAGCGAGTCTGATCTTGAAAATGTAGCAAAGGAACTCAGGGAATACCTTATAGAGGTGATTTCGGAAATTGGAGGGCACTTAGCTGCTGGACTAGGCACAGTTGAACTTGCTGTTGCGTTACATTACATATTTGATACCCCACACGATAGGCTGGTTTGGGACATTGGTCATCAAGCTTATCCCCACAAAATTCTTACGGGACGCAAAGAACTACTATCGACCATAAGGCAAAAAGATGGAGTTTCTGGATTCCTGCGCAGAAGTGAGAGTGAGTACGATACCTTCGGCGCGGGACATGCTGGCACGTCAATAAGTGCAGCTCTTGGCATGGCCTGTGCTGCACAGCTACAAGCTATAACACGAAAAGTCGTAGCAATCATAGGGGATGGCGCGTTAACAGCTGGCGAACCAATTGAAGCGCTTAACAATGCTGGCGCGATGGATACCGATCTACTTGTTATCCTAAACGATAACGAAATGTCTATATCCCGTAATGTCGGCGCTCTTTCGAACTATTTAGCGCGGATCCTATCTGGCCGAACCTATACTACAGTTAGAGCAGGCAGCAAAACAGTGCTAGGAACAATGCCTCCAGTGCAGGCTCTTGCACGACGCTGGGAAGAACACCTAAAGGGAATGGTTATGCCTAGCACCCTCTTCGAAGAATTAGGCTTTTACTATGTGGGGCCAATAAATGGCCATGACATTCGTACGCTGATTGCAACACTTAAGAACTTAAAATCGATCAAAGGCCCACGATTTCTTCATATTGCAACCCAAAAGGGAAGAGGCTATAAGCCTGCCGAAGGCGAACCAACTATATTTCATGGCGTAACACCATTTGATCGCTCTACTGGCAAGCTCGAAAAAAAATCGAACAAGAGGTCCTTTACGGATGTATTTGGTGACTGGCTATGCGATATGGCTGAGACCGATGAAAAATTAATCGCTATCACACCAGCTATGCGAGAGGGCTCAGGTTTAGTTAAATTCTCAAAAAAGTTTCCACACCGCTACTTTGACGTCGGAATAGCAGAGCAACATGCCTTAACATTTGCTGCAGGAATTGCATGTGAATCCTTAAAGCCAATAGTGGCGATATACTCGACATTCTTACAACGCGCATACGACCAACTTATCCATGATATCAGCATACAAAATCTCGATGTCACTCTTGCGATTGATCGAGCAGGTATTGTGGGTGCTGATGGACAAACGCACCAAGGCGCCTTTGATTTAAGTTATTTACGATGCATACCAAACATGCTTCTGATGGCGCCCGCTAATGAGCCAGAGGCCAGAAATATGCTTTACACTGCATATATGTATGAAGGACCGTCTGCAGTTCGCTATCCCAGGGGAGCTGGTCCGGGAATGGTTGAACAATCTGAAATGACGGCGCTGCCAATTGGATCCGCCGAAATAGTAAGACATGGCCAAGGAATTGCAATACTCTCTTTCGGTATCATGCTCGACCAAAGCCTAATTGTCGGCACTGAGCTTGACGCGACCGTCGTGAATATGCGGTTCATTAAGCCATTGGATAGGAAATCAATACTAAATGCGGCTGAATCACATCTGTTGCTTGTTACAATAGAGGATAACGTGGTCAGTGGGGGTGCTGGATCTGGTGTTAATGAGATCTTGCAAGAATGCGGATACAATATACCGATATTAAATCTTGGGCTTCCCGATAGGCATATTGAGCAGGGCTCGCGCGAACAAATGCTCGCTGCCTGCGGTCTTGACCCAACTGGGATCAAATCTGCAATTCAAAAACGAGCACCGCTTGAACTTGCTGCAACCCAGAGCACTGCTTAGACTTCTACTACCTTATACTGAGAGCTTAGATCTTACCGATGAATCACCCTGAACCCCCCAAGATAACCCCCCGACAAATTGCTGATGTCCAAAGTGCTCCCGATACCCGCAATCTCACGATTGACAAAGTAGGAGTAAAGGATCTTCGCCACCCTATTCGTGTTAAGGATCGAAGCGGTTATGAGCAGCACACGGTAGCGATATTCAACATGTATGTGGAATTACCGCATAACTTTAAAGGAACACACATGTCTCGGTTTGTCGAAATCCTAAGTCAGCATGAACGAGAAACTTCTGTACAATCCTTTAGAGCAATGCTGAAAGAAGTCACGACCCACTTAGATGCCGAAAAATGTCGTATTGAAATGACATTTCCATTTTTCTTGCAAAAGAAAGCGCCCGTTAGTGGTGTCGAAAGCTTGATGGACTACGAAGTGACTCTTGCAGGCGAGCTTGTCGATAATCATGTACTGAGCGAGATACAGGTCACTACTCCTGTAACTAGCTTATGCCCATGCTCAAAAGAAATATCTGATTACGGGGCACACAATCAGCGGTCCCATGTTAAGACTAATATACATACCAGTGCCTTTATCTGGATTGAGGAAATTATTGAAGTAGTTGAAAAACAAGCAAGTTGCGAACTTTATGGGATACTGAAAAGACCGGATGAAAAACACGTAACAGAACGCGCTTATGATAATCCAAAGTTCGTAGAAGATCTAGTTAGAGACATTGCTATGCAGTTCAATGGAGATGAGAGAATTCAAGCTTACACTGTCTCAGCCGAGAATTTTGAATCTATTCATAATCATTCTGCTTACGCAGAAATCAGCCGTAACAAACTAGAGTCTTAGTCACCCGAAACCAGAAGCAGTAATGCAAATCGGGATTGACGTCGGCGGCACAAAAATAGAAGGGGTATTGTTGGATTCAACCGGTACCGAAATTCTCCGAAAACGAATTCCAACACCGAAAAGTAGGGGATACTCCGCAATAATTTCAGAAATTGCCACTTTGGCAAAGGATCTGGAAAACTCGTCGGGGACAAAATGCACAGTTGGTATCGGCACACCTGGCACAATGTTAATGAGCGAAGGAATCCTAAAAAACTCCAATACCACCTGTCTTATTAACCAACCAATTGTTGCCGATCTCGAACAAAGGCTTGGCAAGCCAATTATGATAGAGAATGATGCTAATTGCTTCACTATTTCAGAATCGGTCGATGGTGCTGGCCGTGGATTTGAGACAGTCTTTGGCGTGATCATGGGAACCGGAGTTGGTGGTGGACTAGTCCACCAAAATAGACTTTTGCCAGGCCGCCTGCATATTGCAGGTGAATGGGGGCACAATATTCTAGAAACTGACGGACCCCCATGCTATTGCGGAAATAACGGTTGCGTGGAAACTTTTTTATCGGGGCCAGGCTTTGAGAACGATTATGTAGCACGTGGTGGTATTCCAGGCACCAGTGCATCAGTAATTGTCAATCTAGCGGCGCATGGAGACCAAACAGCCGAAGAAGCTGTGCAAGCACTTCTTAAGCGCTTTGGAAGCGCTCTTGCAACAGTGATTAATATATTCGATCCACACGTTATTGTTTTAGGCGGAGGCCTTTCGAAAATCGAGCGATTATATACTGAGGGACGAACTGAAGTGGCGAAGCATGTATTTTGGCATGATTTTGATACGCCAATTCTTAGAAACAAACACGGGGACAGTGCTGGAGTTCGTGGAGCGGCCCAGCTATGGTCACCTAACTAATTAGGTATCACCTTCCTGATTGATCGGATCAAAACCATGCTCGACTAGCCAGTCTAAGGTTGGCCCAGCCCATCTGTGCTTTGTCAGATCAATGCGATCGTGAACATTAAAACAGACGCCTTCCTGCTGCAAAGCTATACGTTGATTAGCGTCCGGTTTTCCATCGTTTCGTATGCTGACTTGACCATGTCGATTAACAATACGATGCCATGGCGTGTCGGAGTCATCCAGCAGCGCTGCCAATGCATAGCCGACAAATAATGGATTGCAGCCAGCCAATTTGGCTATCTGTCCATAGGTCGCAACCTTGCCATAAGGAATTAGATTTGCAATGCAATATATTCTTTGCCTATTACCTTTTTGTCGCATACTCATAATTGTAATTTATTTCTTAATCAACTAGATCAGCTTGAGTATATATCTGGTCATCAGCTATAAATAAAT
>PBOB01000059.1 GCA_002724185.1 Acidiferrobacteraceae bacterium | reverse complement strand
GGGGAGGCCCTATGCCTCTTTTTCCCACTGCTACTGGATTCCGAAGCGGTCGCCAAGCCAACCTCCTCGGCGGCGCTACCCGGTTCTGCACCGCTGGACTCCCCTTCCCCTGCCGGCGCACCTTGGACCGGCTGCCCCTCGAGCAGGGCACTGATATCTTCGTCTGCATCGGCAATGATTCCAACGAGGGTAGCCACCTCTACTTCTACGCCAGCTGGCACTAGGATCTTGCGCAAAATCCCGCTGGCCTGGGCCTCGACTTCCATTGTGACTTTATCGGTGACGACCTCGAGGAGCGGCTCTCCTTTTTCCACCCCTTGCCCCTCTTCTGCTAGCCAGGCGCCCAAGGTGCCCCTTTCCATAGTGAGCCCCAACTTGGGCATTACAACTTCTGTAGCCATTATTTTGGTTCCAATCTTTAAAAACAGTTTATGAATAGATCCCTAACGTCTTTTCCCACTCTTCTTTTTAGCTGTATTTCCCTTATTTCCCACCGGGGGTTTAGTCCTCTGGCTGGATTCGGATTCCTCGGGGGTCGACCCCGCCCCCACTTCTTCTTCAACACTGGGTTGGGCATCCCCGGCAGATTTTTCACCCCCCCCACCCTGGAGGAACTTGTGGTACAAAAAACTGCCCCAAATAATTATCAGGCCTATTATTGAGACAATTGTAATTGTGCGGTCCGGTTCCTGCATTTGCCCCTCACCGCCACAGGAAACGCCCCCCAAAAAAACTGTCACCCCGACAGAGAACCGGGCAATTTCATTCTTCATTTCTCCTCCTCGGCTTTACATGCAGTTCCAGGAACACAGGTCAAGTGCTACTAAAGGGCAAAGATTAGGCATTTTCTTTTTTTCCCTGCAGGGCGATTTCCAATCCTTCCATAATCCGTGCGCCACCTGCTTGACGCACTTTGGAAACCTCAATCTCGTGGGCAAAGCGCCTTTGCGGGGGTATCCAGCGCCTTGGATCATCGTCAAAAATACCTACTACGGGAATTTCTAAAGCAAGCCCCAGATGCAAAAGATCGGTATTGCAGGAAATTAATGCAGCACACTCCCCTAGCAGGGCAGCAGTTGCCGCCATATCATCCTGCTCGAAGGGTATTACCTGCCTGCCATAGCATTCTTTAAGATAAATGACCTGTTTCCTGTCCGCGAGAGAAAAAAATAAAAGGGCCTGTGCACCGCGCTCGATCAAGCCCCCGATAATATGCTCCAACTGGCGTTTGCCCAACCCTTCACTTTCTCCGGAGGTAAGATCTATGGCGACAATCATTCCCCCGGCGAACTCTTCGTTAAAAACGCGCGCGCTCAACTTTTGGACTTTGTCCTGAGCCAGGGTCCAGCGAACTTCACTGTTGCAGGACAAACCAAATATCCTTAGAAGTCTTAGGTATCTCTCTCCTTCGTATGCCGTCCCCTCTTCGGGCACCACTTCGATGTTGAATGGGCGCAGGCCCCGCCGTTGAAACCCAACTCTAAGTCGCGCCCCGCTCGCGCCACAGAGTTGGGTTAGTTTGAAGCTGCAATCCAACCCTAAGCAAAAACAAAGATCAAAACTTCGCAGGCGCAAATCGCCAGCAATTTTTTTAAAGGCAGAACTGCGCACCGACATGTCCTGAGGTGCGCTTAAAATACTGTCAATAAAGGGGATTTGCCGGGCAATAGAGACCTTCCCTTCTTCTACGAGCAGGTCGATTTGAGCTTGCGGATAAAAATGGCGGATAACTTTGTAGAAGGGGGCTCCAATGAATAGACCACCGACGCGGTCGTTGGGAATAATCAAAATCTTTCGGGCTTCTCTAAACTCCCGGAGCATTTCAACTGGTGCGGTCTGCTCCGGCCCAGATCTTGTCCAGCGGAGGGTAAACCTTTCCCATAGGGAACCTCTTAGCCAGGATGAATTCACTAGAGGGAATCTCTCTTCATTGCCTTTGCACGTTAGTAATCAATCCCAATGAATTTAGCGAGAGTTAGAAAATATCACCAGAATTTTGCGCTGGCTTTTGCCACCTCCGCCATTTTGCGAAAGTGGCTGGCTGCAAAGCGATGCAGGCGATCATCAATTCTCAGTCCAATCATGAGCAGATCGCACAAGTCGCGGGCCGCCGATGTCTTTGGAAAGTCGATCAGCAGTGGTCTACGGCGCTCACAGGCCTCCAGAAACCTGGTATCACGGCGCACATATCCGACAAATTCCATTTCCGTGGAGAGATATTCTTTGACCAGCTCGATAAATCTCTGGACTTGATCGACCTGTCTTTTGTTGCGGACCTGATTCAAAATCAGCTTCGGCTTGAAAGTAGCGAGCAAATCAACTGCTTCGCGCCCCGCCATTGGATCCTGTTTTAATAGCTGCTCGACCAGTTCCCGCATCCGCCCAGTGCGGCGCCCCCCCTGGCGAGCAAATCGGTCAATAGTTGCCTTGATTGGTATATTTTTGCTAAAATGCCGCTGCAACTTCCGGTAGACCATATTTTTTAGAAACCCATAGGCATCTACCCTGGCATGGGGTTCGGGGGTGCAGACGATGATGCCCTCCTCGGATAAACTAAATAAATCCAGGGTATTATACGACGTGCCGGCCCCCAGATCAATTAAGACGAAATCAGCGTCCAGTTTTTTTATATGTCGTTTCAGTTTTTCCTTAGTCAAAAAGGGGATATTTGCCAAACTGACCATCTCATTGCCACCGCAGATGAGCTTGAGATTTTCCTGCGGCGTGGTCAACATTACATCTTCCAACTTGTCCACTTCCCTGGAAAGGAAATTATTCAAACTCTTCGGGGGGGCAATCTGGTCAAAAAAAAGATGCAAATCAGCACCACCCAGATCGCCGTCTACCAGGACGACCTTGTAGCCGAGAAGAGATAAACCTACTCCCAAATTTGCCGCAATGGTAGATTTTCCCGTCCCCCCTTTTCCCCCTGCTATGGGCCAGATGACCTTGTCGGGAACTTTAGTGTCCAAAACGATTATTCCCGGGTCGACCTCTCTCTCAGTTTCGAGCTGCACGCTCATTTCTTATGCCCGCAAGTGAAAAACACAAAGACTAAATCCTGGCAACGCCGGAAGAAATGCTCGTGGAGCAAATCGTCCAGGAACAAAATAGGCGCAAACCTGCCAGCGATAAATATGTGGAATTTTAAATTTAACTGCCACCAAATTAGCCCAGCCACCCTTTTTATAATTCTCTCTATCTTCTATATTTATATCGGCAGCACCACTGTGCTAATGAGTTTTATCTGATGGAAAAATAATAACTTGGGGTCAAGTAAAAACCTTTCGGAAATGCCCCAAAAGCCACAATCACCTGGGTGTCACTTGACTAAAACGCCGACAAGAGATTTCACCGCCACTACTTTCGTAGTTCGCAACCGGCGAACGCTGCTCCTCTGGCACAACAAAATTCAAGCATGGCTTCCCCCGGGAGGGCACATCAATGCCAACGAACTGCCCGAAACTGCTGCGCTCCGCGAAGTGCGAGAAGAAACAGGTCTCGAAGTAGAATTGCTCGGAGCCCAACAAAGGTGGGGCGATGTGCGTGTTTTGCATACCCCGATCTGTATTTTATTGGAGGATATCACTCCGGGACACCAGCATATCGACTTAATTTATTTTGCCCGCAATACAGGCGGCCAACCGCAAATCAATCCCAGGGAAGCAGCGGCATTTCGCTGGTTTGACTGCCGGGACCTCGAGGCCGATGAAATCGCCGAGGACATCCGGCGACTGGGCAACCAGGCCATCGAGATGGTCAATCACCAACAGGATTAGGAGCTTTATGCACCAAACTGCATTTACCTATCACCCGGATTTCCTCGCCCACGACACTGGCCCCGGACACCCCGAATGCGCAGAGCGCCTGGAGACTATTCACCAACACCTGGAACGCCGCCAAATCCTCGGACGAATTTTGCCCCTAACTCCGGAAGCGGCCAGCCTGGAACACATTCGCGCCCACCACACCCCTGCTCACATCAATAAAATCGCCCAACTCTCCACTGCAAATGGACCCGTAGCCCTGACGCCGGATACCATTGGTTCACCTGCCACCTTTCAGACGGCATGCCTGGCGACCGGAGCAGTGCTACAAGCCATCGATGCAGTGATGGAAAAAAGGGCTGTAAATGCCTTCTGTGCTGTGCGCCCCCCCGGGCACCATGCCGAATTCAATCAGATCATGGGCTTTTGCTTCTTTAACAATATTGGCATTGGAGCCCGCTATCTGCAAAGTAAGTACCATATCGGCAAAGTTGCCATAATTGACTGGGATGTACACCACGGCAACGGCACCCAGCACAGTTTTGAAGAAGATCCCTCGGTTTTTTTCTTCAGCATCCACCAGTCGCCCCATTATCCTGGCACTGGAGCTCGCCGAGAAAAAGGGCGTGGACCCGGCCAGGGCTTTACTTTGAATGTACCGCTTGCGGCTGGTGTGGGGAACTCTGAATACCTAAAGGTTTTTCGCACTGAACTGCGCCAAGCACTAGATGTCTTCAAACCCGACTTCATTCTGCTCTCGGCGGGTTTTGATGCCCATCGGGACGATCCTCTGGGAAATATGCAACTGACCGAAGAAGGCTTTGGGATGCTGACCAGGGAAGTAGTAAATTTAGCTCGCGATCACTGCTGCGGTCGCCTGGTCTCCGTTCTCGAGGGTGGTTATGCCCTCGCAGCTACGGCCGCTTCAGTCGAAACCCACCTTCGAGTTTTAATGGACTCACAGATTTAAATCGGCACTTCCGGCTTTTGGAAAATATGGATATCAATCGCATGTTCGAGGGATTTCCACTTTGTCCGACAGGAGTCGATCTGGTGTGAATATCCCCTGCTTTCGAGTAATTCACAAAAGCCCCGGGCCGTAGGACGCCGGGGGTCAGCCAGGTAAAACCAACCGCCGGGTGCCAGCCGATGGCGCAGTACCCGGGCCAGATGGGGATGGTTCTTTTTTTCGTACGCAACATCGGCCGCGACCATAAACTCACAAGTTTCTCCAACTGGATTGCGCCAATCCAGATAGGCGACCTGATGCCTTCCCGCAACCTGGTTTTTCAGCGCATTGTAGGTGGTAAATATGAGCGCGTCTTCGACAAAATCAGTAGCCTCTACCCACCATCCAAGACGGGCGAGGACGATGCCCAAAAGACCCAGCCCACACCCCAATTCGAGCACTCTTTGGGGAGCTGGCGCAATATTCGCAGTGCAAAACCAGCGTGCCAGCCCCAAAGAAGAGGGCCATAACTCCGCCCAATAGGGAAAGCGTTCATCGCGGTTGATACTTTCTTTCTCGATCATCTGCTCCAACAGCTCATAAGGATCCACAATACCCACCAATTCAAGGGTATGGCCAATGCTTATTTCTACCTCAAACCTGCTCAGGGGATATTTATTTAGAGTGCGGCGCACATGCTTGCTCTGGTAATTTTTCATTAGCCTAATCATTCTGCTTGGGGCCGCATAAAAAAAGGCAGCCTGCGCGCCTGCCTTTAAAGCCATTTGGGAAATTTGAAAAATCAACAGCACCAATATACCGGTGCTGACGGCTTAGATACCCCGCTTCATTTCCAGATATCGGCGCCACCCCAAAAGCCGCGCTCGCGGGCC
>PBOB01000058.1 GCA_002724185.1 Acidiferrobacteraceae bacterium | reverse complement strand
TCTAGCTACCAAGGCGATAACTAAGTACTTGTAGCATATTCACTTTGTGCCCCCAATCTACAGCGACAAAAGCACCCGTTGTGAACAAAACAAAAGGAATTTGGTACCGTTCCTTGACGATTTGCTGCACACTAAATGCCCACAATACAGCCAAGAGCACTACTCCATTCAAAAGATATCGTTCAGAACTAGGGCCGATTTGCATAGTAAAGTAAATGCCGCTAAGCAAAGCGGGTAATAATCCGCTCACGCAAACCAGTTCCAATTTCCCTATAGATCTAGAAAGAGGTTGGAGTCGCGAGATCACAAAAATTATTCCAGCACCCAACACGAGAACTTCATGATGTTCAAGTACGCCCTTTGATATCAATAGTGAGAAAATGATAAAGGTGATAATCCAAACAGCTGGAACTGGGAGTCTATTTTTGAAAATGGTCCTAAGCAAATAAATGCCCCGAACAAACTTACGGCTCCCAGTGCTTACTACATAGATACAAACACGATTCCAAATATATACCGAACTTCCTTCAATGAGACGTAATAAAACGATCGACAAGCCAAGCAGCCACACTGTTTTAGGAATCCAATACCAATTCTGTGGCAAGAACTGAAGGTAGGGCTGAAATGCCAATTCTCGCACCAAATCCACATGATAAGAGAAAGCACCCCACACCGTATCTGCGACCCAGGGCAGCTCAACATATATTGCCCGGACGAGGGCCTGTCCACCAATAGCATCGCCATAAAGCGCGTAATTACGCAAATACCACCACCCACAAACAATCGCCGCGATCCCAATCACAGTACTGGCTGAACCAATTCTAGAAGCCAAAGATCCTTTCCCACTAAAGAAAAAAATAACGGAAATAATTACCCCAGCAGGCACAGCATTAGCCTTTGCAAGTCCCGCTAATCCTAGCAACACGCCAGCCCCGATTACTGTAATAGTGTCAAATTTCCCATCGGGTCTATTGAGAGTTCTCCATCCCAAGAACGCACCTAGTGCGGCAACTCCAACCTGTCCAAGCACATCATTACTCGCCCGCATACCAATCATTGTTTCCGCTGGTAACGTTGCAACAAATGCCGTTGCACACACGCCAATAAATCGACTACCTGAAAGACCATATCCCATGAAGTAGGTAAGAACAAGCAATAGCATTCCTAATCCCACACTCACTAAGCGAACGACGATGACTTGACTGGATATCGTTTCTACAGGCATAACGAAAAGGACACCCGCTGAGACTAGGTAGTACAATGGAGGTTGAACTCCCTCATACGAATGCCCTCCCGAAATATCCCATTTATACCACCACGTCACCGAATCTAGTAAATCACTAGTGAGTAATCCCAACGTCTCCGGCGTTGCATATCCTTCTTTAACCCAGTGACCAGCCTCCTTGGCACCGAAGAAAACATCTTCATGAATGCTGTCATCAAAAATATGTGGAGGACCTTCACCTTGATATACTTGATAGACATAATCGAAATGAAACATTTCGTCCGCTGTATCAAACAACGGAACGGTTATAGCGAGATACGTCCCTTTCACCAAAAAGAACAGCACAATCACTGTTATAGCGACGCGCGCAGCTATGTAATTGCTTCTTATATTCATCAACCCACGAAGCATATCGGCCCCTCTACTCTAACCTCATACCCTTAATCTTGTGTCGCTGGAAATCAAAGGGCCTTTTTCCGACCAATTGCTATCATTTCAGTCCTGTACCGCAAGGGTTTTCCTGTAAACAGTGACGGCAACGCATTTGCAATTGACCATAGTCCCCTTGGAATGAACCCTCCTAAAGAGCTGCTAAGATGACCCACAATGTAACTTATCGTAAGGTACTTGTACCCGGGTCCTATCTCCATAACGTCCAATCCCGTCCTATCAAGCAATGTATGCATCGATGTAGGGGAGTAATAAATAAGATGCTCCGGTAAGTAGTGTGGCCATGCACTGCGCATTATTCTTGCGGAAAAGCTACCTATATCAGGAGTAACTAGGAAGACAATCCCTTCAGGTTTCAACATCGCATAAACGCACCTAAGAGCCTCAAGTGGATCAGTAAGATGCTCAATAACATCAATCATTGTTACGACATCAAACGATTCTGGAGGAAAAGGTCTGTCTTCGAGATTTGAACCGACTACATGGAACCCACGTTCTCGAGCAATATCCCCTGCAGGAGATATTTCCAATCCACTAGAGACATATCCTAGTTGAGAAGCAGCCTCCAACATGAACCCATGTGCACATCCCACGTCCAACAACGTTCTATCACGATGATAGGGAAGGTATCTATCAAGTTTCATTAGGTAGCTGGTGCTATTCTTGATCTTCATTTGCCAAAACGATTCGGCATTCGCCTCTATATTCCACGAATCATAATAATCAGATCCATAAATCTCATCCAGTTCCTCTTGTGTCGGGAACACCGTTCGATAAACTGATGCGCACTGCGAACATTGAGTCAAGGACCATAATTTACGGCGTCCGTATTCCTGCACGCTGACACTGCCGCAAACTGGGCAATCAGCAGTCGCGGAAGCCATTATCTCGACCTTGAGATATTAAAAAACAAATACTTCATACAACTATAGACATACCGAGGTCCAGTCCTTCTAACGCTGATAGAGGAAGTTCCATATACCCTACGATATTCATGCCCAGGAACTTCATCGTTTCTAAAGCCTTTTCGGATGGTTTTTATAAGCATTTCCTGCTCAATCGTGGTCCCATCCTCCTCCAAGTCCAAGGCCGCAGCAGTCGTTGTTCTGATAGCACGAAATCCATTCTGCGCATCCGTTATCCGGACGTTCAATCTATAGTTGATAGCTAGGTTAATCAACGTGGAACCAAAAAGACGAATCGCCTCGCCAATAGTAGAGTGAAGTTCATCACTACCACCCGTCATACGAGAAGCTACTACAAGATCTGCCCTATCTTCCACAATTGGTTTGACAAGAGCCGGAATGTCATTTGCGTCATGTGAACCATCGGCGTCTATGAAAACTATAACATCTCCAGTCACAACCTCAATTGCTTTTCGAATTCCTGATCCTTTACCTTTACCCGCATCAAGAAAAACCTTCGCTCCTTCCGTCTCCGACACTTCACGGGTAGCATCCGTTGAATGCCCATCAATAACCACAATTTCATCTGCATAGGGTCTGACAGAACGAATCATTGCGGCAATATTATGTTGTTCATTCTTGGCTGGTATAACAACAGATATCAATAGTAGGCACCTCACGCACAATAAATACACATAATCCAGGGAAGCCTATTACTTCTGGATCTCGTTAGGAGGTACGTCAGTCCTCGGACCGGCCGTTTCCTCCTCTACCTTTCATGAACACAAATCCAATTCCAAGAAGCGCCAAAACAGCCACAACGCCAACAAGGATCATAATCGGGAATCCTCCACCAGTAGTCCCTGGTGCTGCTATAGCTGTTGGTATGGCTGTTGCGAGCTCAGTGGGGGCGGCGACCGGAGTGGCTTGCTCAGTAGCCACCGGCTTTGCAGTAGAGATCGGAGTAGCAGAGGTAGCAGGTTTACTAATTGTTGGTTGTGCGACTGCAGTGACAACCGGAACCGCAGTTGCGACCTGTTGAGAAGGTTTGACGGTAACAGTACGCGCTATTCTGCCCAAACGAAGATCATACGTATCAGCAGGAAGAGTTAGTTCAAAACGAATTTCCTTAGTAAGACCACCTGGGATAAGCACTGATCTCGTCATATACGTCTCAGAGTTGAGCCATAGAACCGCATTATAGTTCTGTGGTGAGTCTGTAAGGTTCGTCACCCTAGAGGTCACTGTAAACTCTTCTCCATCAGAAGCAGTGCCAGCATACATACTTTCTACGAGAAATCTCTTTGGAGGGATTTCACCTTCTCGTCCAGATATAGACCACAGGGAGAATCCTGACGGAGCTACCGTGTAGTAAACCTCTGAGGCATTCTCTCCAGATCTTTTAGCGAGATGAGGAGTCCAAACCGCCCTATCTTCATCATAACGATTGAATTGAATGGACCACGGGTGAATATCTTCATCTAGAAGCCATAACTTATCCACTACTAAGGTAACATGTGACGCTTGTAACGCATCATCACCGACATTGTCTGCTGTGAGTTTTAGGTAACTTAGGACCTCATCTCCATCCTGTGGAACTGGAACATCTTCCGGCCTATCTCCCACATCTTGAACAATGACTTGAGCACCAGCCGACTCGTCCTTATACTTACCTAAAACTTGATCAACGAATGAAGAACTAATTGACTGAGCTGATCCCACTGCAAGCCAATAACTGTCTCCTGTTTTGGTCAGCCCCAGCTTTGGTGTTTTCTCTGGCATCCACGGCTCTACACTAATTTCTTTTCCTAATGAGGCAAGCGCCACTGCATCTCTAGCAGGACCGAATGCCAAAGCCTCACCGATAGCAGAAACATCCTCACTTGCTGCCGTTATCAGTGCACCACCAATAGCATTCGCATTGACCACCGCACCAGTATTCAAAGAACGACCTATGCTAACAGGAGAGGAGTCAGCAGCTTTTGCCAGAACTTTCCCAATAGCAACTGGATTTTCCTGAGCCCCAGTGGCTAGGATTTGTCCCGTAGTGACAGTATCTGATTCTGATGCGGCTGAAATCGTCTCACCTAACGCGTCGGGGTTGGCCACAGCAGCTCTTGCAACAGCTTTACTGATATCGTCAACCGCTACTTTTGCTGCTAGGATAAGCGAATCACTCAGAGCCTCAGCATTAGAATCTGCAGCCGCAGCGAGCAATGCACCAGCAGCTTCAATGTTCTCTACAGCCACAACAATAAGGATATCACCGGCCTTAGCTGCATCCTCGTCTGCAGCTACAGCCATAGCGACTCCTATCGCCGCCGCATTTTTCACGGCAGCTGCTGTGACAGCTTTACCAATAGATTCAATATCAGTCTCCGCAGCTACGACTAGTGCCTTACCAATTGAAGCAGCCTGGGTCTGTGCTGCAACTGCCATTGCTGCACCAACCACTACTGAATCCTGTGCGGCTGCGGTAGCCAACATCAATCCAGTACTAGCTGAGTCCTCTTTGGCAGCACTAGCTACCGCTAAACCAACCGCATCAGCATTCTCGGCAGCAGATATAGCCAACGCCACTCCAACACTAACAGCATCCACACTAGCAGCACTCGCCAAAGCCCGTCCAATACTATCAGCATCCCTTACTGCTGCTTCAGCCAGTGCCTGACCAGTGGAAGTCGAGTTAGCTGCAGACGAGAATGCCAGTACGCTTCCAATGGCTGCCGCGTCAGCGGCCGCTCCTGCAGCCAAAATTTCACCAGCTACGTTAGCGTCTGCAGCTGCAGCTGCAGCTATGGCTGATCCAGTAGCCGAAGCGTTTGCACCAGCAGCAATAGCAACAGCTGCTCCAGTCGCGGCGGCATTAGATCCTCCGGCGGCAATGATCGCCTCACCGATCGCTGCAGCGTCCTCAGATGCGGCAGCGGCAATCGCAGCACCTGCTGCGTCCGGATTCTCCTCAGCGGCGCCAGCTATGGCCTGCCCGGCTGCTTCGGCATCCTCACCAGCTATCCCAGCAAGGGCTTCTCCAGCAGCTTCTGCATCCTCTTCAATATCACCCAGCAAATCCTCAGCTGTGATAACTGGTGTAGGAGTCATCACAACTACACCACCACCACCTCCTCCTCCAGTGGTGGCACCACCACCACCTCCTCCCCCAGGTATGAACCCACCCCCACCGCCTCCGGGTATGAATCCACCCATACCCGCCGAAACTGGTGTCGGAGTAGCGACCACACAGTCGTCCACCACGATATCTCTCTCAGCTATACCCGTACTCTGCATAGTCACAGACCCTTTCAAGTCCTCCCATGCATAAACCAATATAGTTTGTCCGTTGCCAAATCCTTCAAGCGTACTAGTATCAGGATTATCAGCGGGAGCATTAAAGAAATATACGCCATTCGCATCAGAATAGCCTGTCGCGTAAGTCGTGAAGGTACCAAACCGTCCTGTCACTTTCGTGCCGGCGCACTTTGCGCCAGAGGCGACAGATACGGTTCCCGATATCTGCATGGGAACGACCGGTGCTTGTGCCTTGACGACATTCAAAAATATCGCCAAAGCGCCGATGATTCCTACGAGTATTGTTGGCCAAAGGATCCTAGAGTTTGCAATCATCCAAGTAATTGTACTACAAGAGGGCTGTGTACGAAACCGCCTGTAGCGGTTTTCGCACCCAGCCCTCCTCTTTTTCCCTAGGCAAGCCGCCTTTTTAGCATGCCCACATCACACCTGGATAGTTGCCGACCACCCTTACGGTGTGATCACTCCATCCACTGTCGAATACAGCCAGAACCCTTGTGCAGGCTTCAGGTTATCGGCCTCAAACACTCTTGTGAAGTGACCCAGTTCATACTTTGGTCGCCCCTCTGTTCCTATTGGGAACTCTACGTAGTTATCGTAGCGCAGTAGTGATGACCACCCTGCTGAATCCCCTCTACCAAGAGCGGCCAGGTAATTCTTACCAGTTATCAAGTTCTCGGAGTGTAGACCTATGAGGTTCCACCCACTCTTAATCTCATACACAGGTGGTGCCTCAGCTCCCTGTCTCAGGAAGACGCCCTCGTAGGCAAAATTCTCAACCTTAGGCGTCTGCTGCGTGAACCCAGCTAACGGTGGCAGCATAGTGAAGGCATCATCCTTGGTAATCCACCAGTACCCCTTACCAGTACCCATCGTATCCAAGGTATCCACACCAACATCAGACGGCGAGTAGACCTTCCAACGTTCCGACTCTGCTAATTGTGTCTGCGTGGCGTCGTAGTACCAAATCTTATCTGTGACGTCCTTGACCGTAGTGTTGTCGTACTCGGCGGTCGCCAGTTCAAGCAATCTTTCAATGTTACCAGAGTCCCGGTCATCCGGAATCAGCGGTAGGCTGATTAAGTTCGCACCAGGCATCAGAGGTATGTTTATTGCAACCAAGTTAGCCTGAACAGATGCCGGCACAGTCGTCACGGTAGAGTTACCAGCTAGGTCAATGACCCTCACCGTAATATCCAAAGAGCCTGGAGGTGTTCCAGCCGGCACGATAGACGGATACAACCACTCACCAGTAGTACCCCATGACTGTCGAACGGCCTCCGGTATCTGGGCAGGCTTCTTGAACGGTTCCACTGCCCCTGAGTTATACGAATCAGCTGTACATGGTGTCGGCAGATTCTCCGATGATGCAGCGTACACTACTTCGGCGCACTGTATACCCGAACCAGCATCAGACGCGTTCAGCTGGAAGATGATTGGATCACCACTTC
>PBOB01000057.1 GCA_002724185.1 Acidiferrobacteraceae bacterium | reverse complement strand
GGGGTCGCTCAAGTAGAGGGTGTCCAAGAGGGGTGATAAGCACGGTGTCGTAACTGAAAAGCCGCGTGAACGCCAAATCGCGTGAAGTGTCCTTTCCTGGGATTATACCAATGTCTACTTCTCGATCACGTATCATTTGAAGGATGCCATCTCGATGTCCTGACCGAATGTAGAGACGAACTGTAGGATGAGCGAGGCGGAAATCCCGAACCGCCTGGAGAAGTACATGCGGGACGATGTCGTAAGTCGCCCCTACAATGACGGGGCTTTGCTTCTCTGCACTAGCGGTGCGGGCGACAAGGTCGTCAATGGCTTCTACCAATGGGGTTGCTAGATCAGCTAGGGTATTGCCTGTCGAGGTGAGCTGGATAGGGCGTTTTCCCCGATCGAAGAGAGAGGCTCCTAATTCGACTTCAAGTCGCTTTATGTGCGTTGTAACCGCGGGCTGTCCAAGGTCGAGACGCTCTGCAGCCCTAGAAATGCTTTGTACCTTAGCCGCCATACAAAAACTTCTCAGTTGCCGCAACTCCATAGGTGCCCCCTAATATTGTTTATACAAATAAAGAGTATCATAAAGTATGTCTGGACACAATAATGATTGGAGTTCATTATTGTGCGTGTGAATGTTATTGGTTGTATGGTTAATGGTTCATTATATTGTAATAAAGCGGCATAGATAGTATTGCAAAAAGAGATGATATTGATGAATTGTTGCGCGAGTGATTGACCTGAAATTAGCTACGTGGGGGCAAAATTATGGAGATATTGATAGAAAAGGTAGTTAGTGCAGAGGAACAGCCAGGGCAGGAAGCAAATATGTACCCTGACCCAGAAACGACACCTGTGGTAGGCATTGTTGAAAGAGACATGTTGACTAGTCATTCTGAACAGGAACGAGCACCTTACGCAACAAACCGGCGTCCTGATATAGGGTGCACAGAAGGTTGCGCGTAGTCCATATTCCACGGACGGTTGAGGTGCAAATTGAGAAAGGAGGGGAGCGAAGAGCCAATGAAGGTGCCGCAACAACTACGTAATACCCTAACAACTGGGCTTCGCACAGCACATCTCGAAGCTGATCTGCCTGAATATAGGTGCATAGAGTTTAATGAATTCCGGCGCTCCCCTTCTGATTCAAACTACTAGAAAGGCGAAGGCATTTCTGGAACGAGCACTTCAAGAAGCACTGGGCTGTTGAGGGCAATGGACCTTTTTAAAGCATCCTCGAACTCTTCTGGGGTTTTAGCCTGAATTCCTGTCACACCGTAGGCATCTGCCAGTTTCATGAAATTTGGGTTTGTGAGTTCTACCCCCATAGACTTGCCATCAAAGAGGCTTTTCATATCACGCTTGACATTCCCGTAGGCCCCGTCATTAAACACCACGGCAACAACGTTGATGCCGAATTGCGCTGCAGTTGCAAGTTCCGGGGAGTTGAAGAGGAAACCCCCATCTCCAGATACCGAAACTACTATTTTACTTGGTTGGGCGACCTTGACTCCCAACGCAGTCGGGAAAGCTGACCCTAGATTGCCGCTGTAGGAGGATGTGAAATAACTGCGTGGCTCGTATGTTGCAAAGTGGACTCGGGAATAGTAGGCCATGATGGTCATGTCAGTAACAAGGATTGCATCGTCCGGGAGATTTGCACGCAGGGCTTGAATATAAGCGTGCTGTGGCTCAACGTGATTCGCGGGATTGTTATAGCGATGGTTTTTTAACGCCTCGAACCGAGTTTTCTTTGATTGGTGCGGAGCAGTAAGAGGTTCGATAGCTTCAAGGAGACTAGTGAGCACTTCCCGGGCATCACCGGCTATCCCGAGGGTTCTCTCATGATTCCTGCCTAATTCTTCCGGATCGATATCGATTTGCACAACTGTTTGACTGGCTGTAGGGTTGGCGGTTGCGAATCGAGTGCCTATAGCTAACACCACATCACAGGTATAAAAGAAGTCGCGCAATTCGTCCTTACTTTCACCAGTAGATCGTCCTTGGGGTGTTCCGAGAGAGAGGTGATGTCGATCAGAAATTGCGCCTTTACCTTCAGGGGTGGTCAAGACTGGGATTTGCAGATATTCGGCTAAGCGAAGGAGTATTTCTGATGCGCCAGAAGTGTGTATTCCTCCGCCTGCCCAAATAACCGGGTTTTGGGCTTCAGTAATTAAGGCCGCTGCTTCTTCAATTGCCGCGCCGTCAACAGGTGGGGTATCCGGGTACTGGGGGGAGTAATCAAGATGAGAAACTCTTTCAGAGAGCGCGTCAGGAGGTATTTCTATCTCGACTGGCCGAGGGCGACCGGTGCGCAATTGATAAAAGGCTTCTTGGATTGTTGGGGCTATCTCTTGAGAAGTCAGGGCACGAGATTGCCATTTGGTAATTGGCTTAACGATATCTAGTTGGTCGTTGATCTCGTGCAACACGCCAATATTTTTGCCGATCTTATCCCTTTCTATTTGGCCACAGATTACTAGTACTCGGGAGGAGGCAGCGTAAGCGTTGGTTATTCCGGCAGAGGCATTCTGTAGCCCCGGGCCTGGGACTATCATGGATACCCCAATGTCTCCACTGGCCCTGGCATACCCATCAGCCATGTATGTGGTTGCTTGCTCGTGTCTCGTTGTTATGAATTGGATGTCGGGGTAATCTAAGAGGGGCATTACGGCGTGATAAAGTTGTACGCCAGGCAGGCCGAAGATTACCCGGATGCCTTCCTGATGAAGGGCATGGATTAGATCCTCCCCACCTGTTCGGTCTGCAGCTTGCAAATTAGTAGAATCAGGCATATCACTCATCACGAGACTCCTTCGCAGGGCAGATTGTCCTAACTATATCATTGAACTAACTCTGATGTTGCGCCGAGAGGCAAGCCCACCTATAATCTGCTCGGGATTATCAGCGGTGTCCTTAGTGATATAGGAATCCGAAATACCATCAGTGGTTGATCAAGGCGAATGGACCAATTGCTCTGTAGTTGAGAGGTATATAGTGTCCCTTCTGTATGATGGCAATGTTCGCATATTCAGAACCCTTTGTGGCTCAGATGGCAATAATGCCTACTTAGCAGTGTGCCCTGAAACCGCGGAAAGCATCATCATCGACGCCCCATTGTCCCCTGAGGGCTTATTAGAGGATGCCCAGAACACTACAGTGGTTGCCATTTTGATCACCCACCAGCACCGAGATCATTGGGAGGGATTATCGGTAATTAGGACACATATTGATGCCCCGGTTGGCATGCATGAAAGTGACACCGCTAGCGTTCCGTTTATACCGGACTTTTGGGTAGCTGACGGGTCGGTTATCCGGGCAGGGTCGATTGATTTAATTACTATACATACACCCGGACACACCGGGGGGTCTGTTTGTTTTTGGCACACAGGACATCTTTTTACCGGAGACACTCTATACTCTGGAGGTCCAGGAGAAAGTAGCGGGCCAGAAGCGACACGGCAGATTTTGGACAGTATAACCCGAAAACTTTATACGCTTCCTGAAGATACCTTAGTGTATCCCGGCCATGGCCATCACAGTGTGCTCGAGGTTCCTAAGCGAGAGTATGCTATTTATAGAGGAGAGTACCCTGAAATTTTCCCTAGCATTCCATCTACGAATGGAGGTCAAGGGAACTAGGGGGAATTGAGAATACTGATAACAGGTTGGATGTCTCTCCAGAGATTTAGGAATTAAGGCCACTGATATATTGGTGTCAAGCGGCAGCAAGGCGATTTGAAAACCTCAGTGTTAGTGCTAGAATACCGCGGGAGTAAGTTTCGGAGAGGGTTTATGGAAGAAGACAACCGGCATGAAGTGCAAATTAAGCGAAACCCCATTGTCAGGGTTTTGCTCCTTATAGGGGGTTGTATCTTTCTTGTCATAGGTATAGCAGGATACGTTGTGCCAGGGCTACCAGGCACAGTGTTCGTTCTGATTTCTGCAGCCTGTTTTTTTAGATCATCGCAAAAGTTTTATGATTTGGTAACTAAAAACAAATGGTTTGGCCGATCTATACGGGAATACCGAGAGGGATTGGGCATGCCACTGAAGGCCAAGGTGATCTCTCTTTCGTTAATGTGGGCGTTTTCGCTATTTGCGATTTGTGCGGTGTATCTTAATACCCAATTACCGGGCATACCAAAAGAAATTCAAATGGGATCTATTAATGCTGCAGTTGTAGCACGGCTAGGAACAGTAGTTCTTTTAGCCTGGGGAACCATATTCATTCTTCGAGTTCCCACTAAACGCAATTAAATTAGGTGTGCTTGGTTGGGTCCTCTTTAGTTGCTTTGCGTACTGTCCTTATAGCCAGAAACATTGTCAAATATTCCCTCTGCAACCGTCCCTAGGAGTTCTTTTTGGGAAGCAGTTAGTGGTTTAATTGCTGCGGGTACTCCAACGACAAATGATTCGGGTGGCACTATAGTTCCCTCTAGGACGACAGCATTTGCTGCGACTAAACAATAATCACCTAGCTGCACCCCTTCAAGCAATGTAGCGTTATTGCCTATCAGGCAGTGGTGGCCAATGCTTGAAGCGTGAATGACGACAGCATGGCCGATATTTACACTGTGGCTTATGGTTAGCGGTTTTTCACTATGGATAACGGATCCGTCCTGCACGTGGGAGTCGCTAGATATGGTGACCGCTCCATCTGGTCCTTCGGCTCGGATTACCGCTGCTGGCCAGACGGTTGTTCTTTCGCCCAATTCGACTTTTCCAGACACATATGCAAGTTCATTGACGTAAGCCCCCGGATGAAGGATAGGGGTATTGCCGTTCCAGCTTCGAATCAATAGATAGGTCCTCTCTTTCTATATGCTATGCCCAGCACGTGGAAGGTGCTGGCGGACAGGCCTTAACTTTGGGTATAAACCCGCCTTTGATCAATCTCACAGGAACGAATAATTGCTGTTTGCTTCAAGATGTCTCATGGATTCATCATTGGCCAAGGCAGGATAAAACAAACGCGATTTATATGGTAGCATGGTCTGCAAATGAAATTGTTTCAAGAGAAGTGGGTGAGTTGGTGAGATTACTATGGAAATAACACAAGAAGCAATAGATGAGCTGAGAAGAATAGTGTCTGTTAGGGCAATGGGGCACCAGCAAATATTGAGGCTTGCTATGCCGCCGGTATGGACGGGCGGAGGAGATTTTGGCATTGTTGTGGATCAGCTAAGCGATGAAGACATTGTGGTCGTGAGGGATGGCGCTGATGACGCCTTGCTAGTGATAGATAAGGAATTAGAGGATAACCTAGAGAAGGCTATCCTAGACCACAAAGAAACGCCAAATGGCCGGGGATTTGCACTTGACGTGTATTAGGTCTCCTGAGATATATCAGAATACTTGTAAGGTGAGGGAACTATGGACTTTAGTACAGAGATAACTTATTCCGCAGAACAGGAAAAATTCCGACAAGAAGTCAGTGTCTGGTTATCTGAAAACGCTCAGATCCCTGCAGAATTCAAAATACCTCGAGAAACAGGTGATATGAGCCACGAATTATATAACTGGGTACGAGAATACAGGAAGAAGCTTGGGGCTAAGGGATGGTTAGCCCCGCTTTGGCCGTCTGAGTACGGTGGTGGTGGTTTGAGTGTCGATATGGCCCAAGTTCTTGAGGAAGAACTTTCAAAAAGGAAAATTCCAGCAATATATGACAATCGACTTGCTGCTCCAGCGATGATGGTTTGGGGCACGGAAGAGCAGAAACAGCGGTTTCTACCTTTAATTAACAAAGGGGATGTGATTACTTGGCAAGCATTTACTGAACCTGAGGTTGGTTCCGATGCGGCCTCTATTACGACTAGTGCAGTCAGGGATGGAGACGATTTCATTATAAATGGTACCAAGGTTTATATTGGGGGGCCCTTCTCCGCTGATTATATATGGACGACTGCTGTTACTGATCAGACGAGCCCACGCCATAGGAATCTGGGAGCATTTTATGTTCCTGCTGATCTTCCCGGGATATCGTTTTCTGATATGGAACTCATAGTAAATGTGGGCAAGCGGTTTGTATATTACGATAACGTAAGAGTGCCTGGTGAATATCTAGTCGGAGGAGAAAATCAGGGATGGCAGGTGGCGCAAACTTCACTTGAGATAGAACATGGAGCCGGTGGCAGTATCGGAGAGGGGGCATCCAGGGATGGTGGGGTGGTAGCTGCCTTGTTTGATTATGCACAAACAGCTGTTGATGGTGCCGGCAACCCGTTAATTGAGGACCCAAGGATAAGAGATTTACTCGTCGAGGCACGGATTGAAACTCATATTGTCGAATTGATAGCCCTACGGAATTATTGGATGTTTAACAACCAAAAGAGGATGACGTTTCATGGGTCCCAAAACTCTCTTTTGAGGAAGCTGCTCGCAATGAAATTGGGAAACATAGTGCTTGAAGTTGCAGGTCCATATGCCATGTTAAATGATTCAAATTGGGCGCCAAGCAATGGTGTTTTTGAGAGCCATCAAAGGCAGGCGATTACAGCACATCATCCCGGAGGCAGCTCGGAGATTCAGAAATTAATCATGGCAAGAAGATTAGGACTCAGTCGGAGCAAGGAAGAAGCCGCACCTACTAAAGTCGCATAGTAAATCAGATAGTACATACTAAAAATACAACGAATAGAGGCTGCAGAATGGTTGATTTAGGATTAACAGACGCACAGGAAATGCTTCGCAACAATGCACATAGATTTTTGCAGGATAAATGTACCAGAGAAGTCGTTAGAGAGATAGATGAATCGGAGAGGGGATTTTCTGAAAGTCTTTGGAAGGATATCAGTGAAATAGGATGGCCTAGCATAGTAATTGACGAACAATATGGAGGCATGGGTAGTTCTCTTACAGATGCGGGCTTGTTGTTTGAGGAAATGGGGTGGGCCTGTATGCCCAGCCCATTGCACTCATCTTCAGTATTGTCTGCTCTTGTACTACAACAGGCCGGCACCGCCGATCAACGGCAGCACTATCTGCCCTTGATAGCAGATGGGAACAGAATAGTTGCCTTTGCTTTCTCTGAGCCAGGGTACGGGTGGGGACCAGAAAGCATACATACCCAGGCAAATAAAGTAGGTGACAAGTATGTGGTCTCTGGGACTAAGCTTTTTGTTCCGGACGCAGAATCTGCTGACAGCTATCTGCTTGTGGCGCGTACACGAGCAACTGACGTAAGTGGATCAGGGCTTACATTGTTTGTCGTGGACAAGGAAGTTCCTGGAATTCACGTTAAGGAAGTGAGTGGCTGGACAGGAGATAAGCTGTACGAAATTGCTATTGAGGATGCGATCCTGACGGAGGCGCAAGTTGTTGGTGAGGTCAACCGAGGGTACGAAGTATTAGAACCCATTTTGGATAGAGGGACGGCTTTGCTTTGCGCTTATATGCTAGGAGGATTGCAACAGATGGCAGATATGTCAGTATCTTATAGCCAGAACAGGATAGCATTCGGGGTTCCCATCAGTACGTTTCAAAGAGTTCAAGACATGATTATCAACATTGTTAATGATCTTGAGGCAGTGCGCTGGACTACGTATGAGGCCCTTTCAATGATTGATAATGGTGCAAGAGAGCAGGATATTGCTGAGGCAGTTTCAATGGCCAAGATAGTGGCGAGTGAGGGGTTCACCCGGGGAACAGAGAATGCCCATTATGTTCATGGAGGGGTGTCAGTGGATATGAAGTATGGGTTGTATTTGTATACTAAGAAGTCACGGACACTGTTTAGTTACTTGGGAGATCCTGCATATCATAAAAAACGAGTTGCTAGCTTGATGTTTGACTAGTTTGTATTCGTAAAATGGTAAGAAAGTAACTTGGGATCTCCTATCTAGGAGATCCCAAGTTACTTTCTTACCATTGTTGCTTT
>PBOB01000056.1 GCA_002724185.1 Acidiferrobacteraceae bacterium | reverse complement strand
GAGGCTACCCTAGAAAATCACCCACTATTGATTCCCGTATATGATATTCGCTCCATTGGGGCTGGCGGAGGATCTATAGCATGGATAGAAGAAGATATCCTTAAGGTGGGCCCACATAGCGCCGGTGCAGAACCCGGCCCGATTTGTTACGGCCGAGGTGGGTTATTACCGACGGTGACCGATGCTGCTGTTCATCTGGGATACATTGATCCTGTGCGATTCCTTGGTGGTGATATGGAATTAGATGCAACGTCCGCAAGTCTCGGAATCAAAACAAAACTGGCAGAGCCTCTGGGCATATCAGAGATACGTGCAGCCTCTGGCATATTCGACATCCTGCTAGCTAAAACTGTGGGAGCTGTGAGGCAAATTACAGTTGAAAGAGGGCGTGATCCCGCCACGGCAACACTATTGGGATTCGGTGGGGCTGGTCCAATGTTAGCTCCTCTTGTAGCACATGAGCTTGAAATCTCCAGCGTAATTATTCCAGTCGCCCCAAGTGGATTCTCTGCTTGGGGAATGTTGAGTGCAGATGTCGTTGATGATTATGCATTAACAATGATCCGCTTGCTGGATGATATCGAGGTTACAGAGCTCGAATCGATGTTTAAGACGTTGGAAGAAGAAGCGCTTGCTTCGTTAATTGCTCAGGGAGTAGAGCAGGATCAAGCAACACTTGTCCGTCAATTGGAGCTTCGCTATCTCGGCCAGGAACATGCCTTGGCGATTAGTGTTGGTCGGCCAATTGATTTCTCATCGATTCATGATGTTTTCTCGAGCGAGCATGAAAAGCGCTACGGTCATACAATGGACGCACCAATACAGGTTTTAAACCTACGTATCAGAGGAATTGGTACATTTGACCGACCGCAACTTCCACATATCTCTCCATTAGCAGATGACCATACTGCTGTAGTAGGCAGTCGGAATGCATTTTGCTTCATGTCAAGAGAACTAGTAGAGTTCGTGATGTATGACAGAAACCATCTTGGTGCGGGCACATCGATCAATGGCCCTGCTTTAATCGACGAGGGAACGTCCGTAACTGTTATCCATTCCAATCAAAGCCTTGTTGTTGATCAGTATGGTAACTTACTCATTTCTACAGGTGTTTAAATGCAAGAATCAAAGATTGATGGTTCGCTCGTTGAAGTTATTCGCAACTATCTAATTTCAGTTGCGCAGGAGATGCGTGTAACGTTAATTCGGACTGCTTGCAATCCAGTCATCTATGAAGTGCTTGATTTCGGAATCTCTGTTTATGATCGCAACCTGGATCTTATTGCTGAAGGGCCAGGACTAACTAGTTTTCTAGGTGCAAATGATTTCAGTATTGTTAAGCTCGTCGATTATATTGGAGAGGATGGATTTGAAGACGGAGATGTTCTCATTTCTAATTATCCATATTGGAATGCTGCGCATTCCTATGATGCTACTCTCACCGCACCAGTATTTGATGATTCAGGTATTCTTTTTGGTTATTTGTTGGTGCGAGCTCATTGGATGGATCTTGGCGCGAAAGACCCTGGATATGTTTTGGATTCGACAGACATGCATCAGGAGGGTCTCATCTTCCCGGGGACTAAACTAATTAAGAGGCGAGTTGTTGACCGTGAGCTAATCGAGTTAATTCGCTTCAATTCACGAATGCCTGATGTTGTAGTTGGAGATTTCAACGCGATGGTTTCAAGCATTCGAACTGGTGAGCGACGAATGCAAGAGGTTCTAAGGAAGTTTGGACGCGATGTTGTTGATCAGTCTATTGATCGTATTCTCGTGTCTGCAGAAAGAGCAACATTAAAATCATTATCACAGTTGCCTAAGGGGACGTGGTCAGCATCCGACATCATTGATGATGATGGTATAAGTGGTGAATCAATCGAGATAAAGGCAGCGATTACTATTGAGGATGACAAGTTTATCGTTGATTTTGCGGGTTCTGCAGGAACGCAAAAAGGACCAGTTAACATGCCGTTTGGGACAACACTCGCAATGTGCAAGGTTGTTTTAAAGGCCCTGACTACGCCTAACGAACCATCAAATGCTGGGCATTCTAGAGCGCTTGAGGTTAGGGCAGAGCCTGGAAATCTATTTCACGCAGTTTATCCGGCTCCTACGTTTACACTGTGGACAGGAATCGTTGCTCTCGAGTTGTTGTTCAAAGCTTTAGCATTGGCTATACCGGATCGATTGTCAGCATCGTCGGGGGGTGATGTCCCCGGATTTATGATGCTTGGCAAGCATCCTGATACGGGTAAGTTTTTTGCGTTAAGCAATAATGATTCTATCGGTTGGGGTGCATCAGCTACAAATGATGGATCCAGTGGTCTAATACATTTGTCAGAAAGTATTTGTAGAAACACGCCAATTGAGGTGCTGGAGCCAAATACAGCCATGTTCTTTGAAAAAGTGGAGCTAAGAACTGACTCAGGAGGTGCGGGAAAGTACCGTGGTGGCTTAGGCCTGACAAGAGATATTAAATTTGTGAGTGAGGGAGAATTTCTGACAGTGATGAAGAAGTCTAAGTCACGGCCATGGGCTCTAAATGGTGGTCATGAGCCCGAGGCCAACACGATTGTTGCTTTTCCTGGGACAGACAATGAAATAAGAATGAGCACCAAGAGGGTGGCAGTAAAAAAGGGAGATCGGGTAATCGTGTCTACTGCTGGGGGTGGTGGATACGGCGACCCAAAAGACCGTGATCGAAAGGCTATCGCACAAGATGTGTTAGATGGGTTCATATCAAGTGAAATGGCCAGAGAGATCTATCATTACAAGTAGCTTCGGGATACAGGCATCTTACTTCCCTGATTCTTGTGTTGGCATTTCTGTGGAAGTTTGTCTAGTTATAACACTGAACGAAGCTGAGCAAGTCAACTGAACTATATTTATTTTACAGTGAACATCTTCCCAGGAATGTTTCACGTAGCTTTGATTGTTCAATTGCCATAATTACATCTATAGTATCGAACTAATTATACTTTCCTGGCCATTCTCTACTTATGCAACAGCTTACTAAGCTACGCCGACTGCGATACTTTACGTTGGGGTTATTTGGAATCGCAACAATCATCCTAGTTTATGGAATTGCATTTGGCCCACAGGGCCAAAGTCGGGCTGCTTTCACACTGGAGGGTGATCCAGCATGGGATGCCGGTTCCCGTATTGAGTCTCTAATGCCTCCGGTCGGTCGTGATGTCCCACTGTTTGTCGGCCCTAGTCTTGAAGTTGGGGGTGATCTAGGACAAGGCAATGTCCTTGCGCTTGAAGTCCTGCGTGAATTAGCAAGCCGTCATGATGCAGTGATGGAGGACAACAATATTAGCCAACATTTTGTTGATCAGTATAACTGGATGGTACAGCGTCCTGTTAGAGGCCCATGGGGCATGGCAGAGACGGTACGACTAATTATGAATCAGCAGTCGCCATTAAGTCAGCAAATAGGGTGGGATGGCCCTGATTTCGATAGTGCGACAAAGAACGACTTAACTAACCTGCTGACCAAATTGTTTAGCATTGAATCGTCAGAAGGTCAGCGACCCTATACAAACTTTGTATCAGGGCTTAAGCAGCTCCCAGATGGAGCTTGGTACGCTAGCGCATTCTATATTCTTGGTATTGGCAACACTGAGACCTTATATGGACCAACGGGCGAGTACTCGAAATCCCCCGGTGGTGAGAAGCCCTTCTTTGAGCTTTGGGAAACTGCTATAGATCAAACTTATGCCGTACCAATGATTGATACGGGCGAAGCAGTCCATGTCTGGTCATTTCTGGCGCTTGATAGCGAAATAGAAAATGAAGTGCAGCAAACTCTCCCTCTAGTTGGTGTGTCATTTTTACTGATGATAGTTGTGTTCATCATTTTTTTCAGAGATTGGCGCGATGTCTTAACGGCGGCGATGGGTCTGGGTCTTCTAATGGTATGGATGTTTGGCACCCAAGCCTGGCTGGGTTATCCAGCAACTCAGATTTCCTCAATGCTGCCAATCCTATTGCTTGCTCTTGGTATAGATTTTTCATTCCATACTCTTCACCGGTGGAGACGACTCGTTACAAGATCTACGGAGAGTGAATTGGTTCGCCTTGAAAATTGTTGGGAGACGATCCGGCAACTTCGGCCAGCATTAGGGTTGGCTACAGTTACAACTATGATTGCATTTGGTACCGCTGCATTTTCTCCAATACCTGATTTAGCAGAATGGGGGCGTCTTGCTGTAGTCTATATCCTTGAAGGATATTTGCTGCTCGGTGTGTTTACCGTTGTGATGCGCTCTGGCATGCGTATCGGTAATCCGGAGCCTCAACGATGGCTTGCAAGCCGTATGTACATGTTTGGAGGTCTTCAGGTACGACGGCCTTGGCCGTTTGCCGTCACTTTGTTAGTTATTACGGCAGCAGCATTGGTTATTGGCCAACCTGACACCGACTTTGATGTGCATGATTATCTTGACTCTGATTCTCGAATGGTGCGCTCTATTGATATCCATCATTCATTATTTGATGAGTCAAACAAAGGAGAGCCAGGGACTATTCTTATTGAGGCTAAGAGTGAAGGAGGCCTCGCTACCTTTGCTCAGTTTGAAGTATTGGATAAGTTAATGAACGAAGTTCGCCGGAGGAACTGGACGTACGGCGATGCCACGGTTATTGATATGGTTCGCTGGCAGATGAGGTTAGTCGCAAGTGGTGGCGAGGGATTCGCTCCAACACAAATCGACACGGCAAGCGCACTGCCGATGAATGATCTAGAACTTCGCGAAGTGCTTAAAGATATTCATGCAAGAGGAACCCATGATCCGTTGAATCCGCGGGCATTTGTTTCCGCAAGAACTGTGCAGTCGGTAGCAAAGATCGATCCAATAAGCGGCAACATTTCAATGCTGACTCTGCCGATAAAAATAGAGAGAGCTGAGGATTGGGTGTGGATGACGGAGTTTGAGAAAGAGCTTAATGACGTTGTTGCTCAGTATGTCAATTCGGGTGTGGATATTAAGGTAACGCCAACTGGTAACTCGTTTCGACGGTTTGTTTATGTTAATGCTATGACTGAATCATTTCAATCTAGTATCTATATAGCAATTATCGCGTGTTTTATCGTGCTGCTTATTGTCCTGCGTGATCTGAGATTGGCAGTGCTGACAATTTTGCCAGTGGTTGCGGTATCGATCTGGCTCAATGCAGGGATGAATCTATTTGGAGCCAGTCTGAATCTAGTCACGTTGCAGGTAGCTTCTCTTGCAATTGGACTTGGTCTTGATTTCGCTATTCATGTGACCCAAGGCATTAGAGAGCATCGCTTGCGTTATCCTTCCGACGGACTTGAACTGTGGATTCGCAAGATGATGGGCCATACTGGTGTTGCTCTTTTTGCCAGCGGTATCACAGATATATTAGGATTTAGCATATTGATGCTATCGATAATGCCAATGTTTACGATGTTCAGCAAAGTTATGATCGCGATGGTAATTCTCTCGTTGGCGGCATGCCTCTTTTGTTTACCTGCATTGCTTGCATTATTTGGTAAGTTTGAACTGAATAATAGACATAAGCCGTCGGCCCATTCAGTTGGATCGTAGAGTTTTTATTATATTAGCTGTAATCATGCATGTGAATCATAGCGTAAACCTACGGTTCTTCTTGTCTTGGAGATGCCGCTAACGTAGTGAAAGGGGCGTATCTCCGATGATGGTAATCCTGGAGCCAGCATTAAAAGAAGATCGCCAGGCAGGGCCTTTATTATTTCGCTTCCCGCGCCGGCTCGATCATCGCAGACGATAAAATTACCATCTCCGCTTAGCACAATGATCGCTACTAATATTTCGTATTTTAAGTGGTCTCTATGTGGCGTGATACCAGCACAACCAGGGAGGTATCGTTGAACAATCAGATCGTTAAATCGAAAATTGCTATGGCGGACTATATCTAGATTTTTTAGCGTACGACGAACATACGATTCGAGGAAACAGGCAAGATTCCAGAAGATGTTTGTCGGTGGGAGGTCATAGCACAACTCAAAGTCTTGGTATACAGGCGCATTCGGGCTTCCTGTGATTGACTTCGCCGGACGGTAGTTTAGTGAATCCGCTGCTGCAATAAACGATAAGCGCTCTTTTTCATCAAGGCACGGAATAGCAATTGACTTCTGTAAGGATAGCTGTTTAATCGATTCATCCAAGGTCTCTCGATTAAGTTTCTTACAAAAAGTCTTCATTGTTCTGCTTCAGTCGATAGTCGTTGTAGTAGGTATCTAGGCTATTGTCTCCTAACCGCGTCCAACTAGCGGCATTGCTGTTGCCATTACAGTCATAGCTAAAACGTTAGTATTTAGGGGTAGATTAGCCATATAAACGACAGCTGCAGCGACATTTGTAACATCCATGGTGGGTTCTATTTCAATATTTCCATTGGGTTGTTTTACTCCTGATTCCATCCTTGATGTCATTTTGGTCGCAGTATTCCCAATGTCGATTTGCCCACAGGCTATGTTGTATTGTCGACCATCCAGTGCAGTTGATCGGGTCAAGCCATTCATTGCGTGCTTTGTGGCTGTATACGCAATTGAGTCGGGACGAGGAGCTTGAGCAGAGACAGAGCCATTGTTAATTATTCGGCCACCCATCGGTTTTTGTGCTTTCATTAGCCTAAAGGCTGCTTGGGTGCATAAAAAACTACCTGTTAGATTAACGTCGATTACATATTGCCAATCTTTATACGACAAATCTTCTAGTGCAGTTGCAGGGGTATTTACCCCAGCATTATTAAATAGAAGGTCAATTCTCCCGTGCCGAGAAGCGGTTTCCTCGAATATCCCAGTTACTTCTTCTGGATTAGTGGTGTCCATTGCTATAGCAACAGCACTGCCGCCAACGGAGCTGATTTTAGCAGCTGTTTCATCCAATTTTTGAATACGTCTACCAAGAAGAACAACTAGATAATTTTCTTTAGAAAGAGCTAGTGCGCAGGCTTGCCCTACACCGGTACCAGCGCCTGTCACGATAGCGAGTTTTTGATCTTGCATGTTAGTAATTCATGGTTATAGTTTGTTAAGGTTTTATGCTAGAAATTTAACGATGGATATAAATTGAACTATGCTCTTATTCTTAGTATTGATATCGGCGACTGCGCATTCATTTTCCAATTACTATCAAATAGTCGGTAAGAGCGGTAAATGTAGCTCTACATCTCGGTTAATGATACACCGAACTCACTTACAAGATACCTTTCGCGTTTAGAGGGCGTTGAATTAAAAACGACACCAAGGGTTGGGTGAATTTGGTTACAGTTGTTAGTTCATAGTATTATAGTGTCGCCTGATACGTAGCAGTAAGTACGTGCTAGTTAACCTGAGGATTGGTAATTAATGGACCGTGGTGTACTTTCATGTCAGATGATCTTCTTTTCTGTGGCAGTCTACTATGGGACTTGGGCAATTCGACTACCTGATGTGAGGGCATTGGTCGATGCGAGTTACACGGGTATGGGTGTTGTCGGAATGGCATTTGCTGCAGGTGCAGTAACTATGATGGTAGTTTCAAGCAGGCTCATAAATCATCTTGGCTTTGGCAAAGCAATATCTAATTCGGCATGGTTATTGGCGCTCACCTTTGCTGGAGTGTCATTCGTAAATAGCTTAAGTATGTTAGTAGTGCTGAGTTTTGCATGCGGCCTAGCAATAGGTCTTACTGAAGTCGCTATGAACGCTCAAGCATCTGATTTTGAAACTATATTTGGCAAGCCCATGATGTCTAGGTTCCATGGGTTTTTTAGTCTCGGTATATTGGTGGGTTCATTATCTTCCAGCATTATGGTGGAATTTGATGTTAGCCTAACAGCCAATTTTGTTGGGATAGCGGGTAGTCTCTGGTTGCTAACCATAGTTTTTGCGCACAATCTTCCTAGCCATAGTCGAGCGCCTAACAAGTTAAATACTCATCCATCAATATTCTTCTTATGGCCCGCTGCAATTATGTTCGTATGTGTAGTCTCTATTTCGTCGTCGCTGATGGAAGGAGCTGTGGATTCATGGGGTGCTCTATATATGACAGATTTAGTGGATGTCAATGGTCTTAAAATTGGGCTTGGTGTCGTCATATTTAATATCCTCATGGTCGTTGGCCGATTTGCAGGTGATCGACTTGGCGAATATCTGGGTGTCCGAAAGTTTCTCCTAATACAGCTTCTATTAGTGATATTTGCATGCTATCTACTATTCACATATCAAAGCTTCTGGTTATCTATGGTTAGTTTTGCTTTGGCGGGACTCGGAGTGTCAAATATGGTTCCGATTGCTTTTAGCCAGGCGGGGAAGAATCCGGATGTTGCAACTCCTGTTGGCATTTCTATTGTGTCTGTTTCGGCCTATGGCGCCTTTATGGCAGCACCAGCCATCGAGGGATTAATCGCAGATTATTTTGGATTACCATCGATTTTCTTCGCAATTTTAGTAGTATTTTTACTATTGTTGTGCTTGGTCAGCTGGCGTGGTCACAGGTGGCTGATAGCTTCTCCCCAATCACTTGATTACTGAGTGGGCAAGATGTCCTGGTCGTCCACCACCTAATGTTGTCTTGAACTATTTTGCACAAATTTAGGCGATTTAGAGTGCACAATAGAAGTAATTATAGGTACAATAAGTTTCATTGATATATGGAAGATCTATTTAATGGTTTAGCTGGGATGCCTGACTTTCGTTCAGAGTATTGATCGAGGGATTGGTCGGGCGTTTGGACGCCTATCTTGACCTTCGATCGCTTGAGACCAAAAAGACAGGGCATTCGAATACTGTATACCTTACAACACGAACTAAATTGCTTTCCCTAATATGGCGGGGGCAGGAATGCAGGCTCGATAAAGTCTTCTTACGACTGGTACAGAAATTTAACTAAGGTAAGCCGTCAATGAGCGTTGTTTTATTGTGCAAGAATAGCTTAATGCTAATTTTTCTTCGTCCGACATTTGTTACCTTGTCTCATGCGCATTAGTCTTGTTGGCTTTTGTCATTTAGAGATACTGTTTAATATTGATGTCAGTTCACTAATCCTTTTCTGATGAATCCAACAGATACCTCAGATCCTAGTTATTATCACCGAGTGGTTGACTGTCAGTGGGCGTGCCCCGCACATACAGATGTTCCCGAATATATAAGACTAATTGCTCAGGGGAGATACCGTGATTCATATCTTCTGAATAGGTTATCAAATGTTTTTCCTGGCGTTTTAGGTCGTGTTTGCGATCGACCATGTGAGCCAGCTTGTAGAAGGGGTCGTGTCGAAGAGAAGCCTGTGGCGATTTGCAGATTAAAGCGAGTTGCTGCGGATCTTGCTGGAGATATTCGCCCCTATTTACCAGTGGTCCCGAAGCAGAAAAATGGTAAGCGTATCGCCTGTATCGGTGCTGGCTGTGCATCTTTAACCGTGGCCAATGACTTATTACCATTGGGCTACGAGGTAGTCATTTTCGAACAATTTGACAAGACTGGTGGTTTGATGCGGACGAACATACCTGCATTTAGACTCCCAGAAACTGTGCTCAATGATGAGATTGACATGATTTTAGAGATGGGTGTCGATCTACGGTTAGGCCAAAGAGTAGATAGCATCAAAGCTTTACTTGACGGAAGCTTTGATGCTGTTTTTGTCGGAACAGGTGCGCCGCGCGGTAAAGACCTTAATTTGCCCGGACGCAATGAGAGTGAGCGCATCCATATTGGAATTGAATGGTTGGAGTCTGTCGCTTTCAAACATACGCAGGATATAGGATCGAATGTTTTGATTATAGGTGTTGGGAATACAGCAATGGACTGTTGCCGTACCTCAAAGCGTTTAGGTGGTAGCAATGTGAAGGTGATTGCGAGGAAGCCACGCGGGTATTTTAAGGCGTCACCATGGGAGTTAGAGGATGCAGAAGAAGAGCAAATCGAAATCGTTGTGAACCATTCACCAAAAGAGTTTGTAGTCGAAAATGAGCGACTTATTGGAATGACGTTTGACCAGCTGAATTATGATGAAGACGCTAGTGGTAATCTTGTCTCGAGAGTGATTGGAGAGAAATTTCTCCCGTGCGATGACGTGATATTGGCTATTGGACAGGAAAATTCATTTGAGTGGATTGAACGAGATATTGGAATTGAATTTGATCGGTGGGATGTGCCGATTATTGATCGACAAACCTACCAGTCGACATATGAAGGACTATTTTTTGGTGGAGATGCTGCCTTTGGTCCAGAGAATATTATATGGGCTGTCGAGCATGGGCATCAGGCAGCAATATCCATTCATAATTATTGCGAAGGTCGTGATATCAAAGACCGGCTGCCTGTTGGTATGAATCTTGCAAGTACAAAAATGAGCATCCATGAATGGAGTTTTAGCAATGATTTTGATCCATCGCAGCGTCGGGAAATGCGCCATGTGGATCTACAAAAAAGATTTGATGAATTGAATATCGAAGTAGAAATGGGATTTTCTAGTGACCAGGCTGCGGTCGAAATTGAGCGCTGCCTAAACTGTGACATCCAGACAGTGTTTAGTGAAAAACTTTGTATAGAGTGTGACGCTTGCATTGATGTTTGTCCTGTGCAATGCCTCACCATTACGAGCAATAAAGAAGAAGATGCCCTACGCGCATCGTTAACAATTCCAGCTTACGATAAGGAGCAACTACTCTTTGTATCAAGTGATCTGCCGCAAACCGGTCGAGTTATGGTCAAAGATGAAAATCTTTGTGTCCATTGCTCATTATGCGCGGAGAGATGTCCAACAGGTGCGTGGGATATGAGAAAATCTACTCTTCTAATTCCCTACGCGCTAGACGAGAAAGATGCATGGCCACGAAAAGCCGGGTAAACGATTTCGTTATTCGTATTGCGACGGTTAATGGAACTGGCTCTGCTAGTGCAAACGCACTCCTTATGAAGGCCATATTTCGAATGGGGGTTCCTGTGCTTGGCAAGAATTACTTCCCTTCAAATATACAAGGCTTACCCACGTGGTATGAGATTCGTGTAACAGAGGATGGTTATTTAGCGCGTTCAGGCCTCACTGACATTGTAGTCGCAATGAATGCACAAACATATGAGGAGGATTTAGCAGAATTAACTCCAGGAGGTGCATTTATTTATGATTCCACATGGCCCAGAAAGGAGTTGCATCAACGCTCAGACATACAAGTACTACCAATTCCATTGTCAAGAATGTGTAACGAAGCTTTCGTCGGCTCAAGAGCTCGCATACTAATGAAGAATATTGCTTATGTGGGGGCTATTGTTGCGTTGCTCGATCTCGATATGGACGTAGTCCATGGCTTATTGAGAGAGACCTTTGGTGACAAACACGATTTAATAGATTCTAATGCTAGGGCTATTGAATTAGGTCATGATTATGCAGTAAGTCATTTTGAATGCCCCTTAGACTTCCGAGTTGAGGCTCGCAAGCCCGTGACCGAAAGGATTATGATTGATGGCAATACCGCAGCTGCACTTGGCTGTGTTTATGCGGGTGCTACAGTTGGGAGTTGGTATCCAATTACGCCATCTACATCTCTCTTAGATGCGTTTAGCAACTTTTGCAAAAGATTGAGGAAGGATAGCAGAACCGGCAAAAGCAATTATTGCATTATTCAGGCTGAAGACGAGTTGGCAGCGATTGGTACTGCTCTAGGCGCTTCTTGGAATGGCGCTCGTGCGTTTACTGCTACGAGTGGACCTGGTCTTTCGCTGATGTCTGAGTTTTTGGGTCTAGCGTATTTTACTGAAATTCCACTGGTGTTGTTTGACGTGCAGCGGGCTGGTCCATCGACTGGAATGCCTACTCGAACTCAGCAGGCGGACATATTGTCGGCTGCATATGCATCTCATGGTGATACTAAGCAAGTGCTTCTCTTCCCCGCAGACCCGAAGGAGTGTTTTTCGCTGACGATTGAAGCATTTGATCTTGCTGATAGACTGCAGACACCAGTAATTCTGTTATCTGATCTGGATATAGGGATGAATGATTGGCCATGCGAGAAACTCACTTGGGATGATGATTATAGGCCCGACTATGGCAAGATTCGGAGAGCAGAAGAGCTTGAAGGTATGGAAATGTTCCATCGTTACGTGGATTATGATGGTGATGGAATTTGTTACCGTACATTACCAGGCGTTCATTCCAAAGGCTCTTATCTGGTCCGAGGCTCAGGACATAATCAGTATGGTGGGTATACTGAGAAAGACGATGAATACCGAGAGGTTGTTGATAGACTGAGGAAAAAGTTCAGGACCGCAGCTTCGTTGGTTCCTAAGCCAGTTATTGATACTTATGAGCGTCCACATGGTGCGATCATTTCGATCGGGAGCTGTGACGGCGCTGTTCGCGAGACTAGAGATAGGCTTGAGAAGGAAGGTCTTCGGTTGGATTATATGAGAATAAGAGCTTTCCCATTTGATGTAAACGTTACAGATTTTCTATCAAAGTACAGCCGGATCTTTGTCGTTGAGCAAAATCGCGACGCACAGCTCCGGAGTTTGCTATTGACCGAAATAACTGAAGGTTCTGAAAAGCTCGTACCAATCCTCTATTATGGAGGCCGCCCACTTTCTAGCCTAGATATCATAGAGCGTATACGAACACAGTTGCGAGAGGACAAAGCTGCATGAGCTTTATAAAAAAACCAAGAATTATTCATCCCGAGTCAAGGCCGAATAGTATCGGACTTTCAATCAACGACTATGAGGGCGCAATGTCGACTTTATGCGCTGGTTGTGGTCACGACTCTGTATCTGCAGGTATTATGCAAGCATTTTTTGAGTTAGATATTGCGCCACATAATGTTGCTAAGCTATCGGGTATAGGCTGTTCAAGCAAGACCCCAACATATTTTTTAAGAGGCGCTCATGGATTCAATTCGGTACATGGACGAATGCCATCGATAGCTACCGGTGCCAATGCAGCAAATGGGGAATTGCATTATATCGGCGTCTCGGGCGATGGTGATTCTCTATCCATCGGACTCGGTCAGCTATGCCATGCAATCAGGCGAAATGTAAATATGCTTTACGTAATAGAAAATAATGGGGTTTATGGTCTCACTAAGGGCCAGTTTTCTGCCTCAGCAGATGTTGGTAGTACTGCAAAAAGGGGAGAGGCCAATCACTTGAGACCTATTGATCCAATATTAACAGCAATCGACATAGGTGGATCATTTGTAGCCCGGGGCTTTTCAGGAGACAAGGATAATCTTGTACCATTGATTAAGGCTGGGATAATGCATCGAGGATTTGCATTAATTGATGTCATTTCGCCCTGTGTTACGTTTAATGATCACGAAGGTTCCACAAAGAGTTACTTGCACACTCGACAGGCTTCTCACGCTGCAATATACGCAGACTATATTCCAGTTAGAGATGAGATTACTGCTGTCTTAGACAAGGGGGCAAATGTTGTTCCTCTTCATGATGGAGGCCAGGTCCAATTTAGGCAGGTTGATGATAAATATGATCCCACTGACCGGAGCAAAGCTGCAGGATATATTCGTGAATGCCAGGAAAGGAGTGAAATTGTTACCGGACTCCTATATATCGATGACGATGCGCCCGATTTACATATGTTGAGTGACACATCAGAGACGCCTTTGCGTGATCTCGAGTTTAAAACTTTAAATCCAGGCGCTAAAGCTCTCGAAGAAATACAAAATGCATGGAGCTAATCACAGTTGCATGCCTTGTATCGGCCTGCAAAAGACTCATTTCATCAAGGACAGCGGTTATTTTTAGCTAATCTAGAAAAACGCCGAGAAATCAAGTATAAAGTAGAGGTCCCGAAGAGCATTTAATGCTTGATTATTGCCAGCCTCATCCAATGCCATAAGGTAATGATCTTATTGGAGGAGAGATTTGCGTTTAGGAATTCTTAGTGTAGGCGTTGTGTTAATGCTGGGCTTAGGAGGTTACTACTTCTTTATCAATGATAATGATGTAGCAGGTTCCGTGTATCGTTTTGGAAAGGTAACAAGAGGCCCAATGGAAGTTCTCGTCTCTGCTACCGGCAAAGTCAACCCGGTTTTAGTGATTGATGTTGGTTCTCAGGTATCTGGGCAAGTATCCGAAGTATTAGTTGATTACAATAGTCAAGTATCAAAAGGTGATGTAATTGCTATTATTGATCCAACGCCATTTGAAGCGCGATTGGAAATTGCTGAGGCAGATTTAGCTCAAGCAAAGGCTAGCGTTATGATGCAGCAGGCATCTTCAGAGCAGCTAAGAGCGGATTTGTCTGGTGCCAAGGCCGCATTTAAAGAGCTCGAGCAGGACTTAACAAGGCAGGAAGCGTTGTTTAATCGGAAGGTGGTATCGGCAAGTGTTGTTGATCGCGCGCTTGCTAGTCGTGATCAAGCAGCAGCAAGAATTGATAGTTTAATGGCGCAAATAAAGCGTCAAAAAGCGCAAATGTTGACTTCAGAGGCGCAAGTGCTTGCACGTGCTGCGGGTTTGCGTGAAAGAAAAACTGAACTGGATAATACAACTATTCGATCACCGGTTGAGGGGGTGGTGATTAATCGAAGTGTTGATCCCGGACAGACAGTTGCAGCCAGCTTGCAGGCTCCTATACTTTTTACTATTGCTCAGGATCTTACTCAGATTAATTTGGAAGTGAGTATTGATGAGGCCGATATTGGAAGAGTCCGTGAAGGTCAAAAGGTGAGGTTTACGGTCGATGCATACCCCGAAAGAATCTATGGTGGTACGGTATATCAAATAAGAAAACAGCCGATTGAGACTTCCAACGTAGTTACCTATGTAATTATTGTCAGCAGCCGCAATGACGATGACTCTCTTTTGCCTGGAATGACTGCCAATGTTGAATTAGTGATTGGGGAGCGAGCTGATACGTTGCAGATACCAAGCAGCGCATTACGTTATCGGCCTCGCGGTATTGAAGCATCTAATAACAATGATAGCAGGTCTATGGGCAGTGGAGGCGCTCAAGGGCAGGGAGGCAGTGGTGGGATGCGCGCTATGATGCAACAGATGAATGAGCAGCTTGGATTGACTAAAGAGCAACAGGAATCTGTAGGGCCAATATTTATGGAAATGGGTGAGGCTATCCGTGGTTTGCGAAGCAGTGGTATGTCTTCAGATGAGATGGGGTCAGCCATTAGAGCGTTGCGTGAGCAGATGCAGCAGAAGCTAGAGGCAATTCTAACTGACGAGCAGAGAAATAAATATCGTCAATTAACAGCCGGCGCAGCTGCTCGCCAACAAGCGCGGGCCGTGGTTTGGTTCATGGGGTCAGACGGTCCAACACCTATAAGCATCATGATTGGTATATCAGACGGGAACAAAACAGAAATAGTAAGTGGTGAAATCTCTGATGGCGATCAGGTGATCGTCGGTGAAAGTGTAGCGACCAAGTAGTGGGAAACCAATAGTGGAAACTATTATTCGAACCAAGGGTCTCTCTAGAGATTACATGGTGGGGGCCCAAGTGGTGCATGCTCTTCGTGATCTTGATCTAATCATCAATAGAGGGGAGTTTGTTGCTATTATGGGCCCTTCGGGTTCTGGCAAGTCGACTTGTATGCATTTGTTAGGTTGCTTGGATACTCCTAGTAGTGGCAGTTACGAACTAGATGGTGAAGATATTAGTGGAATTGGGCCAGATAAGTTGGCCAGCGTGCGCCAACGGAAAGTTGGTTTTGTATTCCAAGCCTTCAATCTATTATCAGGTGCAAATGCTCAACGTAATGTGGAGATGCCATTGATGTATGGCGCCGTTGAACGAGAAAGTCGTAGACAACGGGCCAGCGAGGCGCTTGATGCGGTAGGTCTTTCTGATAGAGCCCATCATTTACCAGCACAGCTATCAGGCGGGCAAATGCAGCGAGTTGCTATTGCTCGGGCCATTGTAAATCGCCCGTCACTATTGCTTGCAGATGAGCCCACGGGGGCGCTAGATACTACAACTGGGCAGGAGATCATGAATCTTTTTCGTGATCTAAATAAACAAGGTATTACTGTAATTCTAGTGACTCATGAAGAAGAAGTTGCCAACTTCGCGCAGAGAATATTGGAATTTCGGGATGGGTGTCTTACGAGTGATCGAAGTCGACAGGATGTTTTAGGAATGCAATCTTTATGAAGTTTTCTGACACACTTTTCAGCGCTTTTAGCTCCTTGCGCTCAAACATACTGCGTACAGTTTTAACGACATTGGGAATTATTATCGGTGTTGCTGCAGTGATTGCGATGGTCGGCGTTGGAGCTGGAGCTGAGCAAAGGATACAAGGCGTCATGGATACACTTGGTTCCAATGTTATTTTTGTTAACAATGGTAGCAGTGTATCAAGTGGAGCCAGAGGCGGTGCTGGTTCACTGATTTCTTTGACAGAAGAAGATGCTCGTGCATTACAAGAAGAAGGTGATGCTATTCTAGTTGCAGCGCCATCTATTCGAACATCAGCGCAGGTGATTAATAGCAGTAGAAACTGGTTCTCATCAATATACGGTGCTGGTAGTGGGTATTTAGAAGCACGAGGATGGGATATCGTAAGCGGACGCACATTTACTTCTCAAGAAGAGCGTTCTCCCACCAAGTATGCGATTATCGGTCAAACTGTAGCAACACAACTATTTCCCGAAGAAGATCCAATTGGTCAGATGATACGGATTAAGCGAGTGCCGTTTATGATCATCGGATTGCTGGACGAAAAAGGTGAGACCCCGTGGGGGGGAGACCAAGACGATGTAGTATTTATTCCAATTACAACTGCAAAGACTCGTATTACTGGTGGCGACAGATTTCGTGGGCCATTTGTTCAAAGTATCACGGTCCAGGCTTCATCGGCTGGCGAGATTATGGAAGCCGAACGGCAAATTACTGAAATCCTGCAACGTAGGCATGGAATTAAACCGGGACAACCGGATGACTTCACCGTTCGTAATATTGCTCAAATGGTTACTGCGAGAGCTCAATCTGAACGTATTATGTCGATTCTACTGGCCTCTGTAGCTGGAATTTCTCTTCTCGTAGGCGGTATTGGCATTATGAACATAATGCTAGTGTCTGTTACCGAAAGAACTCGTGAGATTGGCTTACGTATGGCAGTTGGGGCAAGGCCAAAAGATATATTGTTTCAGTTTGTACTTGAAGCTGTTGTGGTTTCATTAATTGGAGGTCTGATCGGTATTACTATCGGCTTAGCTGGGTCTATTGCGGTTGCAAGGGTTGGCGACTGGCCTATAGTAGCTTCTCCCATAGCTGCTTTATTGTCGATTATTTTTGCTGCGTTGATTGGTATATTTTTTGGTTATTATCCAGCCTATAAAGCATCACGGCTTGATCCCATTACGGCACTACGTCAGGAGTAATAAGTTAAGGGAGATTATTCAGATGGTGGTTCGACTCCAATTTGGGAGCTGATTTTTTGGTAGTGCTCGATACGTCTATGTGCTGCGAAATCGAAAATAGTTTGTTTATAGAAGTTACATAGATCAAGATCACACTCGTGCATAATCAATTCGTCACCGTTTGTGTTTGCTCGTGCTACGATTTCTCCACTCGGACTAACAATACAAGATCCAGCCATCAACTCAAATCCGTCTTCGCTTCCTGCTTTAGCAGCGCCCACTACCCAGCAGGAGTTTTGATAGGCGCCAGCTTGCATACAAATATGGTGTTGCATCATTCGCAAGTCAGCAGACTCGCTATTGCCTAGAGAGTTAAGTGTTGGCGTGTTATAACCTAGCATCACAAGCTCTACGCCCTGTAGACCCATTACACGAAATGTCTCGGGCCATCGCCGATCATTACAGATGCACATACCCATTAAACCACCCATTGTTCGCCAGACCGGAAAGCCCAGGTTTCCCGGTTGGAAATAACGTTTTTCTAGATGTTGCCAGCGCTTGTGCGGGTTATATTCGCTATCCCCTGGTAAATGAACTTTCCGATATTTTCCGCATATAACTCCCTGCTGATCGACAAGGATACTTGTGTTGAAGTGGTGGCCCTTAGATGTGTGCTCTCCATATCCAAGATAAAAGCCAGTGCTATGTTGTTTGGCATAATCAAATAGTGGCTGAACGCTTGGATTTGGCATGCCTTGCTCAAACCAGTGATTCATTGCTGATCTTTCCTCTTCATAGTAGCGCGGGAAAAATGTTGTAAGTGCCAGTTCAGGGAATACGACAATATCGCATTTGTTTCTACATGCTTGCTCCATTAAGTCTAGAAGCCGCAGAACTACCGTACGGCGATCTTCTGAAGCTTGAATCGGGCCGCATTGTGCTACAGCTATTCGAACAATCCTCACCATATTAACATTCCAAAAATGTAAAATTAGCCTTTCTTGATGATAAATAATAATGGCTTATAGTTGGCAAAGCCACTGTGGCCTGGTCTCAACACCAGAGAGCCTATTCTCTATATGCTAAGGATAAAGCATGAGCGAGAAGACTAAAACTATTTTGCATGCTGACTTGGATGCATTTTACGCATCTGTGGAGCAACGGGATAATCCCAGTCTTAAGGGGCGGCCTGTTGCGGTAGGTGGGAGAGGTCGGCGAGGTGTTATCGCAGCTGCAAGTTATGAGGCGAGGGATTTTGGTGTTTATTCTGCGATGCCCTGTTTTCAGGCACGCCGGCTGTGTCCAGAGTTAGTGCTATTACCAAGTAACATGCCTCTTTATCGAAAAGAGTCAGCACGAATATTTAGAATATTCCAATCCTTTTCGCCGGTTGTGGAATCATTGTCGCTGGACGAGGCGTTTGTCGATTTGACTGGTACAGACAGATTACTAGGCTCTCCTCGGGATATCGGTAATGCGCTGCGACATCGTGTTCGTATGGAACTTGGATTGGCAGTGTCGGTCGGCATTGCTCCGGTAAAAATGGTGGCAAAGATGGCGAGCGAATCCGCTAAGCCAGATGGAATTATTGAAGTGACATCCGATCAGATAGCACAGTTCCTAAATCCAATGCCTGTTCGTAGGATTTGGGGGGTAGGCAGAGTAGCAGAAAAGAAACTTCATGATTTAGGTTTTTATCAGGTAGCTGATCTTGCTAAATCAAATAACTCTTTGCTTTACAAATTACTTGGTCAGTGGGGAATCGAGATAGGTGAGCTGGCCCGTGGGGAAGATTTACGCGAGGTTGATCCATATAGAGTACGTGCATCATATGGCGAAGAAAATACGTTTGAGAAAAATGTAGACGATCTGGAAGTAATTCAGTCGGTGATCCGTTCGCATGCAGAGACCATAGCGAGAAAGTTACGCTGTGATGATCTTTTCGCGTCAACAGTTGCCGTTAAGTGGAAGCTGGCTAAGTATGATACTTGCGGTGATCTAAATTATCCTGTTCGAACACGGCAAATGCGGCTTCCAGAGCCAACGAGTGATGGCGTTGGTATCGCTGCTGCTGCATGGGAACTATTTATCAGTAGGGGGCCTAGAGAACCTATCCGACTTGTAGGAGTGACTTGCAGTAATCTAATCGATGGAAGTGCTGCGCAGGCATCAATATTCGTTACTGGGCTTTATTATCGAAGAAATAGACTGAATCAGGTATCTGACGCGATAAAAGATCGATTTGGTGCTGATAAATTTGGTAGGGCGGGAAGCTTGCTAAGCCAAAGAGCAGGCGTTGCCACATTAGCTGGGGACGGCGAAGAGGATTGAACTTAGCATAATCGTTTGCCCAGCGCTGTATTCTAAAAGTACAATATCTGACTATTATGTTGACTATTCTCTATATGTTTTGTTAGATAATGTTTGGTCAGCCAGTTATGGTTTCCGAGTTACACAACTTAAGCTCTTAAACAAATGGTTGAATTACGGTATTCTTTGGCTCTGATTCTCATGTATATCACTGCGATAAAAAAACTAAAAGGCGGCGCTCTAATTGATTAATTTTTCCGGAAATTTTCTGACATTTTTGCTACTAATAGCTTTTTTGTGCGCAGTGTTTTTCGCTGTTAACTCTGCGCTCAACAGGAATTCCTTAAGTCGATTACCTCGAAGCGAATTGAACGATACGTCCCGGTTTTTGATATCGATACTTATTCCTTGCCGAAATGAGCAAGACAATATTGGTAAGTGCCTCGACTCGTTTTTGAAGCAGACGTATAGTAATTTTGAGATCATCGTATTGGATGATGAGTCTGACGACGATACTGGAAATATTCTCACGCAGTATATGGCACGCCATCCAAACATATCAGTCATTCAGGGCAAGCCTTTACCAGAAGGTTGGACTGGAAAAAATTGGGCATGCCATCAGCTTTATGAGGCATCTGAGGGCGAGGTCTTGCTCTATTGTGATGCCGATACAACAGTCGACTCAACGCTTACTAATGATGCTCTCGCCGAATTAGTGAAACGTAATCTTGGCTTTATCACAATCTTCCCTCAGCGGGAAAGTACAAATCTTTTTGATCGCTGTGTGTGGTCATTCACGCGTTGGGTAATAGCAAGTTGGGTGCCACTTTGGCTGGCGTATCAAACCAGGACCCGCATATTTGCTGTAGGTTTTGGACAGTTTTTGATGTTACGTCGGACGGCTTATGATGAAATCGGTGGATACGAAAGTTTGAGAGCAAACAGCCTAGACGACTTTGAGATTGCGCGACGTATCCAGTCATCAGGAACTCAGTGGAGGGTTTACAATGGCATTGGCCGTTTGATGACGGTTAGTTACCAATCTACTAAAGATGCGGTTGAGGGATACGGCAAGAGTATATTCCCTGCATTGGGAAGTAATGCCTTTGTGCTTTTACTCAGTTGGTTGTTGTTGGCAAACTTAACATGGACTCCTGTTCTTGTCTTGGTCATGGAGTCAGTTAAAATAATTTCTTTGAGCACAGACCAGTTGCAGCTTGCCAGTTTTTCTGTTGCCGCTGTATTAATATCTTGGGCTGCGGCGGCAGTTAAACTTAAGATTAGCACTCCAATGACTGTTTTGTATCCCATAGCTATAACTTCTGTTTTGTATACATCGCTGGCCTCCTATATTGGTATACGTTATGGGACGATGATGTGGAAGAATAGGGTAATACACGAAGCGGACGAGGTTTTAGACCGGGCCGCAAGAACTACCGATGCAAATCTGGAGTCTGTTTCTGATACACCGGCGCGAAACTCTGAGCCATGACATCTTATTCGGTTGGCAATATAGCAACCTATGGTAAGGGGGCTATAGACTACCTCTGCCTGCATGGGTGGGGCGCAGACCATAAGACGTTTGCGCCACTTGAGCCATTTATACCAACGGATGTGAAGCTTCAATGTCCTGATTTTCCAGGCTGCGGCGGTGTACCTCCACCAGGTGAATGGACTATTGATTGTGTTATTGAAGAAACCGGTAGAGTTTTGCAGGACTGCTCCATAGTCCAGCCACCCGTTGTCATAGGAAGTTGCCTAGGCGCTGTTTTTGCGCTTGAGATGCTACACCGAAAGATTATTTCGACTTCAAGATTAGTAATCATCGACCCTCTTATATTTTTCCCAATGTATTTGAAGATATTTGCGATGGGTAAATTTGGTGAGGGTGCCTATCGCGCTTCTATGGAGACCGGGGTAGGTCGTATTACTGCAAATCTTATTTCTAGATTGAATCGATCGAGTAAGGTAGATATGACGAAGTCTTTGAAAGATATTGATCATGATTCTGCATATCGCTACTTAAGGATGATGACCGATTTGCCCAATCCCGATCGCTACTCAGATCTTAATTTCTCTGTTGATATCATTTACGGTGAGGAGACTTTTCGTTTTGCGCGAAAATCTAGTAAAGCATTAAAAGCTATCTGGGGGCACGCCGATGAACATCTAGTGCCAAAAGCCAGTCACCTGCCGATCATTGAAGAAACCCAATATACGGCAGGCTTACTTTTCGGTGCTAAATCAGAAACTCTTACTGATAATCAAGCCGATGGGCGGTCAATATTGTAGGGCGGATTGTTAGTCGGTTTCGCGTAGAGTTCGAGATGCAAGAATCATGAGGCCGACTCCATAGCCAATAAGCACGACGAAGTTCATATATATTGCTGTAGCATCACTGTTACCGGTTAGTAGCTCACGAATAATATCATTGGCGTAACGAAATGGAAGCAGCATGCCAACCAGTTCAGCCCACTTTGGGAGTTGTTCTGGGTTAACTAATAATCCTGATAAAAACAAAGATGGCAGTACTACCAAAGGAATAAAAGGCAAGATGTGACTTGTGTTTCTTGCGAATGTCGATGCAAAAATGCCAAGCATTACAGATACCATTGCAAGCATCCAGATAGTGAGAAAAAATAGAACTACTGTGTGGATTGAGTAATTGAGCCCAATTAACCACATAGTTTCGGTTAGTACCACTATTGCTTGAATTGTTGTCAGGATTAGATATCCGAGCAAATAACCTACAACAATTGATATGCGAGAGAATCCAGCCACAAACATTCTTTCGAGGGTGCCCGTGGCTCTCTCTTCAACCAGTACGATAGCGCATAATAGAAAGCTAAGAAAATGAACGATAAATGCCCCAAAAGGTACTGCGTAACGAGCAGCAGGAAAAGACTGAGGCATGCTATCTATAAAAATTTTTAATAGGAAAATCAAGAAGAGCGGTGCGATAATAGATAACACAAATAGTCTTTTATCTCGTAGCAGTTCCGATAAAACACGTTGTCCGATAAATAGGCTCTTTTTCATCTATTTTGGCTATCGATAATCTGAAGTACGATATCCTCAAGGTTAGGGTGGCCTATCTGCACTGACTGAATTTCAGTTGCCAGGCCATAGTCATGTAGTTTTGCAGCAACCGCCTTTGGATTCGCTGAAACTAGTTCAGTGAATATTTGATTCTTCTTGGTCATAGAGATACTCAAAACTCCCTGTTGCAAAATAGTTTGAGGTTTTTCAACCAGCACTATTTCTCCTTTGCTCATAATCGCTAATTTGTCGCACAGCAGAGCCTCATCCATTAAATGAGTGGAAATGAGTAGTGTTGCCCCGTTAGCTGCAAGCTTCCTAAATAAATCCCAGGATTTTCGCTTTAAGTGCGGATCAACTGATGCTGTTGGCTCGTCGAGAAAGAATATTTCTGGATCATTGATAAGGGCGCAACCTAACGAGACTCTTTTCTTCATACCGCCAGATAAATTATTTACAGGATCTCGTGCCCTTGTTGTGAGGCCTACAAATTCAATAATCTGATCAACTTTTTCTCTAAGATTCGGAATAAGGTGTGCTTTTCCAATAAATACAATATTATCTCTGACGCTGAGATTCTCATAAAGTGCTGTAGATTGTGGCATGTAACCAATACGCTTTCGAAGTTCATATCGTTCGCGTATTGGATTCAATCCCAACACCTCGACACTACCAAAGCTGGGTCGCAACAACCCTACCAGCATACGAATAAGCGTAGTTTTCCCAGCACCATTTGAGCCGAGAACTCCATAAATTGATCCTTGGGGAACTTCAAGCTCCACACAGTTAAGTGCTGAGACTTTGCCGTAGGATTTACTCAGCTGGCGAGTAGTGATTACCATCGTTTATTAATTTCTTGCGTGTCGTTATGATCTATGAAGCAGAGATTAATTAGCATTATAGCTTGTGTAGTTAATTTAGGTCTAAGGCGCTAGAGGGAGATGCGTTATCAATGATAACGATTATGTTATTTTGATGCTTTATGCAAAGTGTCAGTTACTAATAGAATAGAGTGCAAGTTTGGTATACCGGGTGTACTAAATCATTTACATATGAATACAGATATTGTTGTAATCGGAGCTGGAGCAGCTGGGATTGCTGCAGCAAAATATCTCCAAAGCAATGGAGTGGCCTACTTATTAATTGAGGCAAATAATCGCGTAGGAGGTAGAGCATTTACCGAGTTAATGGCAGACGGCACGCCATTTGATCTCGGATGTCATTGGATGCACTCCGCCAGTATAAATCCATTCGTTTCAATCGCTGATGAATTAGGAATTCGCTACGAAAAAAGAACGGGCTACGGTTCAACACAGTTGTTCCGAAATCGTGAGGCACTTTCTATGGAAATGTCTGATACGCTAACGGAAGCACTTCTTATGGATGATCGTTGTATCCGAAAGATATGGATGGAAGGTAAAGATATCTCTGTGTACGATGCGCTTGACGCAACCAGGGAGTGGAGCAGCGTGGCAGATTATTTTACAGCTCTTAATACATCTGTCGATGTTGATAAAGTATCTATTGGTGATATCGTAGAGTACGAGGATACTAACGAGAATTGGCCTGTTGTCGATGGGTATGGTGCGCTTGTAAATAAGTGGGCTAATGATGTACCCGTAAATCTTAATACTAAGGTCAGAAGTGTTGATTGGTCGGGAAGTGGTGTCCGCATTGAAACTTCAAAGGGTAATATAGCTGCTAAGTGTGTAATATTAACTGTTTCAACAGGCGTGCTTGGGAGTAGGCATATTCGCTTTACACCTGAACTACCGATTCTTAAAAGTGAGGCTATTGAGGCGCTCCCCATGGGAAACTATAACCGTATTCGCCTCTCTGTTAGACCGCGCTCGTTTGACGTAGATGTTCCTGAGCGTGTCCTCGCATCGTCCCAAACGGATTTACCTATGTCTTTGAGCATTCGGCCCTATGGATTTGATTGTGTTGTCGGGCTTGTAGCCGGCAGATATGCTGACTGGCTAGAGAAGGCTGGGCCTGCGGCTAGTGTTGATGCAGTCGGCCAACAATTATCAAGCGTCTTTGGAGCGAACATTTTACAGTGTGTAACTGGCGATCGACAGTCAGCTTGGCGAGGAGATCCACTTTCGCTTGGTGCCTATTCAGCTGCAACACCTGGAAACTTTGGTCAAAGAAGCCGGCTTGCCAAGCCAGTGGCAGATAAAATCTATTTTGCAGGGGAGGCAACATCTACTTCGCATTTTTGTACGTGCCATGGAGCCATGCTGACAGGTTATCGTGCTGCTCATGAATCAATGAATTCCTTAAGCTAATTGCATATACAACGGCAAATTCATAATGTGCTAAAAAATTCTTCGCAGGTATCGATAAATGCAGTTGCTCTGCGCGTTAAAGTAATAGCTTTTGTGTGTGCTAATGCTATTACTAAATCCCTTGTTGGGTTTTCTATTGGAATGTATCTTACCTGTCCTCCATCGTACGTCTCATTAGACGTGGGTTTTAGATTAAGTACACTATAGCCGTGGCCCTGACCCACGAGCCCCCTTACGAGTTCGAATGATTGTGTGCGATAACGAATATTTGGCTCAATACCAAGATCTCGAAATAGCGTATAGAAGTAGTCACGACTATGAGGTAGGTCAAGAAGAATCATTGGCTCGGTTGCCAATGCAGGCAGTGGAACACTTGAATGCGATGAGAGTTGATGCTTTACAGGGAGTACTGCATGTGGAATAACCGTAGTTAATGGCTTGCTTGATAGTCGAGGATCAAGATCTATGTGATAAACGAGCGCTAATTCTGATTTACCCATGATCAGCTGATGTTGTACGTGATCAAGCGCTCCTTCCGCAAGCTCTATCGATAATGCTGGATGTGCTTGCTCGAGCGTACGCAAAAGTTGTGGTATAAAAAAGGGCGCGAGCGTGGTAAAACAGCCAACAATAAGTGTCCCAGATACAGATGTTCCTAGGTCTTTGCCAGCATGCTGAATTTCTTCTGCGTGACTCAAGAGCCCTCTTACTTGAGACAGGAACTGTCTTCCGGCTGGCGTGATGGAAACACCTCTCGCATGGTGTCGTATTAGTAGAGGTAATCCTATGACACTCTCTAGTTGGGAAATGGCTGCAGATAATGCGGGTTGCGAGATGTGTAAGTTTTTCGAGGCAACAGAGATGCTTCCATGCTCCGCGACAGCGACGAAGTAACGTAATTGCTTAAGAGTATATTGCATAGAAATAATAAATAGGTAAATTATATAAATAATATTTTATATTTCTATGTTTCGCAATAATACTAGAGAAAAAGCTAGTATTCCTTATGATTGGAGGCTAAATGCTGTCAGAACAATCTGTGCGTGATTACCGAAGGAATGGATTTCTTCTTGTGCAAGATGCATTGCCAGACGAGAGCTTAGCTGTATTGCGTCGTGAGCTAGATGGTTGGATAACAGAGAGCATCCAGCACCAGTGCTCTTGGGGAGAGACTATTGATGGTCGAGCACGTTTTGATGTTGCTCCATCTCATAATCCTGCTAGTCCAGCGCTGAGGAGAGTTGATAATCCGCAGTGCATTTCGACTAATTATCGTAATATTGTTCTTAATGGAGTTTTAGCTAATTTAGCAGTTGAGGTGATTGGGCCGAATATTAAGTTTCATCATTCGAAGATTAATCTTAAACTGCCAAGTAACAGGTTTGCGGTAGACTACCATCAGGATTTCAGTTATACCCCCCACACTAATGATGATCTAGTTACGATACTTCTACTTCTAGATGACATGGGAGAAGACGACGGAGTAGTTATGGTGGTGCCTGGTTCGCATCGTGAAGGGCAGAAAAGTTTGTGGCAAGGCGACACTTTTACAGGAAAGGTAGATGATCAAACGCGCATTGATTGCGAGGCTCGCGCTAAATGCGTAACCGGTAATGCAGGAAGCGCCATCCTAATGCACACTAGTCTACTGCATGCATCCGAGCAAAATGTTAGCAATAAGAGGAGGGGACTTCTGATAAGTGTGTATAGTGCTGCTGATGCATATCCTTTATCACCATCCCCTGTTCCAAACGAATTCGAAGGAGTGATTGTTCGGGGAGAGGGCGTTAGATCTGCTAGAACGTCTCTCTCGTTTATTGAGTTGCCCGAAAATTACCGGGCGTCATCTTTCTTCAGTATTCAAAAGAGCGAAATGACTTGATTAGGAGAACATTATGATTCGAACAGGTGATGAATATCGCGAATCAATACGAGATGGTCGAGAGGTTTGGATTGATGGAGAAAGGGTTGACGATATCACGAAACACCCTATGTTTAAGCCGATTATTGATGTTAGAGCCCGAATCTATGATATGCAAACTGATCCTCAAACGCGTGATTGCATGGTCTATGAGGATGGCGGTGAGCAATTTGCTATAGGTTTAAAGTTGCCTAGAACACAGCAGGATTGGCATGATAAGAGGCTCGCAACTGATGAGATAATGACTGATATCGGAGGAGTTGTAACTCGAGTAGGCGATGAAACAGTTGGCGAGATGTGGTCGCTCTATGATGGGCATGATGTCTTAGATGATGTCGACCCACAATTTTCAAAGAACATTGAAAATCATATCGATAAAGTAATTCGCGGAGACATATTTCATGTTTCTGCAAATACTGACCCAAAGGGAGACCGCTCAAAATCACCCCAAGAGCAAGATCCTGACATGCTCTTGCATGTAGTAAAAGAGACAGATAAAGGAATCATTGTTAGAGGTGCGAAGTATGAGACAGCTGCACCCTATTCTAATCAGGCATTCACTAAGCCAACTATTGCTAATTGGGGTAATTCAGAACTGTCAGATTATGCCGTGGGTTTTATTTGCGAGCTTGGCTCCCCTGGAATCAGAATGATTTGCCGTACAGGGTTTGTCGGGCGTGGCTCAACGGAAGATTATCCTCTTGCAAACCGGTTTGATGAAGTAGATGCTCTGGTTATTTTTGATAACGTGTTAATCCCTTGGGAGAACGTCTTATTTTATCGACATACCCGAGCGGCAACATTTATTCGATCAACACTTCATAGATATAGTGCTTTTGCATTTGTTCAGCGGATTTTACGGATGTCTGATCTAATGATCGGAGCGGCATTGTTTAATGTACGACAGACAGGCCTAGATAAACAGCCAGCGGTTCAGGAAAAATTAGCACAACTGGCTGTTTATAGAGAAGGCATCAACGCACATCTAACAGCTTCAATCTCCTCGGCTGAGCGCAGCCCACGTGGATTATTAATGCCAAACCAGTCTTTGTTGTATGCGGGTAGGGTACATGCGTGCTCGCAATTACCAAATATGGTGCACATTGCGCGAGAGCTATGTGGTGGGCAGATTTGTGTGACACCTGATGTAGCAAGTTTTCGCCATCCTGAGATCGGGAAATGGATGGAGAAGTTCTATTCTATCAACGACGATTGGGTTGCTGAAGACCGTCGGAAGTTACTTGCATTTGCCAGGGACCTCCTAAACTCCGACTACGCAGGCCATAGGCTTACCTTCCAACTTTTTGCACAGGCGCCACCATTTGCACATCTAGCAGCTGTTTATAGGAATTTTGACTGGAACGAGTCGTTAAGCCATGCTCATAAAGCAGCCCAGCTATCTGACACAGTCTGGACTGATAGCATTGCGACCGATAGCAGCGTAGGCCAGCTATTTAGCAGCAGCAAAAAACCTCAATCCTAAATGATGCGCAGCTAGGAGATCCGATGAGCTCAAATCAGGTATCAGGGGATGATTTTCGAGAGGCATTAAGCCAGATTGCCGCCACGGTGTCGGTTGTTACGACCGATGGAGTAGCTGGTAAAAGAGGTCTTACCGTCAGCAGCATGTGTTCGGTCTCAGCAGACCCACCTTCAGTACTAGTATGCGTTAATCGCGATAGCGATGTTTGCCACACTATTCGGGAAAATAAAACCATTTGTGTTAATGTTCTGAAATCTGATCAGGCTTATGTTTCGGATGCTTTCGGCGGTAGACTCGCAGAATCGGGAAATGATCCGTTCTTGTGCACTAGCTGGAATAATGGAGTAACTGGGGCACCCCAAATGGTTAATGCTTTAGTTAATCTTGACTGCTACGTGAGGAATGAATTACAACACGGGACACATTTTATTTTTGTAGGTGAGATAGCAAGTCTACAGGTAAATGGTCCAGGTATGCCGTTGATCTATCGTGCTAGATCATATGAGCTGATAGGTAGGTCAAGCTCGTTACCACTTGAGGAGTTGGAGTACTCTTGGGAAAGATATACTTAGGCTAAAATGTTGCGAAACTACTCTTCATTATAGACAGTAGTTTTAATTTTGAGGGTTAAATATGACACATACTCGAATTCGCAAATTCAATACGCGAGAAACGTATCCTGAGCAAAATCTAGATAATGATCTCTCTCAGGCTGTTATTGCTGAAGGCAAGATGATTTTCGTTCGAGGCCAAGTGTCTCAGGATCTGGATAGCAGGGAATCTCTCCATGTGGGTGATCCTAAGCTTCAGACTAAAGTGACGATGAGGAATATCGACATGCTGCTTGAGGAGTGTGGAAGTTGTATGGATCATGTGTGCCGTATAGTAGTTTATCTGACAGACATTCGTAATCGCGACGTGGTATACCAAGAGATGGGTAAATGGTTGAAAGGAGTCCATCCTTGTTCAACAGGTATCGTGGTATCAGCACTGGCTCGGCCTGAATGGCTATTAGAGATTGAAGTTACAGCAGTAATTCCAGCTGAGTAAATTTGTTCTAGAGTTATGCTGAAGGTCAAGAATAACAATCTGAAAGAAATAACGGATGAACTAGCATCTCTAGCTAGCAATCCGAGTGAGCGTACTCTTGGGTTATCGCCTGACATGTTCTTATCTGAAGAGCTTGCCACTGCTGAATTGGAACAAATCTTTTACAAGGAATGGTCATGTATTGGCAGGGAAGACGATATACCAAATATTGGTGATTTTGTGACTTTCAAAATTGGCGATCAGCCCATAATAGTGGTTCGATCAGCAGACGGCTCAATCAGAGCGATGTCAAATATTTGTAGGCATAGAATGATGACAGTCGCAGAGGGTCATGGGAACACGCGCCAATTTTCATGTCCTTATCATGGATGGACATATAGTCTTGAGGGAAGTCTTGTTGGCGCACCCCACATGACATGCAGTAAGAATTTTGATAAAGAGGAGCTATCACTTCGAGTGCTTAGGTGTGAGATTTGGCATGGTTGGATTTACGTTTCATTGATGGACGAAATCACTTCGGTGGCAGATCGTTTGGAGCAGCTAGAGGCTATAGTACAGCCTTATGAAATGGAGCATTATGTGACAGTTTTTGTCGAAGATTGGGAGTGGAATACAAATTGGAAAATATTGTGCCAAAATTTTATGGAAGGGTATCATCTACCAGTCGCACATCGTTCTACTGTTGGCCGAAATTTTCCGATAGAGCAGACAATTTTTGATTCAGATGGTGCTTCTGAGTGGTTCACATACCAGTGTTTTTTAAAGCCAAATGACATGGCGTTTGGGATTGCGCATCCAATGAATCAACGATTGATAGGTCCTTCGCGTCGTACTTCGGTTATGCCTACTGTATTTCCGAGTCATATGTATGTATTAGCACCGGACCACCTGTGGTATCTATCATTACAGCCTGACGGTGTCGGCAAGGTTCGTATGAGATATGGAGCAGCACTGGCCCCCGAAGTTATTCAATACGCGGAAAACGAGCGTACTCTGGTGGATGAATTTAAACAATTGTTAGATAAGACGCAGGAAGAAGATCGTCTATTAGTAGAAAGTATATTTGAGAATGCCAAAGCGCCTGTATCAATAGCAGGGCCGTTGAGTTGGTTAGAGCGTGAAGTCCATGAATTTACACAATATTTAGCCCGCAAATTAGCATAGTAGGGTGGGGGAAATAATGTCAGACACACTGCGAGATTGCACATTGGTGGCAAATTAACTATGACTTTTTCTATTGTTGGATACTGTAAGGAAACCGGAATGAATGGCGTTGCAATAACAACGTCCAGTATTTGCGTCGGTAGTCGTTGTCCATGGGTTCGCGCCGGCGTTGGAGCAGTAACTAGCCAGAATGTGACGGATCCAAGCATTGGTGAAGATGTGCTCTCGGCACTAGAAGCTGGTTTAAATGCGGGTGATGCTATCACTCGAGTTATGGAGAATCGTCCACATGCGAAGTACCGCCAGGTAGCGGTTGTTGACAATAATGGGAGAACTGCTCACTTTACTGGTTCAGAAATATTGGGAGTTAATAAGGTATCGCAAGGTGAGTATTGCATTGCTGCGGGAAATTTATTGAGCGTGCCTGATGTAACAGGTGCCATGGTCGACGATTTCCAATCAACGTATAACCAACATTTGGCAGAACGCTTGTTGTCCGCCTTAGAGGAAGGAATAAAGGCTGGCGGTGAAGTTGGACCAACTCACTCTGCTGCATTGCTAGTGTCGCATACCTGTTCGTGGCCGCTTGTCGACTTAAGAGTGGATTGGTCAGACTGCCCAGTAGCACAGCTTCGCCAATGTTGGCAGAAATATCTACCACAGATGAATGATTATTTAACACGAGCGTTAGATCCACAGAATGCACCTACATATGGGGTGCCTGGCGATCTATGATAAGCGAGACTTTTTCTCCCAATAATATAGTCAGTTGTGGTTAATTAATGCCAGATATTTCCACCATAGCAACAATTCTGAAAGATCTAGTTGCGTTCGATACGACAAGTCGAGAGTCAAATCTAGATTTCATTGGATATGTTGAAGACTATCTTCGTCAATATGGAATTAAAAGCGTCCTTGTGGAGGATAATGAAAATAGAAAGGCTAATTTATACGCTACTATCAGTGAATCGGATACGGGTGGGGTGATGTTATCGGGACACACTGATGTTGTGCCTGTAGACGGTCAGGCGTGGTTGAGTGATCCATTCGTTCTTAAGCAAGAGCAAGATCGTTTGTATGGACGTGGAACAGCTGATATGAAGGGCTTTATTGCCTGCGTTTTAGCATGGGTTCCAACCATGGTTGATGCCGAGCTTTCGAAGCCAATTAATATCGCACTTTCTTACGATGAAGAGGTGGGCTGTCTTGGCGTGCGCAAGCTGATTGACTTTATGGCAGAGATGCCGACTTTGCCATCCTTCGGAATCATAGGTGAACCTACGAATATGAAAATTATCAACGCTCATAAGGGTAAGCGTGCAATGAGTGTAAAGATCGATGGTTTCAGCGCACATTCAGCGTATCCAAATGAAGGCGTTAATGCTATAGAAATTGCGACTCAATTGATCTCCTTTCTTCGCTCACAGCAGCTAGAGATTCAAGAAAATGGGCCGTTCGATGATGGATATACTGTGCCACACAGCACAATCCATGTCGGAACAATTCGGGGTGGGACAGCGCTAAATATTGTGCCGGATAGGTGTTCATTTAATTTCGAGATTCGACATCTTCCTACTGATGATATAGAGCAAATAGTGGCGAGATTCGACAAGTATGCTCGTATAGAATTAGAGCCAAAGATGAAAGCGGTACAGCCCAGCTGCAGGATTAGTATAGAGCCATTGTCCGACTATCCTGGTCTTTATACGGCGCTAGATTCGCCCGTAATTGACTTTGTTCAATCGCTCGTTAAAGAAGAAGATCATCCCCACCAAATTAGTTTTGGATCTGAAGCAGGATTATTTAATAGGCGAGTAGGCATTCCGTGCGTTGTATGTGGGCCTGGCAGTATTTCAGAAGCTCATAGACCTAATGAATATGTTAGCCTAAAGCAGCTGGAAAAGTGCAACGCTATGTTGCGACGTTTAGTAGATTGTTTGAGCTGGGGAAAGCTGCCTTTACAATGAAAGGCGGGGAGGATTGACTTATGCCAACTAATAATAATTACGACACAGAAGCGCTTTGGCGCCAAGATTTAGATCATTTTATCCATCCATGGACAGATTTTTCAACATTTAAGCAGGAAGGTTCGTTAGTAATGGCAGAGTCAGAGGGAGCCTACGTTATTGATTCTGAGGGAAAAAAGTATATTGATGGTATTGGTGGTTTGTGGTGTGTGAATATCGGTTACGCAAATGACGAAATGGCAGATGCAATCGCTGAACAGGCAAGGAGGATACCATACTACTCCACGTTTAATCATATAACTACGCCACCAGCAGCAGAGCTTGCTGCAAAACTAGCAGAGCTTGCCCCAGAAACTCTTCGCCATATATTCTACGGAACTGGCGGTTCTATGGCGAACGATACAGCTATTAGGATCGTGCACTACTATTTCAATCGATTGGGCAAACCAAAAAAGAAAAAGATTATATCTAGGGTTGATGGATACCATGGCAGCACTTATCTTGCCATGACGCTTACCGGTGTTGAGTTTGATCATCAGGGATTCGATTTAGCGCCTGGTCTCGTCCATTATATTCCTGCACCTAATCCATATCGTCGACCTCAAGGTATGACTATAGATGAGTTTTGTGACGAAAAGGTAAAAGACTTAGAGAATAAGATTTTAGAACTGGGTCCTGACAATGTTGCCTGTTTTATAGCGGAACCGATCATGGGCGCTGGTGGAGTTATAGTTCCGCCACCCGGCTACCACAAACGGACGCGAGATGTATGTTCAGAATATGATGTTTTATATATTTCTGATGAAGTAGTGACGGGATTTGGGCGGCTGGGAGAGTTTTTTTCATCAAAATCGGTCTTCGGTTTTACTCCTGATATTATTACGTGCGCCAAAGGAATATCTTCCGGTTATGTTCCGTTGTCAGCCACTATCTTGTCTGAGTCAATCTATGATGTTATTAGTGTTCCCCAGGTGGAGGGTGGCATGTTTACCCATGGTTTTACCTATTCGGGGCATCCTATATCTTGTGCAGCAGGATTGAAGAACATAGAGATAATGGAGCGCGAAGCTATTTGTAACCATGTCCGTGAGATTGGCCCCTATCTTGAGAGCCAACTATCGACCCTGCTTGAGTATCCGATTGTGGGCGATGTTCGAGGTAGTCATTTCATGATGTGCATCGAAAATGTTGCAGACAAAGAAACCAAATCGCTCCTTCCAGACGAAGCTGAAATTGGTAATCGGATAGCTACTCACTGCCAGGAGCGAGGGCTAATTGTGAGGCCAATTGCTCATTTGAATGTCTTATCTCCGCCACTTATTATGACTCGCTCGGAAATAGACACTATGGTTGAAGTACTGCATGAGAGCATTCGCGCTACCCAGGATGACCTTACGCGTGAAGGAATATGGAAGAACTCCTAAGTAAAGTAGACTGAGCTCTTCATCTGTTGCTCATGAGGTAACGCAACGATACATTTCTGAGCCATGGGGGATTATTTTTTGCGCCTGACTTTCATTCTAATAATTGCTCACGTGCTCGTATTGGCTAGTTTTGCTAATTTTGCTGTGCTGTTACCGGAATTTGTTACTCTATGGTCGTTGACTAATACGGAAGCTGGTTGGATTGGTGGCATCATTATGGCCGGGTATGTTGTTGCGGTTCCAATTCTGGTTAGTATGACTGATGTAATTGACGCAAAAAAAGTCTTCATTGTCGGTATTTTGCTGGGTGTAGTAGGGTCTTTCGGTTTTGCGTTTTATGCTGACGGCTTCTGGAGTGCTCTATTTTTTCGTTTCTTGAGCGGCATCTCAGTCGCCGGGACATACATGCCTGGATTGCAGATCATTAATGATAGGGTGGATGTTGACCACAGAGAGAGGGTGATACCATGGTATCTTGGCACTGTTGGGGTCGGTACTGGCTTATCGTTCTTTATAACTGGATGGCTGGCTGAGTATATGATATGGAATGATATCTTTGTGGTTGCCGGTTTGCTACAAGCGATTAGCCTATTCATCATACTTACTCTTGTTCCCAACGTAAAAATAGAGGCATCCAGAAGGCGATTTTTTGATTTTCGGCCGGTATTCAAGAACCAACTAGCGCTTGCATACATAGTTGCCTATGCAGGACACACTTTTGAACTATTTGCGTTTAGGGCGTGGGTTATCGCGTTACTAGTTTTCTCAGTAATGGCGAGTGAATCAACGGCAACAAGAGTACAGCTAGGAACTATAGTTGCGGGATTTAGTTTCTTAGGGGTAGCGACAAGTATTATTGGCGCGAAAATCGCCTACTTAAGGAGCAGGAAAGTATTTTTTCAATTTGTTGTGCTTTTTTCATTTGCCATAGGCGCAAGTCTCGGATTTCTTCTTGATATCAATTTTCCGATTTTTCTCATGGTCGTAGCACTGTATTCAGGGCTACTCATGGCAGACTCTGCAGCACTGACCGCAGGTACAGTTAATGCTGCACCTGATGGTGCGCTCGGGGTGACACTCGCGGTGCATTCTGTAATTGGTTTTTCTGGTGGTATTTTAGGGCCGTTAGTGATTGGTTTGGTTCTTGATTTGTCGGGAGGGCAAGGATCTCAGACAGCTTGGACAATGGCTTGTCTAGCAATGGCGGGAGGGCCACTTGTCACTCTAGCAGTTTTTAAACTGATGCTCCGAAGGCATCACCAGCCGTGAGCTAATGTGAATCCAAGACTAGCCAATATCTGACTACGAGATTTGTGAGTACTGGGACACGTCTAATCCGATTTCAATTTTAAGCGAGCTGAATGGAGAACTGGTTCGGTGTAACCATTTTCCACTTTTCGACCGAGAAAGATAAGATCTTGCGCGGCTTTAAATGCTAGGCCATCATAGTTCGGAGACATGTTAATATAGTTCGGATCACCTGTATTTTGCTGGTCGACTATTCTTGCCATTCTCCGTAAAGAGTCCATGACTTGCTCTTTGCTAATGACGTTATGATGCAACCAATTGGCAATGTGTTGACTAGATATTCTTAATGTTGCGCGATCTTCCATGAGCCCTATGTTATTAATATCCGGCACTTTGGAGCAACCGACGCCTTGATCAATCCATCTCACAACATAGCCCAAAAGACCTTGACAATTATTGTCAAGTTCAGTGTTAATCTCATCAATAGACCAGTTAGGTTGTCGTTCTATTGGTATTGTCAGGATGTCATCAAGAGAAGCCATCTTTCTGTTGCGTAGTTTTAACTGATGTTCGGCGACATTTATCTCATGGTAGTGCATTGCGTGGAGTGTAGCTGCTGTAGGCGACGGGACCCATGCGGTATTTGCCCCAGACGCAGGATGTTCTATTTTTGTTTCCATCATAGTAGCCATTTCATCAGGCATCGCCCACATGCCTTTGCCAATCTGAGCTCGGCCAGGCAGCCCGCATTTTATTCCGATATCAACGTTCCAGCGCTCGTAAGCTTTAATCCAACGTTGATTTTTCATATCTGCTTTTCGAACCATAGGCCCAGCTTCCATTGAGGTATGAATTTCGTCACCTGTTCTGTCCAAGAATCCGGTATTAATAAAAATAACTCGATCTGATGCAGCGCGTATACATTCTTTCAGATTAACTGTGGTACGACGCTCTTCATCCATAATCCCTAGTTTGATTGTATTTTTCGGCATGCCTAGACTTTTTTCGACCTCGGCAAATAACTCTACCGCGAATGTTGTTTCATCGGGGCCATGCAGTTTTGGTTTTACCACGTATATCGATCCAGTCTTTGAATTACTGTGTTTGACGTTTCCTTTTATATCATGCAGAGATATTAAGCTCGCAATCATTGCGTCCATGATGCCTTCAAATACTTCTTCACCCTGATGATCTAAAACAGCCGGATTCTGCATCAAATGTCCTACGTGACGGATAAGCATAATTGCTCGGCCCGGTAAGATAAGCTCTCTGCCATCCAGCGCGCTATAGCATCTATCAGGATTGAGAGTACGACAGATATTGACTCCATTCTTAGAGAAATTTGCAGTTAAAGTGCCTTTGACCAGGCCAAACCAATGCTCGTATATATCAAGCTTCTCTTCTGCATCGACTGTCGCAACAGAATCTTCTAAGTCTTGTATAGTTGTTATCGCGGATTCGAGAACAATGTCACAGACTCCAGCTTCATTCTCTTGCCCAACTGGGTGTTCTTTATCTATATGAATTTCAATATGTAAGCCATTATGCTTAAGGAGAATCAACGATGGTTCTGTTGGTGTGCCCTTATAGCCAATAAGACAGTCTGGGTCTACAAAAGTGCTTACACCGCCTTTCATTAGTGTCGCACTTAATTTCCCATCGATAATCTGGTATGCGCGAACTTGAATATGGCTACCACTTACAAGGGGAACTGATTTATCAAGAAAGGTAGCAGCATACTTAATAACAGAGGCGCGTCTTATCTCAGCTCTTTTAGAATCATTCCTCACTTCGGTTTCAATTTTAAGGACATCTGTGCCATACAGCGCATCGTAGAGCGAACCCCAACGAGCATTGGCGGCGTTAAGAGCATATCGTGCATTGTTCAAAGGAGCTACCAACTGTGGCCCGGCGATGGACGCGATCTCTTGATCAACATTCTCCGTCGTAATATGAAAATCTGCCTTTTCGTCAGCCAAGTAACCTATTTCTCTTAAGAATGCTTTGTAAGTGGAAACATCAAATTTTGATGCATTGTCAACATGCCATTTGTCGATCTGTTGTTGCATCAAATTGCGATTTTCTAAAAGACGTTGATTTCGGGGCGTGAATCTCTCAACGATTGTTGAAAATGATCGCCAATAAGACTCAACTTCAACTCCGGTGTCTGGCAGAAATCGGTTATTAATGGTTTCAAAAAGTCGAGAGTCGACTTCTAGGCCGTTGGTCGCAGTACGATCAGGCATTAAGATTCTTCCTCTTAAATGCTGTTAGTTCTAAGAATTCTTACATTTAGTGATTGCTTGACGAACTCATATCATCCGGAATGCCGAATCATACTGAAATTAGGTCGTTTTGTGCATCCCTGAATGCCAATTGTTGCCCTATCTGACGATATTTTTGTTTGAGTCTAATTCCAGCATCTGTTACGGTACCCGCGAGAAAGGCTTTTAGGAGCACCAAATGGCTGTAAATTACCGAAAAAAGAGTCAAATTTGATGGAATACTATAAAGAGCGGCGAGATCTAGCCTGCGCGTTTCGCTGGTCTGCTCGGTTGGGATTCCACGAAGGTGTTGCAAACCACTTCTCTTTAGCTGTTACCGATTCAGATACAAGGTTTTTAATCAATCCCAATTTGCGTCACTTTAGCAGAATTCGCGCAAGTGATCTATTGTTGCTGAACCCCAATGATCCGACTACCATGGAGCAGGAGAATGCTCCTGATCCGACAGCTTGGGGCCTTCACGGAGCACTGCACCGCAAATGCCCACATATTCGTTGCGCACTTCACGCACATCCTACGTATTCAACTATTTTAGCGAGTCTTCAAGATAGCGCATTATTGCCTATAAACCAAACAACGGCTAGATTTTACAACCGTATCGTGATTGATGAAAGCTACGGCGGTCTGGCCTTTGAGGAGGAGGGTGAGCGCTGCGCCGAGCTGTTAGCGAATCCAGACATAATGATCATGGTAATGGGCAATCACGGAGTTTTGGCTGTAGGAGACTCGGTAGGTGTAGCGTTTGATCGCCTATACTATTTTGAGAGGGCTGCTGAGCTATTGGTGAAGTCATATATGACTGGACAGGAACTTAGGATTTTGCCAGACATTATTGCAGAAAAGACTGCTCAGGAAACCGCCGCCTATCCAAGTCTTTCTGAACGCCACTTTCTAGAGTTAATGGCTATTCTTGATGAGGAGGAATCCGATTACGATCAGTAGCCGTCACAAGTTTTTGTTGATTGTTCTAATTGAGATTGACTGATATGGGATGCTGTCTGTCGACCTAGCACAGAGGAAATAGATTTAGTAGCTTCTACTAATGAGCTAGGGATTACCCCGTTCTTTATTGCTAGATTATCTAACATACATAACTCGCCTTAACCAGCTGCATTATTTTAGGTGCAAGTAGTAATAGAATGATAATTCTAGCGATTTTTCTTGAGTTTTTGATATGTGCGAAGCTTGCTATTATGCCGTTCGCCACAGATTCCGCAATTAGTAGGCATGGGTGTATATTGAGGTCGCCACTCATTGGGCGGAGCAAACCCGCCGCGAAAAATTCCGTCCTTATTTCGTTGTGCGTGCAATTCTTCTAGCTGATAGGGAGAATTTACTGCAGTTGATGATAAAGCCCATCCATTCTTGACTAGCTCTGCATTTAAGCTGCGATCTTGGATAAAGCATTCATAAAGTTCTGATAATTCTAAAGAGCTCACTGTTTGAGTCACAGGCAGACAATAAGGCTGTATATTTTGAAGAATGAATGATATTGCCTCATGCGCCTTATGGCCGCAATTCCAAGTAATGCCATTCGCAATACATTTAGCGCTATAACGAATAATTTCGATACCGAACAGGCGAAACTCTTGATCAACAGAGTGCAGATGATTTGTTTTTCTATATAGGGCTAGTGTGCCTCCAAATGCTTCCGAAGCGTCCGATTTTCGCCCAAAATACTCTGTAATGACGGTCAGGCTAAGTAGCAAAAGAATTGTGAGTATCAATCTTCGACTAAATGATCTAAATAAAGGCACGTTGAGATTTAACTGAGTATGGTGAAATGTATCTCTTAAAACTAATTTCGCTCCAATACGATCGCTGCGGACTCCGACCATCGTAACCAAACATCTTGATTAGATCGCACAACATTTGTCGCGCGTTCCAGATTTTGCAATGCTACTAGAACTGGCTCATCTTTGCCGTCAATGTGGACATAAAAATGACTTCGATCACCTAAATACGCTGAGGCGGTCATCGTACCTTTGATGTGAGGCTCGTCAGGCCCAGGCGGATCAAATTGTGGAATAAGCTTTTCAGGTCGAATAGCTATCCATACTTTGGCGCCGATAGAGAATTGATTCTGACACGTAGTAACAACGTTACCTAATAATTGAGTCGCAGCTAACACCGTGTTGTTACTTTGAGAGGTAACTCGACCTTTAAAGAAGTTCATTGTGCCGATAAAATCCGCCACAAAGCGGGAATTAGGTGACTCATAGAGTTCGTTTGGCTCAGCAATTTCTAGAACTTTACCCTCCGACATAACCGCTATTCGATCTGAAAGTGTCAACGCTTCTTCTTGATCATGTGTTACAAAGAGAAAGGTGATATCTAATTGTTGCTGTAGTTGACGAAGCTCAATCTGCATTTGTTCTCGTAGTTTTTTGTAGAGCGCACCCAGAGGCTCATCAAGTAGAAGCACTTTCGGTTCTTTTATCAGAG